>DBWI01000004.1:7326-7484 GCA_002308915.1 Christensenella sp. UBA1242 | reverse complement strand
ATTAATAATACTTTTTATTATAAGCAATCTTCTTTTGTTAATTAAGTTTTCTAACGATCCTACATTGTTAGCAATTTTCTCAGGACTTTTCTGTTCTTTTTGCGTATCTTTTGCATATGAATTGATAAATGATGTTAATAAACATATAAGCAACAAAA
>DBWI01000004.1:6766-7270 GCA_002308915.1 Christensenella sp. UBA1242 | reverse complement strand
TAGTTCGGTTAATATATCTTTATCATTTTTTGTTATGAGCATAAACTTGAGAGAAGACCAAATTATAGATAAATTTAATTTAAAAAGTTCTTTTAGCGACTATGATATTGACATAGAAAATTTTGAAACTAATATGTTTGTCTTCAAAGTCTTTTACGAACGTATGTCTGATAAATTCAATTTCAATTATTATGACAAAAAAATGATTATGGACAATATTGAATATTTGTTTATGATGGATAATAAACATAAAACTACTGATAATGAAAATGAAATAATGTTATCAGATACATTTAGTGCATTTCATAATTTTAACAAGGATTGCATTGAACTTTATAAAAAAATGGAACAGTTAAATCTTGATTATCAACTAAAAATATTCTCTGATGAAGAAATTAAAGCAATACAATTTTTTAGCGAAAATTTTGGAATAGGATCATTTATAAAAAAATATGCCCCATTCGGAATTGTAAAAATACTTGAACAAATATTAAAAATAGAAAC
>DBWI01000004.1:6501-6754 GCA_002308915.1 Christensenella sp. UBA1242 | reverse complement strand
CTTTACTCCATTTTATAAGAAACATAATTTAGCTGATACAATTATTGATGTGCAAAAAAATACTGAAAAAATAAAAACTGAAATGTACAAATATATTGACGCAAATGTAAATAAAGCATCAGAATATCTAATGAATCTTTTAAAAAATCAATGAATTTAATATTTAAAATTGGCTTAACAAATTAATATTATTTTTTACAAGTCAATGAAATAATCTTTTAATAAAACAACACCCTAACTTGAATTAGTTAGA
>DBWI01000004.1:6262-6436 GCA_002308915.1 Christensenella sp. UBA1242 | reverse complement strand
GTCGGTTTGTGGGTTAAGTGATATTTTGAGTTTATCTTTGTTTATCACAACAATATGTTTGCCGGCAAAAAATTTAATAAATGATGCAGCTGGATAAACTGTGAGTGATGTTCCACCAATAATAAGTACCTCTGCTTTGGATATTGCAGAAATTGCCTTTGTGACTGCATCTTC
>DBWI01000004.1:5825-6114 GCA_002308915.1 Christensenella sp. UBA1242 | reverse complement strand
TTTGATGAAGTCCATCAATATTTTGAGTGATAACAGCTTTAAGTTTGCCTTGTTTTTCAAGCTGGGCAAGATATAAATGTGCAAAATTTGGTTCAATATTTCTTGCATCCATTTTTTGACGATAAAACTCAAAAAATACTTCTGGTTTGTAAACCAAACAACTATGACTCAACAAAAATTCTGGTGAATATTGTTCATCAAATTCAACACCACGATTGTTGTATAGTCCGTCTTTGCTTCTAAAGTCTGGAACTCCACTTTCTGTTGAAACACCTGCTCCACCAAAAAA
>DBWI01000004.1:3506-5793 GCA_002308915.1 Christensenella sp. UBA1242 | reverse complement strand
CTTCCATTTTTGTTAGCTCCAAATATATTACAAAAATTGCGCCAACTGCTCTGCAAACAAGTTTCCAAGTTTTCTTTGACTAAGTGAGTCATAATGTGGAATATCTGGTTTTTCTTCTGGCTCCTTATCGCAAACAAGTCCATAAGCATTGGTATCTATAACGACATTTAATTCAGAACTTTCTGCAACTGCTTTTTTGGAATTGTTCACCATTTCACAATACACCCAAAACATTGGATTGTTTGCAATGTAAGCATCAACAAAAGCAATACCATCTTGAGCAGAATATTCTTTGAAATCTTTTCGCAAATCTTTGATGAAATTATTTAAATTGTTTTTGTATCCTATTGCATGGTCAGTAGAAAATGAATCTGATTCACCTTGCATCCAACACATCCCTTCAATCTTTGCATTATATCCTTTGGATTTTATGTACTTCATATTTTGATTAACAAATCTCACAAAGTTGTGGTACAAATTACCAGTTTTGCCTTGACTTGATGGTGAAAGCCATTGCTCAAATAAGTTTGTTCCACCCCAAGCAAATTTGAGAATAAAAAATATTTGGTTTGGATACAACTCATGTAGTTTTTCTGCAAGACCAACTTCTGGTCCAAAATGTCCACCTGCTTCACCTTGATTGGTTGAAGTTTTTACAAATCCGTTGGAAATGTTGTTCCCAGATGTGTAGTAATTTATATAGATGTTATCATAGCCATTTTTGAGCTCTGCGAATTTTTCTGCAGAAACATTTTTTTGAAGATATGTTTCAATACTACAACCAGAAGCATTTGATTGTCCACCTAACAAAATTACTTTTGCTTGCTTGTTATTACCTTGTGGCAAAGTGTCTTCAATAACAAAATTTATGTTGTCTTGCTTGTTATTGTTGACAATCAACACAACCGCCAAAACAGCAACACACAAAACCAAACAAATACCACTAATTAACAAAAATATTAGTTTTTTTCTTTTGTTATCCATTAAAGTCTCCTAATAATTTAATTATAGCATTTTTGATAAACTATGCAAAAGATATCACAAAAAAAGGAGTAAGTAACTCCTTTTATATAATCAAAAATATTAAAACTATCAATAATATTGCCGCAACGATTGAACCTATCAAAATCATTAGTCTTTTTTTCTCTAATTCATCTTTGTCATTTGGTTTGTAATCATCTTTTTTTACAAGTTCCTGTTTAACAGTACTCTTGTCTGCAGATTGAGACAAGTTCTCTTTTGGCTTTTCTGGTTTTGGTTGAACTGGTTTTTCTTCTGGCTTTACATTTTTTGTTTTTGTTGAATTTGCTTTGCTGTTTTTCTTTTCTTTTGCTTTTTGCTTGTTTGCAGCAAATCCTTTCCTTAGTCTTATTATCATTTGTGAAAACAAGTTTTCATCAATCATTTCATCTTTGTTTAGTATTTCTTGTTGTGGTTTTTCAAAAGTTTCGTAATCGTATTTTTGTCTTAGTTTTTTATCTTTCAAAACACCATATATTTCATTAAGTTCTGCTGTCTTTTTTTGTGCAAAATCTTGGTCGCCAGAATAAATATCTGGATGATATTTTTTTAGTTGCTTTAAATAAGCCTTTTTTATTTCATCCAGACTTGCATCTCTTTTTACGCCTAACTTTGTGTAATAATTTTGCATCTATAATACCTTTTTCAAATATTGTCCTGTAAAACTTTGTTTTACATTTGCGACTTGCTCTGGTGTTCCTGTTGCAACAACTGTTCCACCAGAATCTCCACCTTCTGGTCCAAGGTCAATGATATAATCTGCACACTTAATAACATCAAGGTTGTGTTCAATAACTACCACTGTATTATTATTTTGCACTAATTTTTGTAAAATTGCAATAAGTTTTTTAACATCATCAATATGAAGACCAGTTGTTGGTTCGTCAAGAATATAGATTGTCTTTCCTGTTGACCTTTTGCTAAGTTCAGTTGCAAGTTTTACTCTTTGTGCTTCACCACCACTTAGCTCAGTTGCAGGTTGACCTAGTTTGATATATCCAAGACCAACATCGTATAGTGCCTTAACTTTGTTATATATTGCAGGAATGTTTTCAAAAAATCCTACAGCTTCTTCAACGGTCATATCAAGAACATCACTTATGCTCTTGCCTTTATATTTAACTTCCAGTGTTTCGCTGTTGTATCTATGCCCCTTGCATACTTCACAAGGAACAGTTATATCTGGCAAAAAGTACATCTCAATTTGTTTAACACCTGCACCTTCGCACTCTTCACACCTGCCGCCTTTAACATTAAAACTAAATCT
>DBWI01000004.1:0-3444 GCA_002308915.1 Christensenella sp. UBA1242 | reverse complement strand
GTCCAAAGTCCAGTATAAGTTGCTGGATTACTGCGTGGAGTTCTTCCTATTGGGGCTTGGTCTATGCAAATAACTTTGTCTAATTTTGAAATATTTTTTATTTCCTTAAACTTGCCAAGCATTTGACTTGCCCCATTAAGTTCATTTACAAGTTTTGGATAAAGCACTCCATTAACCAAACTACTTTTTCCACTTCCACTAACACCTGTAACACATGTAAACACACCAAGTGGAATGTCAACATCAATGTTTTTTAAGTTATTTTGCGCTGCACCAATAATTTGCAAATATTCTTTTGGTTTACGCCTGTTTGTTGGAACTTCAATTTTTTCTTTCCCTGCAAGATATCTACCGGTAATACTCTTTGGATTATTTATTATATCTTCAACAGTGCCAGTTGCGACAATTTCGCCGCCATGCACACCAGCTTTGGAGCCAACATCAACAATATAGTCGGCAGCACGAATTGTATCTTCATCATGTTCAACAACAATAAGAGTGTTACCCAAATCTTTTAAGTGTTTGAGAGTTGCAAGTAATTTATCGTTATCTCTTTGATGAAGTCCAATACTTGGCTCATCAAGAATATATAACACACCAACAAGTCCACTGCCAATTTGTGTCGCAAGTCTAATTCTTTGGCTTTCACCGCCACTTAATGTATCAGCACTTCGTGATAATGACAAATAGCCAAGTCCAACATCTTTCAAAAAGTTTAATCTTGCCTTAATCTCTTTTGTTATTGGCTCACTTATTGCAAGTTCGTTTTTCTCAAATTTTAATTTATCCATATATGCAAGCAAGTCAACAACACTCATTTCGCTCATTTCCAAAATATCTTTTTGGTTAATCTTAACGCTAAGTGCTGCTTGATTTAATCTTTTTCCATGACATTCTGGACAAACCATAGAATGCATAAACTTGCCTATTTCAAACTTAACATACTCGCTTGTAGTTTCTTTATATCTTCTTCTTAAGTTATTTATAACTCCTTCAAAAGATGCATTAAATGAACCAGTAAAGTTGGAATTACTCATTTCCATTCTTATCTTTTCTCCGCCATTGCCATAAAGAACAAGATTAAGCATATCTTTTGGTAAATCTTTAAGTGGTTTATCTAAATCAAGTCCATAATGCTTTGAAAGTGTATTGAAATACATTCCTGCCATGCTTCCAATTTCACCACTCCAACCAGAAATTTTGAGCGCACCTTCACGAATTGAAAGATGAGAGTTCTTTAGAACTAAGCCTTCATCAATATCTTCAACATACCCAATACCTGTACAATGTGGACAAGCCCCAAACGGATTATTAAAAGAAAACATTCTTGGTGTAATTTCTTGCAAAGTCCAACCACAATCTGGACAAGCAAAAAGTGTACTGTACAATGTTTTTTGTCCATCAACACTAATTTCGCATAATCCTTCAGCAAGTTTTATTGCTGTTTCTATACTTTCAAATAGTCGAGATTTGACATCTTCGTTTATTACCAATCTATCCACAACCACACTAATAGTGTGTTTTTTGTTTTTATCTAATTTTATGTCTTCATCAAAATTATATATTGCATCATCAACTTCAACACGAACAAACCCAGATTTTTTAAGCTTTTCAAATAGTTTCTCTTGAGCACCCTTTTTTGCACGAACAACAGGACTCATAATCATAATCTTTGTGCCAACTGGCAATTCAAGAACTTTGTCAACAATGCCATCAACCGTTTGTTTTTTGATTGGTTTGTTGCAATTTGGACAATATGGCACACCAACTCTTGAATACAAAAGTCTCATATAGTCATAAATTTCTGTTATTGTTCCAACTGTTGAACGTGGATTGTGATTTGTTGTCTTTTGGTCAATAGAAATTGCTGGACTAAGTCCACTTATGCTATCAACATCTGGCTTTTGGCTTTGTCCCAAAAATTGTCTAGCATAACTAGAAAGAGATTCAATATACCTTCTTTGTCCTTCAGCAAAAATTGTATCAAATGCCAAAGTACTTTTTCCGCTGCCACTAACACCAGAAAAAACAACCAACTTGTTTCTTGGTATATCAACATCAATATTCTTTAAGTTATTTTCACGTGCACCACGTATTTTAATAAATTCATCCATACGGTTATTATAACACTTTTTTTTAAATATTAAAATACTTTTAATAATCTTTTTGGTATTGACATAAATTGTTTAATGGTATAAAATTAAGGTATGAAATGTAATTTTGAAAAAAATAAAAGTTTGGGTATTATGTACACAAACGAAATGGATTTTGACGAAAAAGAAAATATCGCAAAAAACGAAGCCAAAGAAATATATGGCGACACAATATTTGACGATATCTATTTGCCAAGCAATTTTAATTTGCATTCTATTGATGCACAAGATATTGCAAAAAAGTATATTGTTCAAGAATGCAGAATGCCATTCTCAGATGAAACAATCAACAACATGATTACAATGCCTAAAAAAGCAATAAATGAAGTATTTAGTTTTAACCATAATGGTAAGTCTATTCATGGCACTCTTTTATTAGGAGAAAAAGATGGCAAACATGTGTTATTCTTGTTAAAAATTGAAAGCAACTGTCAACACAAGGATTTCTCAAATTTCAGTATTCAACTTCATGCTTGCGTTCAAGGTCAAGCCTGGGTCAACTTGCTTAGATTAGATTCATCAGGACATCCACATCCAAATTATCTATATAATGGCCATGTTGCAAAAAAAGAATCAGAAGTGACTTACGCAAGAACACCTCACCTTCACAAAATTGATTATATAACACAAGTTGTAACAGATTCACTTTCTTACTCACTTGCAGAAGAACTTCCATTCTTTAATTATGACCTAGAAAATGTTACAGATAAATTTATGTTTAAAAAAATGGTTAATTATTTCCTTAACTTATGCAATGCAAAAGTTGACATCAACGAACAAGTGCAAGATGATTATCTTTATTCAATGTCTCAACCTTTGTTCAGTTGTGATATACCTGACATCAGAAGACCTGGCGATTTGGATAACTCTTGGGATGGAGGTAAACAATAATGGAATTTAAAAAAGCATTAGAAGAAATTGGCAAAGAATACAAGTTTAGATGGCTAAACCAAGGCTGTGTTCAAATTGACACAGAACAACTCCTTGACCCATACAATTATTGTTTTGTTGATGTTTTGAATGATAATGGTGAAGCACTACTCACCGACTTTGCTGACCATATGCAAATAATAACTTTGCCAGAAGAAAAAGTTAAAGAACTCTGCAAAAAATATAATATAATTTGGAATGATTATAATTTGGAATGCAAATATACAAGCAATAAAGATATTAAAAATTATTTTGAATTTTTGGCAGAAATCACAGAAAATATGTAAAAAAATATTTAATAAAATAAATATAAAAAAAAATTAAGATTTCCCTTTAGGGAAATCTTTTTATTTATTTAGTA
>DBWI01000032.1 GCA_002308915.1 Christensenella sp. UBA1242 | reverse complement strand
GAAAAGTTACTTTGAGATATAATGAAAAATATACCATAAAATATACTGTTTGTGATAAAGATGTAAATAAGAATTCAACTGTAAAAACATTTACAATAATAGCTGGTGATATTATTGCTCCAAATATTGAACTTTCTGATGATATTATACCAACGACAATGAGAATTGGTTCAAAACTGTCTATTGATATTTCAAAAATAACTATAACAGACAATTACACAACTTCTATATCCAATAGAGATATAAAGATTGTTGTAAAAAATAATACAAATAATACGATTTTAACAAACAATCTTTCAGGGCAAGAGAGTAAATTTGAATATATTATTATGGAAGCAGGAGAATATTCTGTCGAGTTTTCAGCAACTGATGATGCCGGCAATACTCGAAGAATTACAAAAACATTTTTAGTAAATGTTTTTATAGGAGTATTATCAGAAGATGATTTTAAAGAATTATTTCCAAACGAAAACTATTATACTAAAGAAACTATTACAATTAAAACAGAAAATATTAATAAAGTTTGTGATAATTTAGATTTACCAGATAATAGTTTGATTTTTGAAATTAGAAGTGCAACGGGTGATATCGTTGATGTTTATTATAATGATGTAGGCTTTAATTTTATTATAGAAGATGAAGGCAGTTATTTAATTAGTATAACAACAACTTTTAATAAACAAATTGTTCAACACTTTGAAATTAACGTTAAAGACATAAATGTAAAAATTATAACAATAGTAGGTTTAGTTCTTGGTGGATTGGTATTAATTTTTGTTGTTATATTTTACTTTATTTATTTTAAGAAAAGAAAAAAAATTGTTAAGAATTAAATGGCTTATAATAAAAATTTATCAAGTTACTAATATATAACATACTAAAACAAAAACAAAAAATAGCGAATGAAGTTCTAGGCTCGCACAATGTCCACACATTTGAGCTTACATAGGTAAGTGATTATGTGGGGAACGTTGTGCAGAAACAACGAAATTCGTCGCTATTTTTTTGTTTTTATATTTTTGGTTCGAAGTTTTCGAATATAACATTATCGCAATATTTTACTACTTTCAAATATTCTTCTTGACTTCTAACAGTCCAGGCAATAAGTGGAAGTTGTTTATATTTTTTAACAAACCTATTTGGAAGTGTTTTTGATTCGTATGCAATAAAGTCAGGGCATGCAACTTTTTTGTTTAGCATCATTCTTTTTAGTGCATATTTTTTAACAAAACTTAGTTTTTCACCTTTAAAGTATCCAGAAAGTTGACCACGAACAATGTTTGGAGCATTCTTTTTGAACCATTCAAGAACATATGGGTTAAATGATTCAATTGCAAATTCGCCGTCATATTCATTCAACATTTTAAGAAGTGTACTTTCAAGGTCGCCAACTTTACCTGTATTTTTGATTTCAATCAAAATTGGTACTTGTCCATTAACCAATTTTAGTACTTCTTCAAATGTTGGGATTGTATATTCTGTTCCAAACAATTTGTATTCACCAAGAACATCTTTTGTAAGGTTGGCAACATAGCCATCTTTTCCTGTTGCTCTTGCCAAAATATCGTCGTGGAACACGACCAATGTTCCATCGGAAACCAAATGAACATCAAGTTCAATAGGGTAACCATTATCAACTGCGTTCTTAAAAGCACCAATAGAGTTTTCTGGGAATTCATCATTATGAAGTCCTCTATGTGCAATACATCTTTCAACTAGCCATGATTTAAAAATATCCATAAAAAATCCTTTGTTATAATATACCATAATTTGGCATATTATGTCCACAATTTTTGTCAATTTTAAGTCTTTTATTTGCTTATTTTAGTAATATTATATATACTAAACCTAGAATTAACGGAGTAGTAATGAATTTAAGGCAATCAAAGATAAGAAATTTTTGTATAATAGCGCACATTGACCATGGGAAAAGCACACTTGCAGATCGTCTTATAGAGAATACGGGAACGGTTTCAAAGCGTGACATGAGTGAACAACTCTTGGATAGCATGGATCTAGAAAGAGAAAGGGGAATTACAATCAAGTTAACCCCAACAAGAATGTTCTATAACTATAATGGCGAAGAATATATACTTAACTTAATTGACACACCAGGACATGTTGACTTTACTTATGAAGTGTCACGTTCTTTGGCTGCATGTGAAGGGGCAATACTAATTGTTGATGCTTCTCAAGGTGTTGAAGCACAAACAATAGCAAACACATATTTGGCACTTGATAACAACTTGGAAATATTGCCAGTTATCAACAAAATTGACTTACCAAGTGCAGATATAGAAAAATGTAAAAAAGAAATTGAAGATATTATTGGACTTCCAGCAGATGAGTGTCCATGTATTTCTGCAAAAGATAACATAAACATAGATGATGTACTCAAACAAATTGTTGAGTGTATTCCAGCACCCAAAGGTGATGTACAAAAACCACTCAAAGCACTTATATTTGATAGTTGTTATGATAATTTTAAGGGTGCAATATCTTTTGTTAGAATTGTTGATGGAAGTGTAAAAATTGGTGACAAAATCAAAATGATGACAACAGGCAAAGTATATGATGTCACAGAAGTTGGTGTATTTACTCCATCAATGAAACAAGTTGATATGTTGCAAGTTGGTGATGTTGGCTATATTTGTGCCAGCATAAAGAACTTGTCAGACACAAAAGTTGGTGACACAATCACAAATGCAGAAAATCCATGTGAGCATGCTCTTCCTGGCTACAAAGAAGTACAGCCAGTTGTGTTTAGTGGAATTTTCCCAGTCGATGGGAATAGATATGGTGACCTAAAAGATGCACTTGAAAAGTTAAAACTCAATGATGCATCGCTCAATTTTACTCCAGAAACATCAATCGCTCTTGGATTTGGCTTTAGATGTGGCTTTTTGGGCTTACTTCATATGGAAATAATTACAGAAAGACTAGAGCGTGAATTCAATTTGGATATAATAACAACTGCACCAAGTGTTAGTTATCATGTTTTCAAAACAGATGGCGAAATGCTTGAAGTGAGCAATCCAAGTATGCTTCCAAAAGTTAGTGAAATAGAGCGTATTGAAGAACCAATGATAAAACTTCATGTTTACACTCCACCAGAATATGTTGGAGCAATAATGGAATTATGCCAAGAAAAACGTGGTGAATATATTGATATGCAATATATTGAAAAAACCAGGGTAGTTATGGAATACAAAATGCCACTTGGTGAAATGATATATGACTTTTTTGATGCACTCAAATCTCGTACTCGTGGTTATGCAAGCCTTGACTACGAAATATATGGATTTATGCCAAGTGACCTTGTAAAACTAGATTTAATGCTCAATGGCGAAACTTGTGATGCACTAAGTTTAATTGTTCACAAAGACAAGGCATACACTCGTGGCAGACAGATAGCCGAAAAACTTAAAAAAGTAATTCCAAGACAATTGTTTGAAGTTCCAATCCAAGCATGTATTGGTGGAAAGATTATTGCAAGAGAGACAGTTAGTGCAATGCGTAAAGATGTTCTTGCAAAGTGTTATGGTGGCGATATTTCTCGTAAGAGAAAACTACTCGAAAAACAAAAAGCAGGCAAAAAACGTATGCGTCAATTTGGTTCAGTTGAACTTCCAAGTGAAGCATTTATTAGCATACTAAAAACTGATGACAATGATTAACAAAATGATATATGTTCATATTCCTTTTTGTGACAGTAAGTGTTATTACTGTAATTTTTGCTCGGCAAATTATCCACAAGAAATAAGAACAAAATATTTTGAAAAGTTACTGGAAGAAATAAAATTTAACTCAAACAAGAATTTTGAAGTGTCATCAATCTATATTGGTGGCGGTACTCCAAGTAGCGTTGATGAAAAATACATTCAAAAAATTTTACTTGCAATCAAAGAAAATTACATCATAAAGAGTGATGCGGAAATTTCAATCGAGTGCAATCCATGTTCAATAACGGAACAAAAATTATTTGCATACAAGAGTTGTGGGGTTAACAGAATTAGCTTTGGAGTTCAAACATTAAACAACAAACAACTTAAGCAAATTGGAAGACGTCATAACAAAAAACAAGCAAAAAATGCCATAAAATTAGCAAAAATGTGTGGTTTTTCTAACATAAATGCCGATTTTTTAATTGGAATACCAAATCAAAGTTATTTTTCACTTAAGTCAAATTTAAGCCAAATTATCAAATTGGGAGTAACTCACATTTCTGCATATATGCTAATTAACGAGAGTGGAACAAAGCTCACAAAACTTATTGAAGACAAAAAAGTTAAAGTGCCAACAGAAGACAAATGTGTTTACATGTACAACAAAATGGTAGGGTACTTAAAAAAGAAAAATTACCATAGGTACGAAATTTCAAATTTCAGTTTGCAAGGCTTCGAGTGTAAGCACAATCAAGGTTATTGGCAAATGACAGAGTACTATGGTTTTGGTCTTGCAGCCCATTCTTTTGTTTGTGGTGCAAGGTATAGCAACACGAGTGTAATGGATGAATATCTAAATTTTGATTTCAACTATCAAAAAGAGAATTTGTCTAATGAAGAAATAATTGAAGAATTAATCATGCTTGGACTTAGAACTCAAAATGGAGTAAACAAACACACACTCAAAAACTATGGTTATAACTATGATGACAAAAAAGAGATAATAGACAATCTAAGGGATAATCACTTTATCACAGAAGATGAAGATTACATAAGAGTTTGTGAAGACAAGTTTGGAGTAACTAATCAAATAATATTAAAACTTTTATAATATTTTTCAAATAAACACTTGCCAAAATAAAAAGTGTATGATATATTTAACTGTAAAGTAATTTTACTTGACAGGTGATTATGAGTTTAGAAGAAAATGTAAAGGTTGGTTTACTAATAGATGTTTATGGCGAATTACTTAGTCAAAAGCAAAAACAAATGCTTTGTGATTTTATTCTAAATGACATGTCGCTTGGTGAAATTGCGGAAAATTATGGGATTAGCCGTAGCGCAGTTTTGGACGCAATAAACAAGGCAAAGCAAAAACTCAATTATTACGAACAAAAGCTAAATTTGTGTAGTCTAAAACAACAACTAAAAGATGCTTGCAATCTTGATGACGCTAGTTGCAAAGCAAAAATTAAGCAATTATTGGAGGAAATGTAATGGCATTGTTTGGAAGTTTAAGCGAAAAGATGTCGCACATATTTTCAAAACTTACAAAACGCGGAAAACTTACAGAGCTAGAAATCAAAGAAGCAATGAGAGAAGTTAAGCTTGCTCTTTTGGAAGCTGATGTAAACTATCTTGTTGTAAAAGATTTTGTAAAGTCTGTTTCCGAAAAAGCCGTTGGGGACAAAGTTCTCAAAAGTTTGACTCCAGGGCAACAAGTTATCAAAATTGTAAATGAAGAATTAGTTGCGTTAATGAGCAGCCAAAATCAAAAACTTGCAGTAGCTTCAAAACCACCAACAATTATAATGATGTGTGGACTTCAAGGTGCCGGAAAAACAACAATGTGTGCCAAACTTGGTGCATATCTCAAAAAGTCTGGCAAGCGTCCACTTCTTGTAGCTTGTGATATCTATAGACCAGCTGCAATCAATCAATTAAAAGTTGTTGGCAGTCAAGCCAAAGTAGAAGTTTTTGAAAAAGGCACTCAAAATCCTGTAAAAACAGCAAAAGAAGCTGTAGAATTTGCACTTAAGCAAGGTTTTGACACTGTTATTATTGATACTGCAGGCCGTCTTCACATCAACGAAGAACTAATGACAGAACTCAAAAACATCAAAAAAGAAGTAAATCCAACAGAAATTTTACTTACTGTTGATGCAATGACAGGTCAAGATGCAGTTACTGTTGCCGAAAGTTTCAACAATGACTTAGATGTCACAGGTGTAATCATCACAAAACTTGATGGTGATACTCGTGGTGGTGCAGCACTTTCAATTAAGGCAATCACAGGCAAGCCAATCAAATTTTCTGGTATAGGCGAAAAGATTGGCGACATAGAACCATTCTATCCAGACAGAATAGCTTCAAGAATTTTGGGAATGGGTGATGTCCTTAGTTTAATAGAAAAAGCACAAGAAGCAGTCACAGAAGAAGAAATGAAACAAATGGAAAAAACATTCCGTGAAAATTCGTTCACTTTTGAAGATTACTTAAGCCAACTAGAAAGAATTAACAAAATGGGCAACATAAACGATTTAATCCAAATGATACCTGGTTTAAGTCAAAAACTAAAGGGTGCAACAGTTGATGAAAATGCACTCAAAAAGAATAAAGCGATAATTCAAAGTATGACAAAAAAGGAAAGACTTCATCCAGAGTTAATCAAAGGAAGTCAAAGAAAAAGAATTGCAACAGGAAGTGGAACAACAATTCAAGATGTTAATGCACTAATTAAGCAATTCGAACAATCCAAAGAAATGATGAAACAAATGAAAAACAAACGTGGCTTTGGAAGATTATTTTAGGATATATTAAAAATTAATATATAAAAACAAAAAGGAGAAAATAAAAATGGCATTAAAAATTAGATTAACAAGACTTGGCGACAAAAAGGCACCTTTCTATAGAGTAGTTGTTGCAGATTCAAGATCACCAAGAGATGGAAAATTTGTTGAGGTTCTTGGAACATACAATCCACTCACAAATCCAGCAGAAGTTAAAATTGACAATGAAAAAGCTGCAAAATGGCTTGCTAATGGTGCTCAACCAACAGAAACTGCCAAAGAATTACTTGTTAAAAGTGGCGTAATTGAAAGAAAATAAGTCACAGGAAGGAGAATTTATGGAAGAATTAGTTGGATACATTGTAAGATGTTTAGTTGACAACCAAGACGCCGTAGAAATCAAATCAGAACGTGATGGAAGTGATATTAACATAATTGTTAATGTTGCCGAAGATGATATTGGTAAAGTAATTGGCAAAAATGGCAGAATTGCTCAAAGTATAAGAGCAATTGTAAAGTCTGTGTCAGCCAAAGAAAAAATTAGATACAATGTAAAAATAAACAATAAATAGGCATATAACTGCCTGTTTTTTGTATGGAGACAAAATGAGAGTATTAATTGGAAAAATCGTAAAGCCACAAGGCATAAAAGGCGAACTAAAAATATATCCAAATGATGACAAACTCAACCAATTCAAAAAAATATCCAGCATTAGCTTTAGCGAAAATGGAGAACTAATAAAAGTAAAGAATTGGGCAGTGCGAAATGGATTTTTCTATGTAACTTTGCCAGGTGTTAGCGACAGGGATGTTGCAGAAAAATATAGAAACAAAGATGTGTATGTTGATGAAGAAGAAATCAATCTTAATCCAGACACATATTTTACTGATGACATAATTGGCTGCGAAATCTACGATGAAAATGAAAACTATCTTGGCACAATTTTAGATATAGAAAACTATGGAGCAACAGACATATTTGTCATTTTGGAAGAAGGTAGAGAAGTAATGGTGCCTTTTGCAACAAGAATTTTTGTTGATATCAACACAACAGACAAAAAAATTGTTGCCAAAAGAGATTTATATGACGAGGCAAAAGTATGAAAATAGACATTTTGACACTTTTTCCAGAAATGTTTTCTGCTCTTGACCATAGCATATTAAAGCGTGGCCAAGACAAAAAACTATTCCAAATTAACGTAGTTAATATTCGAGATTTTTCAAAAGATGCACACAAAAAATGTGACGACACACCATATGGTGGTGGTGCTGGTATGGTAATGATGGCTCAACCAATTGTTGATGCTTTCAGAAGTTTAGATGTAAGTGGAGCAAAAGTAATATTCACAAGCCCAAAAGGCAAAACATTCAATCAACAAATTGCAAAAGATTTGGCAAAACAAGAGCATCTCATAATTCTTTGCGGACATTATGAAGGTGTTGACGAAAGAGCACTAGAAATTTTGAATGCAGAAGAAATTTCAATAGGAGATTATGTTCTAACGGGTGGAGAACTTCCTGCAATGGTCATGATTGACAGCATTGTTCGAAATATTCCAAATGTAATAACAGAAAATTCATTAGAAGAAGAAAGTTTTTCCAATGGGCTCCTAGAGTATCCACAATACACAAAGCCAGACAATTTTGAGGGCAAAGCAGTACCCGAAGTATTACTTTCTGGCAATCATAAAAAAATAAAAGAGTGGCGTGAACAACAATCACAACAAATAACAGAAAACAGACGCCCAGATTTATTAAAAAAAGGTGAATAAATGGCAAAAATAAATTGGTTTCCTGGTCATATGGCAAAGTCCTTAAATCAAATGACGGGAGAAATTAAAAATGTAGATATGCTAATTTATGTTCTGGATTCCAGAGCACCTTTTTCATGTTTTAATCCAAAATTTGATGCTTTAAGCATCAACAAACCAATTTTGTATGTCATCAACAAGGCAGACCTTGGCGATGAAAACAAAATTAAAGTAGTTCAACAAAAGTTATCATCAATGCAAAATTCAAAGTGCATTGTTTTAACAAGTACAACTAGTGGTGCAAATTCAACAATTGAACCAATAATGAAAGAATTATGCAAGGCAAAGTTAGAAAAATACAAAGCAAAGGGAATGAATGCATTTTTAAGAGCAATGGTTGTTGGAGTTCCAAACTCTGGCAAAAGTACACTTGTTAACAACTTGTGTGGTCAAAAAAAGGCAATCACAGGCGACAGGGCTGGCGTAACAAGGGGCAAACAATGGGTAAAACTAAAAAATGGTTTTGAACTATTAGACACTCCTGGAACACTTTGGCCAAACTTAGATAATCAAACTATTGCAACAAACTTGGCACTAATTGGTAGCATCAAAGGAGAAATCCTTGACCAAAATGAATTGGCACTATCTTTGGTTGAAATTTTAATCAAAAGTTATCCAAACAGCTTAAAAGAAAGATATAATGTTGACACAACAAAAACAGCACTAGAAGTTTTGGAAGACATTTCAATTTTTAAGCATTTTATGCTTAAAGGAGATATAGATTATGACAGAACTTGCAGTTTTGTTTTGGAAGAATTCAAAAAAGGCAAGCTAGGCAAAATCACATTAGATGAGGTATAAATGTTAGAGTACGAAAGAGAGTTTGAGTCAAAAGGGTACAAACTAATTGCAGGAATGGATGAAGCAGGCAGGGGCCCACTTGCTGGACCTGTTGTTTGCGCTTGTGTAATTATGCCACTTGAAGAAGACAAAATTATTGATGGTGTAAACGATAGCAAAAAACTCTCTGCAAAAAAGAGAGACGAACTATACGACAAAATAATCAGCACAGCAATTGCCTACAAAATTTGTGAAGTTGACCATATAACAATAGACAAAATAAACATTTTGGAAGCCACAAAGCAAGGAATGAACAATTGCGTAAAACAGTTGTCAGTCAATCCAGACATCGTGCTTGTTGATGCTGTAAAAGGCTTAAACAATGGTGTTGAGTGTTTTCCAATCATCAAAGGTGATGCAAAAAGTTATTCAATTGCAGCTGCTTCAATTTTAGCCAAAGTATACAGAGATAGGTTAATGGAAGAGCTAGATGCAAAATATCCAGAGTACAATTTCAAAAAACACAAAGGCTATGGAACAAAAGAACATATTGAAGCACTAAAAAAATATGGCAAATGTCCAATTCATCGTGATACATTTATAAAAAACTTTGTGGAAGGTAATTAATGAATACAAAAATTCAAGGTAATTCAGGAGAGGCTCAAGCATTTCACTATCTAATTGAAAATAATTATAAAATTTTGGAAACAAATTACAAGTGTAAAATTGGTGAAATAGACATAATTGCAACAAAAGATAACACAATTATATTTGTTGAAGTAAAAAAGAGAAATAGCACAAAATATGGTCTACCACGAGAAGCTGTTACACCATATAAGCAACGCAAAATAAAAATGGTTGCAACGTGGTATCTTCAAAAAACAAAAAATTTTGATAAAAATTGCCGCTTTGATGTGATAGAAATATTAGGTGAAAACATAAATCACATACAAAATGCATTTGTTTAAAAAAATAGTTTAAAAAAATACAAAAAAACACTTGTATTTATTTTACATATATGATATTATTTACACGACTTCGAGTGGTCCGCTGACAATTTTTATTGGTTAAGAACACTTTGGGATTATAATAGGAGGAAAAAGTCAGTGAATATTATAGACATTATCGAAAAAGAAAACTTGAAAGATGATGCACCAAAATTTAATGTTGGCGATACTGTAAAAGTATGGGTTAAGATTAAAGAAGGTGAAAAGTACAGATTACAAGCATACGAAGGTGTTGTAATAGCAAGAAAGAATGGTAGTGTTCGTGAAACTTTCACAGTAAGAAGAATTTCTTATGGTGTTGGTGTAGAAAGAACTTTCCCATTACATTCACCACTTGTAGATCATGTAGACGTTGTACGTAAGGGTTCACCAAGAAGAGCAAAATTGTATTATGTTCGTGAACTCACAGGAAAAGCTGCAAAAATCAAATCAGCAGATAACAACTAGAGTTTTTAAAATAACCTTAACGGGTTATTTTTTTTATCAATTTATTTGTTATTTTATATAATAAGTGTTAACATAATATTGAAGTCATAGGTTATTATGATACAAAAAGGGGGGTTAAATAATGAAAAAGGTTATAAAAATGCTTAGCATATTGCTTTTATTATTTGCCGTAAATGCACTCATACTTACAGGTTGTGGTGCTTCCAATTCTAGTTCTGGAAAAATGAGAAGAGCAGAAACTGATGTAACCACAGATGTTAATGAGCCAGCAGATTATGATTTAAATGATGTGGTTGTAAATCTATAAATCAACAATAAAAATCCACCAGTGAATCTGGTGGTTTTTTTATTTATATTAGTACTATAAATAATGTAATAAAATTAAATATAACAAAAAACGTCTTTTTTGTTTGCCTTATTTTTTGTTTTCATTATACAATAGTAATCAGTGAGGTACTATGCTTTCAAAAGTATTGAGTTATGGATTAGAAGGTATTGATGGTTACAAGATGACAATAGAAGTTGATATTGGAGTAGGTCTTCCAAAATTTGATATTGTTGGACTAGGTGACACAGCAATCAAAGAATCAAAAGAAAGGGTAAAAAGTGCAATCAAAAATAGTTGTCTAAATTATCCAATGTCAGCCATTACTTGTAATCTTGCACCTGCAGACATAAAAAAAACAGGTCCACTTTATGACCTTGGAATTGCTGTTGCAATACTTTCTGCAACAGAACAAATTGATTACAAAATGCTAGGCAACACAATCTTTTTGGGTGAGTTATCACTTAATGGAGATGTAAAAAAAGTTAATGGTGTTTTGCCAATACTCATTTCTGCAAAAGAAAATGGTTATACAGATTTCATCATTCCATACGAAAACACAAAAGAAGCCAGTTTTATTGAAGGAATAACTGTTCACACAGTAAAAAATCTTAGTGAATTAGTTAAGTATTACAATAATGAAACAATACTAGAAAAAGTAGAAAGCTCAAACTATGAAAATTTAAAGGAAATCCAAAAGGATAGACATCTTGACATGAAATATGTCAAAGGTCAATTTAGTGCCAAAAGAGCATTGGAAATTGCTGCAGCAGGTGGACATAATATTATGATGATTGGCCCACCAGGTAGTGGCAAAACAATGCTTGCAAGATGTTTTCCAAGCATCATGCCAGATATGACATTCGAAGAAGCATTAGAAGTAACCAAAATTCATAGTGTTGCAGGTGAACTTGACCTAAACGAAGGAATAGTCCTTGAAAGACCATTCAGAACACCACATCACACAGCCACAGCTGTTAGTTTAGTTGGTGGTGGACCACACAGCAAGCCAGGTGAAATAAGTCTTGCACACAATGGCGTATTGTTCCTAGATGAAATGCCGGAATATACAAGACACTTTATAGAAACATTGCGTCAACCTTTGGAAGATGGTCAAATAACTGTTGCAAGAGCACTTCAAACTATAACATATCCAGCTTCGTTCATTTTGATAGCAAGCATGAATCCATGTCCATGTGGAAACTATGGTTCAAAAACAAAAGAATGCAGATGCTCATCTGCACAAATCCACAAATATTTATCAAAACTAAGTGGACCAATTATGGACAGAATAGATTTGCATGTAGAAGTTGATAATGTTACATATGATGACTTAACATCAACACAAGAAGCAGAAAGTTCTGCAAGCATCAAGCAAAGGGTAGACAAGGCAAGAAAAGTTCAACTAGAAAGATTTTCTGATAGCAAAATTTATTCAAATGCAAAAATGAATGCAGCACAAACAAAAAAATATTGTCAGCTTGACGAAGAAGGCAAAAAGATAATGGAACTTGCTTTCAACAATCTAAATTTGTCAGCCCGTGCACATGACAGAATACTAAAAGTAGCAAGAACAATAGCAGATATTGATGGTTGCAAAGATATACAGCCACAACATATAGCAGAAGCAATACAATACAGGTCGTTAGATAGGAAATATTGGGTATAATGATTAGTGATAGTGATAAAGCATATATTTTGATGTCTGCATTAGAGTTAACACACAAAAAATGTTCAGACATAAAAGAGCACTATAAACCTATAGGCAATTTTTTGTCTGCCCTAGAAAATGATGATAGCTTTTTGATTGAATTATTTGCAAAAGATTACAACAACTTCAAAAAGCGATATACTGAATTTTCTTTTGAAACATTTGAAGCTTATCTAAAAAACAAAAATGTCAAATACACAACAATAGAACATAATGATTATCCAAAAAATTTATTCAAACTTGCTCAATCGCCATTTATCCTATATTACAAAGGTAATTTGGATTTAGTAAACACAAAGAGTATTGCGATTGTTGGAACAAGAAATCCAACATTTTATGGCAAAGATATAACAATTATGTTTGCAAAAGAACTAACCAATGCAGGTTTAACTATTGTTAGTGGACTTTCAACTGGTGTTGATAAAATATCACACGAAACAGCGCTAAAGTATGGTGGCAACACTATTGCAGTTCTTGGCAGTGGTTTTGAAAAGTTCTATCCCGCATCAAACATAAATCTAGCAAAACAAATCGCAGAGAATGGATTGATTTTAACAGAATATTATCCAACTTATCAGGCACGCACATATTCATTTCCTGCAAGAAACAGAATAATTGCAGCACTTAGCCAAGGTGTGCTTATAACCGAAGCAGCACAAAAAAGTGGCTCATTATACACAAAAGATTTTGCATTGGAAATGGGAATTGATGTGTTTAGTGTGCCAGGCAATATCACAAGTCCAAAAAGCGAAGCAACAAACAATATAATCAAGTATGGTCATGGCGCCTGTGTAACAAGTCCAAGTGATATTTTGGAGCAATATGGCATAGCATACAAAACACAAAAAAAAGAAAAAGTTCAACTTTCATTTGACGAACAGAAAATTTATGATTATCTTGTTGAAGGAGAGAAGAATTTTGACGATTTGCAAAATTTTACTGGATTTTCTGTCCAAAACCTTAACACTTGTTTGACAACAATGCAAATTCGTGGAATAATAAAAAAATTGCCGGGTAACTTTTATTCGGTGTAAAAAAAATAGGAGATAGTAATGAAACTTGTAGTAATTGAATCACCAGGAAAAAGAGAAACTTTGCAAAAATATTTAGGCAAAGACTATCTTGTTGTATTTTCAAAAGGACATGTAAGAGACCTTCCAGAAAAGTCTTTTGGTGTGGATATAACAAACAATTATGAACCAAGATATGAAATATTACCAGACAAACAATCTGTAATAGATGACATACAAAAAAAGGCAAAAAAGGCAGATGAAATATTGCTCGCAACCGACCCCGACCGTGAAGGAGAAGCAATTGCATGGCATCTTGCTTATTGCTTAAACATTGACCCAAATTCAAAGTGTCGTATTGTTTTTAACGAAATTAGTAAAACAGCAGTAGAAGAAGCATTAACAAAGCCAAGAACAATTGATTTAAGTTTAGTTGATGCCCAACAGGCCAGAAGAATACTAGATAGAATTATGGGTTACAAACTATCACCAATTTTATGTAAAAAAATTAAACCAAGACTAAGTGCCGGCAGAGTTCAATCTGCTTGTCTTAGAATTGTAGTAGACAGAGAAAAAGAAATAGAAAGCTTTGTTCCAGAAGAATATTGGAACATGGGGGCAGAACTTAAAAAAGTTGGTGGCTCATTAGCTTTCAAAACTTCACTCAATAAGTACAAAGACAAAAAAGCAGAAGTAAAGAACAAAGACCAAGTTGATGAAATACTAAAAAATCTTGAAGGTGCAAAATATGTTGTTGATTCAATCAAAAAAGCAAGGTCAAAATCAAAAGCACCAGCACCATTCACAACAAGTACAATGCAACAAGATGCACTCAACAAACTTGGTTTAAGCTTAAAGCGTACAACTTCTGCAGCACAACAACTATATGAAGGAATAGACATCCCAGGCGAAGGAAAAGTAGCGTTTATCACATACATCAGAACAGACTCAGTTCGTATTAGTGAAGGCGCAGTAAAAATGGCAAGGGAACACATTGAAAAATCATTTGGCAAAGAGTATTTGCCAGCAAAACCAAATGTGTTTAGCGTAAAAGCAAATGCACAAGATGCTCACGAAGCCATCAGACCTATTTCACTTGCAAGAAAACCAGAGAGCATAAAAGATGTAGCTCCAAGCGATTGCTACAAGTTATACAAGCTTATTTATGAAAGATTTGTTGCTTGTCAAATGACAGAAGCAGAATATGATAGCGTAACAGCACTTGTAAAGGCAAATGACTGTGAATTCAAGGCAGTAGGGAAAACTGTTGCATTCCCAGGTTGGACAAGTGTATACAAAGCATTTGAAAAAGAAGACAAAGAAGAAAAAGAAGGAAATTGCAAAATTCCAAAAATCGACAAAGATGAAGTATTGGAACTTGTAAAATTAACACAAGAACAAAAATTCACAAAGCCACCATCGAGATACACAGAAGCAACACTTGTTGATGCAATGGAAAAGAAAGGAATTGGCAGACCAGCAACATATGCACCAACAGTTGCAGTTCTTTCTTCAAGACAATATACAGACAAAGATGGAAAATATCTTGTACCAACAGAGCTAGGCAGGTCAGTTACAGGATTTTTGGAAAAATATTTCAACAAAATGATAAATGTAACTTTCACAGCTTATATGGAAACAAGACTTGATGAAATTGCAGAAGGAAAGTGTGATTGGCAAGGTGTAATCAATGATTTCTGGACAAGTTTCAAACAATTATTAACAAATGCAAACTTTAATGCATATGTATCACCAAAACCAGAACCAGAAAAAACTGATATCAAGTGTGATAAATGTGGACATTTGATGGTAATAAGAGAAGGAAAGTATGGCAAGTTCTTGGGTTGCTCAAATTATCCTACTTGCAAAAACATTATGCAGATGCCAAAAGAAAATCAAAACAAGGGCAAATGTCCAGAATGTGGCAAAGAAGTTGTAGAAAGACATAGCAAAAAAGGTAAAGTATTTTATGCTTGCACAGGTTATCCAGAATGTAATTATATGAGTTGGGATATGCCAAATGGCGAAAAATGTCCAGAATGCAACAGCCCACTAATTTTCAAGGGCAAAAAAATTAAGTGTTCATCACCAGATTGTAAATATGTTAAACAATAATAGTGTAAATATTATAGGAGCAGGATTAGCTGGCTGTGAGGCAGCATATTTTTTGGCGCAACATGGTATAAAAGTAAAATTATACGAAATGAAAAGCATAAAAAAAACACCTGCACAAAAAAGTGAGAACTATGCCGAACTTGTTTGTTCAAATAGTCTAAAGAGCACAGAGCCACTTTCAGCAAGTGGACTACTTAAACTTGAACTAGAAAGTTTGGATTGCTTTTTGCTTAAGTGTGCAAAGAAGTGTTCTGTTCCATCAGGAAATGCTTTGTCAGTTGACAGAGAAAAATTTTCCGATATGATAACACAAACAATAAAAAACAACAAAAATATTGAAATAATCAACCAAGTTGTTGAAAATATAGACACAAACATTCCAACAATAATTGCAACAGGTCCACTTTGTGATGATAAGTTATTTCAAAACTTGTCAAAACTAATAGGTAATGACAATTGTTATTTTTATGACGCAATAGCTCCAATTGTGAGCTTAGATAGTATAGATATGACAAGGGCATTTTGGGCCAATAGGTACGATAAGGGTGAAACTCAAGACTATCTCAATTGTTGGTTAACAAAAGACGAATATGAAGTATTTGTAAAAGAATTAACGAATGCAAAATGTGTTGAGCTTCATGATTTCGAAAAACTAAAAGTTTTTGAAGGTTGCATGCCAGTGGAAGTTCTTGCCAAACGTGGTGAGCGTTCACTAAGATATGGACCAATGAAGCCAGTTGGACTTAGTCAACACACACAACAAAAGCCATATGCAATTGTTCAACTTAGAAAAGAAAACTCAAGCGGAACATGTTTAAATATGGTTGGATTTCAAACAAATTTACTTTTTGGAGAGCAAAAACGTGTATTTTCGCTCATTCCAGCCCTAAGGAATGCAGAATTTTTGCGTTATGGCACAATGCATAGAAATAGCTATATTAATGCTCCAAATTGCTTAAATGTGTACTCACAACTAAAGAATTATCCAAACATTTTTGTTGCAGGACAAATTTCTGGAGTAGAAGGATATGTAGAAAGTATCGCAAGTGGTTTGTATTCTGCAATAAATATGTTATTATATATTTGTGGTGAAAAACTACAAAGTTTGCCACCTAGCACTGTAATTGGTGCACTAATGAATTATATTACAACATCAAGTCCAGTAAATTTTCAGCCAATGAATGCAAATTATGGAATAATTGACCATCAAAGACTTGATGACAAGCAAGAGAAAAAACAACTAATATTAGACACATCATTAAAATACATACAAAAGTTCAAGGAGGAATTATGGAAGGTATGTTCAAAGGCACAACCATCTGTGCAGTAAGAAGAAATGGAAAAACTGTAGTTTGCGGTGATGGACAAGTAACAATGGGACAAAGTGTTATTTTTAAAAGCAATGCAGTAAAGGTTAGAAGAATATATAACGACCAAGTTGTCGTTGGCTTTGCAGGTACTGTTGCAGATGCATTCAGTTTGTGTGAAAGATTTGAAGAGATGCTCAACAAGTTCTCTGGGAACTTAATGAAAAGTGCTGTTGAACTTGCAAGTCTTTGGAGATTAGACAAAGCACTTCGTCAACTTGAAGCAATGATGATTGTTGCAGACAAAGAAAAAATGCTTATCTTGTCAGGAACAGGTGAAGTAATTGAACCACAAGATGATGTATGTGCAATTGGTAGTGGTGGAAACTATGCATTAGCAGCAGCAAAAGCTTTAATGCAAAACACAAAACTAAGTGCAAAAGATGTTGCAACAAAAGCATTAAAAATTGCAAGTGAAATTTGTATCTTTACAAATTCAAATCTTGTTGTTGAGGAGGTTTAATCATGAGTTTAACGCCAAAAGAGATTGTAACAGAATTAGACAAATATATTGTTGGTCAAGATGAAGCCAAAAAAGCAGTTGCAATTGCTCTTCGTAACAGATACAGAAGAAGCAAACTGCCAAAGGAACTTCGTGATGAAATCACTCCAAAAAATATCATAATGAAAGGTCCAACAGGTGTTGGAAAAACAGAAATAGCAAGAAGACTAGCAAAGCTAGTCAAAGCACCATTCATCAAAATTGAAGCCACAAAATATACAGAAGTTGGATATGTTGGCAGAGATGTAGAAAGCATGGTTCGTGACCTTGTTTCTGTGTCAGTTAGAATGGTTAAAGATGAAAAACTACACGAAGTAGAAAAGAAAGCACAAAAAGTAGTTGATGAAAAACTTGTTGCCTTAATCAATGTTGAATTAAGCAAAACAGGTGAAAATATCACATTTGCACAAATTGAAGAAAATTACAATGCTGGCAAATACGATGATATGAATATCGAAGTTGAAGTAAGCGAAAAGCCAAAACAACTAGACATGATGGCAGGAATGGGCGAAATTGCAATTGGTTCAGTTTTTGGTGACATTTTCCCACAAAAGAAAAAGAAGAAAAAAATGTCTGTTAAGCGTGCAAAAGAAGCTTTAATAGAAGAAGAAGCAGACAAACTAATAGACAATGAGAGTGTAAATGCCGAGGCAATAAGAAGAACAGAAGAAGAAGGTATTATATTTATTGACGAAATGGACAAAATAATTGGCAAGGGCAGTCAAACAGGTCCAGATGTGTCAAGAGAGGGTGTCCAAAGAGATATTCTACCAATTGTTGAAGGTTCAACAGTCAGCACAAAGTATGGTAATGTAAAAACAGACTTCATACTCTTTATTGCAGCAGGAGCGTTTCATGTTTCAAAAATCGAAGACATGATTCCAGAACTTCAAGGAAGATTTCCAATCAGGGTTGACCTTAACAGCTTAACAAAAGATGATTTTGTAAAAATTTTGTCAACACCAAAAAATGCAGTAACACTCCAATATGCAAGTTTGCTTAAAGTTGATAACATAGACCTTAAGTTTACAGATGATGCTCTTGATGAGATTGCTTCAATTGCAGCAGAACAAAATGAAAGTACAGAAAATATTGGTGCAAGAAGATTGCATACAATAATGGAAAAGTTGCTAGAAGATGTATCATTTAATGCAAGTGGAGAATATCCACTCAGTGAAGTGGTAATTGACAGACCATATGTTCAAAATGTGTTTAGTGACAATGCTAAGCGTCACGATCTTAAAAAATATGTATTATAAGGAGAAAAATTATGCAAGTTATAAACAAAGATGAATTTGAATCACAAGTAGAAAACGGTCAAGGAGTTGTTATGGTTGACTTTTTTGCAACATGGTGTGGACCATGCAGAATGCTTGGCCCAGTTCTTGAAGAAGCAAGTCAAGAAACATCAGCAAAAATTGTCAAACTTGACATAGATGAAAACGAAGACTTATGCCGCAAATATGGTGTAATGGCTGTTCCAACAATGATAATTTTCAAAGATGGAAAGCAAGTAGACAAGTTTAGTGGATTTATGCCAAAAGAAGATATTTTGGAAAAATTAAATAAGTTTTGTTAATAAAATAGCCGATTTATCGGCTTTTTTTATGCATATTCGCTTTTTTTACCAAAAATTAAATAATTGCAATCAACACAAACATAAAGCTTGTTGTTATGTTTTTCTTTTTTGATTATTTGTTTTTGTGTTAGTTCCAATATATCTCTTGTAATTTGCCGTTTGTTGTTATAAATCAATGGTAAGTCTTCCATTATTTTATCATATGCAATCCAGTAGTAGCGCTCTTGTTTCGTTAGTATTTTTGCAAAACCACTACCAAAAAAATTACACAGATAGTCAAGCAGCAATGCTTGTCGTAAGTTTATATCCAAATCAATCAGTTTTTCTTGTTCAAACTGGAATATAAAATTTCTCATATTTAACCTCGCACTAATAAGATAACTCATAAAAATACCAGTTTTCAATGTTCTATGACATTTATTTTTGCTTTTTTGCATAAATTTTGTGCAATTTTGACTTTCTTTTAATCTTTTCTTTTAATTTCTAGTTTTTATTTTTTTATTATAAATTAATTTTCTATTGAGCGACAAATTGTCTAAAAATGGTGGTCAAATTTGTACAGCAAAACAAAAATATTAACCAATTTTGTCCACTAATATTAAATAGCAAGACCCAAAATGTCTTCATATAGTTTAATTTTTTGTTTTTTTTAAATTAGGTACTTGCAATTTAATAAATATAATGTTATACTTGAAAATGGAGTATAAAAGGAAGTAAAAATGGATAGAAAAGTATATTTAGACAACGCAGCAACAACATATGTTTCTAGCGAAGTTATGAATGAAATGATTCCTTGTTTTGCATCTATCTACGGAAATCCAAACAGCATCCATTCTTTTGGAAGAGAAGCAGAAGGCATGGTTGACAGAGCAAGAGATAGAATTAGCAAGGCAATCAATGCAAGAAGTAGTGAAATTTATTTTACATCTGGTGGAACAGAAGCAAACAACTGGGCAATCAAAGGATTAGCGCGTGCAAATGCAAGCAAAGGTAAGCACATTATCGTATCAAAAATTGAGCATGATTCTGTACTTGCAAGCTGCAAAGAACTTGAAAAAGAAGGTTTTGAAGTAACATATCTTAATGTTAACGCAGAAGGTCTTGTTAATATGGTAGAACTTTTGCACTACATAAGAAAAGACACAATTCTTGTTTCTGTTATGGCAGTTAACAACGAAATTGGTACAGTTCAAAACATCAAAGCACTTGCTTCAATCGCTCATGATAGCGGTGCATTATTCCACACAGATGCTGTTCAAGCTATTGGACACATCAATCTTGATGTACAAGAAATGGGAATTGATGCTTTAACACTTAGTGCTCACAAAATCCATGGACCTATGGGTGTTGGTGCATTATATGTTAAGAGTGGTATTGCAATTGAACCAATTATCGTTGGTGGCACACAAGAACGTGGCAAACGTAGTGGAACATTAAACGTTCCTGCAATTGTTGGTTTTGGTCGTGCAGTTGAAATTGCAGTAAGAGACATAGTTCCAAACAATCAAAAAATTAAGAGTGTAAGAGATTATTTCCTTCGCAAAGTAATGGAAAAAATCGAATATGTTAAATTTAATGGCCATCCATTCCAAAAAGTAAATAACATAGTTAACCTTTCATTTGATATGGTAGAAGGTGAAGCAATTCTTGTTATGCTTGACATGGAAGGTATTGCAGTATCAACAGGTTCAGCTTGTGCAAGTGGCAGTGTTGAGCCATCACACGTAATCAAAGCAATTGCTTCAGAAGATGATGCTCGTGGTGCAATAAGATTCTCATTCTCAACAGCAACAACAAAAGCAGATGTTGATTATGTAGTTGATACTCTTGCAAAAGTTGTTGAAAAGCTTAGAAACATCTCAGCTGTAACAAAAACAGGGAGGGCAAAATAATGTACACACAAAAAATGTTAGATATTTTTAAGAATCCACAAAATGCTGGTGGACTTCAAGGTGCAACTGCCGTTTCAAGATATGTTGATGAAACATATGGCGATGTTATCAAGTTTTACTTAAAAGCAAATTTAGAAACAGATGTTATTGAACAAGCAAGATTCAAAACAATGGGTGGTGTTGTTGCAATTGCTGCATCAAGCCTTGTAACAGAGCTTGTTACAAATCTTCCACTCAAAGATGCCGAAGAAATTGATGAAGGTAATCTTTTGGAAGTATTTGGTCAAGTACCACAAGAAAAATTCTGTGTTCTTTCTAGTGTTATCGCTTCATTAAAAGAAGCTATTGCTGAATGCTATGAAAAGAAAGAAGAAGAAAAAGTTGAAAAAATCAAAAAAGCAAAGAAATAATATGTAATAATAAAAACCTTTTTGCAGATACTACTTGCAAGGAGGTTTTTTTTATGAAAGATGGATTAATTTGCGGTGTTATAATAGGTATGCTAGCGGGAGCTATTCTATATAAGAATAGTCCACAGGTAAAAGACATTATAAACAAAACGGAAGATGCCGTAAAAAATGAAGTAAAAGGCATTTCCAAAGAGATGACAAAAAAATCATCATCAAAAAAAGCCAACTAACAAAAAGACCATACAAAATTTGTATGGTTTTTATTTGACATAAAAATCGTAATTATGTAAAATGTATTTGGAACATAGGGGTATGCAGTATAAAAAGATTATGTGTTTAGATTATGGTGAGGCAAGGATAGGAATTGCATTCTCTGATTATTTGAGAATAACATCAAATCCTTATCAAAACTATAACTCAAATGGTTTGCAAAAAGATTTACAGTATATAACTGAACTTGCAAACAAAAACGATGTTAATCTTATTGTTATTGGAATGCCTTATTCCTTAGATGGTTCCACCAACGAGCGTACAGAAGCAACTCAAGCTTTTGGCAACTCACTTCAAGAATTTTCTGGTATAAGCGTTGTATATGAAGATGAAAGACTTTCTTCATACGAAGCTGAAGAAATTCTTAGGAGAAGAAAGGTTGCACCAAAAGACAGAAAAAAACAACTTGACATGCTTTCTGCAGCAATAATTCTGGAAGCTTATCTAAACAATAATAAAGGAGTATAAAATGGAAGAAAAGAAAGAATTAGGACTTTTGGATATTTTGTTAGACGAAGACAATGAAGATCCAATTACACTTTATGATGACAATGACAAGGCAATAAGGTTTGATCAAGTTGCAATAATACCTCTCAATGACAAGTTGTATGCAATTTTAAAGCCAATTGATGAATTAGAAGGCGTTGCTGATGATGAAGCAATTGTTTTCTATGTTAACGAACAGGCAAATGGCGATGCAACTCTTGAAGTTGAAACAGATGAACCAACAGCAATTTTGGTTTTTGATGAATATTACAAATTATTAGACAAAGAAGACGCACAATAAAAGTACCAATTTTTTTGGTACTTTTTTTGCTGCAACAAAAATCAAAAAAAATTAAAAATTTTTAAAATAATTGTTGACATCGGTATATATAATTTGTTATATTAAAAAAGCATTGAGAAAATGGGAGTTTAGCTCAGTTGGCTAGAGCATCTGCCTTACAAGCAG
>DBWI01000016.1:288-11983 GCA_002308915.1 Christensenella sp. UBA1242 | reverse complement strand
TTTTTCAAATTTATAATTAATTAATAAAATTTTTGTGTTTTGATGTTTTAAATATTTGATTATTTTCTATTAAATATATATACTTACAATAAAGGAAAAATTATGTATACAAAAACAGTTGAAGAAAGTTTAAAAGAAGTTTGTTCAACCGAAGACGGGCTCAAATCTTCGGAAGCAAAAAAAAGGCTAGAACAAAATGGCGAAAATGTTTTGCCACCAAAAAAGCAAAAGAGTAAGATCGCAAGATTTTTCTCTCAGTTTGCAGATATCATGATTATCATTTTGCTTGTTGCCGCTGCAATCTCAATTGCAATGGCAATCATTCAAAAAGATATGGAAAATATGATTGATGGAATTATCATTCTTGCTATTGTAATATTGAATGCAATTATTGGTTATGTGCAAGAGATAAAAGCCGAACAAGAAATGAAGGCACTGCTTTCCATGAGCGAACCATATTGCAAAGTGATGCGTGATGGCGAAGTTAAAAAGGTTTTAAGCAAAGATATTGTTGTTGGAGATATTGTTGTTTTGGAAGCGGGAGATATTGTTCCAGCAGACCTAAGACTTGTTAGTAGTGCAAACATCAAGTGTGATGAAAGTTCACTTACTGGTGAAAGTTTGGCAGTAGAAAAAGACCACAACTTTGTCTGTAAAGAAAACACTCCACTTGGTGACAGAAAAAATATGGCATACAAAGGTAGTGTTGTAACAATAGGCAGAGCACATGGTGTTTGTGTTGCAACAGGAAAAGATACAGAACTTGGAAAAATTGCTACTATGCTTTCCGAAGCGGACAAGAGTTTAACGCCACTTCAAAAAAGTATAAAAATGGTTGGCAAGGTGATAACAATAATTGTACTTATTATTGCAGCATTAACATTTGGATTAGAATTATTACTCAAGCCAAATGGCAGTGTTATTGAAGCATTTTTAACAGCGGTTGCAATTTCTGTTGCAGCAATTCCAGAAAGTTTGCCAGCAGTAATTACAATTATTATGAGTATTGGAGTTGGCAGACTTTCAAAAAAGAAAGCAATAGTAAAAAGATTGCAAGCAGTTGAAACTCTTGGCAGTACAGAAATTATTTGTAGCGACAAAACGGGAACATTAACACAAAATGTAATGACAGTAAGAAAGGTATATTACAATGGTGATGTTCAAGAAACACATAGTGTTGAAGATATTGTATTTTTTACACTACTCAAAACAATGACGTTGTGCAACGATAGTGCATATAGTCAAAAAGGTTATGTTGGTGATCCAACAGAAACTGCACTTGTTGACTTTTCAGATATTTATGGACTAAAAAAAGTTCAAGCAGAAGCAGACAATATTCGTGTTGCCGAAATTCCATTTGACAGCAACAGAAAAATGATGACAACACTAAACGAGCAAGAAGGAAAGTTTGTTTCATACACAAAAGGTGGAACAGATGAAATTCTTAAACATTGTACAAAAATTCTTATCAATGGCAGTGTTCAAGAATTAACAAGTCAAGACAAAAAATCAATTGTTGCAGCAAACAAAGAAATGGCAAAAAATGCACTTCGTGTTCTTGCTTTTGCAGTTAAAAATGTTGATTACAACAATGGACAAAAATTAGAAGAAGATGACTTAACTTTTGTTGGTCTTGTTGGAATGATAGACCCACCAAGAAAAGAAGCTGTCAGTGCGGTAAAGAAATGTAAGAAAGCACACATGACACCAATTATGATTACTGGTGACCATGCAATAACAGCGTTGGCTATTGCAAAGGAAATTGGTATTTGTGAAAACGAAGACGAAGTGTTAACAGGTGCCGAGCTTGATGAATTGAGTGATGAAGAGTATCTCAAGATAATCAACAAAATTAAAGTTTATGCTCGTGTTAGTCCAGAAAACAAAGTTAGAATAGTAAAAACATTCAAAAGTTTAGGTAAGATTGTTGCAATGACTGGTGATGGTGTTAATGATGCTCCAAGTCTAAAGACAGCTGACATTGGTGTTGGTATGGGAATAACAGGCACAGATGTAACAAAAGAAGTTGCCGACATGATTGTAACAGATGACAACTTTGCAACAATAATTGTTGCTGTTGGTGAAGGTAGAAGAATTTATTCAAACATAAAGAAAACAATAGGTTTCTTGTTTGCGGCAAATTTTGCAGAAATATTCTCATTACTTCTTGCAACAATAATTTATCCGGCACTCAGATTTTTGCTTCCAGTACAAATTTTATTTGTCAATTTAATTACAGATAGTTTGCCAGCAATTGCACTTGGAATGGAACTCCCAGAAAAAGACATTATGAACAAACCACCGCGAAAGAGTAATCAAACCATTTTTGCAAATGGAATGGGAATACAAATGCTCATTATGGGAATTGTTCAAACAGCATGTGTTTTAACTGCATTTAGCATTGGTAATATGTTTAATGAAGATATTGCAACAAGTATGGCTTTCTATACACTCAATCTTGTTCAGCTTGTGTATATGCTTTCAATACGAACTTCATATTTTGCATTTGGCAAAGATATGTTCAAAAACAAATGGATTTGGCTTGCACTTGGTGTTGGTCTTGTAATTCTTGCAATATTTGCATTCACTCCAGTTGGAACTATTATTGGATTAAAAGTTGTTAGTGGAATGGAGTGGCTTATCATTCTTGGTTTAACAGCAGGAATGTTTGTGATTAGTGAAATTTGCAAAGTTGTGTTAAGGCAAGTTTACAGGGATAAATAAGGGAGAAGTACATGAAAAAGGCTTTTATTTTGCATGGAATGAGTGGAAGTGTTGATTCTTCTTTTGGTATAAAACTAAAAGAAGATTTAACTCGATTGGGTTATAAAATATTTCAACCATCATTCACAACAGGAAAGGATATAACATTAAATTCTTGGTTTGATGAAATGGACAAAATAAAAAATCAAATAGAAGATGACAGTATATTTATTTGTCACAGCTTGGCGTGCTTGTTTATTGTCAAATATTGCAATGCAAACAAAATAGCGAACAAACTTATTATCACAATTGCTGGTGGAATTTGTGAAGAAAATGAGATTGCAGATCAACTTCGCTTTTTGATGCCATTTATTCCAACAAATCAAGATGTAAATGAATTTTTGAAACTCAACAACAAAATTTATAACATATACAGCGACACAGATCATATATACAAACTTTCTCAATTAGAAAAATACAATCAAAAATTGCAAGCAGTTCCAGTATTCTTGCCAAATCAAGGACATTTTGGAAAAACTTCTGGAGTTAAAGAAATACCAGATATAATAGATATAATTACAAAAGAAAAACATTTGTGAGAATAGAAATTAAAAAGCGAATTACAAAACAAAAAATTGTCTAAAAAGTGTATCAACAAGTTATTCACATTCATATAATTTACAGATGCCAGTTATATGTCAAAACATTGTTATAATATCATAACAATATGTGGAAATGTGGATAACTCTACAATATTTATCCACTTTTTGCCAGTTTTCAACAAAAATTTATATTTAAAAATCAAAATGAATAAATATGCAATTGTGGAAATGTGGATAACTTTTCCACTTTTTGTTTTAAGCCAAATAAATACGAGTTTTTGTATTTGACAAGGCTGTGGATAAGCATTATACTAGGTTGAAATTGAGTTTTAAATATTCATTTGGGAGAAATTTTTTGGAAAATTATACACAACTAAGTCCTTTGGCACTTGCATTTATTGGGGATAGTGTTCACACTATGTTTGTGAGAGAGCATATTGTGGCAAATGACGTTTTGAAAATTAATGATTACCACAAAATGTCTGCACATTATTGCAAGGCGGAAACACAAAGCAAGGTGCTTGATTTATTGATGCCAAACTTAACAGAACAAGAAAAAGATATTGTCAGAAAAGCAAGAAACACCAAAATTCATCACAATGCCAAAAACGCCAGTGTAAAAGATTACAAGCAGGCAACAAGTTTTGAAGCACTTGTTGGATATTTGTATTTGACCAAGCAACAACAAAGGCTTGAAGAAATATTAAATTTGTCTATGGGAGAAAATGTATGAATGTTGAAGGAAAAAATTCTGTAAGAGAACTTATTGTTGGTGGCAAAACAATAAACAAGTTATATGTACAAAACAATTTGCACGACACAGCAAGCAATCAAATAATTTCACTTGCAAAAGAGAAAAAAATTAGAATAGATTTTGTGTCAAAAGAAGTGCTTGACAAAAAGAGTGAACTCAAAAGACATCAAGGATTTATTGCGGACACAGTAGATTTTGATTATTGTGATTTGCAAGATATTTTGGATTATTCAAATTCAAAAGGTGAAGCACCCTTTATTGTAATTCTTGATGGAATAGAAGATCCACATAACTTTGGTGCAATAATAAGAACTTGTGAATGTGCTGGTGTTCATGGAATAATAATTCCAAAGCACAGAGCTTGCCAAGTAAATGACACCGTAATAAAAACAAGTGCAGGTGCTGTTAGTAATATGAGAATTGCAAGTGTAACAAACTTAAACACGACAATCGAAGAACTCAAAAAGCAAAACATTTGGGTATATGGTTTGGAACTTGGTGGTCAAGATATATACAAAGCAAATCTCACAGGGCCAATTGCTTTGGTTGTTGGCAGTGAAGGCTTTGGAATTTCAAGACTTGTAAAACAAAATTGTGATGAAATTGTAACACTTGCTCAAAAAGGACAAATAAACAGTCTAAACGCTAGTGTGGCATGTGGAATTGCAGTTTATGAAATACTAAAACAAAGATAAAATATATGGAAAATTTAAGCGACAAAGAACTAATTGAGTTAATAAGAAGTGGGAATAAAGACGCACGTGATTTTTTGATGGAAAAATACAAAAGACTTGCAATCAAAATTACTCGTAGATATTTTTTGGTAGGAGAAGAGTTTGAAGATTTGCTACAAGAAGCATGGTTAGGACTTGTTGATGCTTTTGAAAAATATGACCTACAAAGCACTGCAAGTTTTTCAACTTTTGCAAGCCTTTGCATAACAAGAAAAGTTCAAACAGCGGTAAAACACGCAAATAGTAAAAAGAATGAGCCACTCAAAGATTACTTTTCAATTCAACCAACAGGTGAACCAGATGAAGAAGATGATGTTGTTATTGTAATTCCATCAAGTTTGCTTTCGCCAGAAGAACAACTAATTCAAAAGGAAACAGTTGGACAAATTAAAAAAGAAATAGTAAATACTTTGTCGGATTTTGAATTGAAAGTGTTGGAGTTATTCCTAAAAGGTGAAAAGTACACAGAAATTGCAATAGAATTAGGTAAAACTAATAAGCAAATAGACAATGCACTTAGCAGAATAAGAAACAAACTATCATTTTTGAAAAAGTAAACATCAAAACAAAAGTTTTGGTGTTTTTTTTGTCAAGTTAACAATTTTTTTTATTTACTTGTAATTTTTTATTTACATATATATAATAATAATGAGGGTTATTATGGATATTTTGGACAAGTTTGAACCACATTCAAGTTGGATAAAACTAAATGAAAATGATTATGCAGTTAACAGTGTATCACAAGCTAATGGTGCAATACTAATGGTTTCATACTCTGTTGGAAAACTTTATGGGAAAGACAATACAGTTACTTTGTATAATTATGGAAAAGTTAATGGATTTTTCAAAGAACTTGAACAATCATATGAAGAATTGCAAGTTGATGTAAGAGAACAACAAGTATATGGAATTTTTCCTGTTTATTGGGAAAACTTTGGTGATAACAAAATGTTGAGTGTAATAAAGCTTGTCAATTCACCAAGTGTTTGTGTTGTTGATTTGTTTTTTGGTTATAATCAAAATGTTTATGGTTTTCACACATATATACCTAGTGAAGAAAAATCACTAAAACTAAGTGAACTTTCTGCCAAGTATCCAAATATCAGACATATTATAGATGAAATCAACAAATTTTAAGATTAACTATGATATAAAAATGCAGGAGCAAATCAAAACGCTTGAGGGCAAACCAAAACTTTTGTTGCACAGTTGTTGTGGACCTTGCAGCAGCGCGTGTATAGAAAGATTGCTCTCATTTTTTGATATTACAATTTTTTATTATAATCCAAACATATATCCTGCTGAGGAATTTGAAAAAAGATTATTCAATCAAAACAAAGTTATATCTCATTTTGAAGATGTAAAAATAGTTTCACCAACATACAACGAAGCAGAATACCTTGAAACCATAAAAGGTCTAGAAGGCGAAGTTGAAGGTGGCAAAAGATGTGATGTTTGTTTTGAGTTAAGACTAACTCAAACAGCAAGATATGCCAAGATGCATGGTTTTGATTATTTTGGAACAACTCTAACGGTAAGTTCCCACAAAAACGAACAACATATAAACAGTATTGGTGAAAAAATAGCTCAAAGCGAAGGCGTAAAGTTTTTGTATTCAGATTTCAAAAAGCACGAAGGATACAAACGTAGCATTGAGCTATCCAAACAATTTGATTTATACAGACAAAATTATTGTGGTTGCAGATTTTCAACAAGACGAGGGGAAGAGTGAAATATAGAACATACAAAAAATCGCCCAAAAAAGTAGTAAGTATAATTTTTGCAGTTATACTTGGTATTTTGTCGGTTCCTGTTTTGTTTACCATGGGTGTAATGTTCTATTGCAACAATTTTTTGGAGTATTATCCAATAAGTGGTGTTAGTATGCAACCACTACTCAATCCAAATGGTGTTAATGAAGACTATGTGTATATTGAGCGTGGATACAAAAATCTAAATTATGATGACATAATAATTTATTCACGAACTCTTGCAGATAATACCACAAGATTAATAATAAAGCGTGTTATTGCCCTTGCTGGCGATAATGTTATGATTAAGAAAAACCAAGACGATGAATACAGATTGTATATTCAATACCAGTCAGCAGGCGAGTTTGTTGAAAAAGATGAAGAATTTATTGCCGACAAGTCTGTGTATTCAAGAATGTATACAGAGTTTTATTTGGAAGGTAGTGGAAAAACGTTTGACAAAGACGCAGATGATAATAGATTTTTGCATATTGAAGAAAATCAAGTATTTTATCTTGGTGATAACAGAACAAGTTCAACAGATTGCCTAGATTATGGTGCACAAAGTTGCGACAAAATTATTGGAGAAGTAAAGTTTATTATTCACAAAAATGAACAAAGAGTATGGCAAGTTGTTTTGCAAGTTTTAGGAATTAACAAATGGAAATAACAAAAATACAACTTTTTTCTTACAGAAGCTACTTAAAGCAAGAGTTTGAATTCAAAAGTGGCCTAAATGTTATATGTGGAAAAAATGCACAGGGAAAAACTAATTTATTGGAAGCTGTGTATTTTTGTGTTGTTGGAAAAAGTTTTAGGGCATCAAGAGAAAAAGAAGTTATAACCATAGATAAAGATATTGCAAAAATAAAAGTGTTCATCAAAAAGAAAACGGGCACAAGTACTGTTGAAATAATATTTTCAAGAAACAACAAAAAAACTGTAAAAATAAATGGTATACCAATCAAAAAAATCAGCGAGCTTCTTGGTGAATTTAATGGGATATTCTTTAGTCCAGACGAACTTAAACTAATCAAAGAAAGTCCAGAAGACAGACGAAGATTTATGGATATAGACATCAGTCAAACAACAAAACAATACTTTTATATTTTGAGTAGATATAACGAAGTATTGCAAAACAGAAACAAACAACTAAAAACAGACATTCCTTTTGATGAGCTTAAAAACATTATGCAAATTTGGAATGAGCAACTTGCAGATTGTGCACTTAAAATTAGCAAGTATAGGCAAAACTTTGTACTAAGTCTTGCACCATATGCAAAAAAAGCCCACGCATATTTAACAGACAATGCAGAAGATTTGGAAGTTGAATATGTTGGAATAAAAGAACAAACAAAAGAAGATATCATCAAAAAGTTAGAAAGCAATTTGGAAAAAGATTTACAACTTGGTTACACAAGTTATGGCATTCATCGCGATGACATAAAAGTTATAGTAAATGGAATAGATGTAAGGACATATGGCTCACAAGGTCAACAAAGAACTTGTGCACTTGCTCTCAAATTGGCAGAGCTTAGTATAATAGAAAATGTTACTCATTCAAAGCCCGTACTTCTTCTTGATGATGTGCTCAGTGAACTTGATGAAGGTAGAAAAAAGAAATTGCTTGAATATTGTCAGAACACTCAAACACTAATAACATGTACTTCTTTTGACTATGATGTTCCACACAACTTAATTCAAATTCACAAAGAAGAAGTGTAGGTGGCAAGAATGGATGTTGTTTTATATATTCATGGCAAGGGTGGAACAATTGAAGAATGTGAGCACTACAAACCATTATTCAAAAATTATGATGTTGTAGGATTGGATTACAAAAGTAACACACCTTGGGAAATAAAACAAGAAATTGTTGACTTAGTTAACAAATTAAAATCAAAGTATAACAAAATAACAATAATAGCAAACAGCATTGGTGCATATTTTTGTATGAATGCTGGCGTTGATAAATATATCAAAAAAGCATATTTCATTTCGCCAATAGTTGATATGGAAAAACTAATTTGTGATATGATGACATTGGCAAATGTGAGTGAAGAACAATTAAAAGACAAAAAAATAATTCACACGCAATTTGGTGAAAACTTGTCTTGGGAATACTTAACTTATGTAAGACAAAATCCAATAGAATGGCAAGTGCCAACACAAATTTTGTATGGCGAAAGAGATAATTTAACTGACATCAAAACAATAACAAATTTTGCGAAAAATAACAATATAGAATTAACAATAATGCCTGACGGCGAACATTGGTTTCATTCAAAGGAACAAATGGAATTTCTTGATAGCTGGATAACAAATAAATAAAAAAGAGTGTTTAATTTTAACACTCTTTTTTTTGATATTATTCATAATCAAATACTATTGGACAACAATTTGGAACTCCAAGCATTGGAGTGGTATTTGATGATGGTAACTTGTATGCTTTGTTAATAAAAGCAGCAATATTCATTCCGCTTGTCACACAAATTACCATATCTTCTTTTTGGTATTTTTTTAAGATATCGTTAATGCAATCATCAACTCTATTTTGTAAATCCACCCAATTTTCAATTCTTTTATCAAATTCATTAAGTCGATTGTCTTCAATTATTGGTACATTTAGGTATTTGTTGATAATTTGGGCAGTTGTTTTGCATCTAAAATATGGAGAAGTGTAGATTGCTTTTATGTGTGGTTTAATTTTTTCATTATTTAGTAGTTCTGCAACATTTTCGCAATCTTTGTAACCGATTTCTGTCAAGTCATCATCTTGTGATGGTGGATTACCTAATTTTCTGTTTCCGTGGTGAACATAAACGATTTTCATATATTACTCCTAAATTATTTTTATTTTACTCTGTTCTTAGTGCTTTAACAGGGTCTTTCTTTGATGCCATTTTTGCTGGAATAAATCCTGCAAGAACTGTGAGTACAATGCTAATAAGTATAAGTATAAAAGCACTTTGTGGGGCAAGTACAGCCATTCTTGTTGTAATGCTTCCACCTGCAACAGAAATTATTATTGCACTGATTGGGAATGTTAGAACAAAACTTACAAGCACGCCAAGTGCTCCAGACAAAAGTCCAATAATCAAAGTTTCGGCATTAAATACTCTTGAGATATCTTTCTTTCTTGCACCAATACTGCGAAGTACACCAATTTCTTTTGTTCTTTCAATAACAGAAACATAAGTTATAATTGAAATCATAATACTTGAAACAACAAGTGAGATTGCTGAAAATGCAATAAGTACATAACTTATTATATCAACAAGTTGACCAAGTGTTGAAGTTAAGAATGCTGTTGAGTCGCTATACATTATTTTGTTTGTTTGACCTTTTTCTGTTTCATTCCATGCTTCAATATATTTTATTATTATATCTTTTGCATCAAAGTTTTTTGGGTACATTTTTATTGACACAGGGATAGAACTTGCAGATAACATTTGAAGACCATATTCTTGTAGTTCTGCTGTGGTCAAATCAACGTTATAACTTGCTTTCGCAAATTTCTTTAAACTAAGTAGTGGATTTGGGTGGTCTATGTAATTAAATGTAAATGTTGTGCCAAGTTCACTAACACCAAAAGAGAAAGGAATAATAAATTTTTCTGTTTCATTTAGTTGAGCTTGAACAATGTCAGAGTTTCTATTTTGAGTGTTTACATAGTTTGTTAGTTCGTTCGAATAAATTATTCCAGGAGAATACAAGGTTGTTGGAGCATCTTCTTTTATTCTTAATATGCAAGAAATGTGACAGGTGATAACATTTTCTGAATTACTATTGTATATTGTTGTAATTTCATCTTGGTCTGTTACAGCTTCATATGTTTCATCGGTATGCTTATAGTATGCATTATTAAGGAATACTTTGTATTCTTTGTTTAGTATTTCATCAAATGTAAAATCTGTTTTTGTAATATTCAAAATTCCAAGAGAGCTCAAGATTGAAGAAGAAATTCTGTTATAACTATCAACAACAAGTGCAAGTTCAGTTTTGTCTTGTGGTAAGTGTTCTCCAGCAATAACATCATATTTGCTACTAACAAATTGTTTGTTACTTAGTCCTTCGCTAAATGCTCCGTTTTGTCCACCGCCAAGAACGCTGTTTGCAAGACTTGTGTCAACTTTTATAACATTGCCGTTTGGGTCAAGTGTGAAAACAGGAATAGCAGAAGCATATGAATATTCAATGTCGTTAAGTACTCTGTCGTTTTCATTTTTCTTTACATCTTCATTTTCAAATTTTTTCATATAAGAAATAAATTCAGGTGACAAAAAGTTGTATTGACTATACTTTGCTAAGCTTGTTGCAATGTTGTATGAGTGAATAATTTGGTCGTCAGGGAATTCTTGTTCTTTTTTTGATTCCTGTGATGCGCCTTGAGAAATTGCATCAAGGTTTACTGTGATTGTAGATATTGCAATAGGATAACCAGAAAGGGTATCGCTTTGCAGTTTTGCAATGTATCCATTAAATCCATTAGAAACTGCCAAAATTAGTGCAATACCAATAATACCAATACTGCCAGCAAAACTTGTCATAAAAGTTCTGCCTTTTTTGGAAATCAAATTTTTTAGTGAAAGCATAAATGCAGTAAAGAATCCCATTGCGGATTTTTTCTTTTTTGTTTTTTTGTGCTCATTAACATTTTGTTCTTGTGCTTGTTGCTCTTCAGTTTTGTTTTCTTTTGGAACGAATGGATTTGTGTCTCCAACAACTTTTCCATCCAAAAGCTTAATTATTCTTGAAGAATATTTGTCGGCAATTTCTTGGTTGTGTGTAACCATGATAATCAAGTGGTCGCCAGCAATCTCTTTTAGTAAGTCCATAATTTGAATGCTTGTTTCACTGTCTAGTGCACCTGTTGGTTCATCAGCCAAAATAATTTTTGGATTATTTACAATTGCTCTTGCAATTGCAACTCTTTGCATTTGACCACCAGAAAGTTGATTTGGTTTTTTGTTGAGTTGGTCAATTAGGCCAACTTTTGTTAATGCATTAGTTGCAAGTTCTCTTTTTTCTTTTTTGTTCATTCCAGCAATTGACAATGCAATCTCAACATTTTCCAAAACGGTAAGGTGAGGAATTAAGTTGTATGATTGAAAAACAAAACCAACATAGTGATTACGATATGTATCCCAATCT
>DBWI01000016.1:0-183 GCA_002308915.1 Christensenella sp. UBA1242 | reverse complement strand
CTAAAATTAATGCTAACACCTTTTAGGGCTTCAACTTTTGTATCGCCAGCTTGATATGTTTTTACAATGTCTGTTATTTGAATCATATCTCTACTCCTTTTGTTTTAATCTTTATGACTAATATAATATAATAATTTAAAATTATTATCAAACAAAATACCTAAACATTAAAAATATTTTATG
>DBWI01000020.1 GCA_002308915.1 Christensenella sp. UBA1242 | reverse complement strand
TATTTTTATTTGATAAAAATAAAAAAAAAGTGTTAAAATAAATCGAAAAAACTTGAGAGGTTCAATAATATGAAAAAAATTGCAACATTCCTTTTATTTTTAATTTGTGCTTTTAGCATGGTTGTTTTTTCTGCATGTGATGAAAAGTACAATTTTAATTTTACAGAGTCGTACATAGAAATGTCGCTGGGTCAAACCATGCAACTTCCTTCTATGATAGAAGTCGATGGAGTGACATTAAAAGATTTGGATATTACATCATTAGATAGTTCTGTTGTTTCTGTTCAAGAAGACACAATAACTGCTGTTGGTGTTGGTTCAACTTTTGTTCAAGCAAAGTTCAAAGATTCAACCTCTCATATTGAAATAAAAGTATTAGGCAATGCTGTTGTCACAGAAGTTCCAGTAGGCTTAACATATGATGCTCAAAACGATACAATTTCTTGGAATCCTGTTTTGCTAAAAATTGGCAAAGATATTAGAACGGTTAATTCATATACTGTTAGCATAAAAAATGGTGATGAAGTAACAGAAACAAGAGTTATTAATGACAACAAGTTAGAATTATCACAAAGTGGAAATTTGGAAATCAAAGTTAAATGTGATACATATTCTCAAAATGGTGAAGTTATTTACAGGGGTTCAAGTTATAGCGAAGTGCTTACAGTTAAAAAATTAAGCAAAGCACACAGCCTTAGTTATAACGACCAAACAAAATTATTAACATGGGAAGCAGGTACAGATGTAACAGCGTTCCGTGTTAAAGTTAATGGTGTTATCAGTGATGTTATAACACAAAAGAGTGCTGTAATAGATTTAACTTCTGTAAATCCTACAAAGCAACAAGTTTATTCTGTATCAGTTATTAGTGTTGATACAAGCAATATCCAAAACAAAGTTGTAATTGAATCAGAAAGTGAAGAATTAAAACTCACAAGACTATTTGCACCACAAATGAGTATTAGTGGGGGAAAAGTTACTTGGGATAATTCACAAGTTGGCAATTTCCATTACGAATTAACATACACAGACACAAATGACAACACAACAGTTGTAGAAGTTAGGGGTGGCGAATATCAATTCACTGGATTAATGCCTGACGAATATAGATTAAGTTTGAGGGCAATTTCTGAAAGCGAAGCATATTTAGATAGTGATAATGTTAGTTCTTTAGCGGGAATAACAAAACTATCTCCAATTACTCTTTTATTTAATACAGAAACAAAGATTATATCTGTTGCAGATTATCAAGATAAGACAATAAGACTTTTTGTTAAGTTTAAGGACGAAGTAAAAGACTACAACATGGTAAATGGTGAGTTTAACTGGGAAAGCACAGAGTCTGGTACATATCAAGTTTATGCTTATGTTGTTTCTCAAAATGATAGACAATTAACTTCAGATGTTTCAAATACAATAAATATTGTTCAAATACCAAGAATTGATTCTGCTGGATTAACTCAAAAAGTTGAAAACGGAAAATATTTTGTTGAGTTTACAGAAAGACCAGACACATCATATACACTTATGATTGTTGATGGTGACACATTAATAAAGCAAGACGACAATTCATATGGAAATGTTGATGATTTATTTGAAACAGCAAAGAGATATACAATTCAAATTGTTGCATCAAAAGCAAATGTTGGAACAGATACATATGTATTGCAGTCAGTTACAGAGTTGACACTTGTTAGACAAGCTAACCTTGAACTAACTCTTGTAAATGATGAAAACAGTGCACCACAATCTGTTACATGGGCAGAAATTTTGACGGCGAGTGGCTATGAATATCAAATAAAGAAAAATGGACAACCTTTTGCAAGTGAAACAATAACAGCAACAAATATTTCATTAAAAAGTTTGGATTATGGCAGATATGTTGTTGCTGTAAAAGCAATTGGCAGAACAATTGATTCTGTGTTGTATTTGGATAGTTTGAATTATTCACAAGTTGATTATAGTATTGAATACACACTAGAAACTCCAACATTATCATTTGATAGACAAACAAGAGTGTTAACTGTTGAAAAAGTTAACAGAGCACTTGATTATAGAATTTTGTTAGGCGAAGAAGTCTTGGCTTATGATGGAACAAAAGAAAATATTCAAATAGATTTAACTTCAAAAATAACAGGTGTTACAACTTATGTAATTATTGCAACTGCATTAAACAACGAAGATGAATTAATCAAAAAGAGTGAAGATGCAGTAATCAGAGTAACAGTTTTGTCTGCACCACAAAAATATAGCGTAACTAAAGAGGGTGCTGTTTCAGTAAAGAATCCACCTTTAATGAAGATGTTAAATGCAGACAAGCCATTTGATTTATTTATTGATGATGTTGAATCTACAATGATTGGTGATGGTAATACATTTGTTGTAAAAGCAAAATTTAATGCCAATACAGAAATTGTAGATGGAAATGAATATTATCTTGATAGTGATTTTAGTACATTTACAATTCAAAGATTAGAAAAACCAGCAAAACCAGTTGTTGATGAAACAGTTGTTTCTTGGGAGCCTCATGCAACAACAAATCTTGTTTACAAATTAACAGTATCTCAATATGGTGTTGTGACACCTATCGTATATGACGATATCAACAAAACAAGCATTGATATTTTTGACGATTTGGAATACATTGACAAATCATCAGATTTTGAAATTTCTATTGCATATGTAATGGAAGCTCCATACACTGATATTTTAGTAAGAGAAGAGTCAGTATTATATTTCACAAGTCCACAAAGTGATCCAACAGTGGTTCATAAACTTGGAAGCGATACAGAAGTTGTTGTGTCAGAGAATGATGGAGTGACAATTGCTTCTTGGAGTGAAAGTGAAGTTGAAGAAGCTGAATACATTGTACTTCTTGACGGAGAACAAATATACAGAGGACTTGATGCTGAGCTTGATATCACAGAATATTGTGCACAAGAAGGAAGCTATAAGTTAAGACTAAGAATAACAAAACAAGGATATATTTCTTCTGAATATGTTCAAGTTGATATAGAAAGATTAACATCGCCAGTTGGACTAAAAATAAACGAATATGAAGATGTTTCTATCACTGAAACAACATACACTTCAAGAGAATTGCAAACAGCATTAATTACATACAATGACGAGCCAATTTACAACTTAGCAGAAGTAGAAAGTACTGCAGAATTAAAACTTCAATTGATTGCAGTTAAAAATACAAGGGGAACAAAATATTACCTAGATAGTCATGTTTCTACATTCCAATTCTCCAGACTTGAAACATTAACAACATTAACAGCAGATGAAAACATTATTACATTTGATAAAATATTTGGAATTGACAATTACGAATTATTATTTGAGAATGAAACAATTTCTCGTGCTTACAAAACAACAGATTACGAAGTAAGTGTGATTAACAATGTTGATGTAAAGAATATTGTTGACGAAATGGGAGATGTATTTACTGTAAAGGTTAGAGCAATTGTTGGTGATTTTGTTGCTTCAAAAATAATAATAAACAGACTTCCATCAATTTATTCAGAAGCTATTTCAATCAAAAAATTAAGCACAGTTCAAGAACTTGTTGTTGAAAATTCAGATTCAGAAGATTTAACTCAATCAACTGTGAAAATATCTTGGAATTATAGTTTTGATGACATCACAATTAACAGATTTGTTATTAATATCTATAAGGATGGAACTCTTTTAAGACAACTTTTTGCAACTGGCACAGATAATTACATTTTAACACAAGATATGCAAGAAGCAGGTGATTATTATGTAACAATTTATGCAGAAGGCAAAGAACAATGCATTAACTCAGACATTGTAACTTCTGAACATATAATAAGATTGGCAAAAGTTACAGAGCTTAATATAACACAAAATGCAAGACTATACTTTACAGGCACACAAAACACAGTTAAATATGTTGTATATTACAACTATGGGAATGACCAAAATGGTTCTGTTGAAACAACAAGCACAATGGTAACACTTAGTGACCTTGTAGAAAATAATTTCTTTGGAGAAGTTACAATCAAAGTGTTGGCACTGGGCGATGGAGGAACAGGTGAAAACAGAACTTTGTCTAGCAAATATAGCGATTCATTGGTAGTAAACAAGGCACAATCTTCAGATATCACACTTAAAGAGAATGGACTTGTTGCAAAAGGCGAATCTCCAGTAGCAAGCAATTCAAAATTCCTTATAACAATCACACAAAACAATAGAGTTGTTAAAGAATTAGAATATAATTATGACCAAGAATACTTGTTTGAAGACTTTATATACTCAGACAATCAAGAACAAGTTCCAACTAATCAAGAATTAGATTTTGTAATAACAACTCGTATTATGACAAACAAATCAAACTATATTCTTTCTGATGCAACAACAAAAACATTTACAAGACTTCCAGCTCTTTCAAATGCAGGCTTTAAGAGAGAAGAAAATGATTTTGTTCATTATATTTGGTTCTATGTAGACAAAATTGAACATGCTACAAAATATATTGCAGTAATCGAAGGTGAAGAAACAATAGATAATGAAGGTCAAATAACAAAGGGACCAGATTATATTATTGATGAGTTTGTTGGCGATGGTAGCTACCAAAAATTTGCATTAACAGCAGATATTTATGAGCATTTGGGCTCACAATGGACAATCAAATATTATGCAATGGGCAAAATTATAACCGAAGGCGATGGAACCAATTATGTAAACGGTAGTGCTCTTACAATAAGTGGCAAAAAGTTGTCAGAAGTTCAAAACCTTAGAACTCAAAATGGACAACTTGCATGGGATCAAATTTCACTTGCAAGTGATTATGCATTAAAAGTTACTGATGAATTAATTTATACAGGGTATGTAAATGACGGAATACACACAACAAAAGAAAAACTAACCAATTTGTCTGGTGGATATTCAATTAACATCAAAGCAATAGGAAATATTACAACAGAACTAACAACTCAAAATATTGTTCTTGACTCACAATTCCTTGCATCGCCATATAGTTGTACAAAACTTCCAATAGTAACAGATTTAAGAGTTAATAGTGGATATATTGCATTCAAAAAAGTTGCCCTTGATGAAATTATAGAAAGAGAAGGCTTAGGCAACGTTCAATACTATGCTGTTATTGATTCAAACAAATATCTACTTAACAAAATTCAAACAGAACAATCAGATTATATATTCATGGAATGTCCATTAATGTATGAGATGTTGTCATATGGTGTAACATATGAACTTGGAGTAAGGGTTGAATCAAGTCTTAGCAATTTAATTTATTCAGACATATCTGAAACAATAAAAATAAAGATTTTGGACAACACTTCAAGAGGAAAATTGAGAGTTGAATTGGGAGTTAATTCAACTGACCCAATAAAATATGATTACACAAAATCATATGTAGTTTGGGATAATGACCCTAATGCACTTTATGGATACAATTTGTTAGTTGACGATGAATTAATTAAAGTTGAAAACAATATTAACAGATATCAAATTGATTCAGATGGAGTAATGGAAGCAGGCGAACACACATTCAGACTTGCTCTTGCTGGTAGCAATTCGGCAGATGAAGATGGTGTTTATATATTAAATTCACCATTTGGTGAAATTTTGACTTACACAAAGCTTTCTGTTCCAACACTTTATGTGTTAGATGGAAAATTGGTTTGGAAAGAAGTTGAAGGAGCATATGGATATCTTGTTTATCTTGATGGTCAATTGGTTTCTGGTCAAGACCCAGTAAATGAGATTTATCTTGACTATTATCAAGTAATACCTGATCCAAATGCACCAATTGATGACCCAGAAGACCCAATTGATGATCCTGTTGAACCAGGCGATGAATCAGGCGATGAACCAGGAGATGAGCCAACAGTTGACCCAGATGAACATGGTGAAGAGGAAGACCCAGAACCATATATTCCACAATATGAACACATCAAATTGTATGGATACGATTATGAAGGTGCAAACCTTAATGCCAATAAGGTATATGACAGGTACACAGTTGTTGCAGTACCTTCAAATGGTGGAAATTTTGTTAGAGGGAATGAAGGCGTTTATACCGATGTAGATAGCGGAGAAGTAATACCTGTAACAAAACTAAAATCACCAACAATGTTTGGAATGAAAGATGGTGCACTTTGTTGGGAAGATATGTCAATGGATATACTTGACCTTAATGATTTGTATACTGGCAAACCAATAGAAAAAACTATTACAACAACAATTGATGCGCTTTCAAATGGTGGTGATGAAATAGAAATTCTATTGCAATCAACAATTGATGCAACACATAATTACGAATATCATATTAATGCAGAAAAAATGATGTTCTTTGATGATGCAACAAAAACACTTATTAATCAATATGGTGCTACAATTGGATTAGGAAATGGCTGGGCTGAAAAATATACAGGATTTGGCTGGCCATCACTAAACTATACATACTTTGAACTTGGTTCAGAAATAGTTGCAGGTGAATATAAGTTAAGCTTAAAACAAGTTGGAAACAACTATAACTACTTAACTTCTAATTATGGATTTGGAAGAGAAGTTTATGTTCCTTTTGCACCATCTGCAACATTAGTATACAGACAAAACCAATTCTATCTTGATTGGAGTTCTGTATCAATTCCAACAAAATATAATTTGGCAACAAAATATGCCGTATTCGCTCTTTGCCGTGAAGAACCAGAAGATGAAGAAGGCGAAGTTGTTGAATACAGAAGAATTATCAGAAAAGACTTAACAGGAACATCACTCAATCTTTCTGAACTTATTCAATCAGGAGATATTGATGACAAGTGTGTTGCATTTGGTGTTTATGTAATGGGTGATGACGTACAAGTTCTTAATGGTAAGATTTCAAATGTAATCAACACAGTAATTCTAAAGAAAACAAAAGCATTTGTTCGTAATGGTGAATTGTATTGGAACGAACAACCATCGGCTAGTGAGTATTTGATTACTTACACAGAAGAAAACAACGAAGAAAGCGGAACAAGATATGTGACAGTTTATGAACCACATTGGGATGGAAAAGAATTGTCAAGCAGTATCTCAAATTACTACATCAAGATTCAAGCAATTGGTGTTAAGGTTTCTTCAACAACAGATGGAGTATTAACAGGTCCAAATTGTGATAATGGTAAACTAACAAAACTTGCAACTCCACAAGCAAGAGTAACAGATGGACAAATCAATTGGACAGACTTTGCAAATACCACATCTTATGTTGTAGCTGTGTTTGACGGCGAACAACAAATAAGAAGAATGCCAATCACAAAACCAGCTGTAGAAAATAGTGTTGTATGGTTCAACAACGAGTATGAAGCAATCAACCACACATTCAAATTTAGAGCAGTTGGTGATTTGAGCATACTTATTGAAGATAGCGAAACTCATGCATATATCAGTTCAGACTTTGGTAGCGATATCATTGCAACAACTGTTCAACAAGTTGGAAATGTTATTGCCAAAGGTGGATATATCAATTGGGATTATATCAACAATGGAAGCATTGGAGTTGACTATTATAAGTTGATATTCAACAAGATAGATAGTTCAGACACAATAATTGATAGTGATATCATCCAAGCAGGTTCAGGATTCAGACTCAACACAGACACTTGTCAATTTGCTGGTTCAGACCTAGAAGCAAGCAGATATCAATTAACTGTTCAAGCTTACTTTACAACAGCAGATCAAAACGGAAGATATGAATATCAAGGACAAACTGCATACTACATTATGAGTATCAAATCAGATGTTTACACATTTGAAAAATACAAAGTAGTACACAGTGAAGACCAATCTGGTTTGATTGATAATATCTTAATCAAAGATGGTGAGTTTAACTGGATGTTCACAGGCGACTTTGATCCAGAGAACTACAACTATGAATTAAAGATAACTCCAACTTCTGGTGATGTTATAACAATTGTTCAAGAAGAAAACACATTCTCAGGTTATGTTCTTGATGAATTAAAACCAACAGCTCCATTTGAATTAGAAATTAGAGTTGTTGCAAAAGACGAAACAGAAGGTTATATCAATTCAAATTATCTCAAGTTCAAGAATGTTTATGTTGATAATGCAGAACCAATTTATCAACTTAATGCAGTAAAAGAAACAGACTTTATACTTGGATACATCGAAGATAGCCAATACTTGCATGTAATGTGGGATTCATACAATATCTCAACTGGTGACAGAGTCGTTCCAATAAATGCTCAATACTTATTGACATATTGGACAAGTGAAGATGAAACCCAAAACACAACAATACTCACAACAACACAAGTAAGCACAGAAATATTCCATTCAAATATTTCAGAAGAATACACATTGTATTACACAGTTCAAGTACTTCCACTTGGCAATCAAAGTTATGTTGCAAGCAAGCCATCTCTTGTAAGAGAAATTCAAAAACCAAGAGCGGTTAGCGAAGTATTATTCAATCCAACAGAGCAATACTTCACATGGGCAACAGATTGGACAAGCGCAGATCATATCTATAAGATTAAAGATGAAATCTTGCAAATAGATAGTAATGGCAGACTTGTACTAGACGAAGATGATAACCCAATAGTACTTAGAACATATATGTTTATCACATCTTCAAACAGTGATGACAGATATATGCCAATCGAAATGGGTGTTCATAGAGTTGGTGTTGCAATCGTTCTTAAGAATAGTGGAATAGAAGGCGACTTCACATATTACTACAACGTTGGTAACTTGTCAGAAAAAGATTGTGGTTCACCTGTAACAGTTGACTTGTTTACAATAAGAGAAACAAGTGCAGAACTTTATGGTGGCACAGGAACAAGCAATAATCCATACATCATAACAACAGGCGCACAATTTGCTAACATTAAGTACAGATTAACAAGACCAAGTTATCAAAATTCTTACACAATCACAATAAACGGAGTAGAAACAAGACATACCTTAACAGGCAAAGATATTGAATTCTGCTTCAAGCAAATGGCTTCAATCACTGTTGAACCACTTGGTGTAGGAAATATAACAGACATATTCAACGGAACATATGATGGTAACTATAACACAATCAGTTGGACATTCAATCTTGAAAATATTCCAACATCAAATTCTTACAGACAATATGTTTCATTGTTCAACATTCTTGGCACAACAGCAGTTGTTAAGAACTTGAAGATAAATGCAAGCTTTACAGGCTCATTGCCAGTTGGTGCAACAATTGCACTTGTGACATATGAAAACAGAGGAACAATTCAAAACGTAAGCCTTGGTAACACAGGCGACAGAATGGAATTCTCAGACAGATTTAATATGTACTGGTATGGTGTTGCTCAAAAGAATGAAGGTACAATAACAAAAGTTGTTAACAACTATTCAGTAACCATGACACATAGTACAAACATCACAGGTATTTCAATTGGTTATGCTGGTATAACATCAGTTAACAACGGAACAATTTCTCAAGTTGCGAACTATGGTAATATTGCAGTTCAAACAACAAGAGCAACTGTTGCCGGAATTGTTGGAAACAACAATGGTACAGTAACAGAAGCAGTACTTAGCAACACAAGAACAGATATTGCAATACTCAAAGAAAGCAGAGAGCAAAATGTTCAAGTAACATTTGGTGGAATTATTGCAATCAATGATGGTTATATAAGCTTCTCATATGCAAGAACACACACATACATAACAAGAACGGCACCAAGAGCTGTTGACTATGATGGAGTTTATATTGGTGGTTTGATTGGAGAATCATCTAACTCCTACATCAGATCTTGTTATGTACAAAACATAATCACAAAAGATTCACAAATCGAAGTAGGAAATGTTTATGTATTTATTGCAAATCTAAAAACTGTAACAGCTCAAGATGTTCAAGGTGTACAATGGAATGGATATGCTTGCTACTATAACTCAGACCAAGATTTTGCTGCCGTTGGTGGAAACACAACTGGATATACACTTCCACAAGGATATCCACAAGGCAACACAAATATTCCAAATGGTACAGTAATGAATGATGGCGAATCACATTACACAACCACACAAGAAAACAGCTATCCAATCCTAAGATGGGAAAGAGATTTTGGTTTATTGTGGTCATAAGTACAAAAACAAAAAATAGTTGAGTCAATTAGGCTCAACTATTTTTTTGTGGTTATAAAAAAGGTTTATATAAATATATTAATTATATATGTATGTAATCAATATAAGAAAGTATAGCATTATACTTCTTTGCATTTTGTGTTGTGGGGTTATCGCAGCTATTATTGGTGGTGTGGTTAATGCAAGCACTTCGCCCAATGCAAAATATACAATTGTGATTGATGCAGGGCATGGTGGAATTGATTTTGGAAGTGAAGGATATGCAGGCAGCAAAGAGAGTGAACTAAATTTGAGTTATGCAATAACGCTTAAAAGGTATTGTGAAGATTATGGGTTTAAAGTTGTTTTAACAAGAAAAGATGCAAATGGGCTATATGATGCTTTGGCAAGCAACAAAAAAAAAGACGATATGAAAAAGCGTAAACAAATAATAGAAAAAGTAAATCCAGATATTGTTATTAGTATTCACATGAATAGTTTTGCCGAAAGCTACACTCGAGGGGCACAAGTTTTTTATAACAATCAAAGTGACAATTCAAAAGCTTTAGCTGATTGCATTCAAAAACAATTCACAAAAAATTTGGTTAAGGCAAGAAAAAGTTCACAGGCAGGAGATTACTATATTGTCAATTGCACAAGATTTCCCAGTGTTATTTGCGAGTGTGGTTTTATCTCCAACAGAGAAGAAGAAAATTTGCTTAACACCGAAGATTATAAAAACCAAGTTTGCTATAGCATTTTGTGTGGTGTGATTTCTTACTTTGCCTAAAAGTAATTGACAAAAAACTTGTTATTAAGTAATCTCAAAGTGGGGGAGAATAGGACAATAATATTAGCAAAAATCGGCAAAATACTAAATTTTATAACATAAAAAATGACCTAGTAATTTACTAAGTCATTTTTGTTTTGTTTTATTTTGCAATTAAATTATGTCTTTTTTTGCGAGTCACCAAATAGCAAATTGAGATTGCAGCCACACTAACTATTGCAACACTTGAAAGAACTATTGCGATAATATCTAACACATTTGAATTATTGTTAGAATTAGTTGGTGTGTTATCTTCTGGTGTGATTTCTGCTGTGGTAACAAATGCAAATTCACTCAAACGGTTTACATTGAACACAACATTGTTTCCTTCAACTGAATAGTTTTCAACATATTCCATATCATTTGCAGAGTGAATATGCAAAATTTTTAGTCCGCTTGTAGATACTCCTTGTGGAAGTGCCAAACGAAGTGTGATTGTCATGCCTTCTTCAATGTCGTTTGGTTGAATTTCTTCACCTTTTTCGTCAACAAGTTTAATGTTATATACTTTTGCTATCTTTTCATTTTCGCCAAGCATTGCTGTTATCGCAGCATAGTCCGCACTTCCTTCTTCAGCAGAAACATTTGAAGTTTCTTCAACATTAAGTTCAACTGAATTTGGAATTGTTATACCATCTT
>DBWI01000031.1 GCA_002308915.1 Christensenella sp. UBA1242 | reverse complement strand
TTTAATTTTCTTAATTTTGATATTTCATCACGAAGTTGAATTGCAGTTTCAAAATCAAGTTGCTTTGCTGCAATATTCATAAGCCCTTTTAATCTTTCGATCTCACTTGTGATATCATTTTTATTTCTCTTTTTAGTATCAGGCTTTGAAGTAATTTCAAGAGTGTTCTTTATTTCTTTGATAATCGTTTGTGGAACTATTCCATGCTTCTTGTTAAAGTCATCTTGAATTTTTCTTCTTCTCGCAGTTTCTGTAATTGCCTTTTGCATACTTTCTGTAATTGTGTCTGCGTACATAATTACATGTCCACCTGAATTTCTGCTCGCTCTGCCTATTGTTTGAATAAGTGCACCTTCGCTACGCAAGAACCCTTCTTTGTCAGCATCAAGAATACAAACAAGTTCAACTTCCGGTAAGTCCAGTCCTTCCCTAAGTAAGTTTATTCCAACAAGAACATCAAAATCACCACTTCTTAGTCCGTTCAAAATTTCTATTCTTTCCATAGTGTCAATTTCACTATGTAGGTATTTGACACGAATTTTTCTTTCCGACAAAAACTCTGTTAAATTCTCTGCCATCTTTTTGGTTAATGTTGTAATAAGAACCCTATGTCCATTCGCCGTCGTCTTTTTTATTTCATCAATTAAGTTTTCTATTTGACCATCTGTTTTCCTTACTTCAACTAGTGGGTCAAGAAGTCCCGTTGGTCTAATAAGTTGCTCAACAATATCATCTGCGTTTTCTCTTTCATAAACTGCAGGAGTTGCAGAAATATATGTTACTTGCCCAAGTCTTTTGTTAAATTCAGCAAAAGTCAGTGGCCTGTTATCAAATGCAGATGGCAACCTGAAACCATATTCAACCAAACTTGTTTTTCTTGCCTTATCACCATTATACATTGCCCTAATTTGTGGAATTGTCATATGGCTTTCATCAATAAATGTTAAAAATCCTTTTGGAAAATAATCCATAAGTGTAAATGGTGGTTCACCTGGTTTTCTGTTGTCAAAATATCTTGAGTAATTTTCTATTCCACTGCAATAGCCAACTTCTCTCATCATTTCAACATCATAACTAACTCTTTCTTTTATTCTTTGAGCTTCAATAAGTTTTTCTTGAGATTTAAAATATTCAACCATATCATCTCGGTCATGTTCAATCTCTGCTAAAGCAAGTTTAAGTTTGTCACTTCCAACCGCATATTGAGTTGCAGGAAAAACACTCACTTGACTTAACTTGCTAATAACATTTCCCGTTAACACATCAAACTCAACAATTCTATCTACTTCATCACCAAAAAATTCAATCCTAATTGCTCTTTCACTGTTATTTGCAGGAAAAACATCAAGCACATCACCTTTCAACCTAAATGTCGCACGCTTAAAGTCTATATCATTTCTTGTGTATTGAATATCAACAAGTTTACGAATAACTTCTTCTCTTTTTACTTGTTCCCCCTGTCTTATTGTAACTTGCATTCTTGCATATTCTTCTGGGTTTCCAAGACCATAAATACAAGAAACAGAAGCAACAACAATAACATCATCTCTTTCCATAAGTGATGCTGTGGCACTATTTCTAAGCTTGTCTATTTCGTCATTAATTGACATATCTTTTTCTATATATGTATCACTAGAAACAATATATGCTTCTGGTTGATAATAGTCATAATACGAAACAAAAAACTCAACTCTGTTGTTTGGAAAAAATTCTCTAAGCTCATTGCAAAGCTGTGCTGCAAGAGTTTTGTTGTGTGCAATAACAAGAGTTGGTTTATTTAACTTTGCTATTACATTTGCCATAGTAAAAGTTTTTCCACTACCAGTAACTCCCAACAAAATTTGTGATTTTAATCCATCTTTCAAATTTTGACATAGTTTATCTATGGCCTCTTGTTGGTCACCTGCTGGTTTATATTTAGAAACTAACTCAAACTTTCCCATTCCTATCCTTTGAATATTGCTTTCAACAAAAGTCCCAACACAAAACTTAATAAAGACAAAAACACTGTTCTTGCAATTAATCCAACAACTGCCCTATGTTCCTTTTGCTGGTCCTTTTTGAATGTTAAACCCTTGTTTTTTAAGTTTACACAATAATAATAACCTTTTTTGCTGTATGACACAACAAAATCCAAGTAATTATCTTTACAAAGTGAAATCATTATATCATTTAGTTCTGCTATGGATACAACAAATTTTTTTGAAACGAATTCTGCAAGCGAAGACGTGGAAATAAGATATGTCTTCTTATCTGGACACATATCACAAAGATAATACATAACTAATTTCTCTTTTTTATCTAACATTTCTATTTGAAAACGATATTACAAATAATTGTTCCCAAAAATGCCCCAAAAAATGCAACTACAAAAACCAACCAAATCAAGATGATTACTTCTGTTTTTATCTTTTTTATTTTTTCATCTCTTATATTCTCTTCTTCAAAGATTGCTTTGCTTTGTGGCAAACATCTCAAACAATACTTTTCATCATCAAAATACTTAATATCAATAAAATTCAAATTTTTAAGATGACCCAAAATTTGTTCAATATGCAATTTTTTGTTACCAAACTTTGATGCAAAAAAATCATCAAAGTCATCTTTATAAATAACTTTGTAATCATCTCCACATTCACTAATTATATACTTAAGAATTACTTCTTCCTTTTCATCTAGCATATAACTAGTGTTTGTTAAAACAAAAAAAATATGCCGCACATATATGCGACATATCTTATTTTCCAAACTTTTCTTCAAAACACCTTATGTTGTCTTCTATAACATTTTCTGCTTGAAAATGTCCTTCTATCGTTGACACTTTAACAACTTTGTTTTCCAATTGTTTGTACACTGTTAAAAAATGTTTTAACTCGTCAATAATATGAACAGGAAGTTCCGATACATCATGATAACCATTATATTGTGGATCACCAAAAGGTATCGCTATGATTTTTTCATCTGTTTCTTCACGGTCAATCATATGAACAACCCCAATTGGATAACATCTAACCAAACTCATTTTTTCTATTGGTTGACTACAAAGTACAAATACATCAAGTGGATCATTGTCACCAGAATAAGTATGTGGAATAAAACCATAATTCATTGGATAGTGTGTGCTTGTGTAAAGTACTCTATCCAAAATGATAAGACCTGTTTCCTTGTCTAACTCATACTTATTTTTGCTTCCTTGTTCAATTTCAATACAAGCAACAAAATCTTTTGGTGTAATGCGTTCTGCATTAATATCTTTCCAAATATTCATTATTGATTATTTTCCCCATTGTTATTGTTGTTATTATTGTTATTTCTGTTTCTCATTCTTTCTTGAACTTTTGGATTGAATAATATAACAAAAGGCATAAAGATAAGCATACTAATAAATAATATTGCAATAATTTTCCAAGATTCCATAATTTTCTCCTATACCTAAACAATATACATCATAGTAATACAATTGTCAATAACAAGATGTTGACTTTTACACAAAAAAAATATATTATATTTTTACAAAGGCAAATATTGTATATTGGAATTAATAAAAACATTTGACATCCAAATTAGTTTATGTTAGACTTGCCTTGTCGCAAATGGAAAAGTACCCAAGAGGTCGAAGGGGCTCCCCTGCTAAGGGAGTAGGCTTGTAAAAGGGCGCGAGGGTTCAAATCCCTCCTTTTCCGCCAACAAAAAAGTCCGAATGATTCGGACTTTTTTTGTTATACATTTTCACAATAAATTTATACTAAAAGCAATAAGAATTTGAACTTTGTTATATTATATTTATTGGGGTGGTGAAACATTATGTGCATCATTTTAAAAATCAATATAGTCATAATAAAACCTTACACCACGCTGCCCTTTAAGATAAGTTTTATTTCGAGCCTTAATCTCTTTATTCTTTTCTTATCTTCAATCCTTATTTTATGTAATGTTTCCGAATCTATTTCGCCATAAATGTCATCATAAACTTTCATGGTCTTATTATAGCATAAATTTAAATTCTATACTAGTGTTTAACTTTTATAATAAAAAACTCAACCAAATCGGCTGAGCTAAATTTTAGGAAATATTGAATGTTGGTCTACCGTTTTTCTAATAACATCCCATTTCGCAACTTGTATTCTTTTTATTGTCTTTTGAGGACCGAAGTCCAATAAATCTTCTCTTGATAAATTATTCAAAACTTTATTTAAACTCCCCAATCCTGCAGATGATAATAAATATGCTTCTTCTGGATTGCATAGTTTGCAATAAATTACCAGTTGCCCAAGATTCTGTAAGTTTAATTGTGTTTTTTTAGCTTCAATAAAATATAAATCTGCATGGTCTTTAAATACCGCAACACCCAAAACATCAATTTCAATTTGCAAGCCTACAACTTGAGGATAATATTTTATGACATCGTATCTTTCGAGAATCTTGTCTAGATAAACAGAATGGCAGTCAACTGTTATTATTTTACAATTTTTTCCTCTGAGCTTATCATTTAAATAACTGTCAAGCCATAAACACATACCCTCATATAATTCTACTTCTTTTTTTACATTATTCTCCATATCCTAAATCCTTTGCTAAATCAGTCCAAGACTCATAGTGTTTACCACGAATACTAACTGGTAACGAATCATCATTTTCCATCGGATGAATTGGCTTTTCACGCCTTCTTATACTCTTTTCCCAATAGAATTGATGAGTTTTGTGTTCATCTAAATAATCAAGTAGTTCATCGGCATATTTTTCAAGAGCTTTTCTTTTATGTACAATGTTAAAACCTATTGGCAAAAATTCATTAGCCCATATTTTAAGCTGATGTTCTTTTTTCCAATAATAAGGCTTCCCTTCATTATACTTTTTTAGCTCTGAGTCTCTGAAATTCGGATGGCCGAAGTCTATCGTTTGAACCGGTATGTCTAATGTTTTTAACATATTTGCAATATCTATTACCATTTGCCAATTGGCTGGTATTTCTATGTAAACTCTATGGCAACCTTCTTGTCCAAAAGCGATATTACTTTTTCTTATATACCCCGTTACATCCGCAATTCCTCTCAGCATTTCCTTTTTTTCTTCTACCGTCATTGTAAATAATTCACTATTCATTGTCATTGTCGAGTGATGTACCCCACTACCAATAAAGCGTAAAATTTCACGCATAGTGTAAGAAGAATTTGGCATCGTAAAAGAAATTCGGGTAGCTCGCTTTGTTTGTGATATAGGTAAGGAAAAACCAACAAGTGGTTCTATTATATTTCTAATATCAATTAAACTACTTTTTACATAAACAGAAGTTTCTCTCCCCTCATCATCTAACAAATTCTTATGTGGAAGTTCAATTGTAATGGTTGTATTTTCATTTTTTCTTTGTACCTCACCATTACCTAAAATCATTCCAATCAAATATGCCATCTGTGCATTCATAAGCTTACTCTCCTTTGTTTTCTATCAACTCACTATAGATTTGATCAGCAATTGCTTTAGCCAATAATGGTGGAACTGCATTGCCAATTTGAGTTCTCACCGCAACTTTCGACCCATAAAACACAAAACTGTCATCAAAAGACTGTAATCTGGCAGCTTCACGAGGGGTTATTGCCCTATTAAGGTATGGGTGGTTATTTGTTCCATTTGATGCTGCATCAAAACGTGTATCGATTGTTGGAGAAGGTAAATCCCATTTTAATCTTCCCCATGTTGAATGAAATTTCTGTTTCCCAATCATTTCTTTTGGAAGACATTCTTTTCCTCTTTCAGGCGGTATCATCATAAGTTTTTGTATAGCAATTTCAGCATGATTTGAAGCCTTGTGGTTATAAAGTTTCTTACTGTTCTTTCTCATCAGTTTTTGATATTGAGATTTTGCTGGTAACTTGTATTCTTGTTCAAAATCTCCTTCATTGGCATCCAAATAGGACAAATCACTAATTGCGTCTCTTACTGTTACAACACTTCCAGCAGTTGGTTTGGGTAATTTTATTTGTTTTGTTTTACAACAAATAAAAATTGTCCTTTCTCTTGTTTGAGGAACACCAAAATCACTAGCTTTTAATACTCCAACATCGACTTTGTACCCAAGTTTTTCAATAGCATTAATAATCTCATTCTTAAACCAACCTTTTGATGTCGATAATAAAGATTTCACATTTTCAATAACAAAAACTTCAGGCTGTATTTTTTCAACCAAATTCAAGTATTCAATAAACAAGAAATTTCTTGGATCTTCTAATCCAAGTTTTTTACCTTTTAACGAATATCCTTGACATGGTGGCCCACCAACAATCATATTAACATTCTTAACCAAAGAATTTTGTATTATTTGGTCTTTTATCTTTTGTTCTTTTATATCTCCTACAATAACATGAACATCTGGCATATTGTTTTTAAATGTTATCGCCAAATCTTTATTTATATCAGATGCCACTACTGTTTTAAAATGTGGGTTTTTATGGAGCCCATAAGATAATCCACCTGCCCCACAAAATAAATCTAAAATTCTAAATTTTATTTCATTTTCAACTGGCTTTTTATTTTTGATTAAAATCCTCTTGAAAATTTCTTTACCACAAATAGTTGGTTTAAACAAATCAAACTCATTATCTGAACCATGATTCGCTTCCCCTACGATTTCAAATTGCTCGTCATTGTGGTATTTTAAATATGTCAAAGGCACTCCCATAATACCTTTATAATCCATAGGAATATCTAAAACTCGTTGGACATCTATTGCGTCAAAGTTATCATATTTAGGATAAAATCTTGGATCATAAGTTTCTGTTAAAACTAATTTTTGATGTCGCTTTTCCATATCTAAATTTGTTAACCACATTGCATTACCTAGACTGCGCCATTTTTGTCCAGTTTCGTCTATCCAAAAACGTGTAGAGTGGGGCTTTGTATCTTTGGGTACTTTAAAAGCCATATCTCCAAAACGATATCCTATCCAAGCTTCACCATTTTTAATATAAGGGAATATTTCTTTGTATGTTATTGCATTTTGATTACCAATTAACAAATATTTTTTATTATATTTCATTATTAAAGAAAATAATTCTGCAAATTTAGAAAATGGTGGATTTGTAACAATTATATCTGCTTGCTTTAAATATTTAACACATTCATCACTGCGGAAGTCACCATCTCCATTTAATTTTTTCACCTTTCTATTTTCTTTTAAATAATTAAAAACATATGTATCACTTAATTCTATCGTTTTATCTTCGCCTATATCTTCAATTTCTAAAACATATGCAGATTGATTATTTAACTTTTTATTGTTATTGTCTTTTAGGTTAGAATCATTAATTATTAAAGATCCCTTATAAGATGTGCATATTAACTTTTTTAATTTAAGCTTGTTAAAATTTTTAAGAAAATAATTTGCAAAGGCAGATTTAAAAGGATCATCACAATTGCATAAAACAATCTTATTATAAAACTGAGTTATGTAATGTGACACTTCTTCTTCTACAGTTGCATAGTCTGTGTACCATTCATCAGTATTTTCTGTATATCTAGCTTTGTTTAGAATTGAATTGCCCTGCATTATTTTTCTCCTTGTAGTTATCAACAATAAAAAACTTTATTGTTGTCAGTCTCATTATAACATAATTTTTAAAATTTTGTATCGATAAACAAAAGAAAAACAGCAAAAATTTAATTTTGCTGTTTTTAGGTCATTAGATTATATTCGTCCTTTTAAATCTAAATCACTTTCTATTATTTCGATACCGCTCAAAATCTTTATCGTTTTGCAATTACCTTCATTAACTATTTTATAATTAACTACTATCTCATATAAATTATCCAAGATATCCTGCATAACGATAGATACATTTTTAATTCTATTTTTATATTTAAAACTAAAATCGCTTACCATCTCAACTATCGAATTTTTCGCCAATACTTGTCCAAAATCAAATATGTGATAATCATTATTTATTCTAAACCCTCTTATAACAACGTATGAGTAATCCGAATTACTTATAATAATTTTAGGTACAGAATATGATTTATTTCTTTTATTCGCACGTAAAAGTGTTCCTAAATTATTTCGGCTAAACATATTCTTTTTAATCGGATTTTCAAATTTATGATTTAGATTATCATAATCACAAATAAAAACTATTGGTTTTGCTTTTAGTTTTTCCTCATCTTTTCTATTTTGCTTTTCTTGTTTTATTGTCCACGCAACACCCCCAAGCGTTAGTCCACCGCCAATCATTGCGGAAAATAATGTGATTAGTGAATTAAACAGATTTTTGTCATCTATGTTATAACTAAAATAATAAATTGTGTAGTATCCAATAATGATAAATAATAATGACAAAATTATTAAATTACTTATATTAGTATTCCGCAATAAAGCGCAACTGACTATTAAATATATTAAATATATCTCCATAAAAATTATTCCAATTATATAAAGCACATTAGATACGTCATTTCCATTGGAGTACGCTGTTAAACAGCAGCATATCAAACATATTAACGAAAAAATTAACGGCCAAATTAGATTGAACTTAACTATTTTTCTAAATATTTTATATAGAACAACAAAAAGCCATCCAATAAAAACAATAACTAAAGTATAATTGGATATTTTTCCTAATGTAGTATCTTTAAAGGAATTACTTAATAACGTCAAAAGAATAATAACTAGTATCGGCAATGAAAAAAACTTATTTACTAAAAATAAAAAATTATCAAAATTTTTAATTAATTTATTATCTTTTTCTTTTGTTCCTTTTTTCATACCATTTCTCCTTACTACAAAATATCTTTTTATAGTTTTTTTATTGTTTTTAGTCTGAATTTATATCCCAAATTAACTATCTGTGTCGCCGTATATTTTATTGATACTTTACTAAAAAATGGAATATGAGGACGATCTTCATGATTTTTATTAATAATTCCCAAAACAATTGTATAATCTGAAGCGTTAAAATCGTCCCCAATTACATCATCAATCCCATTTATTCTCAACTTGTTTCTAAATTTATCTCTAAAAGCAGCATCCATTAATAAGCTACAAGAGTTTGTAGCTTGATTAAATAAATGACTTAAATATGCTGACCCACCATTATTTTTTATATGAATTAAAGTTTTGTCGATAGCAACATCACAAGGCTCTATAACGTTTCCAGTACCACCGCCATAAGGTATTTTGTATTTATGTATCAAATGTGCTCCTTGTAATGTATTAGCTAAATCTTTATTATATTTATCTTCATCATATTCTTTTGGGCAATCAATAAAATCAAGCTCTGATAACTTTAAGTTTTCATAAGCATTGTTGATATCATTTGCAAAATCGTTATTTATTTTATACCAACTACCACCATTTATTGCATATACATCCCCACTATCTAACTCCAAACTTCCAACAACACACTTAGCGGCACTCCATTTAGCAATATCTTGCTCATTATCTTCAGTTGATTTAACAGTTATAATTTTTGATTTTAATTTATCAAAATCTATAATGGTTCCGTTTTCAAAGCTATCAACAAAAACATCATTTTCAATATCGTTATATTTTGCATTTCTATCTTTTTGTCCAGCGATATAAATACTATCAACCTTTTCCCAGTTTAAGAATTCTGGAATAGCAAGCCAAACATTAGAAAAATTTCTTTCATTTAATTCTTTTACAACGAGGTCGTTTAATTTTTCTATAATTTCTTTATCTTTTACTAATTTTATGTTGTCCAACCACTCAAAATTTTCCTTGTATGTGGTTAAAATGTATTTGTTATAACAATATTTAAGAAAGTTTTCAATGTTTGTAATATTTTTATCAATAACTAAATTAAATATGTCCCCACCTGAAATAATAGATTTGCCAAATTCTTCATCGTCACTTTTTCCTGTAACATATTTTATTAAATCTCTATCTATATCAAATCCAAATTCAGATATATCGCTTTCTTTTGGCATTTGTTCTTGACTCTGTTTGTAATTCTTCCCTATATCTGTTTTGGATATTTTTCGGATTTTATTTCTTGCAATAGTATTTAAAACTATTTTCAAACCAAATTGTTCCTCACAAACATCATCTTTTAATAATGTTTTTCCATAACCGAAGGTAACAGCAAAAATTCTAGTGGTTATTTCATCAACTTGAACTCTTTTTAAAAATAAAACTCTAGAATTTGCAGTTTTCAAATTATCTTTATGAAAATTAAAAAAGTTAAATAGCCAATCTGGTTCTTTTACTGATGATGGATTATAATAAGCAATCGAATTCTCATCAAATGCTTGTAATGCAGCTACTCCATCTTCAATAATATTTTCAAAGTCTGTTATATTTTCTTTTATAAGAAAAATAGATAAATTAATTTTTGCCATATCCTACCTTCTAGCTAATTATAGCATGTTAATACTAAATTTTCCATACATTCGACAAAAATTTCCAAATATATATTTTTATGTAAATCGCTATCGTTTTTCTCAGTTTTTCACAGTCGAGTATGGTTAAAAATGGGAGTTAAGGCAGCAAAGGTGTCAAAATTGAAATTTTCTTGACACTTTAAGAAAAAACACCAGCATTTTTGCTAGTGTTTATAAGGATTTTAAGGGGCTAGTGGCGAACTAATCTAAAAGAGTTCGCCGAATTGGTAAAAAAAATCTCAGGCTAATACCTGAGATTTTTGGTGACCCCAGCAGGACTCGAACCTGCAACTGAAACTTAGGAGGTTTCTGTAATATCCCTTTTACTATGAGGTCATAATGGTATATTTTTTGAATACAAATGGAGTATATATCACCCGTCTATTATTGTCAAACAAAACTTGACTTGTTGAATAATTTAAGTTGCGTGGTTTTGTTTGAAATGATATAATAAACCAACAAGGGAGATAAAATGAACAATAAAGAATATCTCGGTAAAATTGTTTCAGTAAAAATGGATAGACCACTTGGCAGCAAACATCCAAAACACGGGTTTGTTTATCCTGTGAATTATGGTTTTATTCCAAATACTATCTCTGGTGATGGCGAAGAACTTGATGCTTATGTTCTTGGTGAATTTAAACCACTAGACGAATTTAGAGGCAAAGTGATTGCAATAATACACAGAACAAATGACAATGATGACAAACTTGTGGTTTCAAACAAAAACTACACCGATGAGCAAATTCGCGCATTAACAGAATTTCAAGAGCAATGGTTTAAATCGGAAATACTAAGATAAAAAAACAGGTCAAAATTTGACCTGTTTTTTAATCATAATCATCTAAAAAGTTATGCTTTTTGCCCTGCTTGTCTTTGTATGCAAGAATTTTTCCAAGATTGATATTTGATGTACTTTTGAAAATACTTGGTTCAATTTCTGGGTCTTCTTCTGCCAACTTGGCAATTAGTTGTTTCACCTTCTTACGTTTTGAAGTGGTGCTTAGGTTATTATCTTCTTCAAATTTTGTTTGTTCGGTAAATTTGCACGCACAATTCAAAAATGATAATTCGTTATAATCTCGCCAATGCAAAATATCTTTCTCTCTAACATAATAAAGTGGTCTGATAAGCTCCATGCCTTCAAAATTATCACTATGAAGTTTTGGCATCATCGTTTCAATTTGTCCACCATAAAGCATGCTAAGAAGTGTTGTTTCTATAACATCGTCATAATGATGACCAAGGGCTATTTTGTTGCAACCAAGTTGCTTTGCCATATTATACAAATGTCCCCTGCGCATTCTTGCACAAATATAGCATGGATATTTTGGAATTTCAAAAACGTTTTCAAAAATATTGGTTTCAAAAATTTTTGCAGGCACATTTAATAACTTAAGATTGTTTTCTATAACTTCCCTATTCTTTTTGCTGTAGCCGGGATCCATAACCAAAAACTCTATTTCAAAATTGAATTTGTTATGACGTTTGAGTTCTTGAAAAAGCTTTGCAAGAAGCATGCTGTCTTTTCCGCCAGAAATACAAACTGCAATTTTATCATTGGGTTTAATCATATCGTAATCATTTATCGCTTTGCAAAACTTGGAAAAAATAGCATTGTGAAATTTTTTCTGAATGCTCTTTTCTACATCTTTTGCTTTGTTGTTTGTTTCCATATTTTTAGTATAGCACAATGAAAAAAAAATCACCAACAAAGTGGTGATTGTTTTTCTAAACAAGTTGTCGTATCTCATATTTTGTGCTTTTGATAATTAATACATAATTATTATATAATTCACAAAGTTTTTGACCTTTTGCAACAGCTGTCGGTGTGCCAGAAATTGCATACTGGCCATTGTTTTGGGCGAGTACATATTTGTATATATCTGTGCCCTTATTAATGTAAACATTAATATTTCCATTTGACTGATAATATGCTGTCGCATTTTTGCCAACACCAAGTTCAACATAATATGAACTATCTCTGTCGGGATAGAATATATTCATTTGGTCACTTATTCTCATTGTAATCATTCCATGCCAAGCAGGAGTATCTCCCACCTCTAAATTATTATTTTTTACTGGCATAGCATAGCACATTCCAGTAATATACCCGCCATCGTAATATATTTTTGAGTTACTATTATTATTTCCAAGCATTGTTATTTTTGAGCCATCGGCATTAACCTTTACTCCAACATCGCCACCCCAGCCAAGACCACCCGGCAACCAGTTAATACTTGTACTTGAATATGATGATGAAATATATTCTGTAACAGCAGAGAATACATCGTTTTCAACTTTGCAAATTCTAGCTCCAACAAGACAGCCATCGGAACAAGTTGCTCCAAACTTGGCATTATTTGTAAAGTTATTATCTAATGCAATTGCAGTAGCTGACCCAGTTGTTTTTGGAATAGCTGGAATTAAGCAAGGATTAGAATAGCATGTGGAAATATTTGCAGGTACAACACTTGGCATTAAGTCAACATATGATTCTTTTAATTCATATTTTGAATATCCAACAAGAATTGAATCTCGAACATTACTCAAAACATTTGCAAAAGTATCAACCTTATATTTTAATGTTCCATTCTTTTGCATTGTTATGTAACAATTATTGTTAAAACATTCAATATTGATTGGAAATTCTGTATTAATAATATCTATATTTTTACCTAAGATTTTTACATCAATTTTGGTAATATTATATGCATCATACAAAAACGAGTACAAAAATACAGCATTTAATTTTCTTCTTGGAGTGAACTTTGCTTTGATTGTATAAACAAAATTATTACTCATTGGAACAAATTGTTCTGCATAGTTTATTGCTTCACAAGTGTTTCTTGAAGACAAGCTTGACAATTCACCGCTTTCATCATTTTGCTTGTATATTGTCATATAAAAGCCCGACGAGTTAATTGCAGGGTCAACAATATTCCCATAAACTGTGTATTCAACATAAACTTCATTATCCATATCACAATAAAATATTTGTGGTAAAAAGCTTGCACCAGATACAAAATTTTTTGTTGCTGTTTGGATTAACAAATTTTCCCCAAAATTTATTATTTCTTCACAATTACAACCGCTACCAGATCCACCCGACCCTTGATTTTGTTCAAGTGTTTCTACCCTTGTTTCAAGTACAGACAAATCATCTTCCAAGTCATCTATTTCACCATCAACATAACTTGTTGTTGCAAGTCCAGATATGCTTGGTATATCTGACACATTGGCTTTACTTGTTTGAAGCGCTGTAATATCAGCTTCTAAGTCGTCAATTTCTTCTTCAACATCATCAATGGCATCGCTAATCGCATTATCCACATATGTGGTTGATGCTAAACCAGCTATGCTTGGAATTTCTGATTTATCTGCCTTTGTAGTCTGTAATGTCGTATAATTCGAACTCAATGTTTGTACTGTCTGTGCAATTGTGTTATATTGTGCCATTGCAGTTGTGTATTCTTGCAAAGCCGTGGTGTATGTGCTATCCATTTCTTCACAATCTTCAAGATGTGCATCCAACTCTTCTTTGAATTGAATGATTAATGTTTTTACATCATCCAAACATAGTTTGAGTGTTCCAAAATATGCATTTGTTGTAACTTGCATACTTAGTGCTTTTATTCTCTTTTCTAATTCTTCTATTTGTGCTTTTATTCTTGTTAAAATATCATTATCCATTTTTTGCTCCTTTGTCATTTAATTGTATTTTACCGATGTTGCCATTTTCAAGATTTTATGACAAAAAGTTATTTTGCATTTTTTTAAACATATGATAATATGTAAATATGTCAATATATGCAAAACTAAAAAAATACAGCAAAAAACACATTGTAGCAATGCACATGCCTGGACACAAAAGGCATAATTTTTTGCACAACAAATTACCATATAACATTGACATAACAGAAATTGACGGATTTGATAACCTGCATAGCTCAAATGGAATTTTGCTTGAAGGTCAAAATAAACTTGCAAATCTTTTTGGTAGCAAAAAAAGTTATTATCTAGTCAACGGCTCAACATGTGGAATCCTTGCAAGTATTTTTGCTTGCTGTAATGCAAATGATAAAATCATCACAACAACTTCTTGTCATAAATCTGTTTATCATGCAATAGAAATTTTAAACCTTGAAACAAGTTTTATTCCTCTTTTGGTTGATGAAGAAAATGAAATAATAAAAGACATTTCGGCAACTGAAGTTGAAAAAATAATCAAAGCTAATCCAGATGCAAAATGCGTGCTAATAACTTCACCAACATATGAAGGTGTGATTAGTGACATAAAATCAATTGCAGAAATCTGTCACAAACACAACATTCCATTGATTGTTGACGAAGCTCATGGCGCACACTTGTTTTTACAAAACAGATCTGCGCTAAACTTTGGTGCAGATATTATTATTAACAGTTTACATAAAACTTTGCCAAGCCTAACACAAACTGCAGTCCTGCACCTAAACTCAAATCTTGTTGATGAAAATAAACTGCAACATTACCTAAGTGTTTTTATGACTTCAAGCCCATCATATATTTTGATGGCATCAATAGATGAGTGCGTTGAATTTTTAAATAAATATGGAAAAAAATATATAAATAAATTACAAAAAAATATTAATTTATTTCTAAATTTATGCAAAAGATTAAATAATATAAAAATATTAAATAATTGTAATAAAAAATATTTTGATTATGATAATTCAAAAATAGTAATATTGGCTAATTCCATGAATTTATCTGGCAAAGAGCTTATGCAAGAACTAAGAAAAAACAAAATAGAATTAGAAATGTCACAGAACAATTATGCCCTTGCATATGCCACAATTTTTGATAAAAAAAATAATTTTATTAAATTATTTAATATTTTG
>DBWI01000034.1:35975-58318 GCA_002308915.1 Christensenella sp. UBA1242 | reverse complement strand
TTTATTAATAATTTATTTTTTATTTTAAATATATTTATTTATAATTTTTTTTTATACTTACCGCATATATGGTTTATTTGAAATATTTTTAACAAAATTGTATTTTGTATTGACAAATAAGTTTAATATCAATATGATATTAATTACAATAATAAAAGAATAAACAATGGATAATAATAAGACAGAATCAGTTAATCAAGAAATGATTGAAAATAGCAAATCAAACAAAAGACAAATGTTGTTAATTGTTTTGTGTTGGTGTGGATACATATTTGCATATCTTGGCAGATATGGTTTTTCTGCTAATATTAATTTGATAATGAGTGACTATGGTGTAACAAAATCAGAAGTTGGGCTTGTTACTTCATTTTTCTTTTTTGCTTATGGTGCTGGTCAAATTATAAATGGTATACTTTCTAAGAAGTACAACAAAAGAATAATGATTCCAGTTGCGCTGCTTGTATCATCAGCTTTGAATGTCTGCATCTTTGTTGGGGTTTCTTTTGAGTATATCAAATGGATGTGGCTTGTTAACGGCTTTGCTCAATCAATACTTTGGCCAACGACAATTGAAATATTAAGTAAGAATTTAAACAAGAGTAAACTAAAGTTGGCAGTTGTTTTTATGAGCACAGCAACGCCTGTTGGAACATTTATCGTTTATGGTTCAAGCGCACTCTTGGTCGCATTCAATGTCTATAAGTACATTTTTTTAATAGCCACTATTGTCATGTCGTTTATTGGTGTATGTTGGTTTATTGCATTTAATCACTTTAAAGCAGAAAAAGAATATATTGAATCAAATTCAAGTGATGTTACAGCAGAGCATCAAGTTGAGACAAAAAAGTCAAAAGCTTTAATACACGCATTAATAACATTTATTGTTGTTATGTCTATATTTGCAATTTTTGATAATTTAATTAAAGATGGACTAACAACTTGGGTTCCAACAATTTTAAAAGACCTATACAATTTGCCAGACTCTTTGTCTATTATACTAACAATAACATTGCCGCTTCTTGGAACGTTTGGGGCATTGTTTGCAATCTTTGTAAACAAAAAGGTAAAAAATTATACATTACTTACTGTTGTGTTTTTTGCATTTAGTGCCGTAACTTTAATTGGTTCGTTGTTTGTTGTTGATACACAATTTAGTTGGATTGCCTTGATTGCATTGTTTGGTATTACAGTTTTAAATATGCATGCAATAAACAATGTTGTTACAAGTATGGTCCCACTATTTATGCGAGATAAAATGAGTTCGGGACTTTTATCTGGAATCTTGAATGGTTTTTGCTATCTTGGTAGCACAATAAGTTCGTATGGGCTTGCAAGAATTGTTGATGTTACAAACAGTTGGAGCAGTGTATTTAATCTGTTAATCATTGGGACTTCAGTTTGCGTATTTCTTGGAGTTCTTCAATATGTTTTATCAAAAAAAGGTATGCGTAAATAGTCGCATACCTTTTTGTTTTTAATATAATTTATGTTGCATATTGATATAATCATCAAATAGCTTCAAGCATTCATCTCTGTCAATTTGTACAAGATAATTTTTTACATTTTTGCGTTCGCCCAACAATTTATCAAATTTATCATCACGAAAACCTATTTTTTCATTAAAATAAAAATATCACAAATACTTGTGATATTTTTGTTGGCGGAAAGTTAGGGATTCGAACCCCAGGACCCTTTCAGGTCAACGGTTTTCAAGACCGCCGCTTTCGACCACTCAGCCAACTTTCCATTAATATTTACTTGAGTATATTAGCAAATATTTATTTGTTTTGCAAGTGTTTTTTGTAATTTATTCAAAAATTGTATCACAGTATGGACATTTGGATTCATTTTTCTTTATATTTGCACCACAACTTGGGCACTTTGTTGGTTTTGGTGTTTTCTCTTTGGGTTTGTCTTCATTATGCTCTGTATTTGGGTTGTCATTTTGATTTTTAAAAGTTTCATTATTCATTGTATTCTTTGCATTTTTTATTATGTAAACAACAATAAAAATGAATCCAATAATAAAGGTTGGCCCCATAAAACATAATATTATTCCAGCAATTAACAAGCCATTATTTGCTGGTTTTTGTTCGTTTTCCATTTTTTCTCCTTTGTGTGATTTAGTATTCGGCTAAAGAAGCTATTCCAATTGAACCAATTCCAACATGGACTCCAAAGACGGGTTCAAGACATACTTCTTCAACTTTTTCAATACCTAGCATTGATTTCAGTTTTTCTAAAATTTTTGGAACATTTATTTTGTCATAGATATAGCAAGCATAAAGCTTTTTTATTTTCTTTGGCAAAAGAAGTATTGCATCTGTAATTGCCTTACCAAGTCCAAGAACTTTTTTTTGAATACTAACTTTTCCATTCTCAAACTTGAATAGTGGTTTAATTTTTAAAATATCTGCAACTGCTGCACTAAGTCTGCCAACTCTTCCGCCACGCTTTAGTGCTTCCATGGTGTGGGGAATAAATTGGATTTTTAATGCATTTTCAACAACTGGAAGAAGTGCCAAAAGTTCGTCAAATGTAACACCATTGTTTATGTGTTCAACAAGTTCTTCTGTTAGTAATCTTCCACAAGTTGCTGCTTGGCCAGAATCGTGTGCAACAATTCTTTTCCCCGTAAAAGAATTTGCAGCAATTGTTGCTGCATTTATGGTGCCGCTTAATGAATTAGAAATTGTCAATATTAAAATTTCCGCATTCTCGTCTTCTGAGTAGATTTTTTGAATAGCATCAGTAAAATCTTCAGGTGAAGGTTGTGATGTAGTTGGCCAAATTTTGCTGTGTTGCATTTTTTCATAAAATTCGCCCCAAGTATCTTCAAATCCCTCATCAAAGACTTGATCTCCAAGAATCATTTTTAGATTAACTACTTCTATTTTATTCTTTTCAGCATATTCTCTAGAAATTCCAAATGTGGAATCAACTATAAGCCTAATCATTTTTACTCCAAAAATATTTTAGTGTTATTAGTTAAACAATATTCCATAAAGTTCACTGCAAGCATTTAATGTTTTAACCAATCTTGTAAGTAATGCTTGTTTCGTTGGATTGCTTTGGTCAAAAAGTTCAATATCCATTAATGTTGTAGCAGTTTTACAAGCACTCATCAAAAGACAAGAAAGATTGAGAGAAGAAATATCATAATCTTCACTTTCATCTGTGCTTACGTTTGCAAGTTCTTTAACTTCTTCAAATGTATCTTTATTGAGTGTATTTAAAATGTCTTTAACTTGCAAAAAATATTTTTGAGATAAAGTCAAATCTCCATCATCTATTGCCATTTGACTTAATGTTAAAAGGCGACTTGCCTCAGCTGAATTTTCTATTAATTCTATATAAATTTTTACGTTCTCTTCCATAACAAACATATTCTATATTATTTAAAATAATTTGTCTAGTTTTTTATTATGTTAATTTAAGGTTGAAAAAAAAAGCTTTATGTGTTATACTAAAAAACGAGGTTTTATGTTTAGAAGTAGTAGAATTCATAAATTAAAAGAGATATTAAACACCATTGATGATGGAGAAGGATTCGTTTGTGATGACGATGGTAGAGCTGTAATTAATGTGGGAGCAGAGAATTATGATGACATATTCTCTCCATATTGTTATAAAGGTGGAGACACGTTGTCATCTTCGTTAGTTGATTATTTGGCACAAAAATCTGGTGCAGTTCCACTTGACTATGATTTAACAATAAGATTTCACGTTAAGGGTGCAAATGAAGAAAAGAGAAAAGAGATTCAAGCGGCAGTAAAAGAAAATTACCAAAGTGATGTTCATGCCATAGAAAGACGTATGAGCAGAACAACATCATTCTCTCTTATATTCTTGTTTATTGGTGTTTTGATTACAACTATATATTTATTTTTTGTTGAAGTGGCACCACAAGGTGCAACATATGTTGTAGATATTTTGGCTTGGTTATTTATTTGGGAAGGAATTGATGCCTTTTTCCTTGATAGAAGATTATTGCAGATTGATAGACTAAAAAAACTTAGACTTGGAACTGCAAAAATTGAGATAATTGAATTTGAACCATATTAGAAGGATAGTACGATATGTATTTTAATATTTTTCACACGGCAAACGTTGTGTTTTACGTATTACTTGGAATTAGTGCTGTGCTGATGTTACAAAAGGTTGTTCATCATATTATTGCAATGTTTCCTGGTAAAAAATTTGCTGATGCAAAAAAAGATTACAAATATGCCATATTAATTCCAGCTAGGAATGAAAGCGCAGTTATAGATAATTTATTAAAATCTATTCAAGAACAAGATTATAACAGTGAACTTTTGGAAACATATGTTGTTGTTGAAAGTGATGATGACCCAACTTGTGAGATTGTTAAAAGATATCCAAGAACAAATATTTTTGTTAGAAAACACTTGGAGTTAAAAGGTAAGGGACATGCTCTTGATGAAGTAGTTCAAGATATTTTTGTATCTGGCAAAAAATATGATGCATATTTTATTTTTGATGCAGATAACGTTTTGACTCCAAGTTTTATTACAGAAATGAACAAGTGTTACGATGCTGGTTATCAAATGGCAAATGGCTATCGTAATAGCAAGAATTGGAATAGTGGATGGGTTGCTTTTGCAAGTGCTTTTACAATGTCTATGATTAATACTTGTAATAACAAAGCAAGAGCAAAATGTAATGGATGTATGACTGTTAGTGGTACTGGATTTTATATTGCAAGCGAAGTATTGGAAAAAGTTGGTGGTTATAAGTTTTTTGAATTAACAGAAGATGTTGAATTGTCACTTTATTGCACAGTTAATAACATTAAATCAACATACAACGAATATGCAATATATTTTGATGAACATCCAGTCACATTCAAACAAGCATGGACTCAAAGAGTTCGTTGGGTAAGAGGACACTGGTCAGCACATAACAAATACAGAAAACAATTATTTGCTGGTTTGGTAAAAGACAAACAACATAAACTTAGTAAATATGAGTATTTTATTGATATTTTTCCAATAGCACTTTTGCTTGGTAGTTCAATAGCATATTGTTTATTTATGTTTATTCTTGCAATAATAGGTTCAGCGAATGGAGAGCCAATTGCCTACAAAGTTTGGCGAGCTTTTACATCAGAAGCATTGAGTATATATTTTTTCTTTGTACTTTATGCCGCATATATGGTAATATTAGAAAGAAGGAAAAAAATCAACCTAACATTTTGGCGAGCAGTTTGGGGTTGTTTGACATTTCCAGCATTTATGGCAACATATATTCCACTTGCAATTTATGCAGTATTAAAAAGGAAAGTTGAGTGGACACCAATTGTTCACAATGTGAATATTGATACCAAAAAATAATTAGGAGTGAGATATGGATAAAGTTGAAAAAATTTTACAGTTTTATTCTTTAACAAACAAACTAAAAGACACAATTAGAACTGGCTGGAAGTATTGGAATGTAAAAAAACAAAGATTAGAAAGTGTTGCTGAACATGTTTTTGGAACATGTATGCTTGCAATTTCAATTTGGTCAGAAACATTGCCACCAGTTAATATTGCAGATGTTTTGATGATGCTTGCACTTCATGAAACAGAAGAAATTATTATTGGTGATTTGACTCCAATTGATGACAAATATAAAGACAAAAATAAACTTGGCAAAGATGCCGTTGCAAAAATATTTAAAAATTTGATTGCAAAAGATGTATATATTTCACTCATAGACAACTTCAATAATCAATCAACTCCAGAGGCACTTTTTGCATACAAAGTTGACAAACTTGAGTGTGACCTTCAAGCAAAGTTATATGACGAAAAAGGCTTTATGAAGTTAGAAAATGCCGATGCAAAAATAAAGAATGATGAAAGAATTAAAAAGCTTCAAGCACGAGGTGTAAAAAATGCTTCAACTTTCTTTTTGTATAATGACAGACCTAATCTTCAAAAGGGATTAAAAGAAAAGGAAGAAGATATATTCCTTGAAATTAGCAAATATGTGGAAAAACACAAATTGACACCTTTTGCTACAACTGATTACAAACCAGAAACAAATACAACTGTGGCAAAAACAACAGTTGCTAAACCTGGAATAAAAAAATAAAGATGAGTTTAACTCATCTTTTTTTTGTGCGTAATCTTGTATAAAGTAAATATTCCAAACACATAAGCAAAAAGTGGTATAAGGAATAACAGTCCAAGAAGCGTTGGTGCCTGTGGTAAAATCGCTTTCATAAGGAACGGATGCAATGTGACATTAATCAAAGTGTAAACAAAAGCCAATATTTCAAATTTTGTTATATTTATTTTTAATTTTTTATGATGAATTATTGCTCTAACCATTTCAATTAAAAACCAAATTACAAAGTCGACAATATAGAATACACAAAGGATGAAAACAATATGCCAAGGGAAAGGAATTTCTATGCCAATCTTTAGTAAAAAATTACATTTGAAGCAGTATGCAAAATTAAAGTTATCACATGCCCCAGCAAATGCTGAAATTTGCCCAACCATCAATAGGGCACCAAGTATTACCCAAATATTTTTAACTTCAATTTTGAAGTGTTTTGTTATCAAAAGGTAAATAGGTGATACAATTAAAATAATATGTGTTAAAATTGTTTGTGAATTTTTGAAGTGCCAAATGGTAAACCATGAATCAATAAATTCTGGATGCATAAATGTTATAAGTGCGCCCCAAAATCCTATTCCAATAATAATGTGATAAAATAGTGTCAAAAGTTTGTTATTCTTTTTTAGACAACAGCTGAGTATCAAAGTGATGGCATTTAGCCAAACCATCATTGTGCACATATGAAAATTTATTCTTGCCCACCAATCAAACTTGTCTCCATAGTGTTGTGCTCTTAAGTAATACCACAAAAATCTTCCTATTTCCAAAGCGACCAAAAGAATTGCTAGTATAATTTTTGTTATTTTGATTGCTTTTGCAGACTTTTTGGGTAATACAAGCAATAACAAAAGGGAAACTCCAATAACAAATCCAAAGAGTTTTAATATATTTTCAGTGGTAAACCAATTTATATATTCTTCTGGGAAACATTCATAATCAAACATACTTCTATAATAAACAAAACATATAATTATGTCAAAAGAAATACATTTTATTGTTGACAATGCTTAATTGAATGTGATAAAACGAAATAGTCAAAAAAAATATATGCGTTCATAGCTCAATTGGATAGAGCGTTGGTCTACGGAACCAAAGGTTGGGGGTTCGACTCCCTCTGGACGCACCAAAACAACTCTTACGGAGTTGTTTTTTGTTGTAGTCAACCCCCAACCTTTGGGGGTTCGCCCCTTGTCGGGCAGACCGAAGCATAGCTTCTCCCGGCTTTAGCTAAAAACTTGCCACATGCAACTTTTCTTTACGCGTCGCCCCCTCTGGACGCACCAAAAACAGATAAAAAAGGCCGAGCAATCTTGTTCGGTCTTTTTTTGTAATAAAATTAAAATACTAATTTGTCGCCTTTGATAACGTCTTTTTTGTCGGCATCAATAAGAAGTCCGCAAAGGTTTCCTTTTTCTGCTTTTTCTGTAACTTGTCTAAAAAGTTCAAGACCATTAACAACAAAACTTTGATTTGTTCTTGTGTTTTTGATTGTGTCGCCAACTTTTATATTATTTTCTAATTTTCCAGAAACAACTGTTCTTCCAAATATTGATAATATGTCAGTAACTGTCATAACAGGAGCACCTGCTTCAACTTCATCTTCAATATTTTTTATTGCATCTTCATCTAAGAATAATCTTGCACCACAATATTCGCAAAATTTTCCATTTGTTGAAATTGTTGAACCGCAGTTATTGCATTTAATTACATTTTGTTCCATATTATTTTCCTTTTAATAATTAAATATTAACATAAATCAAGTATGAACACAAAACTTTCTAATAAAAAATTGCCTATTCAGGCAATTTTGCAACACATTCAACATCGTTATAATCTACATTATTTGAATCAAAAAGCCAAATTAAAGCATGAAATCTTTGTGATACAATTTGTTCATTAAGGTCAATTTCTTTATCTTTGAGTTTACAATCTTTAATTGCATAATATAGGGCATAATACAAATTGACAAGGTCAATTGCTTTTTCTTTGCTTACACTAAATTCATTTGGATTAACTCTTATTAATTCGTCATACAAATCAAGAGTGCAATGTTCATTTGGTAATAATATTTTATTGTTAACACCAGAAACATAACACAAAGCATACATTCCTTCAATTAAAGGTTTGTAACTTTCCAAATCTTCATTAGTACATTTGCTTGAAATAATCTTCTTTTCTAAAGCTGAAAATTCTTCTTTGTGAACATTATATGTTTTTTTGAGTTCCTTGAGTAAAAAGACTTTGTCATCTTCGCTGTTTTGTTCAATTGCTTCAACATAAGCATCTGTTAAAGCCATAATTTTCAATCTTGCATAAACTTGGTTGTTTGTTTTTGTTGGAGCAGATGTTGTGTACTTGTCTATCTCATAATAAGATGGTAATCTGTAATTTTTGAAAAACTTGGATATGTCTTTTAAATCTTTGTGTGTAATTACACTTTGCTTTGGCTTGTTTAAGAATATTTCTACTTTTTTTGAAAATTCCTTAAAAGAAATTGGATCGCCTGTAAATCTAATATTTCCATATATGTTTGTTCTAAAATTTTGAGGATTTAATATTGTGTAGTTGTCAAAAGATGTTTGGGCAAAGACATATAAGTATGCTTCAAAAGTTGGTTTTGTTTTTGGCCTTATTGTTTTTAACCATTTGTGAATTTTTGCAATCTGGATAAAAGTAATAAAGAAATTCAAGTTTATACCCAAGTGTTTTTTATACTGCACTATTTTAACTATTTTTATTATCATTAGCGCAATGAGTATTGCACCCAAAACGCCAATTCCTGTGTACATAATTATTTTTTCCATACGACTAATATAGCACATATTTATGGTATTTGTCAATTTTATAAAATGTATATTGTTAAGCGTTAATTGGATATTGACTTTTTTGTGTCGAAGTGTTAATATTCAAATGAGGTGATAAAAAATGGGAAAAATTGATTTTGCAAAATATTCAAAATATGATGTTGTAAGTTTTGAAGATTATGGAATGATGTATGTTGCTAGTGATGATGAAGCTTACATTGTACTTCCAGATGGAAATTATGGTTATAACATAAAAAATATTGTTACAGGTGAAGTTGTTGTAAATCCAGATGAAGAACAACTTATGTTTGGACTTTTAAACTTGTTGGCTTTTGACAATCAACACAACTCATTGAAGAGAGGTCACTATCGTTTGAATGTTGAAAAGTTATATTATGGTTTTATGGACGATATGACAAATTTGATGATTTCAAAAAGGAATGAGACAGCAGACGATTTTATTTGCGATTGGGCAATAAGTGGCGAAATTAAAGAAATGGCTGTTCGTGGTGCTTTTAATGATTTGGCAAAAGTTGCAGAAGAAGAAAGAGTATTTTAATTAACAAAACAAAAAAATGAGCAATTATTGCTCATTTTTTTTATCTCTGTCATCAATTTTTATTTCTTTGCCATCAACTTTTATGTAATGTCTATGTCTGTTTGTTTCCATCTTTTTTTCAATTTCATCTTCAAGGTTAAATCCAAGAGTTTCGCTGATTGCCATAAGATAGATTGCGATGTCTGCAAGTTCACTTCCAAGGTCATCTTTTTGTTTAAGCCAGGCGTCATAAGCTTCGCTTACTTCACCATAAAGATAGCAAAATTCTTCTGGGATTTTAACTTCCCAGCCATGTGCCTTTTTGTTTTCCATAACTTCCAATTGTTTTTGTTTTAAGTCTATCATTTGTTTACCTCTTAAAATTCATTATATCACAATTCATATAATATGTATAACAAAAGTTGACTATAGTTTTATAATAATATAAAATACAAAATATAGGAGACAGACTATTATGGCAGAAAAATCGTCAAGCAAATTATGGTTAATTCCTTTAATAATTGGAATTTGTATTGCTATTGGTGGAATTGTTATGATTATTTGTGGAGCATTAACATATGTTCCATCAATGGGAGAAGAAGGTTGGTTTGATGCAGAAACAACACATAATTTTTTAATTTTCATTGGCATTTTTATATTACTTTTTGGCATTATGTTTGGTGGTGGAGTTTCCTACGCAATATATTCGTCAAAACCAGAAGTTCGTGCCAAACGAATGAAAATGCTAGAAGAAAGAAAGCAAATATTTACAGAAATGCTGAGCAGATTTGGTGTTTCAACACCAAAGCAACAAGAGAAAAAATCAAGAAAGGTTTGTTCATATTGTGATACAGAAGTTGATGATAATGAAAAAATCTGTCCATCTTGTGGCGCAAAAAAGTTTATTAAAAAATAAAAATAAAAAAGCCGTTGCTTAACGGCTTTTTTATTAATTTTGCATATCAATTAATGTTTGATCAAAGGCAACTTGTTTTTGTAAGTAGTTTTTGAATCCAATAAGTGTTTCATAAGAATATATTGAAGCATCAAATTCTTTGTGTGTGTAGATAAAGAAATCAAGATGTCTTATATCTTCTTTTTGTCCGGCTTTTATTGCTTGTCTTGCTGCATTTATTTCTTTGTATTCTGGTGCGTTTTCTAATGATTTTATTGATGTAAGATATAGTTCGTATTGATTTTTTACTTCGTATAATTCACCAAGTTTAAGTTTTCTTTTTGTTCTTTTTGTTTTAAAGTCATAAAGGGCTTCTTCATAGCGAAGCATATTTTTGTATTTTGCTTTTAGTTTGTACTTAATTTTGCATTTTAGCATTTTTGCCCACAAATATACTAATCCATGTTCGTTATCTGGAACAGCATCATATTCTGCCTGCAATTTTGCAAGTACAGGTTTGGTGTCTTCAACTTTTTGTTTCAAAACTTCAATTTTGTCGCGAATTTCTTCATAACGAGAAAAATATGGAAGCTTGCAAAGAGTTTTCCATTGGTTTCCTCTGTTCTCTAATTCTTTTTTAACAGCATTTAACATGCTTTCTCTTTTATTTTTTGATTCTTGGATACTCATGTCTATATATTACAATAAAATATTCAAATTGTCAATATCAAGTATTCAAATCATTTTGAAAACTTGTGATAAAGGTTTATAATACCATTGTTAAAGGAGAAAAAAATGAAAAATTACAATGTGATTACTGATGTCCACGCAAGACAAATTCTTGATAGTCGTGGCAATCCTACTGTTGAAGTAGAAGTTGAAGTTGATGGAGATCTTATTGCAAGAGCAGAAGTTCCATCTGGAGCATCAACAGGTGCTTTTGAAGCAATTGAACTTAGAGATGGAGATAAATCAAATTATCTTGGCAAGTCTGTTGAAAAGGCTGTTGACAATGTAAACTCAATTATCGCAGATGAAGTTGTTGGCATGAATGTTTTAGACCAAAGAGCTATTGATAAAAAAATGATTAATTTGGATGGTACTCCAAACAAATCAAAACTTGGTGCAAATGCTATTTTGGGGGTTTCTCTTGCTTGTGCAAAAGCTGCAGCAGATGTTCTTGGGCTTCCACTTTACAGATATGTTGGTGGCTGCAATGCAAACACATTACCAGTTCCAATGATGAATATTATCAATGGTGGAAAGCATGCTGATAACAGTGTAAATATTCAAGAATTTATGATTATGCCAGTTGGTGCAAAATCATTTAAGGAAGCACTAAAAATGTGTGCAGAAGTATTTCATAATTTGAAAGCAGTATTAAAGGGGAAAGGATTCTCTACCGCAGTTGGTGATGAGGGTGGATTTGCTCCAAACTTTGCAAGCGATGAAGAAGCTTTTATTAATATTGTTGAAGCAATTCAAAAAGCAGGGTACAAACCAGGTGAAGATTTTAGACTTGGGGTTGATGCTGCAGCAACAGAAATGTATGATGAAGCAAAGAAAATAGGTAAAGATGGATGTTATTATTTCTGGAAGACAAAACAATTATTCACAAAAGAAGAAATGGTTGATTTTTGGGTAGAAATGGCAAACAAATATCCAATCATTACACTTGAAGACGCAGTCGCAGAAGAAGATTGGGATGCATGGAAACTTTTAACAGACAAACTTGGCAAAAAGATTCAACTTGTTGGAGATGATTTGTTTGTTACAAATACACAAAGACTCAAAAAGGGTATTCAACTTGGTGTTGCAAATTCAATTTTGATTAAAGTAAATCAAATTGGAACATTAACAGAAACATTAGAAGCAATTGAAATGGCAAATCGTGCTGGTTACACTGCTGTTGTATCTCACAGAAGTGGTGAAACAGAAGATACATTTATTGCAGACCTTTCTGTTGCTCTTAATGCTGGTCAAATTAAAACAGGTGCTCCATCAAGAACAGATAGAGTCGCAAAATACAATCAATTATTAAGAATTGAAGAAGAACTTGGCGATAGCAGTAATTACCTTGGATTAAATTCATTCTTTAATTTAATGAAATAAAAAGGAAAATAAAAATGCAAATTAAGGTTGTTGGTTGTAGCAACAGTTGGTCACAAAGACCGGTTAGTTGTTATTGCCTTGACGATACAATTTTGATTGATTGTGGTGCAGGAGCAAGAAAGTATTTTAAAAGAACAAAGGTTTTTGCAAAAAATATAAAGAATATTTTTATTACCCATTTACATAGTGACCACTTTTTTGATTTGATTTTGTTTGTTAACACAGAAATAACATACAAACCAAAAGACGAGGCAAAAAGTTTAACAATATATGGACCAGTTGGGTTGTATAACATTTTGGACTATTTTGTTAAAACTATAAAAGTTGCTGGCCCAGATTCACAAAATGTAAAAATTGAAGACTATTTAAACATTGTTGAAATATCCGATTTTAACAAAGTTATTGAAGTTGGAGAGTACAAAATAACACCATACAAATTAAATCATTTTGATATGGATGATATTGGATATGTTTTTGATAATGGAAAGACCAAACTTGGTTTTTCTGGCGATTGCATTCTTGATGATGCCACAAAAAATTTTGTTGAAAATTTTGATTGTGGATTTATTGATTGTTATCACCAAAAATCAACAGTTGCACATATGGGTGCAGAAGAATATTTGCTTTTAAAAAAGACTTATCCAAACAAAAAACTGTTTGCAGTCCATTGTGATGATAATATATATTTTCATGGTTGGAAGCAGGGAATAAAAGTTGTAAAAACGCAAAAGAAATATAAAATTTAATACAAAAATAGCTATTCTCGAAATAAGAGAGTGGCTATTTTTTATTATAGAATGAGATTTTTATACTTTAGAGTAAAAAAGTGTTCAAATATATTGTTCAAAGACAATTGTATGGTATAATAGTATTGCGTAAATGAAAATGAAACAGAAAGTATATTACTATAAAAGTTTAGAAGATGAGGTTTGCTATGATAATATAAGTGAACCTGTGATAGATGAAAAATACAAATATGTGAGCCATAACTGGTTCTATAATTTTATCACGTTTATTTATTATCATTTTATCATTTTTCCAATTGCTTTTATTTATTCAAGAATTATTAAAAGAATAAAATTTGTAAATATCAAAAAAGTAAGAGCAAAAAAAACAACTGGTTATTTTATTTATGCAAATCACACAAATAACTTAAGTGATGCGTTCACTCCACAAGTTATGATACCAACAAAGAAAACTTATGTTATTGTTAATCCCAAAAATTTGAATGTGCCACCATTCAAAAAATCCACAAAAATGTTGGGTGCATTGCCTTTGCCAACAGGACTTAAGGCAACAAAAAATTTTATGGATGCAATTAACTTTAGGATTAAGCAAAAGCATGGCATTTTGATTTATCCAGAAGCAAAGATTTGGCCATATTACACAGGTATTAGACCATTTAAATCAACTTCTTTCAAATATCCATGTCAACTTAATGTTCCAGTTTATTGTTACACAACAACATATCAAAAAACAAAGCATGGTAAATGTAAAATAGTTATTTATGTTGATGGACCATTCTTTGCTGATGAAAACTTATCAGTAAAAGAAAATCAAGAAATTATGTGCCAAAAAGTGTATGACACAATGTGTGAAAGAACACAGAATAGTACATTTCAAAAAAATTTATATATAAAACAGGAGAAAGAATGATAAATATTTTATATTGTGGAAATGATAAGGTTTTTGATGGTGTTTTAACATCAAGTTTATCTGTTTTCAAAAGAACAAAAACAACTGAACCAATAAGAATTTTTATCTATACTATGGATGTAAGTTATCTCAAGCCAGCTTACACAAAAATTGAAGATGAACAAGTTGAGTTTTTGGATAGGATTGCAAAGCAATATAATCCCCAAAATCAAGTTATAAGCATTGATGTAACTGAACTTTATAAAAAAGAGTTTGGGGGTTGTCCAAATGAGAGTGCATATTGTTCGCCATATACATTATTAAGGTTATTTGCAGATATGATAGATGGTATGCCAGAAGATAAGTTGTTATATCTTGATGCCGACATTATGTTTAATCGTGACATAACTCTTTTGTACAATCAAAACATAGAAGGTTATGAATATGCAGCTGCTCGTGACCATTATGGCAAATTTCTTAAAGCTCCAAACTATATTAATGCAGGTGTTTTGCTATTTAATATGGAAGAGATAAGAAAAACAGGCCTTTTGGTTAAGGCAAGAAAATTGATTAAGACCAAGAAAATGCTGTTTGCTGACCAGGATGCAGTTTACAGAAGCACAACCAAAAAGCTTATGCTTCCACAAAAATTTAATGACCAAAAATTTTTGCATAAGAGTACTGTTGTAAGACACTTTTCAAAAAGATTGTTCTGGTTGCCATATCCACACACAGACAATATAAAGCAATGGCATGTAACCAAAGTTCATAAAATATTTGGATATGACCAATTTGACGATATTTTATATGAATATATTTATTTGAAAAAATTATACGAAAGTTTAAAGGAGAATAACAACTAATGAATGAAATAAATTTGTTTTTTACTTGTGATGATGCATATGTTCCATTTTTGGCTGTTACATTGCAATCAATAAAGGAAAATAAAACAAAAGGTAATGTTTATAAAGTAAAAGTTTTACATGCAAATTCAATCAGCGCACAAAGTCAAAATATAATTAATAACGAATACAATAAAGATAACATCGAAATCGAATTTGTTGACATTTCAGCAACTGTTTCAAGTGTATTTAATGATTTACATACAAGAGATTATTATTCAAAATCAACATACTACAGATTATTTATTCCAAATCTTTATCCAAACTTGGATAAAGCACTTTATATTGATAGCGATATTGTAGTTTTGGAAGATATTGCAAACCTTTATAATATTGACCTTGGTGACAATCTTGTTGGTGGCGTAACAGATGGAATAGTTGCTAGCTTTCAAGAGTTAAAAGAATATGTAACAAACAGAATTGGAGTTGACAAGTGGCAAGATTATTTCAATGCTGGCGTTCTTCCAATGAATTTAAAAGCACTTCGTGAGTTTAATATTGAAGACAAGTTTATTAAACTTTTGGGTGCAGTAAAATTCACTGTTGCACAAGACCAAGACTATTTGAACACACTTTGCAAAAACAGAGTAAAAAGAATTGATGGAGCTTGGGATGTAATGCCTTTTTATGGAAGTGAATTGCCAAGAGAAAAACTTAAATTAATTCATTATAACTTAGCATACAAACCATGGCATCATGACGAGATTATGTATGAAGAATATTTCTGGGATTATGCAAAAAGAACAGTTTATTATGACCAAATTTGCGAAGAGAAGAAAGGTTATTATGACCAAGAACTAAGCAACAAGCAACTCGCTGCTTTGGTTAGTGTTTCAAAGCGTGAAGCAGACGACAAAGAAGAAAATGAAAGAATAAGAAAAATTGTTAATGAAATATGTTCAAAATAGGAGATTGATATGGAAGCCGTAGCACAGGCACAAGACAGGTTGGATATAATTCAAAAAATAAGAGATTACGAGAAAAAAGGTTGGTTTGATAAAGATGTTGAAGATGATCCACCAACAAAAGAGCTTTTACCAGAAAATGTAGATTATTTACAAAAAAAATTATCAAGCAAGATAAAAACAAAATATGCGTATTATGTTGCTGGCAAATTTTTAAAAAAAGCATTAAAAAATAAATTTTTAATTATTAAAGATATTATTGGAATAGAGAATTGGCAAAATTTAACAAGTGGAGCCGTTATAACCTGCAATCATTTTAATGCAATGGATAGTTTTGCTATGCAAGTTGCATATCAAGAAAGCAAGCAAAAACATAAAAAAATGTTTAAGGTAATCAGAGAAGGCAACTATACAAATTTCCCTGGCTTTTATGGATTATTGATGCGTCATTGCAACACTTTGCCATTGTCATCAAACAGAAGAACAATGGAAAATTTTATTGATGCCACAAATAAAATTTTGAAGCGTGGGGATTTTGTTCTTATGTACCCAGAACAAAGTATGTGGTGGAACTACAAAAAACCAAAACCACTCAAACAAGGTGCATTCAAGTTTGCAGTTAATAATGATGTTCCAGTTTTGCCATGTTTTATTACATTTGAAGATAGTGACAAAATGGGACCAGATGGATTTTATGTTCAAGAGTATACAATACATGTTGGTAAGCCTTTATATCCAAACAAAGACTTAGAAAAGCCAGAACGAATTCAAAATCTTTTAAAAAGAAATGAAGAGTTATGGAAAAATTGTTATGAAAAAACATATGGCAAAAAGTTGGAATATACAACCGAATAGTTTGACTTATTGTTAAAATTGTGTTAATAAAACATACAAGGAGATTGACAATGAGTTCTGCTAACAAAGTTTTGGAATTGACTTCAAAAGACTATATAGAAAAAGCAAAAGAAAAACGTAAGGGCAATTGGAACAAACTTGCACTTGTGTATTTTTGTAATATGTCAATCAACTTACTTTTGCAAGCATTTATGATAACATCAATTCTTGCCATATTTATTTCGGGACCGCTTCAACTTGGTTACACAACTTGTATTCTTGAAGTTTCCAGGGGTGAAGAAATGAGAGTTGGTGACCTATTGGAAGGCTTTAACAACAAAAAAAGGTCAATCCTTTTGTGGTTAGTTAATTCAATTTTTGTTTTTCTTTGGAGTTTGTTATTGTTTTTCCCTGGAATTATTGCTAGTTATTCATATGCTATGAGTTTTTATATTTTGCGTGACAATCCTGATTTAACTCAAAAAGAAGCAAGAGAAAGAAGTATCTTTATGATGAGAGGATACAAGTGGAAATTGTTTTGTTTGCAGTTTAGATTTATTGGATGGATGTTGCTTTCAGTTTTAACACTTGGCATACTTTCAATTTGGATTGCACCATATATGGAACTTGCAACAGCAGAGTTTTATGAGAACATTAAAAACAAAATAAGATAGGCAATTTCTGTTGTCTATTTTTTTATATTCTACAAATACTTGCTATATTCTACAAAATTGGTTATAATAACAAAAATACTATGCTCAAAGGAATTGTATGACACTAGGTATTTATTATGGAATAAGTTTGATTTTTGCTGTCTTGGTGTTTTTACTAGGATTTTTTATTGGCAAAAAACAAAGCAAAATATTAAATGTTTTATGCAAAGGCTTTTCATTAGTGCTTGCATTATTTTTTGCTATGCGTTATATGCTTGGTGATGATTTAATTTCAGAAACTTTTGCATTGGCTGACGGGCCATTTGAAACAAATATCCAAAACTTTTTTGGAATAATTTTGGTATGGTTTACTTATGTTAGTAATTTACTTTTGATTTTATATCCATTCTTTGATGTTAAAAAGCTAAAGATATTCACAAAAGTATTTGCTTTCCCAATTACAATACTAAATATTTGTTTTCTTGGTTTTCATTTTACAGCAATCACTGGGAATATAAGTTCAGTTATTATTAGAAATATGTTTTTTGCAATGGAGATGGGTGTTGCTCTTGGATATGCAATATTAATAGTTGTAAAAACAGATTTCAAAAATATATTCAAAAAACATGAAAAAATTTCTCAAGATAAAAACGAGATACTAAAAAAATATCAAAAGAACAATTTTTGGAACAAAGTGGCAAATGTTTTAAGCATTGTTTGGAAATTTTGCAAAAAGCATTGGTTTGATTTGTTTGCAGTGTTGGTGATTATTTTTAGTGTAATGCCATCTTATACAATTCAAGCAATATTTGGACATGCTGAGCAAATTTACAAAGCCAAAGATTTTGAAATATCACACAGAATAATTTTGTATATTGGATTTATTCTTCCATTTATTGTTCATTATACATTAAGAAAGAAAGAATATTCCGAAAAGAAATTTTATTTAATGTTTATTTGTCTTGGAACATTAATTACTTATTCTTTTACAAAAAAGCTTGATGCATTTTTGGATCCAACTTCTTGGCCATTACACCTTTGTAACACAGCAATGTATATTATGCCAATAGTACTTATTTTTAACATGAAGAGATTTTTCTACTTCACATATTTTATAAATGTTATTGGTGCATTTTTTGCAATGATCATGCCAAACTATGGTGCAAAAGAAAATATATTTAGTGGCTCGCTTGTAAACTTTTATATAAACCACTATATTGCATTCTTTATGCCACTTTTGTTTGTTTCACTTGGTATGTTTCAAAAACCAAGATTTAAGCAATTTGTTTATTCAATGCTTGGGTTCTTGGCATACTTTGTTTTAGTTCTTGTTGTTAATGCAGTTTTCACAGGAATGTTTGAAGCAGGTATTGCTTCACAGTCAACAGACTATTTCTTTATTAATAGTGATTTTATTGCCGATAAACTTGGTAGGTGGGCAACAGACACAAGAAATATTAAGGCAATAATAGAAGTTAATGGAATAAAACTAACTTTCTATCCACTTTATCAAACATTGTTTTTCTTTGTGTATGTGGCATTAGGTTTTGGAATTTGGTTTGTATATGAATATTGCTATACAATGTTTGCAAATCTTAATGACATGTTTGAAAGAAATAGAAAAGTTAAATTAGATGAATTGGCACTTTTATCAAAAATGAATGGAAGGAGTTTAAATGAACCTATGAATCCAGAAAATGATTACAAATTAATTTTAAGAGATTTCACCAAGAGGTATTCTGGAAGTGAAGTACTTGCAGTTGACCATGCAAACTTGGAAGTTAATGGTGGAGAAGTGTTTGGATTTTTGGGACCAAATGGTGCAGGAAAGTCAACAATCATAAAAACAGTTGTTGGTATTCAACCATTAACAGAGGGTGAAGTTGAAGTGTGTGGATATGACATCAACACGCAACCGATTGAAGCAAAAAGATGTATTGGATTTGTTCCTGACCACTATGCACTTTATGAAAAGTTGACTGGCAGAGAATATATTAATTACATTGCAGATTTATACAATGTGTCTTTGGAAGATAGAAATCAAAGAATAGACAAATATGTTAAGCGTTTTGAACTTGAGGGTGCATTTGATAACCAAATGAAAACATACTCTCATGGTATGAAACAAAAAATTGCAATTATGGCAGCACTTGTTCACGATCCAAAGGTATGGATTTTGGATGAGCCATTAACAGGTCTTGACCCAAATAGTATTTATCAAGTAAAAGAGTGTATGAAAGAAAGGGCAAAAGAAGGAAATATCGTATTCTTTTCTAGTCATATTATTGATGTTGTTGAGAAAATTTGCAATAGAATTGCAATTATCAAAAAAGGACATATCATTTGTACAAAAACTGTTAAAGAAATTGAAGAAAGTGGAACAAGCCTAGAAGATTTTTATATGGATATAATCAATGGTCCAGATTACATAAAAAATCTTGAAGAAGAACAAAAAGAAGAACAAAATAAAGAAGAAAAATAAATATGGAAAAAGTCGCAGAAAAACAAAATTTCATTAAAAAGTTTTTTAAAACAATATTAAAGTGGTTTGCAGTTATCAGACCTCTTGTTTTGATGCAACTAAAAGACAAAATTGATTTTTCTTTTTTAAAAAGCAAGAAAAATACTATTTTTAAAATCGTTTTTTCGCTATTGCTATTTGTTGCCATCACGGCAGCTGTGTACTTGGTGTTTAAGTTAATTGTGGGGCTTGGATTATTCTCATTTGTTAGCACTGTTAATTTTAGAATGTATTTAATTGTTATGACATTACTTATGTTGTTGTCATTTATTTCTTGTTTAACAAATGTAACAAAAACTTTATATTTTGCAAAAGACAATCCAGTATTGCTTACTTTCCCAGTAAAAAATAGTACAACATTCACTTCTAAAATGATTGTTTGTTTAATTTACGAATTTATTAAAAATATTACATATATTTTGCCATTTTTCTGGGGTTATGGTCTTGTGATGAAGTTGTCATTCACATTCTTTTTATGGACAATATTATCTTTAATTTTGTTTACCTTGCTTTGTGTTAGTATTAGTGGATTTTTATCAATCCCAACAATGGCAATTGTTATTGTTCTAAAAAAAGTAAAATGGTTAGAAGTTATTGTTGTTGCTGGTGTTTTGGGTGCTCTTATTTATGGTGTTATCTTTGCTATTGGAATGATTCCAGAAGATATAAATTTGATTCGTGATTGGGGTAGAATTTATTGGTCTATTCAAGACTTTTTAGCAGATTTTGCTTCAAAAACTTTTATATTTAATATGCTTTTACAATTATTTACAGGTATGTTTTATGGTTCAAACAATTTTAAGCCATTTAACCATGATAATTTGTTTACTTTCTTAAGTTGTGCTTTAATCATTATAGGATGTTTTGTGCTTGTATATTTATTATCTTCAAAACTATTCTTAAGAATGGCAAGTAATCCTTTTGAGTACAAAAAGAAAGATATTAAAAAATTCAAAAAGAACAGAAGATATTTTCCATTCTTGTCTGCATCGCAAAAGAGTGCTTTGGTTTCTTTGCGTTCAGCAAATGTAATTTATAGTGTTTTAGCAGTTGCAATAATTACTCCAATAGCAATATTTTTGCAAAACAAAATTATTGGTGCAATGGATACAAGAATTCTTGGAAATTTCCTTGGAATTACATTTAATATTTTAATTGTTTTGCTTATGGTATTATCATCAAATGTTATTATTGCAAGCACATTTTCAAAAGAAGGTAATGCAGGATATTTGAACAAAGTTAATCCTGTTCCATACAGAGTACCATTGTCTGGAAAAGTTATGCTTAATGCTCTTATTTGTGTTGGTTCAATTATTGCATCAACAGTGGTAATTTCAACATTTGCAAAGTTTGATGCACTTCAATCAATTTTGCTTGGATTTTCTATGATATTTATCTATGTTGCACATCTTTTGTGGAGTGCTGAGATTGATATTATGAATCCACAAAATAGATTGTATCAAACATCTGGTGATGCGCAAAAAAATCCAAATGAAACCAAAAGTACAATCATTGCATTTATTATGTCAATTTTGTTTGCTTTTGTTGCATTTTTCTTGATGTCAGAAAATATAAAAGTCGTTTTTGTGAAATTATTCTTTGTTACACTTATAATTCTTGTTGTAAGGATTTATTTGTATTTAACAAGAATAAGACTTTACTATAAGGAAAAATAGATATGAAAAAATCTACAATAATAATGATTTTTATAATTTATGTTGCATCAATAGTTGCTATTGGTTTTTTTGGCATGAAAGTAAAAATATATGACGAAGTTAAATATATAAAAAGAATTGAGATGAGCGTGGAAGCAGAAAGAGATGAAATGTATAAATTTGAGTTACAGCAGAAAGAAGACGAAACTTCAAATGATATATATAAACTCACAATATATTACACAAAATATGCTCAAGAAGGTGAATTTTTAAATGAAGAAACCCAAGAAAATGAAACAAGAAAATACTTGCCATTAATTTTTATTCCCAAGATATTATATGATACAGGAGAAGAAGCTTCAAGTGCTGATGGTGTTACATATAAACTTGATGAGGATAATCGAAATCTTATTGACAACAAAGCAATTGAACTTAAAGATAATGGAACTCTGATTTGTTTTGAAAGTAAAATTGCATTTAAAATATACATAAATCCAATATCAAATGGAAAGATGGGTTCTGGAGTAATTATTCAAGTTTATGTTAGATAACAAAATGCCTAGCAATAGGCATTTTTTTATAATATGAATAAATATATATTATTTTTAAATAATAACTATTATCATTGACTTTTGAATTTAGTTATGATATTCTAACACTGATTTTCACAAAAGGAGAAGAAATGAAAACAAGAAAATTTTTAGGCTCAGTTTTAACAGCTTTGGTTTTATTGTTAACAAGTTTTGTGCTTGTGGCTTTT
>DBWI01000034.1:0-35964 GCA_002308915.1 Christensenella sp. UBA1242 | reverse complement strand
AGATGGTGCTGTTAAATTTGCTAGCATAGAGGGGCTTGCAACAGAGGTTTGTGTTGGTGAACAATATGACACTTCACACGCAAAAGTAAAGATTGAACTTGAATCTGGAAAAGTTATCGAAGTTAATGCAAATAACTTAACTTTTGGTGAACTAGATACAAGTACAGCAGGCGAAAATAAAGTTTTGAAAATATCATATACAAAAGATGATGTGACAATTTCATATGACTTTAAGGTTAATGTTTACAATGATTCAATTGTAGCAATTAGTTCTGTTAGTGGTCTTCGTACAACAATCAATGTTGGCGAAACATATGTAACAGATGGTGCAACAGCAACCGTTACATACAGATCAGGTAGAACAGCAACAGTTTCAACAGGTTTGGTATTTGGAACAGTAAATACATCTGTTGCTGGAAATGTTAACTTAACAGTAACATATGGAAATTTAACATATCAATTACCAATTACTGTTTATGCAGTTGACACAATTACAAATCAAGTTGTTACAGCTGGTTCATATCAAACAGCACTTGATTTTGGTGAAACATTCAACAAAAACACAGTTACAATGACAGTTACATATTCAAGTGGAAGAACAGAAGTAATTGATAGTAATTACTTAACAGTATCAGATCTTGATATGTACAATTTCAATGAACAAGCATTCACAGTAACATATACACTTGGAAATGAAGAATTCTCAGCACAAGGGTTAGTAAAAATTAATAAAAACTATGAAATTGTAGGATTTAATACACCAGAATTTGTTGCTCAATACAGAGTAAATTCAAAAAGACAAAATACTTATGATAAGACAGGGTCAACAGGTGTAAAAGGTTTTACAGATTTAGATAATCCATATATCGTTGGTGGATACAATAAATTTGTATTTGAACCAACTATTCTTGTTATTGATGCAGATGAAAATGATTATGAAACTGCAGAATATAAAGTAGCATATGAAGTTTATTTGTTTGAAGAATCAGCAAGCGAATTTAATAAACTTGAAGGAAATGTGGTAAATCAATATGTTGAAATTGATGCAAATGAACACACATTAAAATTCACCGCAGCAGCAAATGACAAAATATTCAAAATTTCTGCTTTGCCAGCATTTATGAATGTAGATGGAACAAGAGATAGTTCATATATCACTGCCACAGAATTCACATTCACAGTAAAAGCAAATTATTATAATGTATACACAGCAGCAGATCTTAGTGCATTTGATAATGTAAACTATGAAAACAAATGGACAGCTTACAAACAAGCAAATGGTGTTGCTCTTAATATGAATATTGAAGGTCTTGTTTTGCAAAATAATGTTAGCATCACAGCTGCAGATATTCCAGCAATTCACAAATATCAAGACAGTGAAGTTCCTGCAAGTGCAGAAAATCGTGACCAAATAATTGGTTCACTCAAAGATGATGATACTGGTTATGATGGTATTGGTATTATTTATGCAAGATTAGGATCAAAAGAATCAAACTTTGCAATCGAAGGAAACTATTTCCAAATTGCAGGAGACAACATTCCACTTATTGTTGATGATGACTATAGTGGTAGCAGTTACAACACAGAGACAATGATTGTTGTTAATTCAGCACTTTTTGGTTTCTTTGGTGCGTACTATGGTGAAAATGATACAAAGGATGCAACAAAATTTGCTAGTTATGAATTAAATAATCTTGAACTCAATGGTAATACCAAAAAGAGTGAAGGTATTGGCGGCGGTATAATGTTTATGAAAAAAGAAAACTGCGAAGTTACAGTTTACAATAACCTTTCAACTCGTTGGTATATGAGCTATATGACAAGAAAACATGTAGAAAGTGATGTATATGGAGAAGATGGAGAAAATGTTCCACTTAACCTTAACAAAGTAAATGCATTTGATGCATACAACTGTTTGGTTTATATGTCAGCAGGTACACTTAATATCACAGACAGTAAACTTATTGGTGCTGGTGGTCCAGTTATGATTTGTGACGAATCATATATTGGAGCAAACGATGAAATAACAGTTATTTCAAATGTACATGTTGATGAAAATAGCGTTCTTGAATCACTTGTTAGTGGTGAAGAAGCTTGGTTTGTTAGCTTTGGAGCAAATGAATATGCTGGAATGTTAAAGGCATTACTTCAATATTACACACAATTCCCAGGACAACCTGCATTACAAACAAAAGATTATTTTGCAACAACATCACAAATTAATCTTGTAGCAGTTTACAAATCAGGAGACACATCAGGTATAACAGGAAGAGCTGTTAGAGGATTCTTTGATTATGGTAATAAGTTCTTTAATATGGACGCTTCTAGAAACCTTCAACATACATTTATTGATATGGCAGTAAGTATGGGTATGTTTGATGAAGCAGCTGCAGCAAAAGGTATTCCAGCAGCAACTTTGGGTGAAATTATTAAATCAAGTAGCCCAATAATTCAAACATTTGATGGCTCATTTGGATTTGTTGGCGAAAATGGTGCGTGGGCATCTGATGAACTTTCACCAGTAGGAATCAAACAAGTCCTTAATTTAATGAAAGATGATATCATTGCTGGATATAGCCTATTATTGCAAAGTCAAGGTATGTCAGCTGATCAAGCAAATACAATAGCTTCACTTGTTATTAATGGTCTTGCAAATGCAAATTATGCTGATGCACAAAAATATTTGGCTCTTTACTTGCCACAAAGTATGACAGGAATGAATATTGTTGTTGGTGCAACAGGAACAAAAACAGTTGCCTAAATAATAAATATAAAAAAATCACTAGGTTTGACCTGGTGATTTTTTTGTTGTATAATTTTTTTGAAGGTGAAAATGGAAAAAATAAAAGGTTTTAAGAATTGTAATATTTTGGTTGGAGATAATTTTCAAAAAACTAGTTTGATTGTCAAAAATGAAAAGATTGTCAATATCGGAAATTGCCAAGTTGATGGAATGATTGAACTTGATAACAACTTGTTTGTTATTCCGGGATTTATTGATGAACATATTCATGGCGCAATGGGGAGTGATGCAATGGATGGTAATATAAATGCACTTGAAAATATTGCGAATGCACTTGCTAGTGAAGGCACGACTGCATTTTTGGCAACAACAATGACACAAAGTGATAATAATATAATTGGTGCATTAAAGAATGTTGCAGAATATATTAAAAGTGACAAAAAAGTTGGTGCAAAAATTGTTGGTGCGCATTTGGAAGGGCCATTCATTTCAAAAGATTATGTTGGGGCACAGCCAATTGAATATGTTCAAAAGCCAGATATTGAAGTGTTCAAAAGTTATCAAAAAGCATCAAATAATAACATAAAAATTGTAACACTTGCACCTGAAGAAGATGGTGCTATTGATTTAATAGAGTATCTTGTAAGTAATAATATTGTTGCATCAATTGGACATACAAATGCAAAATGTGATGATTGTGCTAATGCAATAAAAGCAGGAGCAAGATGTGTTACTCACACATTTAATGCACAGCGAGGTGTTCATCATAGGGATATTGGAACAGCAGGAAGTGCAATGCTTTTTGATGAGCTTAGTAGTGAGTGTATTTGCGATGGAATTCATGTTTCACCGCAAGCGATAAGACTTTTGGTAAAGAATAAACCAAACGACAAGTTTATACTTGTTACAGATTCACTTCGTGCAAAACATTTGCCAGATGGAATAAGTGAAATTGGTGGGCAAAAAGTAATCATCAAAGGAGATGAAGCAAGATTAGAAAATGGTGCACTTGCTGCAAGTATGCTCAAAATGAATAAAGGTGTTGCAAATTTGTGTAAGTTTTTAAATAAGCCATTAGAAAAAGTTGTTATGTATGCAACCAAAAATCCTGCACTCAATCTTGGAGTTTTTGACCAAATGGGTTCAATTGAAGTTGGTAAATGTGCAAACTTTGTTGTAGTCGACAAGGATGTAAATGTGTATATGACAATCCGAGATGGTAATATTATTTACAAAAAGTAATTTTGTTTTTGTTTGACAAACAATAGGTTTGGTGTTATTGTTTAAGTATGAAAATTTCAACAAAAGGGACTTATGCACTTGGAATAATGACAGATATTGCTTCACATAGTCAAGAAGAAGCAATTCCTTTAACTGTGCTTGCAAATAGGAATAATATGTCTGTTAAATATTTGGAACAAATTGTTAATATGCTTGTAAAAAGCAATCTTCTTGTGAGTTTTAGGGGGACTAATGGTGGCTACAAACTTTCAAGAGATGCGAAGGATATAACAATTGGACAGGTGCTTAAAGCAACCGAAGGAGAACTTCAAACTGTTTCTTGTCTTAATGCTGGTGTTAAGTGTGATAAAGTTGCAAAGTGTTTAACAGTGGGAGTTTGGACAAAACTAGATAATATTGTTAATGACTTTTTAAATTCAACAACACTTGATGATGTAATAAATAAAAGAGTTTAATTAACTGCCCATAATCAATTTTTTGATTATGGCAGTTTTTTATTTGTTATAATTTTAAAATAATACTTGATTTTTTGATTTTAATGGTATATTATATGGGAGTAAATCATAGTAAATTGGTGGGAATTAAATGAGTAGTTTGTTAGAAATAAAAAATTTATCAGCAAAAGTTAAAGATAAACAAATTCTAGATAATTTAAATTTAAATATTGGCAAAGGAGAAGTACATGTAATCATGGGACCAAATGGAGCAGGAAAAAGTACACTTGCCAATGTTATTTTTAACAATCCACAATATACAAAAACAAGTGGAAAAGTTATTTTTAATGGTAAAGACATAACAAATGCAAAGACAGATGAAATTGCTCGTGATGGTGTTTTTATGTCTTTTCAAACTCCAGAAGAAGTTGAAGGAATCAGTGTTTTTAATTTTATTAAAACTGCAAAACAAAAAATAACTGGACAAAATGTGTATTTTGCAGACTTAAGAAAAGAAATTGCAAAAAATATGGAAGAACTTGAAATGAAACCAGGCATGGATAATCGTGATCTTAATGTTGGCTTTAGTGGTGGGGAAAAAAAGAAAAACGAAATTTTGCAAATGCTTGAACTAAATCCACGTCTTGCAATCTTGGACGAAACTGATAGCGGACTTGATGTTGATGCAATTAAACTTGTTTCAAAAGGAATTAACTTATTCAAAAATGATGAAAATGCAATTTTAATTATCACACACTCAACAAAAATTTTGGAAATGCTTAAAGTTGATTTTGTTCATATTTTGATTGATGGAAAAATTGTTTATACTGGAAATAGTGAACTCGCAAAAGAGATTGAAGAAAATGGTTATAATTCATTTAAGGTTGGTGAATGATGTCAAAAACTAGACTTGATGAATTAAATACAAATATTTATGATTTCAAGAACAAAGATGACTATGCCTACAAAATAGACAAAGGACTTTCAAAAGAAATTGTTGAAGAAATTAGTAGGCAAAAAAATGAACCAAGTTGGGTTTTGGATATAAGATTAAAAGCTCTTGAAACATATAATAAATTAAATTTGCCAACATGGGGACCAAATCTTGATGAGTTGAAAATGGAAGAGATTGCAACTTATGTGCGCCCCAAAGCAGATATAAAAGACAAGTGGGAAGATGTGCCTACAGAAATTAAAGACACTTTTGAAAAATTGGGTATTCCAAAAGCAGAAAGAGAGTATTTGGCTGGCGTAGGGGCACAATATGATAGTGAAGTTGTATATCACTCAATAAAAGACGAACTTTTGTCTCAAGGTGTTATTTATACCGATTTTGATAGTGCGATTCGTGAATATCCAGATTTGGTAAAAGAATATTTTTCAAAATGTGTACCTATTTTTGATCATAAGTTTATTGCACTTCATTATGCAGTGTTTAGTGGTGGAAGCTTTGTTTATGTTCCAAAGGGTGTAAAACTTGAAATGCCATTACAATCATATTTTAGATTAAATTCACCAGAAAGTGGACAATTTGAACATACTTTAATTATTGTTGACGAAGGCGCAAGTTTGCACTTTATTGAGGGTTGTAGTGCTCCAAAATATAACAAGGTAAATTTACATGCTGGGTGCGTTGAATTGTTTGTAAAAGAAAATGCATACCTAAGATATTCGACAATAGAAAATTGGTCAAAAAACATGTTGAACCTTAACACAAAAAAAGCTATTGTTGAACAAAATGGACAAGTTGATTGGATTAGTGGTAGCTTTGGAAGTCATATTTCAATGCTTTATCCAATGAGTATTCTTAAAGGCGACAATTCAAAAACAGAATACACAGGTATTTCTTTTGCAGGAAAAAACCAAAATCTTGATACAGGATTTAAGGTTGTTCATGTTGGGAAGAATACTTCAAGTGTTGTAAGTTCAAAGAGTATTTCAAAAAATGGTGGAATTGCAACATACAGAAGTTTGGTAAGAATATTGCCAAATGCAACAAATTCAAAGTGTAGTGTAACATGTGATGGTCTTATGCTTGATGATTTGTCAAGAAGTGATACAATTCCTGTTAATGATGTACAGAATTCAGATGTTGAATTTTCACACGAAGCAAAAGTCGGCAAGATTAGCGAAAAAGCAATCTTTTATCTTATGAGTCGTGGACTTAGTGAAGAAGATGCAAAAGCAATGATTGTTCGTGGTTTTGCAAATCCTGTTTCAAAAGAACTTCCAATGGAGTATGCAGTTGAAATGAATAGGTTAATTAATCTAGAGTTAGAAGGAGCGATTGGATAATGGAAATAAACAAATCACCTATTTTAACTTCTGTTAATTATGGAATTAATAATATTGACTTTCCACAAAGTGAAATAAAATATTCACACGGAAAGTTTAATAGTTTTACAACTTGTGGAACAGAAAATTGTAGTATAAAAACTAATTATGGAATACTTGCACCAGAATTTTTAGTTAAGCAAAATCAAAACTTTTGTACCAGCATTGTAATCAAAAAGACTCAAGATGAGCCAATTATTTTGAACTTTGATTTGGATAAAAATAATTCTGTATTGATTGATTATTTGAGTATAAAGGTAGAGAATTTTGTTAATGCCAAAGTCATAATAAAATACAAATCAAATGCAGATGTTTATCATAATTCACTCATAAATATCAATGCAACTGAAAATAGTAATCTTGATGTTTTGGTAATTAATGATTTGGGTAAAAATAGTACAAATTTAATAAAATTCAATAATTTAGTGCAAGAAAATGGTAAATTATACTATAAAATCATTGATTTTTGTAGTAATTACACAATACACAACTTTAATTCAAAGATTGAAGAAAATTCGTTGTGTGAGTTAAAATCAATATATATCGGTGGAGAAAATTGTCTTATCGATTTAAACTATACACAAAATTTGTTAGAGCAAAATTCTTGCTGTTCAATAGATTGTGTTGGTGCAATTAGTGGTAACGCTACAAAAAATTTCAAAGGAACAATTGATTTCAAAAAAGGTGCCACAAAAAGTAAAGGATATGAAAATGAAATGTGTCTACTCCTTTCGAACACAGCAAAGTCAAAAGCTTTACCAATGTTATTATGTGGTGAAGAAGATGTTGACGGAACTCATAGTTCTAGTGTTGGCAAAATTGGCGATAAAGAGCTTTTCTATTTAATGTCGCGTGGTATTGATAGAAATGAAGCAATAAGAATATTTGTAAAAGCAAAATTCAATATCGTGTTAAAAGATTTAGACGAACAAACAATGAAAGAAATTTTGGATAGAATTGATAAGGAACTTGATAATGAAAGATAATTATGAAATAAAAAAAGATTTTCCTTTATTGGTCAATAGTAGCATAGCATATCTTGATAGTGGTGCAACCACACAAAAACCAAGGTGTGTTATTGATGCTGTAGAAAATTTTTATTTGAATACAAATGCAAATCCACATCGTGGAGTTTATAAGTTAAGTGTTGATGCAACAACAGAACTTGCAGATGCAAGACATAATGTTGCAAGTTTTGTTAATGCAAACGATGATGAAATTGTATTTACGAAAAATGCAACAGAAGCACTTAATCTTTTGGCTTATTCGTATGCACTTGAAAACTTGGAGAAAGGCGATGAAGTTGTTATATCAATTATGGAACATCATTCAAATCTTGTTCCTTGGCAAAAGATAACAAAACTAAAGGGAGCTACTCTTAAATATTTATATATTGACAAGAATTATCAAATACCAGATAGTGAACTAAAAAAGATAACGCAAAAAACAAAAATAGTCAGTGTACTTTCTGTTTCAAATGTTTTGGGAACAATAAACGATATAAATAAAATAACAAAAGTTGCTCATGAAAACAATGCAATAATGATTGTTGATTTATCACAAAGTATTGCACATATGCCATTTGATGTAAAAACAAGTGATGTTGACTTTGCTGTGTTTGGTTCTCATAAAATGTACGGTCCGCTTGGTGTTGGGGTTTTGTATGGCAAAAAACAACTACTCGAAAGTATGCAACCATTTATTATGGGTGGAGATATGATTGAGTATGTTTATGAGCAAGATACAACATTTGCACCACTTCCAAATAAGTTTGAAGCTGGCACTCAAGACATTGCAAGCATAGTTGGATTAAGTAAGGCTATTGATTATATAAAATCAATTGGATATCAAAATATTAGAAAAATTGAGGAGAATTTAATAAATTATACCATAAATTCGTTAAAAAACCTTAATTTTGTTGAAATTTATGCAACAGACGATGTAAATAAGATTTCTTCGGTTATTTCGTTTAATGTGTCTGGAATTCATTCTCATGATGTTTCCACTATACTTGATGATAACAATATTTGTGTTCGTAGTGGCAACCATTGTGCTCAACCATTGCTCAGATATTTGGGATTAGATAGTACACTAAGAATTAGTTTGGCAATATATAATACAAAAGAAGACATTGATAAATTGATTGATGCTTTAAAGAAAACATATGATATGTTTAAAAAATATTTGGAGAAATAAAATGGAAGATTTTTATACAGATTTAATTATGGAACATAGTATGTGCAGTGCCAATAAAAAAAATATTGACAATGCTAATTATTCAAGCTTGGGACATAATCCAAATTGTGGAGATGAAATAAAACTTTATGCAGTTATAAAAGATAACGTAATTGTTGATATGGCTTTTACTGGACATGGGTGTGCAATTTCACAAAGTTCAACTTCAATTATGATTGATACGCTAAAAGGGAAAAGTGTTGATGAAGCGAAAAAAATAATTTTAATATTTATGAAAATGATTAGACGAGAAGAAATAAGTGAAGAAGAAAAGGATTTGCTTAAAGATAGTATTGCTTTTGAAAATGTTGCAAATATGCCAGCAAGGGTTAAATGTGCTGTATTATCGTGGCATACACTAGAAGATTTATTAGAACAATTAAAATAACAAAAAACTGCAAAAATTGCAGTTTTTTTTATTGTTTTAGCTGTGTTTTTTGCTATTTTTATAATATTCAACGCTAAGATTACTAAATATTAAATCAAAATTTATATTTAATGACAAGTTTATTCTTATTTGATTTTTACCCAAACTTTTGTCAATATAAAAATCTTCCAATGTACAAAAACAAAAATTTACTTTTGTTTTTAGCGCATCAACATTTTGTGGGAAAGTTAAGACTGTAAAATACCCTCCATTAATATTACTTACAAAAACTTCATTGTTAAAGTATTTTTTTACTAACATTTTTATTGTTTCGTAATTTATTCTTAGTAATTGTGATTTTTGTTTTATTTCCTGTAAAAAATCTTCTTTTATGTATTCACTGACTACTTTTTGCATAAATACTGAGGTATGTAGGCAATTTGCTTTTTTTATAGCATAGAGTGAGTTTATGATGTCAATATCCTTGCATATAATGTATCCGATATTTATTGATGGTGAAATAATTTTGCTAAAAGTTCCCAGATATATAACGTTTTTAAGCTTGGTAAATAGTGGTGGATTATTTTTTTTATTAAAACTGAAGAGTGAGTACGGATCGTCTTCAATAATAATATTATGTTCACTTAGTTGTTTTAGTACTGCATATTCTTTTTGTGTTATATTTCTTCCATCGGGATTGTTGTTGTATGGGGTAATATATATAACTTCTTTTATTTGTTTTGTTTCTTTAATAGTTGAATAATTATTCAATCTAAATTTCTTTAAGTTTGCTAATTCTATTATCCCATAATAAGTTGGTGTACATATATTTATAGTTGAATAATAATTCAACCCAAGATAATCGAGTATATATGACAACGATTGCTGACTTCCATTTGTTATTATTACATTATGACTTGTAATTTGGGTTTCATATTGACAATTATAAAAATTTGCGATTTGCTCACGGAGTGTTTTGTCTCCTTTCACATTACCGTAGTTGTATAGCTCATTATTATTATTATTGCAAATTGATTTTATTATGCCATCAATTTTTGCTGTATTAATAAAATGATTTTTGCCATTTGATATATCAATCATAACTATCTCCTTGTGCAGATATATATTGATGTGTTATTTTTGTTTATAATTTCAATTTCAAAGTATTTACCTAATAATTTTTTATATCTATTTGGTGAGATGTAATCAAATTGTGTGAAGTGTGGCATGCTATCTTCGCATATTTGAATGTGTTGAATTGTGTTTTTGTTTTTCATATAAGATATTTCCGTATAATTTATGTTGTCAATTGTATATTCTTTAACAAAATTTTTCTTATTAGGTTTTTTATTAAATGTATTAAAGATAAATTTTCCACCAGGTTTAAATATGTTTGCAAATGTTTTAACATCAATAGTGTTAAGCCAGTAATTTATGGCTTGTTGACAAAATCCAAAGTCATATTTTTCCTTAGTTTTTTTAACAAATTCTTGTAGTGGTTGATTTATGATCGTTGCGCCTTGTATTGTATTTTTGTTAATCATGTCTTTTTCTTGATCTAAATATGTTACATTGCTTGTTTTTTCTAGTAGAACATTTGTTAGTCTTCCATTGCCACCACAAATGTCAATGACTTTGTCGTCTTTATTTATATCAACAAGATCAACTAGTTCTTTGCTGTCTCTTTTAAAAAATCTTTTATACAAATGTTCATAATCTTTGTAGTATGGATATTTTTGATTTGTATCAATATTTTTGTGTGTAATTATTTTCAAATCTTTGTCCAAAAGCAAATATGTTCCATGACTTTTTATATTAAAGCTAAACATATTTGGACGAATACTGTCTTCAAGTGTTCCTGCTGGGTGATAATCGTATGTTGGAAAATGTTTATATAACTCATGCAAGTGAACAATTGCAAATACATTGTTATTATCAAACAAGTGAGCAAGCAATGGTGCATTAAGTGTGGCTTTTTTATTTAACACTTCAATCTCTTTGTTCTTAAAGTCAACATTGCTAACATATGTGTAGTCATTTAAGTCTTTTTTGCCACGAATTGTTGTAATAAATCCATTGCCACTTTTAACAGCAATGCTGCCAAAAAGAAAGTTAAAATATCGTTTTGATAATTGCTTTTGATATTTGTGTATTAAACTAAAAAATATATCTAAATTATCTAAATTTTGCTCATTTTGAGTGATTTTTGTTGTAAAATAGGTGTATTTTTGCATATTTTTGATAAATTCTTCAAAATTGTTTATTTGCACAAGTGTGCATTCTTTGGTTAAACACCACATGTTTTTTGGGGTTTTTAGCACTATGAAATCGTACTTATTTTCAATCAACTTTTTATAGTAATTTTGTTTTATTTTGTTTGTAATTTTTTTAATATAAATAACTTCATATTTTTGTTCTCTCATCTTATCACACTTTTAACTATTGCATTTGCAATTTCTTGTTTGGTTTGCAATATGGTAAATTTTTTATCTTTGTTTATTAAGTAGCCAATATGTTTTTCTTTTGAGATATTTGTAATGTCATTTGCAAGAACAAAATCACAATTGTTTTTGTCCATAAGATTTTTTGCTGCTGTGATTAAGTCGTCTTGATTGACATTTGATAAAAGCTTGAACCCTACAAGCTTTGTTTTTGGACTGAGTTGTTTTACCATTGAAATAATTTTTGGGGTTTGCTTTAGGTGTATAATTAGTTTATTAAGATTTGATGATATTTTTTCTGAATCCAATATTTTTCCATTTTCATCTTCAACAAAGTCAACTGTGTAATCGCTAACAGCCATTGAATGTATAAAAACATCAATCTTGTTTTGTGTTAAAATTTCTTCAATTTTATCTTTTAAGCTTTGGGTGTTTGTTATATTTATTATTTCAATTTTTTTATTTATTTGCGGTAAAATCGCATTTTTGGGGCATAAATAATATATTTTTCCTATATTTTTGTCATATTTATTAACAAATTCATCTGCAATCATACTTCCAAGTTTTCCAGATGAGCGGTTGGTAATTTTTCTAACTTTGTCGATGTCTTCACTTGTTCCACCACTTGTTATTACTATATTCATTTTGAAACCTCCATAATTTTTTCAACAATTATTTTTGTATCTGCAAGTTTGCCTATTGCTTCTGTTCCACATGCAAGGTGTCCAATTTGTGGCTCAATAAATTCATAACCATAATTTTTTAATTTTTGTATGTTATCCTGAACAATTTGATTTTGGTACATATTATTATTCATAGCTGGTGCAAATATTACTTTTGCTTTGGTTGCCATTATTACTGTTGAAAGCATGTCATCTGCAATTCCATTTGCAACTTTTCCAATAATGTTTGCTGTTGCTGGTGCTACTAGCAAAATATCTGCTTTTTGTGCTAATGATATATGCTTAATATCAAAATTGTCTGTTTCATGAAACATATCAGTAACAACAGGGTTATTTGACAAGCTTCTCATTGTTAGTGGAGTAATAAACTCGGTTGCATTTTTTGTCATTATAACATCCACTTCAAAATTGTTCTTTTTTAATGCTCCAACAATACTGCATATTTTGTAGCAGGCAATTCCGCCACACATTCCTATTACTATATTCATATTTTTCTCCTTTTTCATTTGCATTATATTTTATTTTTTGATATAAGTATAATATATAATTTTTATGGTTGGCATAAGGAGTAGTTATGATTGATTTGGATTTGAATTTAATAAAAATTTTTTATGCGGTAGCAAAGGAGAATAGTATAACCAAGGCAGCTAATATGTTATACATTAGTCAGCCAGCAGTTTCACAAAGCATAAAAAAATTAGAACAAGAACTGGGTGGGGTTTTGTTCTATCGTTCTAACAAAGGTATAAATTTAACTGAAGAGGGTAAAGCGTTTTTTGAATATGTTAAAACATCTATTGAACTTTTGGAAAAAGCACAAGACAACTTTATTAATTTCAGAAATTTAGAAAGTGGAGTAGTAAATATTGGCATTTCTACAATTTTGACAAAAATAGTGCTTGTTGATGTTTTAAAGAAATTTTGTTTTGATTATCCAAAAATAAAAATTAATATTGTCAATGATGCGAGTCCAAAACTTATTGATGGACTTAGTCATGGAGTTTTTGATTTTGTTATAATAAATAAGTCTGATAGCTTAAATACATATAACGAAACTCATTTATGTGATTTGCCACTATGTTTGGTATATAATTCACAATTTTTTAGTTTTGATGAGCTAAATATAAAAGAAATTGGTGATTTGCCACTAATTTTGCAAAACAATTATTCTCATACAAGGAAGATGTTTAATGATTTTGCATTAAAGCATGATATACAAATTAATCCAAAATATGAAGTTGCATCGCAGGAACTTGTGAAGTTTATGGCACTAGAGGGACTAGGGGTTGGACTTGTTTTTGATGGTGATATGCCAAAAGAATTAAAAAAGGTAAAAACAGATAAAGAACTTCCTTATAACCAAATTGTATTATTGGAAAATTCAAATAGTTTGCAGTCATTTGCAAGTACCCAATTTAAAGTATATTTGTTGAGTAAAATAAAAAAGACTTGAAAAAATTCAAGTCTTTTTTTTGTATGTAAATTTTACATAAATCCGAGTGCAATAGCAAGAACAATAACATTAAACCATAATTCTGCACTTACTTTTTGTTCTTTCCAATAAACGAATACAACTCCAACAAATGCTAGTGAATAAACCAATATGCTCATGAGTCCATAAAAAGTTTGGCTTCCGCCACCAAAATTACGAACTATTCTAAAAATAATAAACAAAACAAGTGCTGCAAGTGAGAATAAAACATTTACTAATCTTGTTGGAACAGAAAGTTGAACGTTTTTTTGTTCTTCAACTTTTCTTTCTGGTTTTGTTTCAACAACTTCGTCATCCATATCCATATTATCCATAATCATCCTCCTTATTTTTAATATATAATATTTTTATGATTAATGTCAAATAAATGTTTAAATATGTAATTTAATTGTATATATACCTATATTGACAATAATAGTTATTTTTGATAGACTAAAAATGGTAGGTGACAAATGGAAATTGAAGTTGACAAATTAGATGGTTTAAATCTTGTTTTAATGGCTCAAATTGAGGAAGAGAAATGGCTCAACTACTTTGAATCTAAAGCTGATGAAGATAATGAAAATTTAATTAAATTAAAACAAATTGAAGCTGAAGAAGAAAGATTAGGCTTATTCAAAGATCCTTTAGCAGTAACCGAAAGCGAATTGGCTGTAATGCTAAAAATTTATGAAGCAAATCTTACCCATGGACTTATGGCTATTAGCAAAGAAGAAGCCAAGCTTGAAGTTATGAGAGTAAAAAAATGTCTTGCCGATGCTAATCAAAGAAAAAATACCATTGTGTTTTTGCAAGAATATATTGATATGACTTATGATCTTCAAAAAGTATTCTTAAGAGACAACAAAGAAGTAGATCAAATGCTTTTGCAAGAAGTAAAAATTCTTATTCCTGCTTCATTGTTAAAAAATAAAGAATATATAAGCAAAATTGTTGAGCAATGTGCCACATTAAAAAGCAATGGAAAAATAGTTAAAGTTTATGTTCAAGAAAAACTTGCTGACCACGACAATTCAAGACAAATGGAATTCTTGTATTCAAATGCCGAAATGGAAGTATTTGCGGCACTAAACAATGCACTTATTGATAATCAACTTGAGCCACTAAGATTTTGTGAAGGAAAGAGCACAACGGGCGCATGGACATTAGAAACAATAATAAATGCAAACAAAAGTATTGACAATATTGTTAGCTATATTAAGGAAAGAAAATTTACACCATTTGAAGCAATGCTCTATATTCACAGATGGATAACTTCCCAATTTAGTTATCAAGAAGGCACAGCTATTACAGATGGAAGAGTTTTGCCATCAATAATCAAAGACCAAAAAATTGTATGTTCTGGATATGCAACTCTTGTTAAATGTATTATTGACAGACTTAATTTGCCAGGACTAGAAGCAGATATTATTGGTTGTGGACTTTATGAAAGAAAGTTGATGGGAGTAAAACAATTAGGCAGACATTCTCACAATTTGATAAGAATAAGAGATGATAAGTATGGAATAGATGGTGCTTATGTTGAAGATGCTTGTTGGGATTCAAAAACCAAAACACGTGAAAACGGAAGAGGTTTTGCTCATTGTTTGTATCCAGTAGCAGATTTAAATAATTTTTCAAAAGGAATGATTTATGTCGACGACAAAGACAGTTCCAGATTAAAAAGCACCTTGTATGATTCAGACGGTTTGGTGTTTAGATTAAACAACGGAAGAAATTCTGCACTAGTAAAGCACATCAAAGAACAAAGATATATGAAAAGAATTATTCGTGGTGGCATAAAAATTTATGACGAAAACAAATACAATAGCGAACCAATACCAATGGATACATTCAAAAAAGGATTAAGGGCATTATTTGTAAAATCTCCAAATGTCACAGAAGAATATGTTGAACAAAAGATAGAAGAATTTGTAAACGATTCTATTGAAAATCATAAATCAAATTTCTCAAACAAAGCAGACTCATGCTTTAATGCAGAAACTAAGCAAAAAATAAAAGCAAAATCTTTTGCAGAAAGAGATAACAGACAATAAAAAAACAAGGCAAATTGCCTTGTTTTTTATTTTGATTATTAAAGGTTAAAACAGTAATGTTCTTTGTCAACTTTAACAAAGCCAACAGCCAAAAACATTTTTTGACTTTGTTTGTTGAAGTCATATATTTCTGCTTTAACTTTTTTTATTCCAAGTTGTTTTGCTCTTTCTAGTAATGCACGAACACATTTTCTGCCATAATGCATATTTTGATAATCTTTGCAAATTGCAAGACCAATTTCTTCATTACACAAAGATATATCACCAATAAGTATAAACTTTCCATTTATTTTTGCTTTTATGTAGTAACATTCTCCGTTTTTTGATAGTGATTTATACATATTTTTTAATCTTGTTATGTCATAAGGGAAGTCAATGTTATCCACTTGTTTACATAAAGTCAAGTCTTGGTACCACTCCAAACTTCTTTTGTAATATGGATAATATTTTACCAATTGCAAGTTATCATTAACTATTATTTTTTTTGGTTGTATATAATTATTTATCATAGTTACTCCATATTCAAGATATCACATTTTGTTTTTATGGTAAAGAAAAGTTTAAACATTAAAACTTTTTACAATTTTTTAATTATGTGTTATGCTATAAATAAGAAGGGATGAAATTATGGAATTTGAAGAATATAAACAAAGTATAATTGACAAAGTTGGCGTACAAAACTTTGAGTACAAGTCAACAGGAAGTTGGGTAAATCGTAATACAAGATTGCCACAAGTTTTGGTTGGACTTGGAGATTGTAAAGACAAAACAATAAAAGTTCCCGCACATATATATAACAGAAGTGGAGAATTTGTTAGTGTTAAAGGAGTTGAAGATGGTGTTTTTGGCAAGAATTCCAAATTAGTAAATTTGGTTTTTGCAAATAATTTTTCTTTAAAGATACAAAAAGATACCTTTGTGGGATGCAAAAATTTGCAAACATTAGTTTTGCCTAAAGACATCATTAGTATTTCCAAAAATGCTTTTAAAGATTGCAAAAAATTAAAATATGTATATTTTGAAGGTAGTGAAGAAGATTGGAAAAATATAAAAATAGAAGATACAGATTCAACGCTAGGAAATGAAATAACCATATATGCTAACACAAAAAATAAACGTCAATGTGAAAACGAAAATTTATATAATTCAAAAATATATTTCAATTGTATTTTTGATGATTATGTTAATACGGATTGGGAAAATTATCTAAAAGAGTGTGAACAAAAAATCAATAGCATTCGTGAAAATTTCCCAACAAAGAATGAAGTGATAGATAAGGCACTTGAAGGTGGCTTTAAGAAAAAGAATGTTTATGTTGTTGCATCAAGACAAGGAGAAGGGAAAACAACACTAATGTTTAATCTTGCAAAAGTATTTGCATCATCTGGGGCAATGGTTTCTTATGCACACTTCAATTCAAAAGACAAAAGAGTATTAAAAGGTAAGAATATAAATTATTATACTTGTATTGAAGGATTATCATTAAAAGATTGGTGTAAAAAAGAAAAAGATGAAAATGGCTTAGATGTTCTCTTTATAGATAGTTATCAAGACTATTTGGAGAACAGCAAAAAAGACCTCAATTATATTTACAATGTTGCCAAAAAGACAGATATAATTATTGTATTATCTTCAAAACTAGATGATAATTCAAAAAAGAGTTATATGATTGATGACCTGGGGATTGAAGACGATATGATATTTGTTAGGGGAGCTGTTGTTATTCAAAAAGATGGCGAAGATTTTAGTCTTGGCATAATAAATAATAGAATCAGCAAAAGATGTCATTGTGTTACAAAAGTTTCTAGTGAAGGGAAAGAAATCTTAAAAGATAGTGAATAAAATTTTAATCAAAATAAAAAAGACCTGTCTGACGGCGGGTCTTTTGTTTGTTCTTATAAATTATTCTTCTGTTATTCTTACTAACTCTTGCCAGATTTTAACCATGGCAAGTGTGTCTAATTCGCAATACTTGAGCAGGTTTTGTCTTGCTATTTTTTGCTCTTTTGGTTGCATATCTTTTATTTTTGGAAAAATGTTCATTGCTTCGTTTCCATTGTGTACGCCATCCAAGTTGTGATAATTTAAGCTAGGGTCGTCTGGATATATTGCTGGCAAAACACTTTTGATAGAAAACGAGCCACCCATTTCTTTTTTATAATAATATCCGTGATTAAAAGGAATAATTAAATCAATTATATTTGATGCAATTTTTGAAAGTTTCTTTTTTAATTTAGGGAATGTTTTAGCAAGCATATCAATTCTTCCACTTTCGTAGTCTTTGTTATATGCTAAAACGCATGCATTTTTTGGAATATCTCGTACAAGCGATTTTGCAATAGCATATCTTGGGTCTTTGCCAGAAACAGCCAAAAATTCTTTATGTTTTAATTTTCCGCCTTTGCGATTAATGTAGTGCAAAGAGTATTGAAATGGTATGTGTTCATATGGTTTTGTGCCTTTGTACTCAGGAACAATAAGAGCTTGTGACTCAAAGTCCAAAAAGTATAAAGGGTAGTGTAAAGAATTCAAGAACTCTTTTATTTTTTCTTTGTTTGCATAAACACCTTTATTGTTCAAGGTGTAATCAATTTGTCGGTCAACAATTTCGTTGACGTGACAATTGTTTTTTATAAAATCTTCAAAAGAAACAATATTTTGTTTGTAATAATTTATTTTGTCTTTTAGATATATTCCATATAAATCAAATATCGATGGAGAAGGAAGATTTCTGCTGCAATATTTCCAAAAACCACAAGTGTATGGTGAATTACAAGATTCACTAATTTCAACATTTGGTTCATTTTCATCTGTAAGTATTTTTTCAGCTAGTGTCAAATTTTTTTCAACATTGTTTTGCTCTTCGCAAACAGCTTCAAAGACATCCGAAATTTTAAAAAGTTTATCTATTTCAAGTTTTCCGTCAAAAACATATTCATTGTTAATATTCACAAGATATGTGCCATTAACTTTTATTCCACATTTTTCCAAAACATATTTTTGGTATGAAATATCAACAATGTAAATATGTTTTTTGCGAGTTGCACTTTTTACTTCATAAATAGCCCAGCCATCATCTTGTTTTCTTAGAATATCAACTGCGCAGTATAGTCCGTCATAACTAAAAGATGCTTCACAAATATTATCTTTGCCTTGGCTAATAAATTGCTGTGTTATTTCAATCATTTTTGGAATATCTAGTTTGTTGTCATTTGTATAAGCAGCCACATCATTATATTCGCCAAAAAGTTGTTTTGCAAGATTGCCAACAGCATTACCACTATCCATTCTTGCTAATGCATTTTCATCGGACACAAACTCTTCTGGTTTATATTTTTTTAGCCAAGTAATTTTTGGACATTGCCATAGTCCGCAATATTTTGATTTGCTGAAATACATTAAAAACTCCTACACGATTATTATATCAAATATACCATAAAATGCCAATGTAATTTGCTTTAATTTTAAAACGGCGATAACCAAAACATATATATTGGAGGTTTATTTATGAAGATATTAAATAAAAAAGAATTAGACAAGGTATTAGAAAAACTAATACAAACAAAAGACAAGAACAATGGTTGTCTTTGCCAAAAATCAAATATTGACAATTCATATTTTGATTATAGTCCAGAGTGCATTTATTTTGGAGGCAAACATATTTGCTCAACTTGTGGAAAAAGGTTTGGAGAATCTGGGAATGAAGCATTTAAAAAGTGTAATAGTAGACGTGTGCTTCCATATCCAAGAGCTGTATGTTATGATATGGTAATTTCTAAATATAAAGATATTGTAAAAAGATTTATCAAAATTGGCTATGATGTAATATTAAATTTTAATTGTCCAAGCTGTTGTAATAATGATAGAAAATATATGGAGTTTGTTTTACACTTGGATAATAATGAAAAAATAATAAGTTATCCAAAATGTTATTTTAGTTTTTATTCAGACTGTGCAACACCTGAAGATTATTATATTGCTTTGGCAATTTTGAATGGTGCCAAAACTTATGAGCAGATTTTTGATTATTTAAAAAAATATAATTTAGAAAAAGATATAGATATTCTAGCTATTGACAATGCAATAAGTTTGGTGTTTAACAAGAGTTTAACTTACAATAAAGCAGATGTTTTTAATTATGTTGAGTGGAACAAAAATATTTTAAATAAAGATGCAAAAGAAGTGGCAGAGAACATATTAAATAACTTTGCAGATGATTACATATTTACAATCAAAGAATATAATATTATTTGCAAAAATTTGGCATGGCTTGGTAGTGTCAAGGAGTTTAATGATGAGCAAAATAAGGGCTTAACATATTGCTTGGCTATTGATAAATTATGTTTAGATAGAATAAAAGTATTTCAAAAAAAACATATAAAAATTGTAATTGATATAAACTATTATTCAAAGCTAATGCCTGTTGTAATGTATTCAAATCCAAACACAGAGGCAAAAAAAGAATTAATTTTAAATCAAAAGAGAATTGAAATGGAAATATTTGAAAAAGTATACAAACAATTTGGTGACGATTTTGGTTTGCCTTCGGATAAATATGTTAAAGTTCTTGAATATTTGGAATCTTGCAATTATCAATACGATTTTGAAAAAGTTTTGCAAATAATATCAATGTAAAAAATATACAAGATAATATACAAGAAAATTAAATTTATTTTATAAATTTTTGGTATGAAATATCAACAATGTAAATATGTTTTTTGCGAGTTGCACTTTTTAATTCATATTGTTAAATGTTTGCAAATAAAAAAATCTAGCCTATTGACTAGATTTTTATTGTTTTTCTTATATTTCTATGCTCATGTCTGCACCGGTAATTTTTTCATCTGTCATTGTATCAACGATAGTTTTTTTCCATGACCAATTTGGAGAATCATGATTCACTTTATTAATAAGCATTTCTACATAAAAAGAAGGATTGTTTGCAATTAGTTGGTTGTATTCATCATTTTCAATTCTCATTGTAGCTCTATATTTTACTATTACTGCATTTGAGATTTTCTCGCCATTATTTGTATAGCTATAAATATTTTCTGTATAAAAAGTAAATCCAAATTTTCGTGTCTCTTCATTGTATGAATCATCTTCTATAGCTTTGATATCAACACTTTCAAGTGTTCCATGAACACCTTGTGGTTTATTTGGCACATCTGTTTTTACAGCCAAAGTGAAAGTTTCAAAACTTGAAACTTTGCGTTCGGTAAAACTTGCATAGTTTGTTGTTTCAATAAAGTTTTTTAGGTTAGTATACCAATCATCTTTGTTTTCATCTTTGGTAGTTTTATTGTGTGTAAATATACTGTTAAGGTTAACATTATTATATGACAATGTTAGGTAAGCATTATATGTGTTTGTGCTATTAAAAACTTTTCCATATATATTTAGTGTGCCTGTTGTTGATTGTTCAGTTTCTTTATGTGTTGAATAACCAGCAAATTCACAATCTTTTTGTGCTCCTAAAGTTGGTGCAACATTGTTATCGCTTTTAACTTTAAGTTTGTACTCTGCACAAAACTCATCATAAGATGTTTTTGTTTCAACTGTTGTTTTGGTGCCAGAAGTATTGGCACTTTGGTTATTATTAGTTGTGTTGCCACCGCAAGCAGCTAAACTCATTGCAAAACAAAATAGTGCAACAATCAAAAAGATTTTTTTTCTCATAAAATTTATCTCCCAATTAACTTTATTATAATATTATAGGGAAATGATGTCAATATATAATGTATTTAATTTATAATATAATAAATTAACATTTAACATAAGAAATACTTGTATGACAATATAAAAAAGACACGCTGGTGAGTGTATTATTTTAGCTCTCCATGGTCGTCTGTATTGTGCTATGGCACAATTGTTGTAGAGCAAAAACGAACCAGTAATAAACAAAAAAAGAACTTCGAATGAAGTTCTTTTTGGCTCCCCGTGTCTGGTTCGAACAGACGACCTACCGGTTAACAGCCGGTTGCTCTACCGCTGAGCTAACGAGGAATACGCTTTCTTACGAAAGCATTGTAATAATAACAAATACCAAACTTTATGTCAACAGTTTTTTGAAAGTTTTTTCAATAATTTTTGCTGTTGTAAATTGCCATAATTATTCCATACAATTATTGGGATAAAACATGGCAAGAACTGCACCATAATGCTTAAAACCTTTTGGAGTGATTACAATTTGATTGTTAGTTATTTTGATAAGTTTTTTTAACAAAAGATAGTTGATTTCATTTTCAAAATATTTCATTGGGTTTTCATTTAGTATTTGTTGCATGATGTCAAGTTTGATTTTTCCAAAGTATCCGCTAACAGCAACAAACTTTGCAAGCATTTCATTTTTTGGCAAAATATATGTATCTTGACTGCAAAATGTACCATTTTTAATGCAATCTTCCAAATTAGTTAAGTTTTTTCCAATATTATAACTTATTCCTTGATTACTTTTGCTTTGGGCTGAAATACCAAAACCTTTGTAGGAAGTGAAGTTAATCATTCTGTTTTTAAGATATGATGACAAACCTAAATCATTTTTATCTAATGAGAAAGTGTTTTGTCCAAAGTCGCAATGGTATCCAAGTTTTTTCAGTTGCTTGTACAAATATTTGTATTGAGCAAAAAGTTGAGTTTTGGTTTTGTATTCTTTTATATTTAAAATGTTTGTTCTAAATTCATACAAGGTTACATGGCTTGGTCTAAAAAATTCAATGAGAGCTAAGCTGTTTTGTAAATCTTTTTTTGTTTGATATTGTAAACCATACATAAAGTCAAGGTTTATTTTTTTTATGTTATATTTTTGGCATAAACTAAATGTTTCTATCATTTTGTTGAGTGTTGGATTTTGGCGATTGTTGTCTTTAAGAAATTTTTTGTTTACTGTTTGTATGCCAAAAGATATTCTATCTAAGCCAGCATTTTTTATTGCTTTAATTTTTCTTTCGTTTATTGTTAAAAATGTTGATTCAATACTTGGTTCAAAGTTTTTTGATAATTTTGTTTTTGATAATAACTTTTTTACAAAGTTCATTAAGTCTTCAAATATTTCATCATCAAGACAAGTTGGTGTTCCGCCGCCAATATCTAATCCCATCAAGTTAATGTTTGGGTGAGTGGAGATAAAATTTGTTATATCATTTTTAAGTATGTTTATATATTTTTGTTGCAATTCTTTTTCTGGCTTTTTGTATTTAATGTATTCACAAAATTTACAAAGCGACAGGCAAAAAGGTATGTGTAAATAAAAACACATATCTTTTTCTGTAAATTCCAGTTCGCAATCTTTTTTATAATCTTTCCAATGTGATGGTGTGATTGGGTATGAAGTATTTAGCTTATCACTTTTGGATAGTATAGAAAATCTTTTTTTGACATTAGTATATAACATTATTAAATCCTGCACATAGTTTGTTATCTGTTGTGTAATTAAATTGACTTACATAAGGTGGGTTAAGGTCACGGACACAACGAGCATAATATTCAACAAAGTTTTTGTTTTTTGCCATGTATATTCCGTTTTGGCAATCACATATTGTTGTGTGGTAAAGTTTTCGAGCATTAAAGCATTTTGTTGATAGATTATTAAATATTTCTTTGTATTCAACAAAGTGTTCTTTTGAGTAGTCATTTATTGGCATAAGTCCAACAAATCCAACTCTAAATATTTGTAGTTGACTAGCAAATTCCAAGTATTTTTTAACTTCACTTTTGTTATCAATAAAGTCTTTTATTAAGAGTGAATTTAATCTTAACAATTTTTTGTTTTTAAGTTTGTTTTGTATTTCAAGAATTTCGTCAGCATGTACTGTTCTAAATCCAAAAATCTTGTCGTTTATTTGGTCATCATAATGATGTCGGCTAATGTGAATACCTTCAATTTTGTCAAGACTGTCTAATTCAAAAATTCTGTTCAGGTTAAAACCATTTGTGTTTATTGTAACACTTGTTTTTTCTCCCATAACTTCAAAAATTGTATTCAAAACTTTATTAAGTAGGGGGATGTCTAAAAGTGGTTCTCCGCCAGTAATTGAAATTCTGTTTAAAAAGTGTTGTTCTTTTAGTGTCAAAAGAACTTCTTTGAATTTATTTACATCAAAATTGTTTTTGCTTTTTGTACATTGTTTTTGTGTCCTATTGTTACAAAAAAGGCAATTTCCCAAACATACATCTTGAATGCTGACGTATAAGTTATAGAAAAATTTGCCTTCTTTAGTTTTATTCTTTTTTGTTGTACAAAGGCAATCACGCATTTCAATATTTTTATTCCAAAGTGTGATTGTTTTTGACATTAGCAACCTCTGCCACCACTAGTACCACAACCACTTGAATATGAATTGTTATTTGTGTGTTTTGGTTGTGGTCTTCTGCTGCCACCACCACATGATGTTTTTGAAGAACTGTCACAATTTGAGCCAAGTGTATATTCATTAGTGTCATCATTTTCATCATCAGAAGATAGTCCACAACTGCTAGATAGATGACAAGCAACAATAGCATAATTTTCTGGGTTTCTCTTTTCAAAATGTGCCATTGCTTTTGTAACATCATATTTGTCAATAGCTGTTATTTTGTCTATCATATCATTTGCAATAATTTTTGCAATTTGTAATTCATCCTTTGAAAGTGTTCCATTTGTTTGTGCATATTTTAAAAATTCTTCAACTTTCATTTCTGCCAATGTTATACTATAACTGTTTGCTTTGATTATTTTTTTTATGTAGTTAAGTAAAGTTTTCATTTTTTACTCCTTATTATAACAATAGTATAATGTTGTAATCTATATTTGTCAATATAATAATGAGTCCTTAAAAGACACAAAAAAACACGGATATTCCGTGTTTTTATTGTTTATTGTTATTTTACTTGTTTTTGAAGTAATTCTTTTATGTCAGCAAGTAATTCTTCTGTTGTTGGTTTCTTTTCTGCTTCTGCTTTTGCATCAGCTTCTGCCTTTTTCTTTGCACGAAGTTCTGCAGTTTTTTCAACAACTTCTTTGCGATTTTTAAGGTTTACTCCGTTTTCTTTGAGTTCTTTTTTCTCATCTTTTGTTGGGAGTTCATTTTTTGCATTTTTTACCATGTTGCTTGCATTCATTGCAACTTTGATAATAATGAATAATATCAATGCAATAAGCAAGAAGTTAATTATGGCAGTAATAAATGCACCCCAATCGATGTAGATACTATTTGCAAGGTCTGGAATAACATTTCCGTTTGCATCAAGTGTATCAACTCTCTTTAAGAATGTATAGGCACCTTCAAGACCATTGCCGCCACCAAGTAAGTAATTGATAAGTGGCATCAAAATTTTATTTGTAAGAGCAGTTACTATTGCAGAGAATGCACCACCTATAATAACGCCTACAGCCATATCAATAACATTACCACGGGTTATAAAAGCTTTAAAATCTCTAAAAAACTTTCTCATTTTATTCTCCTTTTGTTAAAATTTTCATCATTTATAGTATAAAATTTGGTATTTTTTTTGTCAAATAATTTGTAATAAAATAAACATGGTTAAATTGTTGTTTTTTGGTGTAAACTAAATTAATAAAATTTAATTTTTATTACATCAAAATAAATATAAAGTATATTTTAATTCATTTGACATTGTTATAAAATATATTTTATAATCACAATGAAGTAATAAGGGGAAATAATGGAAGAAAAACCAACTATTCCACAAATAAAAAAAGCACCAGATAGTCTCAATAAAAATATTGGTGAAAATAAGGGGACTGGTTTTTCTGCGCCAAAAACAAATCCTCAAACTCAAACAAACAACTTTAAAAGGCCAGTAGCACCAGTTAAACCAATACCAAATGGTAATACAGTAAATTCTGCTGCAAAAGCCGTAAAAGATATTCCAAATGAAATGGAAGATGACAAAGATATAAATCCAAAAGAGGATATTAAAGTATCTCAAGAAGAGCAAGCTGACAATCAACCAAAAAAGAAATCAAAAGTAAAAGTTATAATTATTATATGTGTTTTGGCGTTGGCATTAATAGCTGGTGCACTTGTGACATTTTTTGTATTTTTATCACCAAACAATCAAAAATTAACGCCACCAGAAGTTTTTGTTCATAATTTGAGTAATCAAACAATCATATATGTTCAAGAAAACAAAAATGCAACATCATATGAATTTTTTATTCAAAGAGCTGGCGGTGGGCCTGTTAATCATTTAACATCAACTTCAAATAGTGTTTCAATTGTAAGTTTGTTGTCAACCCCTGGCGATTATGTAATTTGGGCAAGATATGTTGGAAAAACAGAAAAAACGACTTCAGAAATATCAACAAAATATGCATACAAATACACAAAACAAATTTCAACCCCAACAGTTAATAAAAACACAGACAAATTAGTTTGGACAAAGTTAACGGGAGCAAAAGAATACAGGGTGTATTATGGAGCAAATTCTGAAGGACCTTTATACTTTGTTGTTGATCAACCAAGTGATGATGTGTATACAGTAGAATTTAGTTTTGAAAGAATAAAAGAAATTGAACCAGGCAGATACAATTTAAAGGTTCAAGCAATCGCAGAAACTCCTGGTTATTATACAGATAGCGAACTTTGCAGTGAGATTATATATGATAATGTAAGAACTCTTGCAAATGTATCTTCTGCGATATTTAACACTGCAACAAACAAATTAACAATCAATGTTGATCCAAGTAAAACATTTGTTACAAAATTTGATTTGGTAATAAATGGTGGACAAGTTAATGGCTGTTTGCAAGCAAGTAGTCTGGCTTCATCTTATGTGTTTGATTTAACTCCATATATAACTGCACAAAGTATCACAACAGTAACAGACGTAAAAGTTAAAGCTGTTGGAGATGGTAGTGAATATATAATTGATTCTAGTTTTGTGGCGGCGACACTTGTATAACTTTTATAATTAAAAACATACTATCAAAAAGGATAGTGTGTTTTTTTATGGAAATAATTGAAAAAATCAAAAAAGAACTTAATAACAATCCAGATGTTTTGACAAAAGAAATAGATTCAGCATCAAAAAAAATTTCTTTAATTTTTCTAAAAAGTACCATTGACAAAAATCTGTTTCTTCAGTGTGTTATTTCTCCACTTCTGGAATATTGTGGCGAAGTTAATTTTGAATTATTAAAAAACAAAGTGTTAAAAGTTTTTGAAATAGAAGAAGTTCAAGAAAAAGATTTTATAACAAACATTTTAAAAAACAAAGTACTATTATTTATTGATGACAATGAGCAAAGTGCACTCTGTTTTGATTTTGAAAAAATTCCTTCAAGAGTTCCAGAAGAACCGCCAACATCACCAACTATTCAAGGCCCAAGGCAAGGTTTTACCGAAGACATAAAAACAACAATATCACTAATTAGGAAAAGACTTCCTTCAAAAAATTTGGTTATAAAAGATTTTTTTGTTGGGTCACTTACTCAAACACAAGTTACAATTTTTTATCTTAATAATTTGGCAGACAAAAGAGTTGTGAAAAAAATAGAAGAAAAAATCAAAAATATAAATTATGATGGAATACTTGATTGTCATTATATTGCATCATACATAAGTGACAGACCAAATTCCTTGTTTGAACAATATGGTTCAACAGAAAAGCCAGATATTGTTGTTGCAAAAATGATGGAAGGCAGAGTGGCTGTTGCTGTTGACGGTTCGCCAATTGTTGCAACTTTTCCATTTATGATTTTTGAAGATTTGCAGAACAGTAATGATTATTACACTAATTCACATTATTCATCTTTTATTAGGTTCATAAGGTCACTTGGAATAATTATGTCAACAGTAGTTCCAGGTGTGTATTTGTCGTTTAGATTGTATCACTACAAAGTTGTGCCTTTAACATACATTTTAACAATAAATGCAACAACGCAAAATTTACCGTTTACGCCATTTATTGAACTTTTGTTTATTATGATTTTATTTCAAATGCTGTATGAAGTTAGCTTAAGGTTGCCAAAGTATTTGGGACTTGCAACAAGTATCGTAGGGGCACTTGTGCTTGGAGATACTGGGGTTCAGGCGGGTTTAATTTCTCCACCAGGAATTATTGTTGTTGCACTAAGTTTAATTTCGGTGTATACAATTCCAAATCAAGCACCACAATTCACAATATTGAGATTTGTATTTTTGCTTATTGGTGGAACATTGGGATTATTGGGGATAATTGGCGGTATGGTGTATTTTGTTAATTACTTAAACACAATGAATCAATTTCACACTCCAAACCTTGCACCTTATGCACCAAGAATCAAAGGTGATCTAAAAGATGGAATTATTATGCAGCCAATAACAAGAATGAAAACAAGACCAATTTCTTTACCAGGAAAAGACAAGCAAAGGGGAATAAAGAAAAATGGATAACAATATAACTTCAAGACAAACAGCATGTATTTGTTGTTTGTCTGTTCTTGTATTAAAACTAGTTGCTTTGCCGTCTGTAATTTCAAGGCTAATATCTACAAGTGCAGTTATTGTAGTTGCTATAATGTTTTGCATTGAATTAATTATGCTTTATATTTTTTTAACAGCAAAGCAGAAATATCCAAACATGTCACTTTTTGAATTGATGTGTAAATTTGTTGGGAAGATAATTGCAAAAATAGTTTACATTTTTCTTGCCATAATTTTTATATGCAAACTTTCACTCCTTTTGAATGAGGGTGTTGTGTATATAAAAAACATTGTTGATGAAGATTTTAATTTGATTTTGTTTTTGTTTACATTTTTACCTGTTATAACGGCATTGGTGTATTCAGGGGTAAGAAGTACAACACTCACTTGTGAGTTTGGTTTTGTATTTATTATTATTGGATTAATATCATCATTGTTTTTGGCAAAAATAGATATTGATTTTGGTGAAATTGGGGCTGTTTTTTCAAACAGCATAAAAAGTATTTTGACAACTTGTTTTGAAACTAGTTTTTGGTTTACTGATTTTTTGTTTATTTTGATTTTGGGAGATAGAATTAAACAACAAAAAAATATGAAAAAGAATGTAATATTGTCTGTTGTTGCGATTGAAGTTCTTGTTGCAATATTTTATATTATATACTTTAGATTATTTAAGCAAACTGGATATATTCACGAAACTGCAATTGCAGATATAACGCAATATAAAAAGAACATAGGAAATGTTGGTAATGTTGATATAATCGAAACTCTTGTTTATCTCTTTACGATTTTTTTGTATGGTTCAATTTACCTTACTTGCTTATGTAATATTTTTGCAAAAGTAACAAATGACAACAATATTCTTCATTCTTTAATTTTTATGAATTTGCTCATAGTTATCATTCAATACTTTGTATTTTACAACTTGGAAATTTTTACAAATTTTGCAATACAGTATCTAAAATATTCCACTATTTTGGTGTGGGGAATTATTCCAATTTTTTACATCTTGCTATTTATATTTGACAGGAGGCGACATGTTAAAATTTATAAAAGAAAAATTTCGTCAAATCAAACATAAATTCGCATTTATATATTTTTGTGTCATAATGATTTGTTTTTTGCCAAGTGCTTTAATTATGCCATCACACAGTTTCAGAAGCGCAATTGTAACAGCCATTGGAGTAGATTTGGATAAACAAAGTCAAGGTGTGGAAGTTTCTGTTTTAACAATATCAAAAATTGACAAAACCAATATGAATGAAAACACAAAACTTGTCAGTGGAAAAGGTAATAGCGTTGCAGATGCGTTGATTAACATTGAAATACAAATAGGCAGAAAAATTAGAATGGGACATGTTGGCTATGTTGCTATATCTCAAGAAGTTGCAAATACAAATATTGTAGACATCTTGAATAACCTTATAATAACAAACCAACTTCCCAATACAGTTTCGCTTGTTATGACAAATCAAAGTTCAAAACAACTACTGGAGAATGCAAACAAACTCTCGCAATCGTCATCATTCAAATTGCGTGAAGTTATACATAATGAATTTAATGAAACATTTACAAAGGATACAAACATAGATAAGTTTTTGCAAGGATATTTGTCTCCAATTGGTATTTCAACTTTGGGGGTTGTTGAAATTTTAAGTGATGGAACCAAAGGAATAGACTCAAACTCTTCAAGCGATGTTACAAATTCTCAAAATCAAGAAAATTCGTCTTCAAATAAACCAAAAGACACACAAAGTATAATTTGCTTAAAAAAAGAACATGCAGTATTTGAAAATGGTAAGTTAAAGTTTGTGTTGACAGAAAAAGAAATGGATGGACTTAATTGGATTGTTGAAAATAACCTAAAAAAGATTTTTTCAATTAAAGACAACAGTGAACAAACAATTACATTTGAAGTAATAAAACAAAAAGTAAACAAAAAAGTAAAATATGTTAACAGTATGCCAACAATAAAATATAACATATCATTAGTATTAGATATTGCAGAGATATCCAATGGAATCAACAAAAAGTCTTCACTTATTGAATTTTCTTTAACCGAACAAATCAAAGAAAAAATCAACAACAAAATCAAACAAGAAATATCTTATTCAATTAATAGTATGAGAGATAAAAAAATAGATGTATTTGGCGTTTATAATGCACTTAACAGTAATCCACAAAAACTAAAAGATTTTTTAAATTCATTAAGTGACCAACAAGATTTTTTAAGTTATGTAAAATTTGAGGTTGAAACAAACTGCAAACTTGTTTCAAACAAATAACAAAAAGATGCTATCGCAAGATGGCGTTTTTTTATTTAAGATATAAAAATTTTTTATTTATTAATTATTTGTATATTTTAATCTAAATAAAATCACTTGACACGGTGTGGGGTATACAAAGTATATTTTTAATATAAAATAGTACAAAAAATATATAAAATTAAACATTTTTGTTAGTAATTCAACAACTTGTTGAGCGAAAAAATGAAACATTTTGTTGACGATATGTTATAATGTCTGCGATAAAACAAGAGAAAAGGAGATTTTATGATATCTGAAAACATTAAAAACTTGAGAGTTAAAAAAGGATTAACTCAAAAAGATTTAGCAGAAAAATTGCATGTTACGTCTCAAGCTGTTTCAAGATGGGAAAAAGGAGATGTTGAACCATCTGTTGATACAATAATAAATATGGCAAAAATATTTGAAGTGACAACAGATGAAATTATGAGTGGTGAAAGTTCACAAATCCAGAAATCAATTGAAGAACCAAAAGTTATAGAGAAGGTTGTTGAAAAAGTAGTTGTTGAACAAGCAAAGCCAGTCTTGGCTGTTTGTGAAAGTTGTAATAAACCCATATATGATGGTGATGACATTGTTAGAAGGACTATAACTCATGGCAGAAGCCCATCAACTCAACAAGTATTATGTAAATTATGTGAATATATGAGATTAGAAACAATTCATAAGAACCAAATAAAGAATTCAAAGAAACAACGTACAAAATCATATATTTGGGGAAGTATTGCAGCTGTTGTTGTTTTATTGCTTGGATTATGGATATTCGCCAAAGATGGTGTAGGTGCGATTGTTGGAACAGTTTTTACTAGTATTTTTTCTTTTACATTTGTATCTTGTATATTACTTAAAAATAATTTTGTGGAAGATATGTTTATTGGAATTGCGTCTTGGGGTTTTGTTAAATTACCTGGAATAATTTTTGAATTTTCTTTAGATGGTTTTGTGTTCTTAATTGTAGTAAAAGTATTATTTTGGATTTTTGGTATGTTATTAGCATTTTTTGCGGTTGTGCTTGGTTTTATAATAAGTCTTCCAATTAGTGGATTTACTTATCCTTATGCTTTAGTTACCAGTATTAAACACCCAGATAAAACAGAAGATATTTAATAAATGGGGGAAAGAATATGAAAAAGAAATTGTTATTATGTATATTTATGTTTTTTGTTATTTCTTGTGCAATAGTATTTTGTGCGTGTGGTGGAGATAACAATCAAAACGATGATGGACAAAATGACGGAACTTCAGGGGGATTAGCAACTTTTACTGGTATAACACTTAATAATTCCACATTTACTTATGATGGAACAGAAAAATCACTTGGTTTAATTGGAACTTTACCACAAGGTGCTGAATATCAATTTACTGGAAATTCAGGAATAAACGCAGGTGAATATAATGTAAGTGTTATAATAACTTGTGAAGGTTACAATTCATTAACTTTAACTGCTAAAATTATTATTCAAAAAGCAAGTTATGACATGAGTAATGTATTATGGGATTATACAATGNNCATATGACGGAATGGAAAAGCAAGTTATATTAAGTGGTTTGCCACAAGGAGTAAGTGTTGTAAGTTATATGGGTAATAAAGCAACAAATGCTGGGAACTATACGGCAAGTGTGACATTGAATTATGATACAGTAAACTACAATGCACCTGTTGTAAACAACTTGGCATGGGTTATAAATAAAGCAGATTATGATATGGGTAATGTATTATGGGATTATACAATGNNCATATGACGGAATGGAAAAGCAAGTTGTATTAAGTGGTTTGCCACAAGGAGTAAGTGTTGAAAGTTATATAAGTAATAAGGCAACAAATGCTGGAAACTATACGGCAAGTGTGACATTAAATTATGATACAGTAAACTACAATGAACCTGTTGTAAACAACTTGGTATGGGTAATTAATAAGGCAGATTATGATATGAGTAATGCTGCATGGACATATACGAATCCATTTGTTTATGATGGAGAAGAAAAAACTGTTTTAGTTACAGGACTTCCACGAGGTGTTACAGTTGTCGGATATACAAATAATACAGCAACAGCTGTTGGAAATTATACAGCAAGCGTAATATTAAACTATGATAATACTAATTATAATGCACCAGTTGTAAATGATTTGAATTGGAAAATAAGAGCTGATTTAAGCGATATTGCACTTGAAATTGTTCAAAAACTGATGCAAGTTCCAGATGTTTGGGGGTATTTCCCAGAGAGTTTCCAATTAGAAAATAAAGTCTTTAATGGCTTGTTAGAATTTGATTTTGAAAATTCTTATGTTCCAGTTTCTTCACTTCCACAAGTTGTTATTGGAAAACAAATGAATGTTTTTTATGATTTTATGGAAAAAGTTTCTGTAAGTTGGAATGCAGTTAAATATGTGTATGGTTCACTAAACGCAATTGTAGGTTTTTATCAAGCATTTATAAATGATAATCCAGATAACTTTGCTCATTATGAAAAAGAAACAAGTAATTTTAATTTTGTTATCGATTTAAATGATAATGGATATTCAATGTCAATAAGTTATAGTGGAATATTGATTTCATTGGGTTACACAAGTAGTAACCAAAAGTGTGTCGGAAAAATTACATTAACAAATGCTGCAGTATTAAAATACGAAATAAGCGAAAATGATTTAATTGTTGGTTATGATTTGGCAAATGTTTATATTGGTATAATAGATCTTACAAGACAACAAGATGATAGTGTGTATGGAAAGTTGTTTGAATCTTTGGGAATTAAGAGTAGCCGACTTGATACTCTTGCGATTATCGAAATTGACGAAAACTTTACAAGGGTTACTTCAAGTAAAAGAGATCTTGATGATAGCGATCTTACAAGTGATGGAGATATGGAAGTTTACGATAATCAAACAGGAAATCTTATTTGTGAAGAGATAAAAGAAAAACAAAGCATGTTAAACTTTGATACATGTTGGTTTAATATTTGGGATGTGTCAGGAATAAATTCTATTAAAGCAACTAATGACCAAAATGGCAAAAATCCTAATACAATTTATATTAATGGAAACAGTAATGCAATTCATACAAAAGGACTTACATCTCGTCAATTTGATATTGAAATGAAAAATATGTATGTAATAAAATACAATTCAGATGAACAAAAATATGAAAAAGTAAAAATCTCTATTCCAAGATTATTTGTCCAAAAAAGTTATGTTTCAAACTTCAGTACTGATTTTTATGACAAAAATAGTACTTGTGGAGCAATTAATCCAACAACTATAACAGTGTCTAGTACAAATCTAAATTATATGTATGATAAATTTCCAACAAGCCAAGAACTTTGGAGTCAAATGAAATCAACGGTTGTTACAGAACAGGGTTACAACGAACTTGAAGAATATTTTAATTCATAATACAAAAACGCCAAAAGTTAGTTGACTTTTGGTTTTTTTATGGTATAATCATTGCGTTTTTAGAGAGGAAATTATGTGGGAAGTAATTTTGGATACGCTTTTAGATACCCTAAAAGTTCTTCCAATACTTTATCTTGTATATTTGCTTGTGAGTTATTTGGGGCATAATACAAACAATAGGTATGCAAGATTTATGAGTAAAACAAAAAAATATGGTCCACTTGTTGGTGGAGCTGTTGGATGTATTCCGCAATGTGGATTTTCTGTGGTTATGAGTGACTTGTATTCAAAAAGAGCAATAACTCTTGGGACGCTTATTGCGGTTATGGTTGCAACAAGTGATGAAGCAATACCGCTTATGATTTCACATCCAAAGTTTATTGTTCCAATGCTTATACTAATTGGAATAAAAATAGTATGTGCAATTGCTTTTGGTTATTTGATTGATATTGTTCTAAGGTGTTTTAAAAGAAAACAACAAGTAAATGAAAAAGTATTTCAAGAAGAACATAATCATGATTGTGAATTAACTACTTGCTCAATTAGTCATGTTATTCATGGCCAAAATTGCGAAGAACATGAAAAAGATGAAAAACATGAGCATAAACATGAGCATGGTGATTGCGTCCATAATATATTTTTGGATGCACTTATTCATACTTTACAAATAGCAGCATTTTTGCTTATTGCAACATTTGTTGTTAATGTAATTATTGAATATGCTGGCATAGAAAATTTGAAATATATATTCACATCAAACAAATTTGTTCAACCAATTATTGCTGCATTTGTAGGATTAATTCCATCTTGTGCTTCTTCGGTATTTCTTGTTGAATTTTATATGGCAGGTGGAATCACCTTTGGCGCTATGCTTGCTGGACTTTGTGCTGGTAGTGGTGTCGGAATTGTTGTTTTGTTTGCAAGAAACAAAAAAGTTTGGGAAAATCTTTTAATACTATTATCGCTTTATGCTATTGGTGTTGTTGTTGGAATTATTGTAACATTAACAGGCTTGGCAGTATAAAAATTTGCTTTTAAAAGCTCACAATTTTGTGAGCTTTTTTTGTTGTAAATTAAAATTTTAACCTAATGTTATTTTACATTGAATAATGAAAAATAATAAAAAATAAGCAAAAACACATTAAAAAACAAGTAAAAAAGATTAATTTTTGATAATTTTTGCATAATTTATTAAAAATTCCAACAATCATTGTGTAATCGATGTGAATATAATATTTGAGTAAAATTTTAATTTTGCATAAAATATTTTTTCATTTTACAACAAAGGTTGAAATAAAAAGTTTACATTAAACTTTGTTAATATTCATCGTGGTATTTTGTTGAGATTATGATACGATATTAAAATTCTTGTAGTTTGTTATCAAGATTATTTTTGTTATTATTAAGTATTTTTGCTTACTATGTTTTGTGATGCTTTAATAAAGTTATAGTAATAAATTTTCAACAACAAATCAGTTTGAATATTTTTGGTAAATTAAAGTAAACAGTTGTATGTTTTTGGTGGGCAGTGAAATTTATACTCCGAAATTTTCTGGGCTACATATTTAAAACTTTTATTCTTTCTTTTCTGTATTTTATTTATAGTTGAAAAAACATTCAACCATATAAAAGTGTTATAATTAAAGGGTTTTGGCAATATAGTTGAATTTACATGCAACTATATTTTTAAGTTTTTAATGTTGTATTTTTTCTTCAGAAAAGTCATAAAAATTTATATTTCAAAGCGTATTTTTTTATTTTTTGCGAAATATAACTTTGATCATACAATTTTCAAAATGCATTTTTATGTGCCTTTTGCTGTAAATATAATTTTTTAATTATTTTTTTTATAA
>DBWI01000029.1 GCA_002308915.1 Christensenella sp. UBA1242 | reverse complement strand
AATTAAAATTTAAATAAATTAAATTGTATTTGGAAAATTTTAAATTGAAGAACAAGGCTCGGCAAATTTATTCACGCAGGAGTTTGGTTACCCAAATGACTGTGTGAGAAATTTGACAGCAAACGCAGTTATTCAAAATTAAAATTTTTCAAATTACCATTTGTAGTGAGCAAAAGCTTTGTTAGCTTCAGCCATTCTGTGCATTTCATCACGACGCTTAATAGCAGCACCTTGATTGTTGTATGCATCCATAAGTTCGCCTGCTACTTTTTCTTCCATTGTTCTTTCGCCATTACGTTTTCTTGCGAATAAAACTATCCAACGAATTGCCAAAGTTTGTCTTCTTTCTGGTCTGATTTCCATTGGTACTTGATATGTTGCACCACCAACTCTTCTACCTTTTGTTTCAAGAACTGGTTTTACATTTTCGATTGCTTGTGTAAACACATCAATTGGATTTCCACCGGTCTTGTTTGAAATAATATCAAAAGCACCGTAAACAATTCCTTGAGCAATGCCTTTCTTTCCATCATACATAACTTGGTTAATAAATTTTGTTACAAGTTTGTTGTGGAATTTTGGATCTGGAAGTACATCTCTTTTTGGCACTCCACTTCTTCTTGGCATAATATTCTCCTTTTAATAAATTAGTAAATTAGATTTTATTTCTTTGGTTTCTTTGCACCATATTTTGAACGTGCTTGCATTCTCTTTGCAACACCGGCAGTATCAAGACTTCCACGAACGATGTGATATCTTACACCAGGCAAGTCTTTAACTCTTCCGCCACGAACCAAAACAACACTGTGCTCTTGAAGGTTGTGTCCAATTCCTGGAATATAACAAGTACCTTCTTGTCCATTTGAAAGCTTAACTCTGGCAATTTTACGAAGAGCTGAGTTAGGTTTCTTTGGTGTGGTTGTTTTTACAGCCAAACATACACCACGTTTTTGTGGGCAGTTTTCAAGCAATGGAGATTTACTCTTTTTTTCAAAAGTTTTTCTACCACTACGAACTAACTGGTTGATTGTAGGCATTTTCTTCCTCCTTTATTAAGATTTTGCTATAACACATTAAAACAAAAAACGAACACTTATAAGCAATTTTACTGCTTCATAAGTGTTCGACCATTCGCCTTTGCATAAAAAACGCATAATATACGCTTTAAACACAACATGCACACTTGCCACAAAATTAGGCAATTACGGTAAAACAAATGAATAATAAAGTTGCTACCTGCTGTTTGTTTTTATGGCCTAGCTATAGCAAAGCTAGGACTTTGTGTATGATTAACGAAAATCACACGAGTGTGATTATATCAATAAAGTTTTGGCTTGTCAAGAGAAAAAACAAAATAAATTGTATAAATTATTATATATAATAAAAACTAGAAATGAAGAACAAGGCTAGACGCTACAACTAAATAAAAACAAAAAACAGAGATGAAGAACAAGGCTCGGCAAATTTGACAGCGCACGAGTTTACAATATCGTAAATGACTGTGCTGACAAGTTTGCCAGAAACGAAGTTATTCGCTCTGTTTTTTGTTTTTATTCACAATGTAATATAACTTGATTGTTTTGCCTACTCTTTTGAACATCAATAACTCGTTGATTTTTTGAGCCACGCCATTTGAGAGAAATGTCACGAAGTTCATCCACATAACTGCCATCAACAAGAACATCAACATAGTCTAGGATTGAATAATCTTTTATTTTTTCGTACTTGTAGCCTGTATATATCCAAATGTTTTTTTGTGGAAATTTGTTTTTTATTGTTTTGCAAAGTTGTTCACACTCACCCAAATTTTGTGGTTCGAGCGGATGCCCACCTGTGAGCGTTATTCCAGAAATATAATCTTTTGAAAGTTCATTGAAAATTTCACATTTTGCATCATCATCAAACGATATGCCGCCGTCAAAATTCCAAGTACATGGATTTTGACAATTTTTGCAATGCAAAGAACAGCCACTTACAAACAAAGTGACTCTCATTCCATCGCCATTTAACATATCATCATGCAAAATATTATGATAATTCATATTCACCTACATTGATTTTCTATCTTTGAATTCTGCTAACTTGTGGTCAGCATACATTGAACGACCATTAACACGACTGTATCCCAAATAGCCATTCATTCTTTCTATTCTTGTCAAATTTTCACTGCCACACTTTGGACATTTGTCACTGTCAATAAATTGGTGTCCACAATCTTCACAATAATCGAGTTGAAGATTTACGCCTTCATAAAATCCCATATCCATTGCACGCCTTACCATGCTAACCATTGCTTCAATGTTGTAGCCAAGTGGATATCTGCAATATTGAATTGCTCCACCTGTGCAATAGTGATACATCTTGTATTCAATATCTTGCTTTTGGATTGGAGAAATATTTTCATATACAGCGCAATGGAAACTGTTTGAAGTGTATGGTTTGTCTGTTATTCCCTTTGTTTCACCAAACATATTACGGAATTGTTCAACTTGAAGCCCACACAAACTTTCTGCTGGTGTGCCATAAAGAGCATACAAAATTCCATCTTCTTGCGTTGCTTGAACTTTTAGATTGTGCATAAATGCCAAAATTTTGAGTGCAAATGAATTATCTTCTACCAAAGATTTGCCATTGTAAAGATATTGTGTTTCATTGAGTGCTGTGATACCAAAAGAAGCTGTCATTGGACGCAAAAATTCTCTGCCAATTTGTTCTTCTGGATGAAAGTGTCCACCATATATTCCACCTTGACAAAATGCCAATGGATTTGTGCCTGCTTTCTTTTTTGCAAAGTACTCAAATGTACGCTTGTGAATATCCCTAATAAGATTGCAATAATATGTAAGTTCTTCAAAGAAGATATCGTCAAGAGATTTTTCACTTTGCTTTTCAAAAATATTTTTTGCCTTTTGCAAAATCATTGGGAAGTGCAAACTGATTGCCCCCATGTTCATTCTGCCTTCAAATGTTGGTTTGTCATCATCATCTTCTGGAACAAACCCACCACGCTCGTACCAAGGTGCAAGAGTTGCTCTGCAACCCATACGAGAAATTGTTCTGCCATACTTTTTGTATATATCACTGCAATAGCCATCACCAGTGCAAGACATATAGTCTGGATACATTGACTTGCTTGAACAATCAATTGCTTCCAAGAAAAGCCATTCAAGTTCTTTGCCTGGCCCATGCAAATCTTTGTCGTAGAAGAAACTTAGTTTTGGGAACAACACTGGATGTTTGAATCCATCTGGACCTTGTCCACCTTTACGAACTTTCATTGCAATTGAAGTGCAAAGTGTTTCAAACCTACCCCTGCCAAGTCCAAAAGACACTGCAGTAAAAGGATAGTCACCCCTGCTTGAACCAACACTGTTGAGTTTCATTTCAAGACCTTGCCAACCTTGTTCAAAATCTCTTGTGATTTTTTTCATTGCATATTCATCTGCTTTTTGTGATACATCTTGACCTTTTGCATATTCGCCAACAATATCTTCATATTCTTTGAAATATTTTTTGTAGCTAAGTTCTGCATAAGGCGATAACAATTTGTCAATTTCGGAAATTGTGTAACCACCATATTGACAACTTGCCATATTCATAATGATATCACCAATAAGGTCAAAGGCAACATCAAGAGTTTTTGGCTCGTTGTAGTGCAAATTGCCCATTTCAAATCCACCTTGCAAAATACCTTTTACGTTTGCTAAGCAACAGTTGAAACTATCCAATCTTGAGCCACGGTCATGAATATAAATATACCCTTCACTCATCACTCTTTCTTCTTCTTCGGTTAAAAAGAACTTTTTGTATAGTTCGCTGTTAAGCTCATTGTATACAATTGCTCTTTGAGTTGTGATGATTGCACTATCTGCATTTGCATTACTTCTGTCACCAATAAAGTTAAGTCCAAGTTTTTTGTTGTACACTTTGTCTAACATTCTTGCAAAAGAAGCTTTGTTGTCACGATATTCCCTATAACTCTTTGCAACTTTGGGGTCAACTTTGTCCAACGCTGTTTCAACCAAATTGTGCATTGTTAAAATTGGAACTGCACTTCCGTCTGCAATATGTGAAAGCACATCTTTGCACACTTCTTCTTTTTGTTCTTCTGAAAGTTTTACCATAACCCTGTTTGCAGACTTTTGAATTGCAGACTTGATTTTTTCTGCATCAAACTCTTCTATTGTCCCTTTCTTTTTTATAACTTGAATCATAATAAAACCTCCCACTTTAAATTTGTGTTCATTATACAAATAAAATGGCAAAAAAATAAAACATTTTTCAAAAATAAAGTTGAAAAAATTTTTGAAATTTGCTTGACTTTTTTTGACGAAAAAAAAGTCTTAAAATATGGATATTAAATTATAACCAAAATGACACAAAAACACATCATATTGTGTTTTTTACTTAAAATTACACATAACTATACAATATATTGATTTTATACAATCGGTCAAAAACTATATATTGTGAAAAATTTTACAAACAAAATTTTGAACACAATATATTGATTTGTGCCTTGATTTTTGTAGGAATAAAGACAACAAAAAAGAAAGGTTGCAATTTTACAAAAATTTACCCCAGAATAATAAAAAAATGACCTAGCGATTAGCTAAGTCATTTTGTGTTTATTTGACTATTTTTTTTCTTCTGTTTCTTTGGTTGAAGATTTTGTTGTCTTTTTGCTTGCAGGCTTTTTGGTTGTACTTTTCTTTGTGCCTGTCTTTTTGCCAAGTTTTTTGATTGCCGCTGTTAAATCTGCCCACGTTTTCTTTTGGAAAACAAACCAAGCAAGAGCAAAACCACCAACTCCGCCAACAACAACTACAGCAAGAACAATTGCTACAATTGCACCTGCACCAAGTCCACCTTTGTCTTCTGGATTTGGTTCAACTTGTGGGTCTGGATTAACTGGAGCGCTAACTGCTTTGTAGGTTGCTGTTACCACAACATTACCTGCTGGCATAACAAATGTTGTTGTTGTATTGTTCTCATTTGCAAATGTAACACCAACACCTGTCCATTTGTCAAACTCGTATCCTTCTTGTGGAGCATCTGCTGTTAGAGTTATTGTTGTGCCTTGTGTTGCAGAATTAACACTTGCAGTTCCATAATTTACTGTGATTGTGTATTGTGCATCTCCCCAAATTGCAAAAAGTTCAATGTTAGCTGAAACTGTTATTTGTGCAGTAGCAATTACTGCTCCATTAGATGAATATGCCCAACCAGCAAACACTTTTCCTTGTGGTGCAACAAAGGTACATGTTGGCAATGTGTATGTTCCTGCATACTCAACATTTGCCATTGTTCCTGTTCCGCCATTAGAATTGAATGATATAGCATATTTAACTACTGGAATATCTTCCCAAATTGCATAGAGTTCTTTGTTGTCATCAAGTGTGATTGTTGCTGTATTAATAATTTCACCATTGTTTGAATATGACCAACCTTTAAATTGTTTGCCACTTGGTGCATCAAATTCAAATTCAGTTATGTTTTTCAATGTGTATTCGCCTGCATAAAGTCCATAAACGCCAACATCATCTCCACTGCCATTGTTTGCATAATATGTAACTGAATATGTTGTATCTTCTTCCCAAATTGCATAGATATATGTTTCGGCTGAAATTGTAATCTTTTCGCCTGGTTGTTTGAGTGGTGTTGCATTAACTGCACCAATTGCCCAACCCTTAAAGTGATAATGCTCTAGTGCAACAAAGTTAATTGATGCTGGTGTTGCCAAAGTGATTTCTGTTCCTTCATCTGCATAATTGATATCATTTGAACCTTCGGCACCATTTGTTACATACACATACATATATTCTGTTGGTTCTGGGATTTCCCAAGTAATTGTAAATTCTTGACTTGTTATATAATCAAATTCTGTATAATAACAATCAATTGCATATCTTTTTTCACCAGCAGCATCGCTTGTTATGTCATAACTCATTTGAGTTCCTGCAGTTGTTGTATTAGCATCATAATGATATAGTTCTTGCCAAGCTGAACCATTCCAGAAATTAACACCATATTCAACAGCATCAAAGTTTACTGCCCAAGTTGCAGTAAAGGTTTGTCCAACTTGCTTTGTTGCATTTGATGGCACACTTGTAAATTCTCTTGGCGCATCTTCCCAAACAGCATAAAAAGTTATTGTGCTGTCTCCATGCAAATAATAAGTGTCACCAGCATTAAATTGTGTTGTTGCACTTGCACTGCCAAGTGCCCAGCATTTGAATTGTTTGCCAACTGGTGCTGTTAACGAACATTCTGGCAAAACATATGCACCTTTATAACTTCCACCAGTCATGCTGCCACTTCCACCATTTGCATCAAAACTTACAGTGTGATTTTGTGCAGTTCTCCAACGTGCATAAAATATTATATCCTTAACTAAAGTATAAGAATATCCTTCTGTATAGGTATTTCCGCCATTTGATTTGTCAGCCCAATATTGAAATTCTAAACCACCTTCATATTCTGGTGGTGTAAATGTGCATATTGGCAACACAATAGTTCCATTAACATTTTCATAAGCGCTCATTGTCCCCGTTCCACCATTTTTGCCAAATGAAACTGTAAAATATGTTGAATCAGGTATCAAATAGTAAGTTTTGAGATATCCATCATAAACATTACCCTCTTGAATTATTGCTGCATAATAACCAGAAATTGGTGTTGTTGGAGCATTTCTTAAATATGTTGAATTTGTCAATTTTTCTGTATAGTTATCTGGACCAGCAAGTGTAATTTTTCCACACTTTGTGAGAGTTACATCATCTGCGTAAAGAACTTTTTGAGTATCAGGTTCGTCTTTTGAGTCAAGATAAAGTTTTCCATCAGTATTCAAAACCAAACTGTTAACATATACAAGAGAATAAACATTGTCATTAACTTCTGCATAATAAGTTAATGATGCATTATCCAAAAGTTTGAGTGTTCCTGCTTCAATTATGTTATTAACACTTGTATTATAACCAGTTGCACTGAGTGTTGGCATAATCTTTGTATTGCCACGGATAGTCAATTCTCCATTAATCTTAAATTTATTTTGCCAACTAATGTTGCCATTTCCAGCAACATTTTCTATGGTTAAATTTCCTTTTTCAAATGCCAAGTTATAGAAATGAAAGCCATTATAATAATCTTCAATAGTTAATTGCTTGTCAGATGTGTTTAATCCATAAAGAGAAATATTTCTATTGTAGGTTCCCATATTGTCAGTGTCATAAAGTTTCAAAACACCTGTGCTTGCATCATATTCCATATCTGCACCAGCACTTGAGCTGTTTGTCTCTACTGTTTGATAAGAAGGGTTGATATGCAAATATTTGCCACCATCAAATGTAGTAGAGCTAGTGGTATGGTCACTTTTATGTAATACAATTTGCAATTCAGATACTGCAACATTTGCAAGGTCGGCATGTACAGTTTCAACTTGATTTTTTGGCAAACTAAAACCGATGCCAAGACAAAGTACCACAATAAGTGCCAAAAGACCTATCAAAAGCCAATTCTTTTTTGTTTTCTCCATAATTCCCCCTATAAAGAATTTTATTAAATATATTATGACACAAAATATTTAATTTTGCACCAAAAAACACCAATTTCCTTAAAATAAATTTTAAGAATAAAAAACAGACACAAAAAACAAGGCTCGGCAATCAAAAATAACCTATAAAAAAAGAGCCTAGTACAAGGCTCAACTTATCAATATTAAAAATTAAAAAATAGCGTGAAGTTCTAGACTCGGCTTACATAAAAAAAATAAAAAATAGCGTGAAGTTCTAGGCTCGTCATATAATATAAAACTAAAAAAAAGAGCCTAGTACAAGGCTCGGCCAATACTTCCACGCAGGAGCTTACAAATTAGTAAGTGACTGTGTGAGAGTGTTGGACAGTAAACGCAGTAATTGGCTCTTTTTTTTAGTTTTTAGGTTTGATGATAAGATAACGGTGTGGTTCTTCACCCTTACTATATGTTTCTACAGTTTCACTGTCTGCAAGTGCTGTGTGGATTATTCTACGCTCATTTGCAGTCATTGGTTCAAGTTTTACACTTGAGTGTGTTCTTTCTGCTTTTTTTGCCATACGATTTGCAAGTGCAATCAAAGATTCTTCTCTTCTTTTGCGATAGTTGTCGCAATCTATGCGAACTTTTTTTGCATGGCGATTATGCTTTTGAACATAAACATTTGCAAGGTATTGAAGGCTGTTAAGTCCTTCACCACGATATCCAATTATATCACTGTAGCCAACTATGTTGGCAAAAATTTCTTCTTCTGTTTCAGAAATTTCAAGTGTGCCTGTTAAACTAGACTTAGCAAGGAAACCATCCAAAAATTCTTTTGCTTTTTTGAGATCATTTGCTGGAGCATCATCTTTTTGGTAATGTTTTTCTGCTTTTGCTTCTTGTTTTGGTTCTTCTGGTAATTCTTCTGCAACTTCATCTTCGGCATCAACTTCTTCTGCGAGTTTTTGTTCAAGAGTTTCTTTTTCTTTTGGCTCTTCTTCCAAAACATCTTCTGGTTCTGGTTGATTTCTTAATGCTTCTCTTTTTTGATATTTCTCTTCTTCTTCTGGAGAAATTGAAACAATTACTCTTGCCTTTCTAAAAAGTCCACCTTCGTCGAGAATTTTGATATCAACATCTTCTCTTGGTGCCTTTAATTCAAACAAGGCATTTTCTATTGCTTTTTCAACATTTTTGCCTGTTGCTTCTACACTAAGCATATTTGTCTCCTTTATTTTATTATTTGACGATTAAATTCTTTTTAATCTGTCTTTTGGAATTTTCTTTTGTTCTTGGATTTTGTCAATTTTATCATTGATTAAATCAATAAGTGGTGTTGTTGCCAATGTTACAAGTTGTCCTGTTATCATGTATAACGAGAACATTGTTGTGTATAACAAAGTGAAAAATGCCATAAGAAGTGGCATTAAAATCATTGCAATACCAAATCTTTTTTGTCCTGCTGGTGCTGGATTTTTTCTTGTCATTAGCCATTGGTTTAAGAATGCTAATGCTGCACAAAGAACTGTTAATACAAAGAAACCATTAACTCTTCCTGTACTTTCTTTTAGTGGATTCATGATTTGTTCGTACACTGCTTTGTATTCTTCATTCTCTCTGTCTTCTTTTGAAAGACGAGCAACACTTGCATACTCACTATATGAAGGAATTGAATTTTTGAATGGAGTATCTGCCATCCAAATATTTTCTATCCACAAAAAGCTTTCTTTTGTTTCATGATATTTTTTTTGTACATTTGCATGTGCTGTATCTTTAACACTTTGGTCTTCGCTTGCATTGATTTGTTGAATGTATGGCAAACAAATTTCGTAAACACTTTTTTGATTACCTTCTTCATCTTTTTGGTCAAGATTTAAGCCGTCTCCAGCATATTCTTGAACATATGCAATTTGAAGTTGTTCATATTGATTTGCAATTTTGTAACTTGCCATTGTGTTCATTCCATTAAACAATGTAATGAATATTGCAAGTGTTAATCCAATGTTGAGAATCATTATTCCACATGAACCCATTGGATTGATTTTTTCTCTTTGATAAAGTTCACCAAGTTTTTGATTTTTTAATTTGTCATCATTTGCGTACTTTTTGTTAATTGCATCAATCTGTGGTTGAATTTTTGCCTGCATTTTTTGCATTTTTCTGCTTGTTCTTTTGTTAAAGAAATCCACAGGCGACATAATGAGTTTTATTATTATTGTTAACAAAATGATAGAAAGTGCAAATGTACCAAGTCCACTTTCTAATCCCATTATTATTCTTTCCCAAAGTCCACCAGGTTGAGACATCAACAAGTTCGAAATTAAATTATCCATCTACTATCTCCCTTGATGTTTTGTGGTATAAAATCATAGCCACACTTTCCGTGTGGGCGACATCTTAAAATTCTTTTAATTGCAAGAGTTGTACCTTTGAATATTCCAAACTGTTTGATTGCTATAGCGGCATATGTTGAACAAGATGGAATAAACCTGCAAGTTCTTGGAATTAACGGCGATATGCAATACTTATAAAAATATATAAGCGCCAAAAATATAATTTTTATTGGAAAAGTTAAAATATCAATTATCACTTTCATAAAGATTACACTTTTTTAGTAGTTCTTGCATATTTTGCTTAATTTGCCAATAGTCAAGATTTTGTATTCCTTCTTTGGCAGAAAAAATGTAGTTATAGCCTTGGTTAATTTCTTTTTGCAAAGCACAAAATGCTTCTCTTAATCTTCTTTTAACCTTGCTTCTTATAACACTTTTGCCAACTTTTTTGGAAACAGAAAATCCAACTTTGAGTGGGCTGGTTTTGGTTTTGGCATAAGTTAATGCCAAATAATCAAAACTTTTTGTTGTGCCGTGTTTGTATATGAATTTAAAATGTTTGTTTTTTCTTAAACGATTTTCACTTTTAATCATTCAAAAAATCCTTAACTTTAGGCAGCTAAAACTTTTCTGCCTCTGTTTCTTCTTCTCTTGAGTACATTTCTACCACTTTTGGTACTCATTCTTTTTCTGAAACCGTGAACATTTTGTCTTCTTCTCTTCTTTGGTTGATATGTTCTTTTCATTGCCATAATATTGTTCCCTCCTATTTTTATTTCCTTTGCATTAAGACTTAAAACGACTAAAAAAACAGGATAGTCTTATACAAAACTATCCTAGTATATAAAAGTTAATTACTTTTGTCAAATATAATTTATAATAGGTTTTTTAGATATTCGCCATAACTTGACTTTTTTTGTTCTTCGTAAGCAGTTTTTAGTTGTTCTTTGGTGATAAATCCTTGCTTGTATGCTTCTTCTTCCAAACAACCAATTTGTTTTTTGGTCTTTTTTATCTCGCCATAAACATACTTGCTTGCAAGGAACAAACCTTCACTTGTTCCGGCATCTAACCAATAATTTTTCTTGTTTAACTTAACTAAGTTAAGTTCGCCGTCATTAAGATACATATTGTTTACATCTGTTATTTCATATTCGCCACGAGCAGATGGCACAACTTTTTGAACATAGTCATAACATTTTTCGTCATAACAATAAATACCTGTGATTGCCAAGTTTGATGGTGGGTTTTGTGGTTTTTCTATTAGTTCAACCACTTTGCCATTTTTATCGAACTTTGCAACACCAAATGCTTTTGGATTTTTTACTGGATATCCAAAAACATAAGCACCACTTTTTAGCTGTACTGCCTTTTTGAGTTCCTCATCAAATTGCTTGCCATAAAAGAAGTTATCGCCCAAAATAAAGCACAATTTTTGACCTTTGAAAAATTCTCCAGCAAAGCTAAGTGCTCTTGCTGTGCCCTTTTGCTCATTATCAATAAAATATTTTATGTTTATGCCAAATCTTTCGCCATTGCCAAGTTGTTTTTGATAGTTATCATAATTTTCGGGATTAACCACAATTGCAATATCTTTTATACCTGCCTTGATTAACATGGAAACAGGATAATAAATGAGTGGCTTGTCATAAAGTGGCAAAAGTTGCTTGCTTAAAAATCTTGTGCAAGGAAAAAGTCTTGTACTCTTTCCTGCACAAACAATTACACCTACCATAATTCACCTTTTATTATTTATCTTTCTATTTCACTTTGGGAACTATTCACTAATACCAAAGCATCTTTTTCTTCATACATTAAAGGATTGTCCGCTGCTATCTTTGATGGTGATATTACTTCATTTGTTTCTTCATTTGCCAATTCTGGATAGCATGACTTGTCTATGTAAACAAGAGGAATGCCAAATGCCGCAGCAATTTGTATTTCATCTTCACTTGGCTCTGGACCTTTGCATATAATCATGTCTGGTTTTAATTCTTCGGGATGTGTTATTACAACTTCGTTGTAATTTCCCCTTGTTTGTTTGATAAATTCATTAAGTGGCAATATATTGTTTCTCACAATAAATTTTTTATTTGAAATTTTATAACCATTGGTTTGTCCATCTTGAAGTATTAATGATATCACATCCCCACTTGGTGGAGTCAAATAGCCAAAAGTAACATGATTGCTAAACTTTTCGCAATAAAATTTACCTCTTCTCGATTGATTAATTACACTATATGACCAATACTCATTATCGCTTGCAGCTTCAAGGTATGCATCAATAGCACCTTCTCGTTTCATGGACTCACGAATAGATGTGCTTCGCCCCATGATTGTAAAATTTCTTTGATGTTCTGTTTGATTTTGTATTTTGTAGAATTGAACTTTTCTGCCATCTGCTGTTTCTATTGTTTCTGGTTCAATGCCTTCATATAAATCTTGTGTATTTTTTAATTGTTCGTTAAGTTCGTCCTTGAAATCTTGCTTACCTTGTTGATACAGCTCGTCAAAGACAGCATTGACTTTTTCGCCACTATCAAGCCCTAACTCTTTTGCAGTTTGAACAAATTCAGTCATCAATACATCAAGTTCTTCTCTTTGAGATTCGTCAAGAGATGTGATTTTTTCTGCAAGTTCAAATAATCTTCTGTACTTTTCGTAAGTTTGTCTATACTCTGGAACAATTTCTGCTCTTTCTTTTATGGTTTGAATCATCAAAAAAACATTTTTGCTATCATTTTTGAAAAATAAATCACAAAAAGATTCTTGAACAACACTTAATTTGTAGGAACTTGGATTTCTAACTATTTCTGTTTCTATTTGTCTTCTTTTTTCAACAAATTCTGGTGGTAAATTTAACTCTTCGCAAGCCATGTTGAAATGCAAATTGGAAACTTGGGTTACAAAAAATCTTCTTGCTTCTTTGTCTTCTTGTAGTAATGCAACAAGTTGCTGTCTGGCAGCTTGTCTTTTCTCTTCGATGACACCATTACCAAAAATATCTTTAATTATTGCATAAAAATCTTTTCTAGTTATAGGTTCTTTTTCAGACATAACTCGCTCCTTTGTTTATATTGTAAAATATAAAAACACAAAAGTCAATATTAATCAAAAATGGCTTATTTTTTGTCTTTTATTTCTTTTTTGAGCATTTCAATAAACTCATCAACAGAATACTTAACCGTTTCATTTGTTCCACGTTTTCTAACAGAAATAGCATTTTCGTTTATCTCGTTTTCTCCTATAATTACAAGATATGGAACTTTTTCGGAAATAGCACTGCGAATTTTGTAGCTTATTTTCTCATTTCGTTCATCTATGTCAACTGCCAAACCATTTTCACGCATTTTTTGTTGAACATCTTTGCAATAATCAATAAACTTGTCGCTTATTGGCAAGATTTTTGCATGAACAGGACAAAGCCAAAGTGGGAAGTTGCCTGCTGTTTCTTCAATTAGGAATGCAGCAAATCTGTCAAGTGAGCCGAGTATTGCTCTGTGAACAACAACTGGGCGAACTTTTTGGTTGTTTTCATCAACATATTCAAGTTCAAATCTTTCTGGAAGTTGATAGTCAAGTTGAACAGTTGAAAGTGTTACATCATGACCAAGAACGCTCTTTACTTGAACGTCAATTTTTGGTCCATAGAATGCTGCTTCGCCTTCTGCTTCATAGAACTTTACACCCCTTTCAATCAAAATTTCACGAAGTGCTTGTTCACTCTTTTCCCAAAGCTCATCATGACCAAAATATTTTTCTACATTATTTTTATCACGAAGTGATAGTCTGAATTCATAGTTTTCAAAACCAAAGTCTTTGTATACATCAAGAATAAGTTTGATTACACCATTAACTTCATCTTTGATTTGGTCTGGACGACAGAAAATATGTGAGTCATTTTGCGTAAAACATCTAACTCTTTCTATTCCACAAAGTGAGCCACTGCCTTCAAATCTAAAGTCGTTTGCAACTTCTGCAATTCTTATTGGCAAATCTTTGTATGAGTGCATAAAGTTTTTGTATATCATCATGTGATGTGGACAGTTCATTGGTCTAAGCACATATGCTTCTTCATCACGCTCCATAACTGGAAACATATCTTCGTGATAGTGGTCCCAGTGTCCAGAAGTTTTATACAAATCAACTGTTGCCAAACTTGGTGTCATAACATGTTGATAGCCAAGTTCAAGCTCTTTGTCCATAATGTAATCGTTTAACTTTCTTCTAAGTAAAAATCCGTTTGGAAGCCACATTGGAAGACCTTTGCCAACAAGGTCATTGAACATAAATATTCCAAGGTCTTTGCCAAGTTTTCTGTGGTCACGTTTTTCTGCTTCTTCCAAAAGGTGCAAATGTTCCTTTAGGTCTGCTTTATCCAAGAACCCAAAGACATAAAGTCTTTGCATCATCTTGTTCTTTTCGCTTCCACGCCAATATGCGCCACTAACTCTGTTTATTTTGAATGCAAAGCCACGAAGCATTTTTGTATTCTCAACATGAGGACCTTTGCACAAATCTGTAAACAAATCACCAAGCTTGTAGATTGATATTTCGGCATCTTCTGGCAAATCATTGATAAGTTCAACTTTGTATGTTTGGTCCTTAAACATTTCAAGTGCTTGCTCTCTTGAAATAACTTCTTTTACCATATCCAAATTTTGATTTACAATTTCGTGCATTTTTGCATCAATCTTGTCAAAATCTTCTGGTGTCAAACTGTGCTCCATATCAAAGTCATAGTAAAAACCATTGTCAATTGCTGGTCCAATACCAAACTTGACATCATCACCAAACAAACTTTTGATTGCTGCTGCAAGAACATGGCTCATCGTGTGTCTTGCTCTGTGTTGTAATTCTTCTTTTTCCATTTTTCTCTCCTTTTTTGTTTTGTCCAATTCCACTAGTTTTTTGACAATTTTTAATAAAAAAAATCGTCAATAGAAAAAACTTTCTAAGGACGATATTATCGCGGTTCCACCTTAGTTGCACAAACTTGTGCCACCTTGTTTTGTGAATTGGCTCACAACCTTATCCAAAAAAGTGGTTTCATATCAAAATATTCTTAAACGGCTTTCAGCCACGACCGTTACTCTCTTAAAGAAGTGACTTTGAACTACTTGTCTTTTTTATAGATAAATTTAGTTTACAAAAACAATTATATTCTCAAAAATAAAATTGTCAATCACTTTATTCAAAATTGTTTTTCACAACAAAAAATGACCTGCGTTTTGCAAGTCATTTTATGTTGTTTTTAATTATGAAAACAATCCACCAATATCTGTTAAATCACTTAAATCCTCTGCAAAATAATCACCAAATAACCAAGTAAATTCTCCATAACCTGCTTCAGCAAGGTCTTCTGGTAATGTTGTGTCAACTATTGCTGTTTCGGTGTAATCAAATGTTGTACTTACTTCCATTGAGAAATTTTCACTTGTTTGCTTGATGTTAGAATCTGTTTTCCAAACCTTTCCATCTTTGAAATATGCCTGTTGATTTGAAACAACATCAACAACTTGCCAATCATCTGAATCAATTTGATTTGTGGTATATCCAAAATTAATTTTAACTTGGTTACCATCTTTTTCAACAGAAACCAATGAATCATAGACCATCATTATTTCACCACTAAAACTAAAGAAATTGTATTTCATAAATAGGTTAGTGTACTTAATTAAATTTGATTCAACAAAACTATCATAATCATTCATATTTGATTTTGATGAATACATCTTTTGTGTTTCATTTGCAACATTTTGTCCATTGAGTGTTTGACTTTTTGTGTAAAGCAAAATATTGTTTTGTGTTTCTCCATTCATATAGTGGAATAAACGATAACTGATTGTTGTAACAGTTGTATTGTTTACTGCTACAAGTGTTTCATTCTGTTCGTGAACAGCATTCCCAGTTTCAACTTCAGTATTAACAATGTCCATTTGTGCAACAAGATGCTCACCTTCCTTCTTGATTGCAAGAGTTGTCTCTTTGGTTGTAACAAACTTGTGTTCAAAAGTTCCAGTTGTTGTTTGTTCGGCTTCTGCAGTTGCTTTGTATTCAAGCGTTTCATTTTGTTTTGATGTTTCGTTTTCAACAAAATGATATGTGATTGCAGAATAATCTTCTGTTGATCTGTGTGCATCATAGAACGTGTGTGCAGCTTGAGCAATAAGCTTACCAGCTTCTTCCAATGTTATACCATCATCACCACAAGCAGAAAAAACAAAGCCACCAGCAAGCACAAAAACAAATGCAAGCACAAAACTTAAAATTTTCTTTTTCATATAATCCTCCCTTTTTGATTACTTTTTTAGTATAACACAGAGTAAAATATTTTGCACTCAAATTTAACTATATAATAAAAATAACATTACCCAAATTATGAATAAAAAAAACAGAGATGAAGAAGGCGGCTCGGTGGATTTGTTTGCGCAGGAGTTCAAAAGTTATTAAAGATAAAAATAAAAAAGAGTGTGAAAGACAAAATATGCCACTCTTTTTTTGTTATTACTCTTTAATTCTATTAAATAAAACGGAAAAACAGGTGCAAAGTTCTAGGCTCACACAATGTTTTCACGCAAGAGCTTAGTTCCCTAAGTGACTGTGTGAAAGCGTTGTGTAGAAACAACGAAATTTGCCCTGTTTTTTCGTTTTATTCTAAATGGAGCATAACAGACCCACGCTTAGCCTTACACAACGGACACTCATCCCATGGCTCATAGCCAACAGCTTCATAACCACAATCGGCACACTTCCACTTTACTTTTGTTTGCTTTTTGTAAAGTGTTCCTTCGCTTAGTTGGTTGTATAGGTCTGTGAGTAGTTTTCGATGGCAACTTTCAACTTGAATGATGTCATCATAAAGTTTTGCAATTTCGGTAAATCCTTCTTTTTCGGCAATTTTGCGATATTCTGGATAAATGACATTTTCTTCCATTCCTTCATCTTCTGCTGCAAGTCGCAAATTTTCTACTAAATCCCATTTTTCTTTGAATGGATAGCCTGCACTAATGTCGATGTTGTCTATTGTTTCATCACTTGCTTGTTGAATGAATGTGTAGAACATTCTTGCATGATTAAATTCGTTGTACACAAGATTGTCTATCATTTCGGCTAGTGTTTTGTATCCTTGCTGGCGTGCACCATACTCAATAAACTTATATCTAACATGTGCTTGACATTCGCCGGCATAAGACTTTGCTAAATTTTTGAATGTTTGACTATTTTTTAATTCCATAATTTTCTCCTCGCCTTTTATTGTGTGAAAAAGCGAGATTTTTATACTTTGATATTAAAAAGAATTTTTGTCGCACCGATTATTTCTTCACGACTAGCAAAACAAGAAAACCTAACATAGCCTTCACCAGCACTACCAAACCCAACACCTGGGACACAAACAACACCATTTGACAAAAGATAATCAAAAAACTGCCAAGACGAATAGCCACCAGGACACTTTGCCCAAATATATGGCGAATTATTTGAACTCAAAAATTCAATATTGCACTTTGCTAAACAATCTTTTAGGATTTTTACATTTTGTTTGTAATAATCAATGTTTTTGTTGACATCATTTTGACCTTGATTTGATAGACAATACTCAGCACCTTTTTGTATGCAGTATGGTACACCATTAAAAAATGTACATTGCCGTCTTGCCCACATTGAATTTATGTTTGCTCCATCAAAAGTTAAAGTGTTTGGAATGATTGTGTATCCACACCTAAGATTTGTGAAGCCAAAACTTTTTGAAAAGCTTGCAACTTCTATTGCGCAAGTTCTTGAATTTGGAATTTCAAAAATTGAATGTGGACTATTGTCTTCAATAAAAGCTTCATATGCACTATCAAAAATGATGAGTGATTTGGTTTGGTTGGCAAAGTCTACCCATTTACAAAGTTGACTGTATGAATATGTTGCACCAGTTGGATTGTTTGGTGAACATAAATAAATTAAACTTTGGCTTTGAACCTGGTTTGGCATTGGCAAAAAATTGTTAGACTTTTTTGCTTCCATAAATTCAACTTTGTTTCCACAAAGAAAGTTGGAGTCGAAATATGCTGGATAAGTTGGATTGCAAACAAGCGCAGTCGCACCACTAAACAAGTCCAAAATGTTTCCTATGTCGCAACACGCACCATTACTAACAAAAACCTCGTCACTTTCTACTTGTATATTCCTTTTTGACAAATGTTTGCAAATTGCACTTTTTAGAAAGTCATAACCAAGCTCTGGTGGATAACCTTTGAATGAATTAATATCACCTTGCTTCCCTATTGCATCTTGAATTACATTGATTAATTGTTTTGAAAACGGGAGTGTTACATCTCCTATCCCAAGATTATATATTTGATTATTTGGATTGTTTTTTAAATAATTATTTTTTTTATTTGAAATTATTGAAAATAAATAATTATTTTTTATTTTAATATATTTTTTATTTATTTTTATCAAACT
>DBWI01000013.1:2915-3056 GCA_002308915.1 Christensenella sp. UBA1242 | reverse complement strand
GTAAACCAAAATCAGGAAAAGACAGTGTGTGTAAAAAATGTTTGACCATTTGACCATTTGACCTTTTCAATGTCTTTTTACTTAAAATGCAGATATTCAGTAGATTAACACATGCTTAACAAATCTTAACAGAAAAATCCG
>DBWI01000013.1:0-2856 GCA_002308915.1 Christensenella sp. UBA1242 | reverse complement strand
ATTCGAGTAAAACAAGAACACGACAGGTCCGTTCCACCTCCGTTTCAGGTCCGTTTCAAGTCCGTTCCGTATATTGGAGATTGAGGCACAATAAGTCTTAATAGTTATGTTTAGTATGTGTGCATAGTTGTCTTAATGATGGCTATGCACATTTTTTCATTTTATCTTCCGTACCACTCCTCTACTTACTTATACTGCATTTTCCCAAAAATCGTATGCCGATTTTGGGATTTTTTTCTAATATAACGCGAGTTGTTCTGCCTGTTATCGCGAGAAACACGAATATCCGTGCATACTTTTTATTGAAATTATTGATATTGCAAAAAATACAAATACTTGTGTAACAAGGTGATAGCTAATGTTTGATAAAATTTAGAAATTTCAATTAAATGAAAACGTTTGTGAAATTGTTTGTTGCGATTAAGAAACTTGTCTCGCAACGCAACAAAAACAATGTCTTGAATGGGCGAGTCAGATAAATATCGATTTCAATTATTTCAATTAAAATGGACACACTACCATTGTCAAAGTTGTTTGGGGATTTTTCCGATTTGTTTTAATAGTAGTTTATATGCAATAAAAATGGCATGAACCATTTCTATAGTTCATGCCACCATTAACAATATTTACTTAAGATTTCTTATTTTCTAGATTGGTAGGTAATATGAATTTTACCTTCTCCAGTACCCCACCTATCTTCTACTGTTACATAATACCAGAAATCGCCAACTACATTTGGAATTTTCACTTTTACTGTTCCGAGATATCTATCAGGAGTATCTTTTACTATCGTTGACCAACCAACTGAATTTGAAACCTTAACAGTTACATCTGAATGATATTCATTATTAGGGTCAAGACGGTAATAAATCACCAAATACCCATCTGGATCAAAGTGAATACTAGATATTTGATGCTTATAAGGCACTGCTTGTGGAGCAGTTATAAAATCCCTATAAATGCCTAATAACTGTACGCCGTCAGCAAATTCAGCACGATATTTCGTATTTGGTTTTAGGGAAATAGGGCTACGATATATAGTTGCCAGTGAACTTGAATTCTGTATATCAAAATACTTCACAAATTTTTTGTCATTACCAGTACCCTCAAAAATACATACCCTAGGTTGATATGTATTTGTCAGGATAAATTGTAATCCAAGTCTATTGTCTGATGTTGTGAATACATTTTGGATATGTCCTTTTACATCTTTAGAAGCATAAGGAGTTATATTACAACTAACGTTCAAATCAGTTGAACCATCATATAATGCAATTTTATAAGTTTTACCCATTTCTAAGGTGGCATTTATATTAGTGCTTGCTGGTGTGGATGAATTTGAGATTCTTTTTTGGGCCACAACATTTTTATATTGAGAATTATAACCCAAGATAGTATTTTTAGTTATGTCAATAATTTTTATGTAAGGATTATTCAGATTTGCCGTGGTGTAATCCACTTTTACAATATCTGCTGCAGGGTTGTATCCTGGATTATAAACTTTATTCTCTAAAATTTGAGCGTATGGATTGATAAATTCACCATCTTTATTAGTAGTAATATCCACAGTTATGTCTGCACAACGAGAACCATTAACACTAAGAATTGCAACATACCTACCAGATGACAGATTTTGGAAGCTAAACTGTGCTGATGGTGGGTTTTTCTTCAAATCAACACTTTGTGTAGCTACAACATTCGCTCCACCCATAGTGGACATTAATTCAATCTTTGCTGGACTAGATGCATTAACGAGGTAGCAATTAACAGTAAGTTTTTTCGTGTCAGCTTTGTAATAAGCTGATACAACTTGATTCTTCTGTGCTACTGCAGGAGAAGGACTCGCCATCATAATGCTGCTGCTTGCTTGCGACATATTAGAAAAGTCGCTACTTGAAGTACCATACTTCAATTCTGCCTGAACACTACACAATGTTGTAAAGCAGCATGATAACAATAGTAAAATTTTTTTCATATAAAAATAAATTTAATTAATAATATGGATGTACTAATTAGTACTTAAAATTTAATTTAGATTTGTCCTTTCCTCTTATTGCAAAAACAAAATAATATGCAACTCAAGGCTATGTTCGTTCTTGTAATTTATGAAATAATTCAAATGTTGATAGCATCATCATTGCTGATATTGTGTAATGATGCAAACAATTGCACGCTTTCGTCAAATATACAAAGAATATAAATAAGTAATCGATTGCAAAAGTAACAAAAAAGTTCATTCTGAGCAATTTGTTTTATAAAAATTAACAAACAACGTTTTTTTTGTAGATATAATTATTCTTTTTTGTACAAAAAAACACAAAAGTTTTCATTCTGTGATAAAATAACGTGAGTTCGATGAAAATACTTTAATGTAAGTTGTTCTGCCAATTATCGCGAGAAACATGATTCTGCGTGCATACTTTTTATTGAAATTATTGAAATAATTGAAATTTCGCGGCATATCTCAAGAAAATGAAAAAAAAGTTGGCTTTTACCCTTGTTTTTTTCGATTTTTGAGTATAAGTAAGTAGAGGGCAGTGAGTCCGTAGTGATACCGTTGTGAGTCCGTTGCAAATCCCATTTTACGATAGGACTTATATAGGCGCCAGAAGGGAGTACCCTAAAATCTCGTTTTTTTCGTTTTGATACGCAGATGTTGATGTTTTTCTATATATTTTGTGTATCTTTGCACTCACAACGTCAAAGGACTAAGGTCAAAGGTCAAAGGTTAGAGGTTAGAGAACAAACCGCCAACACCCATCACCCAACACCTAAAAAAGCCTAACCAACATTTGCATAGCTTAAACAAAATTGAAAAAATAAAGATTAAGAAATGAAGAAATCATTATTGTCGAC
>DBWI01000003.1:787-5465 GCA_002308915.1 Christensenella sp. UBA1242 | reverse complement strand
TAAGTATTTTTTTTACTTTTTCATATAAATCAACATTTATTTTTTTTAATTTATTTTTTATGTCATTATGTACTGTTGATTTTGAATAGCCAAAGAAAAAAGCTGTTTTCCTGATGGTAGATTTGTTATCAATTATGTACTTTGCAAAATCAACAACCCTCTCATTCATTTTGACAACCTCCAGTCAAAATCAATGTATGAAAGCATCAAAAATTTTATGTCAAAAAATGTCAAATTTTGTGTTTTTAAAAAATTATCGTTATTGCTTTACAAAAACTATATTAGATGTTAATATAATAACAAAGGAGAAATGATTATGACATTTGATAGAGTAAAAACTTTAATTGCAAACCAACTTGGTATTTCACCAGACAGGGTAAAAGAAGATTCAAAATTGATTGAAGATCTTGGTGCAGATTCTTTGGACACAGTTGAAATGTTAATGACATTAGAAGAAGAATTTGGTATAGCAATTCCAGATGAAGAAGCAATGAAACTAACAACTGTTAAATCTATTGTTGAACTAATTGAAAAGCACCAAAAATAATAAATTTTACACACAAAAAAACGAGGCACTCACCTCGTTTTTTTTTATTTGTTTTCTAGTGTTAAGTAGTTTGCTGGATCAACTTTTTGTCCATCTTTAAAAAGTTCAAAATGCAAGTGAACACCATTCAAACTTTCATTGGCAGCGCTTTGACTCATTTGTCCAATAACTTGTCCCGCTGTAACCCTGTCAGAAACTGTAACATTTGTGGCATCATCAAGTGATGAATATTTGCTAACATAACCATTTGAATGAGAAATTGTTATTGTTGTTCCATATTCATAAGTTGTATCAACTGCAGTAACAACACCATCAAGAACAGAATAAACATCTGTATTTTCTGATGTCATTTCAAGTGATTTATGGCTCTCCCATTGCTTTAGTGTTTCATTATACACAAGCTCAGAATCATTATACCACTCAAGCACTGTTGGCGACTTTACTGGCAAAGAAAATACCACCGGCTTTGCTTCTGTTTCTTGCACTACACTTTGTGTATTGGTATCTACTACAATAGCATCCTTCCCTGCAGAAAGCACAACTGCTAATGTAATACCAAGAACCAATACAAATGCTAAGCCATAAAAACCATACTTTTTGATAAATGTAATCACCTTTCCTTTTTTGTTTTCCATTTTTACCTCCACACCGATTATTGACACAATTCAAAAAAGTTATACAAAAAGTTTTGAGTTTTTAGTAACTTCCCAAAAGTAGTGGCGTACCAACATAAATTTTTCCATCACAATAATACCCCTGCACATTAACTTTTTTGCCATTGTAATTATTGCTATAACAAAACCTATTAGAATATCCCACAAAACTATTAACACCGTTTTCAATAACTTTTACACCCAGTTGACGAATGACATATTCAAAAGTCTTTGCATCGCCATCAAAAATAAAAGTTACACCAGCAATATTTTTTTGATTAGCTTTTACTTTGTTATAAGTTTGATAGTCACAAATTAAAATCTGCCCACTTCCATTTTCAACATAATTAACACCATCCAACCTATTCAACATCTTTGTACTACAAAACACTTGCACCTTAAGATTAGAAAATTGAGAGAAATCAAACTCTTTAACATACAAAGAGCTAACAAACAAAAATACACATAAAAGAAAAAAGACAATAAACTTCTTCACAAGAAATTTATTGCCAAAAAATTTACATTTATAACATCAATTAAAAACTATTCAACATTCCAATACCAGCCATAAGACTAACAAGATAATTGTTTTCACACACAAAAGGCAACAACCCCACAGAAAAAAGAACATCTTTAATAGATGGTACATCATATGCAAAAATATTATCATATCTTTTTATGCAAGCAAGCATCTCTTTTATTACATCAAGACTTTTGTTTGTTTGAAACAAGAACTCTTCTTTTAGATTATTCAACCTAACAATAACTTCATTTTGTGCCAAAATATTGCAAAAATAAGCATAATTATTGGTTTTTTTGCAAAAAACTGAGCTTTTTTCAACATTTTTTGCAACTTTAACCAAATTAGGTAACTCAAATTGTTTTATCTTTTTTTGCATAAACAAATTCTTATAGCACTCCAAAAGCACTTTTGATGACAACATAAAACACTCACCACTTCCAACAATTTGATTGTTGCTATAAAACATTTTTTGCATAATCAAAAACAAATTATATGAAGAAGTCTTAAACAAATCAACATTATTTAGACCATACCCAACATCAATCAAAATATCCATAAGCACAAGTTTACTGTCAGAGTCTCCAGACATGATTGACGACAATTCTTTTCTTAGTTTTAACACACCTTTAAGGACATCATCAATTTGTGCATGCCTATCAAACAAAATACCTTCAATGGTGGCCATGCATAACATTTCCATACAGCCCACAATTGTTAAAACACCCTGCTTGACCAAATTTCGTGGCGTCTTTTTTATTGCACTCTCACTGATATAAATTCTTTCAGCACCATCACAAACAAAACTTCTCGTCGAATTATATGGATTAATGCAAATGTTGTTAAAATACGCAAAAGTAGAGCATGCAGACGGACACATGAAAAATGGTACACAGAAAATATTTGAAAAATACTTTGCAACATCACATGCCCTTCCACCACCATACACAATATAAATATCAAAATTTTGTTGTGTTAAAAGTTCACTTAAATTTTTGAGTTCACTTTCGGAAAAATTATTTTTGGCAACAAAAGTTTCAAATGTTAGTCCCGCACTTGATGTATAATTCATTATCTCAGTAAAATGACAATTGATTAAACTTTTGGTTGTGATAATTAGTGCTTTCTTTCCAAGATAGTACTTATGTAAATCTTCTTGCATTTGCAAAAATGCATTCTTTTTGTAAACAATTTTGTCATAATATTCGTTTTCCATTTTTAACCTCTTTTGAATTTTAACACAAAAAATGGACACAAAATCATACTTTTTTGTTAATTTTTGGCAATTTTTGGCAATTTTTTATAAAATATTGTCTTGATACAAAAATTCAACAACCACATCAACAAAATAGATTGTATTTGATTTTAGTTCCAAATTTTCCCATTTTATTTCTGTGCAAAGTCCAATGTTTTGATTTGGATACATCTCCCCACTATAGTAGTAATAATTATCTTCCAAACTTAAAATCCAATCATCGAACCCACTCAAAACAAGACTACTGTCTTGCAAATTTACTTTTGCTCTTAGCACTACATTGTCAAAATTTTCATTTGGTAAAACAATAACAAGTTTTTGCTTAACCCTATCACTTGGCAAACTATTTCCACTGAGTGCAAAACTTTGGCAATATGCACCAATGGAGTTAATGTTAAAAGTAAAGTCATCGCCAACCTGATATAAGCATTTTATAGTATTGTCAAACATTGTTACAGCAATAATATTAAATACCGCACTTACAACAAGAGCAATGCCAAGCATAAGAATTGCAAAGATATAGTTTTTATCTTTTTTTGACAAATTGAATTTTCCCATACTAATATTTTTAACCACAACAACCACTTGTAAACAAAAAAATATATTTTTGTCATTGAGTATACTTTTACATCCTTTGGTGCTATTATAAACATAAGGAGAAAAATATGAGCGTATTATTAACAGGTGGACTTGGTTATATTGGTTCACACACTGCAGTTCAACTTTTGGAAGCTGGCGAAAGTGTTGTTGTGATAGATAACCTTTCTAATAGCAAAATTGATGTAAAAGACAAAATTAAAAAAATAGTTGAAAAAAGTGTTGATTTTGATAAAAATTTCAAATTATACATAGGAGATGTTCGTAATTTTGATATTATGAACAAAATCTTCACCGAAAACGAAATTGATTCTGTAATTCACTTTGCAGGTCTTAAGGCCGTTGGTGAATCTTGCCAAATACCGCTAGAGTACTACAAAAACAATATTGACTCAACACTAACCCTAATTGAAGTTATGCAAAAACATAATGTTAAAAACTTTGTGTTCAGTTCTTCTGCAACAGTTTATGGCAGAGCAAAAAGTATGCCAATTTATGAAGATTTTGAAACAGGTGCAACAAACCCATATGGCAGAACAAAGTTATACATTGAAGGAATTTTAACAGATATGTACAACAGCGACAATTCTTGGAACATTGCCTTGCTTAGATATTTTAACCCAATTGGCGCACACGAAAGTGGTCTTATTGGCGAAGACCCAAATGGAATACCAAACAACTTGATGCCATACATTTCAAAAGTTGCTTCTGGCAAACTTGAAGTGTTAAACATTTTTGGAAAAGACTATCCAACAAAAGATGGCACTGGCGTTAGAGATTACATCCATGTTGTTGATTTAGCAGCTGGACATTTAGCGGCTTTAAAGAAATTAGAAGAAAAACCAGGATTAGTTATTNNATTACATCCATGTTGTTGACCTTGCAGACGGCCACCTTGCCGCACTAAAAAAACTAAGAACAAATTGTGGACTAAAAATTTACAATCTTGGCACTGGTGTTGGATATTCCGTTTTGGATATTGTAAACGCTTTTAACAAAGTTTGTGGAAACAAGGTAAAATATAAATTTGTAGACAGGCGTCCTGGCGACATTGATGTATGTTATGCTTGCCCAGACAAAGCATTCAAAGAACTTGGCTGGAAGGC
>DBWI01000003.1:0-759 GCA_002308915.1 Christensenella sp. UBA1242 | reverse complement strand
ACAAGTTACAACTTTGAAATGAAAAACAAAAACTAAAAACAAAAAGAACTTTATTGCATGTACCAATAAAGTTCTTTTTTTATCAAAATATCATAATTTTTCATAAAATTAACACAAAATCACGCATTTTTAAGTAATTTTTACACTATTTTTGATGATTCAGCCATAACAATCTTTGCTCGTGTTACTTAATCATTTTTAGATAATTACTTATTTTTTCTTCCAAAACTTTTTTGAATTCTGAACAAACATCACCAAGTGTATTGGCAATAAGTTCTGCTTCTCTTGCATACTCAATTGCCCTTTCTTTTGTCCATAATGGATTGATTTGACTAATGTTGTCAATTCTGTCTGCAATCTTAACCACAGAAGCTTCTAATCCACACTCTTTTATTCTTTTTAAGCTATCTGCCATTTGTTGCTCTGTTGGAAGTTTTTCGTCTTTAGTAAGAGCCAAAACTCCATCTGCAACATCTTTGCCAAATAACTTTTTAATCTCGTCATATGTCGCAGCTGTATCTTCTATTGTATCGTGAAGAAGTGCAATCTTTTGAGCAACTTGCTTATTAAAATTAGGCAAATTTATCTTTGATACAATTTTATATACATTAACGCAATGATCAATGTATGGTGTACCTTGAGCCCTTGTTTGCCCTTCGTGTTTTTTGTAAGCATAATCATATGCATCTTTTGAAGCTAAATCTATCACACTGCACTCCTTTAATTTTCTCTATTTATATTGTTTTATATTTATATATA
>DBWI01000028.1 GCA_002308915.1 Christensenella sp. UBA1242 | reverse complement strand
TAATACAATATGACGCTACTATTTCAAAATGGAGGCATTTTTGAGAAAGTCTGGTTTAATTTTTGTTTTAATATTTATATTGGCACTTCCTTTTTTTGTTAATACGCAAAAGGTTGTTTTTGCTGATTCAAACAATCAAGTTGAGTTAACATCTTTTTCTGTTTTAGAAGAAAATGGGAATTATTATCTAAATAAAGATTTTGATTATGATCAAACGCCATTCACACCAATTCAAAGATTTACTGGAACATTAAATGGTAATGGACATACAATAAAAAATTTAACTATTGAAGCAACAGAAGGTGATGTTGCAATTTTCTTAAATACAGTTGGTGCAAAAATTTATGACCTAAAGCTTGAGCACATAACAATAAAATTGAAAAACAGAACAGATTCATATATTTCAAAAGTTGCATTTTTGGTTGCAAATGCTGTTGGAACAACAATAGAAAATGTTTCAATTGTTGGAGGGACTGAAATAGTTATACCAGATGACCCTGAAGACCCAGAAAATCCTGATAATCCAGATAACCCAGATAATCCAGATAATCCAGACAATCCAGATAATCCAGATAATCCAGAAAACCCAGAAAACCCAGATAACCCAGAGAATCCACCAGTTGATGACAATCAAACAGATGATGCACCTGTAATATTTAATATTGGTGACGAGGATGATGATAACGAACAAGGGCAAGGAACAGACGATCCAACTGATCCAGAGAATCCAGAAAACCCTGACGATCCAACTGATCCCGAAGATCCACAAGATCCAAGTGATCCAAGTGATCCAGAAGACCCAGAAAATCCAGACGATCCAACTGATCCCGAAGAACCTGAAGAACCAGAAGATCCAGACATTGAAACAGATGGACATTCAAGTTATCTTGTTGTGTCATCAGTTAGTTCTGTTTATGCTGGTGGACTTGTTGCAGTTGCACAAGGTGGAACACAAATATCAAATTGCCATACAATCAATAAAGCTGTTTTTGAAATGAAAGATAATTCAAAACAACTCTATTATGGTGGTGCAGTTGGTTATGTTCAAAATAGCAAAATAACAAACATCATTCAAACAATTGATGTTGAATTTATGAGTGTTCCAACTCAAAGCAAATTAGGTGGTATGTTCGCGTATGCACTTGGTAACACAACAGAAATTAAGAATTGTATTCTTGATGGTTCAGTTACTGGCGAAGTAACATTCAATCCTTTCATTAGTGAAATTGCTTGTCCAAATGACACACCAATCAATGGAAGTATTGGTTATTTCTACACAACAATTGCTGGTGAGCATATTGGAAATGCAGAAAACCTTATATATTATTTTAACAATAATTATATTGCTTTTGACTATTCAAGTATTGTTCATTTATTTGTACCAGCATCAACTTTATACCTAAAAGAGTTTTATACAAATCCTGAGCATTTCGATCCAAATAGAGGATTAAACTTTAATAGTTACTGGAGAATAACAGACAAAGTTTCATTACCATATTTGCAAAGATTTTCAACATTTTCTTTTGAACTTAGTGAAGATGATTCATTTACATCATTAACAAAACCAAATATATCTTCAAATGTTATTGAATTTTTAGATAACAATCAAGAATATATTTATGGTGGAAATATTATTATTGGTGGTTATGTTACCAATGCAGAAAACATTAATTTGTTCTATAAGATTATAGGTCTCAAATGTAATGGAACAAATTTAATGTTAAACAGTGAAATCTTAGATGTTATAGAAAATGAAGAAGTAGAAATTGTTGAAGATGAAGAAACTGATTCTGCAACATACACTGTTGGAAATAAAGTTGTTGTATCTTCAAAAAGACAAATAAGTGGTGCAGTTTGCACATTATACAAACTTAATGATAGCAATATTGCTTGGGGACAATTAGAAAAGAACGGCAATATGGTTAATGTTTATGTTCTTGATAATTGCACAATGCAAAATGAAGGTACATATAGTTTCATTTTGGACACAATAAAATATACTGTGGAAATAACAACAGAAGATGCTTTGCATGGCACAATAAGAAGATCAAGTGCAAACGCAAATGTAAAGCAACAAATAATTACTGATGAAATATATTATGGCCAAACATTAAGTTATTTTGCTCAACCAACAAGTGATTTTGCTTTTTCTGGTTGGAAAATTAATTTAGAAGATGAAAATTTTGTTCATGGTGGACAAACTCTTTCTATTGTATTCAACGAAACAGCATTTGGTGCAAATGGAATACTAAATAGTTTTACATTTGATGAAGAAAAGTTTACTTTTGTTGCAGTGTTTACAAAACAAGTTTGTGAAGTAACAATAAAATTTGCAAAAAATGCAGAAATAATTGAGGGTAATTTAGCAAAAATTTTCATCAATGATATGGAAGTATCTCCAGATGCAAATGGTGTTATTTCTCAAAAACTCAAAAAAGGTTCAACTTGCAGAATTTCAATTTCTGTTCCTTCAGATATGGAATTTACAAACTGGTATTTGTCTGATGGTACCAAAAACCTTGGTGTTCAATCAGAAGAAGCAAACTTCTCATTATTAATAGATGATGAGCAAGAAAGCATGATTTTGGTTGCAAATTTCTTTGAAGAACAAAAAGACTCAAAGAGCATGGCTTCCTTGTGGTTTATAATTGGTGGAAGTGTTGCAGGTGTCGTAATTGTTGGACTATTAATATTCTTTATTGTAAGAAAGAGAAAAGATAATTCATATAAAAATATGTATTATTAAAAAAAATGTCATAAAGTCTGGCAATTTAAAAATTTATAATTTAATATATTTATAAAAGAAGTCAAGTATTAGATTTAATATTTGGCTTTTTTTGTATCAATTTTGCAAATAAGGGGCTTTTATGGAACATGATGAAGAGCAGATGTCAAAAATTCAAGAAGCATTACTCAAAAAAGCACTAGGTTATAACTGCGATGAAATAATAGAAGAATATGTGATAGATGAAGAAGGAAATGAAAAATTATCAAAGAGGAAAGTAACAAAAAAATATATTTCACCAGATATACCAGCAGCAAAAGTTTTTCTAGAGAATTATGCTGAACAAAATTCAAAATATGAAAACATGACAGATGAACAACTAGAAGAAGAAAGGTTAAGGCTTCTTAAGTTGCTTAATAATGGAGATGAAGATGGAAATTAAAGAGTGTATTTACAAAACTAAATGTGATTTAGGTGGTTGCAAAAATTTGGCAGATTATACAATTATAAGACAACAAAAATCAATACTAAGTATCTGTAAAGATTGTATAAAAGAGTTCAGTGAAGTATCCAGAACAGTTTTTGTGCCCAAAAGTATTCCAGCACCATATAAAAAACAAAAAAAGATTTAGGAGGAATAATGAAACAAGATATAGTTCAAGAAGTTTTAAGTGATTTTAAAAATCGTCAGCAAAAAAGAAAATCATATGAAGCAATGTGGCAATTGTGTATGAATTTTTTAATGGGAAATCAATATTGCCAAGTTGCACCAAATAGTGAAGTTGAAGAATACGAAAAACAATATTTTTGGCAAGAAAGAGAAGTGTATAACCATATTGCACCAACTGTGGAAATTAGACTTGCCAAATTACAAAAAGTAAGACCAATAATGTCTGTAGTACCAGCTTCAACAGATGATAGTGACATAAAAACAGCAAAATTATGCAAAAGAATATTAAATTCAATATATAATCGCAATGATGTAAATAAATTAATTTGCGATGCAACAAAATGGAGTGAAGTTTGTGGAACAAGTTTTTACAAAATTATTTGGGATACAAACCTTGGAAATATTATCGCAAAAGATGGTGAAAAGGGGATTTCTCAAGGAGATATAAGGATTTCAGTATGTTCACCATTTGAAATATTTCCAGACAACACATGTGCAGAAGACATTGATGATTGTCAAAGTATTATTCATGCAAAAGCATATCATGTTGATGAACTTAAAAGAATTTATAATGTTGACGTTCAAGGTGAAGAAATAAATGTATTTTCATTGGATAATACATCGTTGGGAATTGGTGGACTTGGCTATACCACACAGACAAGTAGGGTAACAAGTGGAATAAAGAATAATCATGCACTTGTAATAGAGAGATATGAAAAACCAACAAAAGAATATCCAAATGGCAGACTTATCATTATTGCAGGCAACAAACTTGTATATGATGGTGAACTGCCTTTTATTAATCGTGTAAATGGAGAAAGGGGATTTCCTTTCATCAAACAAGTTAGCATAGAGCAAACAGGTTGTTTCTGGGGAACAGGAATAGTTGAAAGACTTATTCCAGTACAAAGAGCCTACAATGCAGTAAAGAACAGAAAACACGAATTTCTTAATCGTATATCAATGGGCGTTTTAACTGTTGAAGATGGTAGTGTTGACCTTGACAATCTTGAAGAAGAAGGACTTTCTCCAGGTAAAATTCTGGTATACAGACAAGGCTCAAATATTCCAAGATATATGTCAACTCAAAGTGTTCCTGCTGATTTTGAAAGAGAAGAAGGAGCTCTGCTTTCTGAATTTATGGTAATTTCTGGAGTTTCTGATTTAATCAAAAATGCATCATCATACACAAATTTAAGTGGTGTTGCACTTCAACTTTTAATTGAACAAGATGAGTCAAGAATAGCACCAACTTCTGAAAGAATAAAAGAAAGCATCAGACAACTTGGTGGACAAATTCTAAGATTATACAAGCAATTTGCAACATTTCCAAGATTAACAAAAATCGTTGGGGATAATGGCGAACTTGAAGTTTTTTATTTTTCAAATAGCGATATTTCAAGTGAAGATATTGTATTTGAAACAGATAGTGAATTAACAGAAAGTTTAGCACAACGAAGGAGTATGGTTTTTGAACTTCTAAATGCTGGATTGCTTCAGGATGAGAATGGAAAACTTTCAAACAGAATGAGGTTAAAAGCACTTGATTTGTTGGGATTTGGAATATGGGAAAATGCTCAAGATATAAATGAACTACACACAAAAAAAGCATCAAAAGAAAATATTGAACTTTCAAAAGGCAAAAAGGTTAAAGTAAGTGAAATTGACGAACATGACTTGCATATTAACGAACATATTGCATTTATGCTAGGTAACGAATATTCAAAGATGCTAGAAAATAATTGTGAAATAGAAGTTAAGTTTTTGGAGCATATAAGACAGCATAAACAAATGAAACTGCTTCAAGAACAAGCAGAAAATAAGGAGTAAATATGGAACAAGAAAATAAAGATTGGGAACAACCAAATGTTGAAGAAAAAACAGAAGAAGTTGTCGAAAACAAAGGTGATAACAACACAAAAACAGATGGCTCCCAATATGGAAAATTTAAGGACGCAGAAAGTTTACTTGATGCCTATAACAATTTGCAGGCAGAGTTTACAAGAAAGTGTCAAAGGCTAAGCGAATTAGAAAAAACACAACAAGAATCACAGGCGCCGGTTTTTTCAAAAGAGGATTGGCAAGATAGAGTTTCTGAGTTTATCAATTCTCACAGCGAAGCAAAAAAATTTGCAAGCGAAATATCACAAGAGATTTTAACAAATCCATCATTACAATCCAAAGAAGATGCTTTAGAATTAGCATGGGCAAAAGTAATAGGTCAAAAATACAAACCAGTGGAAGATATGGTAAATGATGATAAGTTTGTTGATGATTATGTGTTATCAAGTGAACAAATTAAACAAAAAGTGCTACAAAGCTACATAAAAGACTTAAGTAGCCAAAAAATTCCACCATTTGTAACAACTTCAAGCGGAGGAGATATAGCTTTTACAACAACTCCCAAAGCAACGACATTAAGTGAAGCAAAAACTCTGGTGGAAGAAATTTTTAATGTAAAAAAGGAGAATTAAAATGGTTACATTACAAAGTGCAGAAAATGCACTAAAAACAGTGTACCTTGGAGTGGTTAGCAATCAATTAAATACAAATGCAAATCCACTTCTTGGAAAAATTAAACAAACAACAAAAGATGTTTGGGGAAAGGAAGTAAGGAAATTAGCTCCATTTGGTATCAATGGTGGTATTGGTGCTGGAGCAGAAACAGATGAATTACCAAAAGCAGCAGGAAATAATTATGTTCAATTTGTATCAGACCTAAAAAACCTTTATGGAAAAATTGAACTTAGTGACAAAGCAATTCGTGCATCAGAAAATAATGCAGGAGCATTTGTAAACTTGCTTAATGATGAAATGGAAGGTTTAATTAAAGCATCAAGTTTTAACTTTGGCAGAATGCTTTATGGTGATGGCAGTGGTCTTTTGGCAACAATTTCATCAGTTGATACAACAAAAAAGATTTTAACATGTGATAGTGTTAGAAACTTTATTGAAGGAATGGTTATAGATATTTATGCATCAACAACCAAAGTGGTTGCAGGTGCAAGAATTAGTTATGTTGACAGAGTAAACAAAATCATTCATATTGTATTTGGTGGAGATGTTTCTGATGTAGCAGCCAATTGTACAATTTATGTTCAAAATTCAAAAGGTTTTGAAATTACAGGTCTTGGTAAAATTTTCTCAAATAGTGAAACATTATATGGTGTTACAAGAGCAAATTATCCATGGCTTAGCCCATATACAAAAGCAAATGCTGGTGAAATATCTGATAATTTAATTCAAACAGCAGTTGACTTTTTGGAAGAAGTTAGTGGTAGTGCAATTAACTATATAGCAACATCAAGCAAGGTAAGAAGAGCATATCAAGAATATCTTGGTGCATACAGAAGAAATGTAGACATAATGGAACTTGCTGGTGGATACAAGGCAATCACATACAATGGAATTCCTGTTGTTGCTGACAGATTTGTTGAAGATGATGCAATGTATCTTTTGAATACAGATGATTTTGTACTACATCAACTTTGTGATTGGAAATGGCTTGAAGGTGAAGATGGCAGAGTATTAAAACAAAATGCTGGTTATCCAACATATACAGCTACTTTGGTTAAGTATGCAGAACTTGTATGTGATAAACCAAATGGACAAGCAAAAATCACTGGTATATCTGGTACTGTTACAAATCCATTTACAACAATTGTAAATACTACTGTTACCGAAAGCACAAGCGAAGGAGCAGAATCAACAGAAACACAATCTGGCTCAGGTACTTAATAAATATTTATGGCAGACTACAAATAATGTGGTCTGCCATTTCCTTAAATAAAAGGAGAGATTATGTTAATTGAAATAAAATCTGATGTAATGTTTGTATCAAATAGGCTAAAGGAAATTGATTCTAGTTACTATTTGGTTTTTAACACAATAAAAGGTAAGTACGAAGTACATTCAAACAATCAAATAGGTTGTAGTTATTGTTTAACTTGTCCAAACGATGCACTTGATGAGCGTTTGCTTGAATTAACCAAAAAGACAAGGCGACAGAACTTAAATGAACTCATTAGAAAGATTGATTTAGAGAATGAAAAGATACAAAAACAAAATCAGAAAAAACTAATGGAGGAAATATGACAACAAAACAAGTACTTGAACTTGCTGTAACATTTTTAGGAAAAGAAGATTTATTGGATTGTCCATATTTTTCTAATGAAAATAGGCAGCTTACTTCTGATGAAGAAAAAGATTTAAACTTTTTAACTAGGTGCCTTAATTTAATAATTAGTGAGGTTACATGTGATTATTTGCCAATTTATAAGCAAAAAGAAATAACTTTTGATAATAATATGGTTAATTTGAGTGATATTTCTTCAAATGTTTTTCGTATTATTAGTTTAAAAGATGAGTTTTCTAACAATATTCGTTTTAAGATAATTGATGGAAAGATAATTGCAAATGTACAAAATGCCACAATAATTTACACAAAGACTGCAGATGAAGCAACATTAGATGGAAACCTTAACGAATTGCAAAATATAATTTCAGCAAGAGTATTGGCATATGGAACAGCAATGGAGTATTCATACATAAGTGAATTATTTGATGATGCTGCAATTTGGGAGCAAAGATATAAAAATGCACTTCTAAGTTTATCTCATAAAAAGCATAATGTAATTTTGCCAAAAAGAAGGTGGATATAATGTTCTATCTAAATAAGTTATTAAAGAAACATGTTACAAATTACAAGATTGCTTTTAGTGCATTTGCAAGGGGAATGAATAGTAAAATTGATGATGGAATATTACCGCTAAAATATGCAAAAAGATGTTATAACTATCAAATAAGTAACGGAGCATTAAAAGATGGAATTGGCTTTGAACCACTAAAACTACCAATAAGTTATGATGACTTATCTCAGGAAAGAACAATAATAATGGAAAGTAATCAAGAAATAAAAGCTATTTGGCTTTATAAAAACTATGATAGTCAAAATGATGTTCAAGACTATAGGTTGTTGTTCTATACATCAGATGGGACTATTCGCTGGTTGCCACTTGTTTCAAGTCTTCCATACACTTTCAATATTGCCAGTGTAATATATTCATCAGGTGTGCCAAATGCAGTAAATTATAGGTTAAATGGTGAAGATTACATGATTTTTTCATCAAAAACTGATGGAATGTGGAAATATTCTGCAAATTCAATGGCAGAGCAAATTGAAGATGGGCCAAGTCTTGCTTCAATGTGTTTACATTATGAAAGAATGTTTGCTGTTGTTGAAAATGGAGAAAGAAACAGATTGTCTTTTTCAGAAAATTTAGATCCAACAAACTTTAATCCAAGTTTGAGTGAAGGTGGATTTATTGATATGCAGGATGAAAGGGGAAAACTAAACAAAGTTGTATCATTTAATGATTATGTTTATGTGTTCCGTGATTTTGGTGTTGCACGAGTATCTGCATATGGTGACCAAACAGCATTTAGTGTAAGCCAGTTATTTGTTTCTAGTTCAAAAATATACTCAAACTCAGTTTGTGTTTGTGGTGACAGAATTATGCTTTTGTGCCGTGATGGATTACATTATTTTGATGGCTACAAAACAACAAAACTAAACCTTGGCTTTGAGAATTTGTTGGATGGCATAACAAATGAAAATTGTTGTGCTCTTTATTATAATGGGAAGTATTATTTGGCATTAAGAATGAACTGGCACGATAACGAAAATATCGGTTGTGAAAGTTATGCTGATGGTTATGTTAATAATGCATTATTAGAGTATGACATAAAAACAGGAGAAGTAAATTTGTCAAGAGGAATAGACATATGTTCTATGGTACTTGTTGATGATGGAAACTTTTCAAAAGTCGTTGCATGCTTTAATGGTGAGTACAAAAATGTTATTGGACAGATGACAAATGATGGAAAATTTTTTGGTAATTCCTTAAAAAAATGCTGGACATCACCAATGAGTAATTTGGGTTATCCAACACAAATAAAACATGTTAAAGAAATACTAATAAAAACAAAATTAAGCTGTAAAGTTAAAATTTCTAGTGAAAATTCATCAAAAATCTATAATATTTGTGGAAAAAATAAAAATCAACGCATAAAAACAAATATATTTGGAGAACAAATTGAAATATCTTTTATTGCTGAAAGTTCAGATGAAACAGATATTTCTTGCCCATATATTGTCGTTGGGGTAACGTCATAAATGGAAGATATAAATTTGATGGCTTATTTCAATAAGCTAGAAAGAAGAATAAATTATTATAAATCGAGGGGAAACATATGTACACATATACAATACCAGAAGAGCAAACTGAAAAGTTAACAGAAAAAACAAAAAAGTATTCAGATTTATTAAATCAATTCAAAGAGGTAGACAAAAAATATCAACCAGCGACAGATGAAATAAAATTGCAAAAGAAATCTTTTGAAATGCCAACAGAACAAGAGATAAAGAAACAAGCAGATAGTTCTCTTGAAGAATACAAAAAGAGTGAACTTCAAAATATTGATGATGATTATAATACAAAGTCAACAGTGATTGATGAAAAGATAAAAAGCGAAACACAAAGTCTTGATAACAAAAAAGATGAGACAAAAGAGTTATACACAAACTTAAAAGACAATGCTTCAAAAGATGCAATCAAACGTGGACTAGCAAGGTCATCTATTGTAATAAATATTTTGGATGCTTTCGATAAAAATATGGTTAAAGAGATTAACAAAATTAACGAAGAAATTCAAAGCAAAGTAAGTTCACTTAATAGCCAAAAAGATTTATTGACAGAACAACGACAAAGCGCACTAAATGCTTTTGATATTTCATATGCTCTCAAACTTACAAACAAAATTGATGAAATAAACAAGTCATTGGCTGAGCAAGAACAGAAGGTGATTGAATATAATAACCAAATAGCGCAAAAAGAAGCTGAATATGAGCAAAAAAGACAAAAGAGTAATTTGGAATATGCAGAATACATTGCAAAGCATGGTACAGATGCTATTGATGAAATGAAAAGAGAAGAAAAGTTTAACTATGCCAAAGATTATCTTATGTCTTTACCAAAGAGTGATGCAATAGTTGAACTCAATACTAACACAGCGCTTAACAGCGAACTTGGGGCAAAGTATTTCAATAAGCTTAGAACAATAATTAACTCACTAAAGGAAGAATAATAACATGTGGGATGAAGTATTTTCTGTAGCAATCACCAATGGGATATTTGCTTGTCTTTTTGTAGCATTGCTTATTTATGGACTTAAGGATAGTAATCAACGAGAGAAAAAATATCAAAACACAATTGAGACATTGGCTTCAAGGATGACTAGTATAGAAATAATAAAAGATGATATTGAAGAAATAAAACAGGCTATTGTTTATAACAAAAGAGGTAAAAAGAAAGATGAATAGTAGAGAAAATATAAATGACAAAAAACATAATTTTTTTGAAAAAATACTAAAAATAATCAAAAAAATATGCAATTTTATATTTAAAAATCGTGTAAATGATATAAATAAGTCTGAAAACAATAAAAACAAAGATGCCGAATAATTTCTATTCGGCATTTTTTATTTATCATAAATGCAAAAATTACTTGTCTTTTTTTTTATATTAGCATATAATGTTAACAACAATTTAGTTTTAGTTTAATGATAGCAGGAGTATTATGATATTCAAAAATTCGCTTAAATTATTTGTTGCTAATTTTTCAGTTTTCTGGAAATTGTTGTTATACAAAATTGTTGCAATTGGCGTTTGTGCTTTGTTGTTAATTCCAACATATAGTGCATGGGTCGATGCTCTTTCAAGTGTGCATTTTGGTCAATTGCTTACTGATTTTGCTGCAAACACAGTCTTTATAAACGCTGCTTCATTTCTAAAAAATTTGTTTTATGTATTTAACGCTTTTACAGATTCACTTAGCGTATTGTTTTCAGCCAATGCTTTTGCATTGATTTATTCTGCTGTTGTTGTGCTATTTGTTTTACCATTTTTATTTGGTCTTGCAAGTGTTCCAGCAGGGGAAAATTTGTATTCATATATGGCAAGTTTGAATCGTTCAAGTTTTATGGCAAATTTTGTGTCAAAATTAAAAACGAGTGCATTGTACTCAATTCTTAGAACATTAATTTGGTTTCCATTTAAAGTAATTTTCGCTGTTGGTGTTTATTATATATTATATTCAGCAACACTTGAGGGAATAATAATTGTATTCTCTCCAATTTTAATGGTTGTCTTTATAGTTGGAATGTTATCTTTAATGACAACATTATTTAGTGGACTTATGCCAGCAACTGTTGTTTTTAATATTTTACCAACAAAAGCTTTCAAAAAGTCTTTCAAAGCAGTTTACAGAGTATTTCCAAGAGTTCTTTCTAGTTTATTAGTTATATTCTTTTTGGGTGTAATGCTTTTATTCATGATGACTGCATATTCTTTGATTGTCTTAGTTCCACTTACAGTTGTTGCAGTTATAATGTTAGAAATGGTTATGTTCTTTGAAAGTCAAGGCATGAGATATTATGTTGATTTAGATACAATTGTTGCTCCACGCAAACTTGAGCATCGCGATAAATTTAAAAAAGTAAAAGATATTATCTAAAACTTTTTTAATTAGGTAAAGGCTTTAATATACACAAGTGAAATATACTTGTTATTTTTTAATGTATAAAAAGGAGATATAATGGAAGAAAAATCAAGTGACGACAGAATATTAGAACAATTACAGTCTGTTATTGGTGGAACTCCTCTTGTTAGGACAAACAACACACCAAAAGAACAAAACAATGTTGCAAAACAAAATGATAACAAAAAGCAACAACAAAATCATAAAAATAAGAATACAAAAAGCAATGGTAATGAACAACAACCAAAGCAAACAAAAAAACAATCTCAGCCTAAACCTAAAAAGGCAAACAATCAAAATCAAAAACAACCCAAAGCAAATGACAACGCAGAAATTGTAAAAAAAGCAGACAAGTCACCTAAGGTAAAAATTACATTCCTAGGTGGTGTTGGTGAAATTGGAAAAAATATGACAGCATTTGAGTATGGCGATGAGATGATAGTAGTGGATTGTGGTATGGCTTTCCCAAGTGACGATTTGCCAGGTGTAGATGTTGTTGTCCCAGATATAACATATTTGCTTCAAAACAAGAATAAATTAAAAGCATTCATCGTAACACACGGACATGAAGACCATATTGGAAGTATTCCATTTGTACTTGGTGATTTAAATGTGCCAATTTACGGTTCAAGATTATCACTTGGATTAATTGAAAACAAATTAAAAGAATTTCCAAAATTAAAGTATAAATTAGTTGCAGTTAAACCAAAACAAGTATTAAAAATTGGAAATTTTGCTGTTGAATTTGTTCATGTTAATCATTCAATTGCAGGTTCATTGGCTCTTTCAATCACAACACCTTGTGGTACAATTTTCCACACAGGTGACTTCAAGATTGATTTCGAACCAGTAACAGGTGACACAACAGACCTTAGCCGTATTGCAGAATTAGGTCGAAGAGGAATAAATCTTTTAATGTGTGAAAGCACAAATGTTTGCAGACCAGGCTACTCAATGAGTGAGTCAAATGTTGGCAGAGTAATGGATGAAATTTTTGAAAAACATCCAAATAATAGGCTTTTTGTAGCAACTTTTGCATCAAATGTGCAAAGAATGCAACAAATTTTGGATTTAGCAGAAAAATATAAGAGAAAAGTTGCATTCTCTGGAAGAAGTATGATTAATGTTAGTGAAGTTGCTTCAAAACTTGGAGAACTAAAGTATAACAAAGAGAATATTATTGATATTGATAAAGTTTCAAAATATGATGACAAAGAAGTTTTAATTATGGCAACAGGCAGCCAAGGTGAGTCAATGAGTGCACTTTCCAGAATGGCTGCAGGTGAATTTAAAGGAATTGAACTTGGTGAAAATGATTGTATAATTTTGTCTTCTTCACCAATTCCTGGTAACGAAAAATCTGTTTATGGACTAATTAACACATTATTCAAAAAAGGTGCCGATGTAATTTATGATGAACTTGCCGAAGTTCATGCTTCTGGGCACGCTTGTCAAGAAGAGATAAAGATAATACACAAGTTAACAAAACCAGTTCACTTTATGCCAATCCATGGTGAATATAGACACCTTAAACAACATAAAGAACTTGCTATAAGCATGGGAACAGATGCAAGGAATATAATTTTGCCAGACCTTGGAATGCAAGTCGAAATGTCAAAAAATTCAATTAAGCAAGTTGGGTATGTTCAAGCAGGCTTAAGACTTGTTGATGGTCTTGGAGTAGGTGATCTTTCTAGTGCAGTTCTTAGAGATAGAATACAACTTTCAGAAGAAGGTGTTTGTGTTGCAGTAGTAAACTTGTCAAGCGTAACTGGTGAACTTGTAAGTGACCCATTTATTATCACACGTGGTGTAGTCTACAATGATGAAGCTGATGATTTTAATCAAGATGCAAGAGCTTGTTTAAGTCAATTATTAAAGAGTTATGACCTAAAAGATATGGATCAAAATGAAATAAAAAATACAGTCAAAAAAACTCTTTCCAATTTTATTTTTAGACGTACAAAAAGAAGACCAATGATTTTGACTGTAGCAATTTTAGGATAATGGATTATTTAGATAAATTAAGAGAAATTTCAATACAAAATTACACTCCCATCGTTAAAGATGATGGGCGTGATTTTTTAATTGAGTTTTGCAAAAATAATAAGCCCAAAAACATCTTAGAAATAGGTACTGCTGTGGGATATTCTGGTTCATTTATGTTAATGAACTGTGATGGATATTTGACAACAATTGAGATAAATGAAAAAAGTTATGAATTTGCAAAGCAAACATTTGAAAAAATGGGTTTAACTAACAGAGTTAATTGTATATTAGGTGATGCAAAAAATGTAATAGAACAACTTGACGGCGAATATGATTTAATATTTCTTGATGGACCCAAGGGACAGTATTTAGCATATTATGAAAGGCTAAAAAAACTTCTTAAAAGTGGTGGATACATAATTGCAGACAATGTATATTTTCATGGGTTAGTGAATGGTCAAGAATTTGTTAAACACAAACTTAGAACTTTGGTTGTAAATTTAAGAAAGTTTATTGAATATGTTAAAAATGATAAAGAAGTCGAATGTCAGTTTTTTGATATTGCAGATGGAATAGCATTAATAAAAAAGTTGTAATATTTTGCTTATTACAATTTTTTTTACTATGTGAGAAAAATAATGATATTACAAAATCAGTTTTTTATTGCTATGTTTCAATTTATATGTTAACATATAATTGAAAAAGAATAAGTGGGAGGTGTAACATGATTTACAAAAAGACTAACAAAATCAGCGTTTTGTCATGGATTTATTGTTTGTTAACAATTGTATTTTTGATGCTTGCACTTTCTATAATAATATCAAATAGCTGCAAGATTGAAAATTGGCAAGACTATGCAACTTTTGATTTTGAACAAGAAGTATCTGTTGATGACAATGGTGAAGAAGTTGTAACGAACTTGATTTCAACACCAGAACAACTAGCTGGATTTTTTGCAATGCAATCCAATGATGGTATTTATGCATATGACCATACAACATATTTTACTTCTTCCAATTCATACAAATTAAAAAATAATATTGATTTAAGTGGAAAGTCTTGGTCGCCATCAAGTAATTCAAGAACTCTTGATGGAAATTTTTATATAATTAAAAATTTGACAATTAGTAATAATGGCAATTATGTTGGTTTTGTTTCATCAAATTCTGGTATTATAAAAAATATATTTTTTGAAAATGTATCTATAACAAATTCCAAAACAGATGGTAAAGGGAGTGGAACTGGAGCAGTATGTGGATATAATTCAGGGACAATTAATACTGTTACAGTTCTTAGTGGCACAGTTAAGGGAAATGTATATAATAATTTAAATGAAGATAGAAGAGTTGGTGGAATTTGTGGATATAATGCTGGAACAATAACACATTGTATGAACTATGCAACAATCAATCGTGGAAAATTTCTTGGTGGTATTGCAGGAGTTTCAAAAAAGAAAATAGAAAATTGTTTTAATTATGGAACAATTTCCATACCTGAAGCCAATAATTATCCAAGAATGGGTGGTATAGTTGGAGAGAATGAATCAGGAGCATCACTTTTATTATGTGCGAATTGGGGTTCGATTACTGGTTATTATACTTGTTATAGTGAACAACCAACTATATACGATATTCGTATAGGTGGTATCGTTGGTCATTCTTCTGTAGCAATATCGCAATGTGGTAATTATGGTGAAGTTTCAGGTGGTCGTTATTTCTATAGTGGATACAAATATGCCAATGCATCATATGTAGGTGGTATTGTTGGTTTTATTGATGGGCAAGTGATTGATAGTTGTTATAATCGAGGATCAATTTATTCATATGCAGGCAAAACTTCTGATTCTGGTTATACAACATTTAGCACAAGTTCATATTGTCAGTTTCTTGGTACATGGTTAACTATCAATAGTGGCACTAGAGTTTCTTCAAGTGATTATAAAGGGAATACAACTTATGCAACAACCAAGTACGATTCAAAATATAATTTTACTGTAGATCAATCTTATGCAGGTGGAATAGTTGGTTCATCAAATAACACAGTAAAAAATTGTTATAATACTGGAAGTGTAAGCAATAGTGGTTCAGCGGTAAGGAAAGTATATATTTATTCAAAATATATGGATTGGGAACAACATCTATTCTTGCCTGATTACGATGTATATAAAATGTTAATATGCAACATTTATGAGATTACAGATGGTGCTACATACGGTCCAATTTGTGGTGATATTGGTATAGCATCAAACAGAGTTCCAACAATTGATAATTGTTATGAATGCTCTAGTACTACAAAGACTGGGAAAAGTAGAAGTATTAAGGCATACATTTGTTTTGATTCAGGTGCATATATAACACTTGCAACTAGTTGGACTTCTTCATCGAGTACAACAGAAAATAGTGGGATGACATTTTCATGTGATACAAGTACATATAATTCTATACAATCAAAAGCAAAAAGAAATAGTGGTAAAAAAGATACATATGCATATAATACCTATAAAGGGATAACTTCAAAAAATTTTGACCTAGACGAAAAACAAACAGGTTCAATTGTTTCAAAAGCTAATATCAATTTAAGTAGTGGGTATTGGAGTAAAACTGATTCAAGTAGAAATGATGGCTACCCATATATTGTTGGAATGTACTGGTAAAAAAAGTGGTTTATAAGAACCACATTTTTATTTTAAAAATTTTTGAATATTAAGGCAGTTAATATAAAACAACTATATATAGTGGTTGTTATTGTATTACAATATATATTTAGTAAAAATTTGTCTAAAAAAATAATTTTTTGCTTGATAGTTTTCAAATTATATGTTAACATATAATTGAAAAAGAATAAGTGGGAGGTGTGATATGATTTATAGAAAGAATAAAAAAGTTGGTATTCTATCATTTGTATATTGTATATCAACAATATTGTTTTTAATGCTTTCACTATCACTTATAACATCAAGCAATGGATACAAAGTTGAAACTTGGCAAGATTATGCCACATTTGACTTTGAGCAAGAAACTATGGTTGATGACAATGGTGAAGAAGTTGTAACAAATTTAATTTCAACCCCAGAGCAACTTGCTGGTTTCTTTGCAATGCAGTCAGAAGAGAATGTTCATGCAGATGATCATACTACATATTTTAAGGCTTCTAGTTACAAGTTGGCAGGCAACATTGATCTTAGTGGAAGATCATGGTCACCAAAAAATAATTCAAATACACTTGATGGAATGTCATTTACTATTAAAAATTTAACAATTAGTAATAATGGTAACTATATTGGTTTGGTTGCAATAAATTATGGAACAATAAAAAATTTGTATTTTGAAAATGTTAATGTAACAAATTCCAAAACAGATGGTGCTGCAAGTGGTACAGGAGCAGTTTGTGGTTATAATAGTGGAACTATTGATAATGTCACAGTTTTAAGTGGAACAATCAAAGGTAACACATACTCAAACAATAATGACAGACGAGTTGGTGGTATTTGTGGATATAACAAAGGGACAATTACAGAATGTACAAATCGTGCTTCTGTCCAAACTGGTAAGTTTTTAGGTGGAATAGCTGGTGTATCAAATGGCAAAATAACCAATTGCTATAATTATGGAAGCATATCATATCCTTATGATAACACTTATCCAAGACTAGGTGGAATTGTTGGTGAAAATGAAAGCAGTGCTACTTTAACATTGTGCTTAAACTGGGGTAGTGTTGATGGATATTTTTCTACTTCATCAAAAAAAGCAGATATTAGTGATATAAGAATCGGTGGAATTGTTGGACATTCTTCTGTTGCTGTTAGTGAGTGTGGTAACTATGGCTCGGTTTCGGGTGGCTATTTCTATGCTAGCGGCTACGGTTCTTGCTATGCTAATGCGGCATATGTTGGTGGAGTTGTTGGTTATTGTACAAAGGGGGTTTCTTATTGTTATAACAAGGGCTATGTAACAGGATATGCTACTCAAAAAACATCTGCAAAAACTGAATATTCAACACTTGGTTCAACTGCAAAACAATTTGCTAGTGGGGTTGGTTATTTCTGGGCTTATACTCTCTATATTACAAGTGGTACATACACAGATTCAAAAGGCGCAGGGAAATACAAGACTTCAACTTATAAGTCATATTATTATTACACATACTATGATAACTATGTTGCTGGAGTTGCAGGTAAATGTGATTCAACTGTAACAAGTTGTTATAACAAAGGAACAGTAAGTGGAAACCGAACAGAAAAAGTAAAGTATTATGATTTATATTTCAAATGGAAAGCAAATAGTGAATATCGTCTTTTAATTCATCAGGATATACATTACACAGAAAGTTATTCTTGTGCAAATATTTGTAGTAGTGGATCAACAAATTATTCCTATTATTCATCTGATGTAAAAATAAGTAAGAGTAGATCATTTTCTGCTAGTCAAACGTACACAGGAGACAAAGGTACAGTTAGAACGGGAATGTATTTGTATTCATGGACAAAAAATTCTGCACCATTAAATATGGATCAAGCAAAGAATAGTAGTTGGTATGTTCATAAGGGTTTTGATGGAGCTGACTTCAATACATATCATAATATTGATGCAAGGGGCATTAGTAATATTAAACTTAGTGCACAATATTATAGTGAATACATTAAAGATAAGTCAGAAGTTACATATTATACAATTTATACGGGATTTTCATCTACAACATTTACAAGTAATGGCACAGAAGGAATTAGCACTTACGGACTTAATCAATGGAATTCTGTTTCTAAATTTGCTCAAGATAGCAATATAAATGGTGGAGATCCATATCTTAAAGGACTATATTGGTGAGGCGTATATGAGAATTTTTAAAGCTGTAATTTGTTGTCTTTTAATTGCATTTGGTGCTATGTTTTGTGGTTGTAATAATGATGCAGTTGTTGGAACTTGGGAGATTTTTGGTTATTCATACACATTTGATAATCAAGAAAAGTATTATACAATTACCGATGCAAATGCATTGCAATATGATTCTACGGTTGAGGATAATAATCAAGTTGAGCAATATTATGTAAATTGTGTTGTTTATATTAATGCAAATAGAGAAGAAACTAATTTTGAATTCAAAAACAATAACATTTGTGTGTTTTTGAATGAAGAAAATAAGTGGACAAGAGAAAATGAAAAAATATTACTTGAAAAAGGAGAAGATACTACTATAGAGTGTGCAATCGTTGATAATAACTTAATTATGCAATATCCAGTTAATGGAATAGTTATTAACTTACATTTAAGGAAAAAATAGCCTAATTAGGCTATTTTTTTTATTTAACACTTTTATTTTTATAACAATTGTTGTATTATATAATTAATAAGGGGATTAATGTGACCTATAAAAGAAATAATAAAATTAAGATTTTATCATTGATTTATTGTTTATCGACAATATTATTTTTAATGCTTTCACTATCCCTTATAATATCAAGTAATGGCTACAAAATTGATACATGGCAAAATTATGCAGCTTTTGATTTTGAGAAAGAAGTTGCTATTGATGACAATGGCAAACAAGTTGAAGTAAATTTAATTTCAACCCCAGAGCAACTTGCTGGAATGTTTTTGGAACAATCAGGGGTACATGCAGATGACTATAAAGGCTCATCATTGTTGAGTGGGAAAATTTATAAGTTAAAAAATTCAATTAGTCTAAAAGGCAGAAGTTGGTCTCCTTCAAAGTTGTCATCAGGGTATATCTTTGATGGTGGTGGATTTGCAATAACAGATTTGAATGTAAAATCAAATGGTTATGCATATTCAATTAGTGCCAGCAATGTTGGATTTGTTGGGACCAATTATGGTATTATCCAAAATATTGTGTTTGATAATGCAAAAATTAGTTATTCATATTCTGGTTCACAGGTTAATGTTGGTATTGTTGCAGGTTCTAATTTTGGAATTTTGCAAAATGTTACAACAACAAGTAATTGTAGTATAACCAGTTCTTCATCTAATACATACAGAATTGTAGGTGGGTTAGTTGGAGTAAACAATTTTAGTTCATCAAACTTTAGTAACAAAACAATTGTTTATGATGTGTTAAAAACACAAAATTTATTAACTTCAACCGAAACCCCAGATAATATTGCTGTTTCAAGAATAAGTGCTGCAGCATCAATTTTCCGTTGTTTTAATAATGCCAGTGTTTCAAGCGGCAATTGGACAGGTGGAATTGTTGGTTGGAATTCTAATGGAAATATTATTCATAGTTATAATTACGGCAGTGTTTCTGCCAATTGTGGCAGTTCTTATGTTGGTGGAATATGCGGAATTACTTATAGCAGTTCAATTTCTATGTGTATCAATTATGGAAGTGTTTCTAATACAACTTCTTCAACTATTAATTGGACTTGTTGTGGTGGTATCACAGGTTATGCAAAAGATGTTGCAATAGTAGCTCAAAATGGTAATGTTGGAACTATTACTGCAACTTGTTCAAATGCTACAGCAAGTTATGCGGGTGGAATCGTTGCTTATTCATTAGCCAATATTACAAATTGTTTTAACAGGGGCAATGTTACAGCAGATTCAAAAGAATATTCTAACACAGAAAATATTTCTCATGACAATTCCACAAGCACAGTTCATACAGATAGCAATCTTTTGATTGTAGTTGTTTATAACCACTATTACGAATGGAAGAGATTTTATGTTAGTGGCCCAAGTAATGATACTCATTATGCATTACAAAGGACAATAAAATATCGCAGTGCATATGCGGGTGGAATAGTTGGATATCTAGACACTAGCAAGTCTGCTTCTAATAGTTATAACACAGGAGAAATTAGTGGTGGAAAAAAGATATATAATGATGTTTATGCTCACACAACAAGTTATACAGAAGACCACCACACAGTGATAATGGGTGTGTGGACATATAACTATTCAACCGAGTGTAGAGTTTATTATGATTTTTATAACTATGATTATGAGTATTACTATAATTCAATTTGTGGAAATGAAATTGATTTACATAATAACTGTTATGGAACTATGGAAGAACCAACAATTAATTTAATTGAATACAAATTTGTTAATTATTCATACAGTCATAGTTCAACACACTTCTTAACAGGTGGTTTGATTGATTTAATTAATCTTGCTATCAAGCCAAGCAATAGTTCTAGTGAAAACGTAACAGCAGCATTAACATCATACAAAAAAGATAGCACATTAACAAAGGGAGATTCTTATAGTGTAAATGGAATTAGTTCCGTAACACATACTTTCTCAAAGAGTGATGACAAAAAAACATTGAATTTCAAGTTTTCATTCAAAACACCAAATGGTGTATCACATGCAAATACAAAATCTCAAACAGTTGTAAACAAAAAATCGGAAGAAACAAGATATCAACAAAAAGTGGATTCAGATATGAGAGCATCTTCAATGGTTAATTCATTAGGCAGTTCATATTGGGAGATTTCTTCTGATGCAAACAATAACTATCCATACATAAAGGGGATGTTCTGGAGATGATAAAAAAAGGTATATATTTATTAATTATTAGTTTTTGTATTATGGTTACAGCTGTATTTGCTGGCTGTAGTTGTGGTGATGCGGTTAGTGGAGAATGGACACTTGATAAGTATTATGGAATTAGTGGAGATACAACATTAAGCTACACAACAGAGCAAGCTGCAAATTTACAATATTATTCAGAAGTACCAGAAGGAGCTAGCACTCAAACCAAAATTGAAGTATATATAGCTCAAATTGCTAGCATATATGGTGATGCAAAACTAGTTTTCCTTAATAACAAGGATTTGGAATTTCATCTTAAGGATGCTATTTCATATAACACTTACAAACTAAGTGGCTCAAATATTGAAATGAGCACTCAAACCCCAGAAGGTACTCAAAAAACCAATTTACATTACAAAGATGATATAATAACATTTCAAAATCAATTTGATGATATTACAATAAAAATTACATTCAAAAAGAAATAGCCTAATGGGCTATTTTTTTGATGCAAGATATTTGATTGCACGAACTAGTTTTTGACATTCTGAGTATGTGTTAAAATAACTAAGCGACACACGAACAATACCTTGAGTTAGTGTGCCAAGTTGTTTGTGTTTTAGGCCTGCACAGTGAAGCCCACCACGAGTACAAATGTCAAATTTGTCAGAAAGAGTTTGAGAAACTTCTGTTGAGCCATAATCTTTTATATTAAATCCAATAACACCAAACAAGTTGTTTGGGTGCGTATAAACTTTTACATTTTCAATATTAGACAATTCAAATAACAGATATGCTGTTAAATCTTCAATTTTTTCTTTTATTTTGTCAAAATTTTGCTCTACAAAATCTATTCCAGCACCAAGTCCCAAAATGTTTGGGGTAGCAATTGTTCCACTTTCAAATCTTTCAATGCCTTCATTTGGTTGATAAACATTCTCACTTTCTGTGCCTGTTCCACCATATCTAATTGGTTTAATTTTAACATTTGAATTGAATGCAAGTGCTCCAATTCCCTGCGGCGAATACAATGCTTTGTGTGGTGCAATTGCAAGCATATCAATATTATCTTTTTGCATATCTATTTTTATGTGTCCAATACTTTGAGCTCCGTCAACAAGGAATAGTATATTATTCTTTTTGCAGTAATCACCAATTTTATTTATTTTTGCAATATCGCCATTAACATTAGAGATGTGATTAACACATATTAAGTATGTGTTTTTTTTAACAAAGGGAAGTATATCGTCAAGAGTCAAAAGTTCGCTGTCTTTTGGTTCAACAATTGATACTTCTATTCCAAATTTTTTTTGTAATTCAAAAATAGGTCTAACACTTGCATTATGGTCGTTTGATGTGCAAATGATGTGTCCAGATGGTTTATATGTTCCTTGAATAGCAAGGTTAAGAGCATCTGTGCAGTTTTGAGTAAAAACGATGTTTTCTGCATTGACAAAATCTGCAACTTTTTGTCTTATCGTTTCGATTTTTGTTGCAGCATTAACACTTAACTTATGACCACTTCTGCCGGGGTTCGCACTATACTTTGTTAAACCAGACAATGTAGCACTTATTACTTCCTTTGGTTTTATAAATGTGCTTGCACTATTATCAAAATAAATCATAATCACTTTTTCTCACTTTGCTTAGTAATATAATATGATATGAATAAATCATATTTTTGGTACAAAAGGAGAAAAGGTTATGTATTATATAATTGTTTTTAGGGCGAGGTCGCATACAATAAATTTTGCAAAAATTTTGAGTTCATATCATGTTGTATGTGAAATTATAAGCACACCAAGGATAATTAATGTATCATGTGGTATTTCAGTAAAATTTATGCCAAAAGACCTGATTGTTGTAAAAAATATACTAAAAAGGCGTGAATTTGATACATTTGGTGGTATTTTTTCTATTGAAGGTAATTTTATAAACGCTAGGGCAAGACGAATAGAGTAATATATTTGCAAAAGAACTTGCATTGTGATACAATAATTTTGTTAGGAGAAATTTATGGCAGAATTATTAGCTCCAGCAGGTACTTTTGAAAAAATGGAAACGGCATTTAGGTTCGGTGCAGATGCAGTATACTTTGCTGGTAAAAAATTTGGATTAAGAGCATTTGCTGGAAATTTTACAGATAATGAAATTTTGGAAGCAACAACATATGCTCATTCACTTGGCAAAAAAGTTTATATAACAGTAAACATTTTGGCTCATGAAGGAGATTTTGATGGTCTTGCTGACTATATCAAAGAATTAGAAAAATGTAAAGTTGATGCGGTTATTGTTTCAGACCTTGGAATTATTGAACTCATTCGTGAAGTTGCACCAAACTTAACAATTCATGTGAGCACTCAAGCAAATGTGTTAAATAGTTATGCAATCAACTTTTTGGCAAGACTTGGTATTAAGCGTATTATTTTGGCAAGAGAACTTAGTATTGAAGAAATAAAAACAATTAGAGCAAGGATACCAAAAGATATAGAATTAGAAAGTTTTGTTCATGGTGCAATGTGTATTTCATATAGTGGAAGATGTTTGCTTTCTAATTATCTAACTGGCAGAGATGCAAATCGTGGCGCTTGTGCTCAACCATGCAGATGGGAATACACAATAACAGAAAAATCTCGCAAAGGTGAAGAGTACGAAATTCAAGAAGACGAAAGGGGAACATATATTCTCAATTCAAAAGACATGATGATGATTGAACACCTAAAAGAACTTGAAGAAGCAGGCGTTACAAGCTTTAAGATTGAAGGAAGAATGAAATCACCATATTATGTTGCAAATGTTGTTAATGCATATCGTAGGGCGATAGACAAAGGCGACCACTTAACTTCACAAGAATTAGAACAGCTAAAAGAAGAATTATACAAAACAAGTCATCGTCAATATACAACTGGATTTTATCTTGGTGCAAAAGATAAGGAGTGTTTGTCAAGTTCTATGCCAGTTCAAACTTCAGAATTTATGGCAAGCGTTGTGGCCAATAGTGATGGAGAAAAAACTTTAATTGAGCAACGTAATCGTTTTAAAGTTGGGGATACGCTTGAAGTTTTATCACCAAATCCAACTTTCAATGCTCAAATCAAAGTTGAAAAGATGACAGATGAAAATGGAAATATTGTTGAAGACGCAAAAGATGTTCAACAAAAATTATATCTTTATACAACAGTAAAATTAGAAAAAGGTGATATTTTAAGGCAAAAAATAAAATAATTTAGCAAAAATGAGTTAATTTTCATAATTAACTCTTTTTTTGTTGTCATGAGTTTTTGTGATAAATTTTAATATGATAATATATTACATTTTTACTTTAGTAAAAAAAATAATATAATTTACTCAAATTAGTTTTAAAAAAAAATTGATAGTGTTATAATAACAACGACTATGGGATGCATTTACTGCTTGGGCTAAATGCATCAATTTATTTTTATGGAGGATTTTAATGGAAAAAGAAATTAAAATCAAAAAATCATTTTGGGCAACATTATTTGCAGTCATGCTATTTGTTGCCATTTTTGCTTTTATTTGGGCAATTCCAAACAACAGCAAAATCCAAAACAATGAAACTCAAATTGTTTTGGCAGAAGGTGATGCAGAAGTAACGGTTCCCCCAGAAGCTGTTACAGACCTTGTATTTAATGGTTCTGCACAAACACTTATCACTGCAGGTACTGCAACAAATGGTACAATGCAATATAAGGTAGGAGTAGATGGGGAATATAGTACAGAATTACCAACAGCTACAAATGCAGGTACATATACTGTATATTACAAAGCTGTAGCTGAGCAAGGTTATAATGATAGTGCAGAAGGTTCATTTCAAGTTACAATTGCACAAAAAGATGTAGCAGTAAATGTAACAGCAAACGACCAAAACACAACATACACAGGTGTTCCAGCAGTGGTAACAAATGGTTACACACTTTCATGTGCAGGACTTGTTGGCTCTGACACAGTTGATGTATTTAATGTAACAGGAGATGTGTCATATGCATATAGCGAGTCAAATCCAACAAATGCAGGTAGTTACACAATCACTCCAAGTGGAACATTAACAATCACAGCAACCAACTATAATGTAACACCTAGTTACAACAATGGAACATTGGTAATTGGAAAAGCACTACTTACAGTAATGGCAAATAATATGACAGTAACATATGGAGATGCAGTTCCAACATACACAGTTGGTTATAATATCTTTGTAAACAACGAAACTAGTGCAGTACTTGGAGGAAGTCTTGTATTTACTTGTTCATATGCACAAAATGATGCTGTAGGCACTTACACAATCACACCAAGCGGATTGACAAGTGATAATTATGAAATAACATTCCAAGCAGGCACATTAACAGTAGAGAATGCAGATATAACAAATGTAAGTTTTGTTCAAACAAATACACTAGTTTATGATGGTGATCAAAAGACAGCAACAATAACTCCATCAGCAACTGTAGTTAACAATCAATCAGTTACATACACATATTGTGATACAATAGACGGAACATATACAAGTTCAGTTCCAACATTTACACCAGCAGGAAATCACACTGTTTATTACAAAGCTAATGCTGCAAATCATAATGAAAAAACAGGAAGTTTTACAATAACAATTGCAAAAGCTCAAATTGATGCTCCAACAGCTAGTTTAAAAACATATGTATATGATGGAGAACAAAAAGAATATTTACCAGCCAATTGGGATGAACTTCTTGGTGAATTTGATGAGCTTGTTGAAATTTCAGGCAATCAACAAATAAATGCAAATGAAAGTGGTTACACTGTAACAGTTTCACTTACAGATAAAGATAATTATTGTTGGAAAGACACACAAACAAGTGATGATAAAGAATTTTTATTTGTAATTCACAAAGCAGATGCAACACTCACAGCACCAACAGCAAAAACTGGTTTATATTACACAGGTTCAGCACAAAACCTTGTTAATGCAGGCAGTGCACAAGGTGGACAACTTCAATACAAACTCAATGACGGCGAATATGGAACATCAGTTCCAGCTGCAACAGCCCCAGGAACATACACAGTTTATTACAAAGTTTTAGGCGATGCTAACCACAATGATATTGCAGAAGCAAGTTTTGAAGTAGCAATCGGCAAAGCAGATTTAACATTAACAGTAAGTATGGCAGCTTGGACATATGGTTCAGCAGCAAGCGACCCAAGTGTTAGTGGGAATGATGGAAACGGAGAAGTAACATACGCTTACAAAGTAAGCGGAGCAGACGATAGCACATACACAGCAACAAAACCAACAAACGCAGGAACATATACAGTAAAAGCAACAGTTGCAGAAACAACTAACTATAGCAGTGCAACAGCAACAACTAACTTTACAATAGCAAAAGCAACATACGATATGAGTGGTGTAAGTTTTGCAAATGGTGAATTTACATATGACGGTAATGCAAAATCACTTGGAATTAGTGGAACATTGCCACAAGGTGTTCAAGTTAATTACACAGGCAATGGACAAGTAAATGCAAGTGCAACAGTTTACACAGTAACAGCAATATTCACAGGTGATGCAGATAATTACAATGCAATAGCCGATATGACTGCAAGTTTGACAATTAACTTTGCAACACTCACAAATGTTAGTGTTGTTCAAAGTGAAGAACTTACATACACAGGTTCAGCACAAACAGCGACTGTAAACGCTCAAGCAACAGCAGTAAATAGCCAAGCTACATCATTTACATATAGTTCAGATGGTACAAATTATAGTGAAAATATTCCAGCATTTACAAATGCAGGAAATTACACAGTTTATTACAAAGTAACTGCTCCAAACCATAACGAAGCAACAGGAAACTTTACAGTAACAATTGCAAAAGCGAACTCTGTTCTTGTAACAGAACCAACAGCAATTTCTGGTCTTGTTTACACAGGTTCAGCACAAGCACTTGTAACAGCAGGTGAAGCAACTGGTGGAACAATACAATTTATGCAAAACAATGGTCAATTTACTGCTGATATTCCAACAGGTATAGATGCAAAAGCCTATATGATAACATATAAAGTTGTAGGTGATGAAAACCACAATGATATTAATCAATCTGCATTTGCAGTTGCAATTACAAATGCCACTCTTACAAATGTTAATGTTGAAAGGGATGGAACATATACATACAATGGTCAACCACAAGTTATTAATGTAACAACAACTGCAACAGCAGTAAACAATCAACAAGTTACATTCACATATTCAGAAACAGAAAATGGTGAATATGGTGAAATGCCAGCATTCACAAATGCAGGAAATCACATAGTATATTACAAAGCAACTGCTCCAAACCATAACGAAGCAAGTGGAACAGTTAATGCTTACATCAAAAAAGCAGACTCTGTTCTTGTAACAGCACCAGCAGGAATTTCTGGTCTTGTTTATACAGGTTCAGCGCAAGCACTTGTAACAGCAGGTGAAGCAACTGGTGGAACAATTTGGTATACTCTTGATTTAGAAAATTATTCAACAGATGTCCCAACAGGAACAAATGTAAAGAGTTACAGTGTTTGCTATAAAGTTGTTGGTGATGAAAATCATAACGATATTAATAAACAATATATTGATGGTAATGTTACTATTTCACCAGCCACTCTCACAAATGTAAGTGTTGCACAAAATGGAACACTCTCATACACAGGTGAGCCACTAACAGCAGATGTAACAACAACTGCAACAGCAGTAAACAATCAACCAGTTACATTTACATATTCGACTTCAAATGAAGAAAATGCTGAATACACAGACACAGTTCCAGCATTCACAAATGTAGGAAATCACACAGTTTACTTTAAAGCAACTGCTCCAAATCATAGTAAATATAGTGGAAGCTTTACAGTAACAATAGGCAAAGCAACATACGATATGAGTGGAGTAAGTTTTGCAAATGGTGAATTTACATATGATGGTAATGAAAAATCACTTGCAATTAGTGGAACATTACCACAAGGAGTAACAGTTTCATATACAGGAAATGGACAAACAAATGCAAATGAAACAGGTTACACAGTAACAGCAGTATTTACTGGAGATGCAGAAAATTACAATGAAATAGCAAATATGACTGCAACACTTGTAATTCACAAAGCAAATGCAACACTCACAGCCCCAACAGGAATAGCAAACTTAGTTTACACAACTAAAGCGCAAGCACTTGTTAATGCAGGTAGCGCACAAGGTGGAGAACTTCAATACAAACTTAATGACGGCGACTATCAAACAGCAGTTCCAACAGCAACAAATGCTGGAATATACACAGTTTATTTCAAAGTTGTAGGCGATGCAAACCACAACAACATTGCAGAAGATAGCGTTCAAGTAACAATTGCTAGAGTAAAAATAGATTTACCAGAAGCAGTTGAAGTTGAAGAACCATATACTTATACAGGTAATTCTCAATCACTAGAAATAGAAAACATTGATGATATTGAAGAATTTGTAACAATTACAAACAATGAACAAACAGATGCAGATACTTATTATGTAATATTTGCAATTAATGATAAAACAAATTATTGTTGGCAAGACAACACAGATGAAAACAAACAATTACAATTTGTAATTCAACCTGCCCAGTTGGATGCAAATGTTGCTCAAAGTGGCACACTTACATACACAGGTTTAGAACTTACAACAGAAGTGACAACATCTGCAACAGCAGTAAATAATCAACCAGTTACATTCACATATGCAGCAGCTCAAGATGGTGAATATGGTGCAATGCCAACATTTGTAGAAGCAGGTGAATATACAGTTTACTTTAAGGCAACAGCACCAAACCATGACGATGCAACAGGTTCATTTGTTGTTACAATTGGCAAAGCAACATACGACATGAGTGGTGTAACATTTGCAAATGGTGAATTTACATACGATGGCAATGCAAAATCACTTCAAATTAGTGGTGAATTGCCAAATGGTGTAGAAGTTGACTATACAGGCAATGGACAAACAAATGCAAGTAATACAGCTTATGTTGTAACAGCAACATTTACAGGTGATGCAGATAATTACTATCCAATTGATAATATGACTGCAGAACTTACAATCAATCCTTTGGAAATTGAAATTACTTGGAGTGAAAATGACTTCACATATAATGGTGAAGAACAAACAGTAACAGCAAGTTACAAAGATGTAAACAATCAAGATGTTGCACTTAAAGTTGAAATGAGTGACACATTCCAAAACTTTGGAGAATACACAGCAACAGCAAGTTTTGTAGAAACAGACAACACACTTGGCAACTACAAACTTCCACAAAATGCAACAGCTATATATAATGTTAAGGCTTACGAAGTAGCAATTACTTGGTGTGAAGATAATTACACATATAACGGCGAAGAACAAACTGTTACTGCTAGCTATAAAAATATAAATGGCGAAGATGTTGCACTTAAAGTTGAAATGAGTGATACATTCCAAAACCTTGGAGAGTATACAGCAACAGCAAGTTTTGCAGAAACAGATAACACACTTGGCAACTACAAACTTCCACAAAATGCGACAGAAACTTATAACATCAAAGCTCTTGAAGTCGTAATTGCTTGGAGTGAAAACGACTTTACATATAATGGTGAAGAACAAACAGTAACGGCAAGTTACAAAGATGTAAATGACCAAGATGTTGCACTTAAAGTTGAGATGAGTGATACATTCCAAAACTTTGGAGAGTACACAGCAACAGTAAGTTTTGCTGATACAGATAATACACTTGGAAATTACAAACTTCCACAAGAAGTAACAAAAACATATAACATCAAAGCATTAGAAATTGTAATTGATTGGTGTGAAAACGACTTTACATACAATGAACAAGAACAAATAGTAACAGCAAGTTACAAAGATGCAAACGACCAAGATGTTGCACTTGTAGTTGAAATGGATAATTCTTTCCAAAATGCAGGAGAGTACACAGCAACAGCAAATTTTGCAGATACAGATAACACACTTGGCAATTACAAACTTCCAGAAGAAGCAACAGCAACATACAACATTAAAGCATATGTAATTGAAATAGTATGGAGTGAAAATAACTTTACATACAATGGCGAAGAACAAACAGTAACAGCAAGTTACAAAAATGCGAACAATCAAGATATTGAACTTGCAGTTACAATGAGTGACACATTCAAAAATGTTGGAGAGTACACAGCAACAGCAAGATTTAACGAATTAGACAATGTACTTCAAAATTATAGCTTACCACAAGATAACACAAACACTTATAATATTAAAGCATTAGAAGTTGTAATTGCTTGGAGTGAAAACAACTTTACATATAATGGCGAAGAACAAACAGTAACAGCAAGTTATCAAGATGTTGATGGTCAAGATGTTGAGCTTGCAGTTACAATGAGTGACACATTCAAAAATGTAGGAGAGTACACAGCAACGGCAAACTTTGTTGACGGCGACAATGAATATGGTAATTACAAATTACCAGCAGTTTCAACAAGTGTATACAATATTAATGCCATAGAAGTTCAAATTACATGGAGTGAAAACAACTTTACATATAATGGCGAAGAACAAGTAATCATAGCAACATACAAAGATATAGATGATGAAGATGTTGAACTTAAAGTAACAACAGACAAAGCATTTAAGAATTTTGGTGATTATATTGCAACAGCAAGTTTTGCCGATAATGACAATGAATATGGTAATTACAAGTTGCCAGCAGAAAATACAAATGTTTATAGCATCAACGCATTTGAAGTAGAAATTATATGGTCAGAAGACAATTACACATATAATGGTTCTGAACAAATAGTAACAGCAAAGTACATGGGCAAAGATAGCCAAAATCCAGTTTCACTTAAAGTTACAATGAACAAAGAATTTAAGAATGTTGCAAATGATTATGTTGCAACGGCAAGCTTTGTTGATAATGGCAATCCATATAACAACTATTTATTACCAGATGTTGTAACAAATAACTATAGTATTAAGCCAGTTGAAGTAACAATTAATTGGCAAGCAGATGATTTCACATACACAGGATTAGTTCAAACAATTACAGCAAGTTACACACATCTCACAAACATAGTTCCACTCAAAGTAGAAGTTGATAGAGAATTTAAAAATGCAGGTGAATATACAGCAACAGCAAGTTTTGCAGTAACAGATAATTTCTCTGAAAATTATGTATTACCACAAGTTGTAACAAAATCATACACAATCAAAAAAGCAGAATTAGATGTTATTGTTGAAGATGCCACATTTATATTGGGAGAAAGTATTCCAACATTCTCATTTACAGTAGTTGGACATGATGAAAGTGATGCACTTGTAAATCAAATTAAAGAAAATTCAAGCTATGTAGTTGATGGTTCATTAGACAAACCAGGAATTTGTAAGATTAAATTGGTTTGCAATCAAAACATGTTTGATAACTATGAAATTCAATTAACAGATGGTAATTTCACAATTGTTCAAAAAGAAATAAATGATGACAAGAGCGGAATATCTGTTGCAATTGAAGGAGATAATGAAGTATTTGATTACAATGTGTCAATTGAATCAAACACAACAAAAGAAATTACAGATGAAGATTTGAATAAATTTAGTCCATTAGTTTTGGCTTTTGTTGGCAAAAACAAGATTGTTTCTGTATGCGATGTAAAATTGATTCAAACAAAAGAAGTTGATGGACAAATGGTTGAAGTTGAAATCCAACCAAGTGACATCAAAGAAGGTGCCAAAGTTGTGATTAAAATGGCAATACCAGAATCACTTAAAAATAAAGACTTTAAAGTATTGCACATTCATTCAAACACAGAATTTAAATATGTTGATTACAAAGTTGAAGGCGATTATGCCTATGTAACAACAGACAAGTTGTCTCAATTTGCATTTGTTGACATGACAGGTTCAAAATTGCAAACTTGGGCATTAATCGTATTAGTTCTTGATTGTATTCTATTACTATTAGTTTTACTTGGAAGTGTTTGTGTTGCAGCACAAAACAGACGAGTAATGTATGTATTGTTTGTGCTTAACTTTGTTTTAACAGCATTGCTAATTATGACAGTATTACACATTGATTTAACATCAACAATTTGGTATGGTGGAACTTTAATCATAGTGCTTGCAACTATTGTATTTGTTCTTGTTAGCTTAAGAAATGCAAGAAGAAAAAAAGAGCAAGCAATGCTTAGAGCTCAATACAATCTTGTTGATAAAAAATCAAAAAATAAAAGAAAAAATAGCAAAAATACATCAAAAAGCAATCAAAAAGCAAAGAAAAGTACATCAAATACAAAGAAAACTACATCAAAAAGCCCTGCAACAAAAACAGCAAAAAAAGCTAAATAAGTAATTTTCTTAAAAACAAAAATGACTAGCAAAATTTAATTGCTAGTCATTTTTTTGTGTGTGCCAGTATCACATCAACTATATTCTTATTTCCATTTTTCAAATTAAGTTGTTTCATACTTTCAACCAAAGTAGTTTTGTTTGCAAGAGTTTTCTCAATTTCAAAAACAAGGTTAGTATAATTTAGTCTATCCTGTGTTAAAACATTTGCAAGCCCTTTTTGTTCAAACTCTTTTGCGTTTTCAACTTGGTCGCCTCTTGAGTTGCCTTTCGGTAGTGGAATAAGTATCATTGGCTTGTTTATGCTGGCAAGTTCCATAATTGTATTTGCACCGCTTCTGCAAACACAAATGTCGCACAGGTCAAACAAGTCTTCAATATGGTCACAAAATGAAAGTGGGTAATAGTGTTTTGCTGTTGGTGGTTGAAAGTTTTTTCCTGTCAAATGCAAAATATTATATCGAGTACAAAGTTTATCAATTTCATTTTTAACCAAATCATTTATTGCAGTAGCTCCCAAACTTCCACCCATAAAAAGAATTGTTGGTTTTGTTTTGTCATAATCAAATTTTGATATGATATTATTTTTGTTGCCTTCAAAAATTTCTTTTCGTATTGGACTTCCAGTAAATATACATTTTTTGTTTTGATGTGTTGTCTTTTCAAAAGTTGTGCAAACACAATTTGCGTAGTGTGCGATAATCTTATTTGCAAGTCCCATACTCAAATCGCTTTCGTGTGTTACAACTGGAATTTTAAGTTTTTTTGCTGCAATACATACGGGAACAGAAACATATCCGCCTTTTGAAAAAATTACATCTGGTTTTAGTTTTTTTAGTAATTTTTTGGCTTCAAACACACTTTTTAACAGTAAAAAAGGTATTTTTAATGTTTTTAAGGATATTTTTCTAACAAATTTTGTTGCAGTAATTTCAAAGAATGGTATATTTTGTTTTGAAATAATTTCTTTTTCCATTCCATTTGTGCCTATGTAATAAATGCTATCAAAGTGTTTTTTTAGGTCTGGCAAAAGTGCAACATTGGGCATAATGTGTCCTGCAGTACCGCCACCGGTTAATACAATAGTTCTTTTCATAACTCTCACTTTTTATTAGTGTATGTATTAAATAATAAAAATATAGCAAAAATAAATTACGTAATAAAAGTTAGTTTTTAACTTTACATTTTAAAAAAATTATTTTATTCTATATTAGGAAATTTTTTTAGGGGAAATAAATGGCAAATAATACTTATGATTCAAAAGACATCGTTGTACTCGAAGGACTTGATGCAGTAAGACTTCGTCCTGGTATGTACATTGGAACAACAGGTCCAAAAGGATTTCATCACTTACTATGGGAAATTGTAGATAACAGTATTGATGAAATTTCAAATGGTTATGGAGACACAATTACAATAACACTAAACAAAGATGGTAGTGCAACTGTAACAGATAATGGTCGTGGAATTCCTGTTGATTTGCATCCAACACTCAAAAAGTCTGGTGTTGAAGTTGTATTCACACAACTCCATGCTGGTGGAAAGTTTAATAACAAGAGTTATAGTTATTCTGGTGGTCTTCACGGTGTTGGTGCTTCTGTAACAAACGCACTTAGTGAATGGCTCAAGGTTGAAGTTCACAAAAACGGCAGAAAATACTACATGGAGTTTTCTAGCCGTGAGATTAACGGAAAGCTCAAGAGTGGTGTTCCACTTGGTGAACTAGAAGACGTTGGACCAACAAAACAAAAAGGAACAGTTGTAACATTCCTTCCAGACAAGAGAATGTTTGGAGATATTGTTTTCAATTTTGAAACAATCAACAAAAGAATAAAAGAACTTGCATTTTTGAACAAAGGTCTAAAAATTGAATTAACAGACCTAAGACAAGATTTGCATGTTGCATATCATTATGAAGGTGGAATAAAGGACTTTATTGAATACATCGATGAAGGCAAAACAAAACTATTCTCAACTCCAATGTATTTTAGCGCCGAGAGCGATATTGTTAAGTTGGAAGTTGCAATTGAATATACAGATAGTTACACCGAAAACACATTCAGTTATGTAAACAACATTCCAACAACCGAAGGTGGAACTCACGAAACAGGTTTCAAGTCAGCTTGGACAAAGGTATTCAATGATTATGCTCGTTCAAGTGGATATCTTAAAGATAAAGAGCAAAACTTCCTTGGTGAAGATTTTAGAGAAGGTATCACTTGTGTTATTGCAGTAAAGATGCACAATGTTGAGTTTGAAGGCCAAACAAAGACCAAATTAGGCAATCCAGAAGCAAAAACAGAAGTTGAGCGTTTAACAATTCAAGAGATAACAAAATTACTTGATAACAAAGATTATGAAAAATTTGCAACAGTTGTTCTAGACAAAGCAAAAGCTGCAGCAAAAACAAGGGAAGCAGCAAAAAGAGCAAAAGAGATTTCAAGAGCAACAAAAAATGCAGACAACTTTAATCTTGTTGGAAAGCTTGCTGCTTGCACATCAAAAAAAGGTGAAAAGAGTGAACTCTTTATAGTCGAAGGTGATTCTGCTGGTGGTAGTGCAAAACAAGGCAGAGACAGAATGTTTCAAGCAATTTTGCCACTCAAAGGAAAGCCACTTAACGCAGAGAAAAAGCGTATTGACCAAGTACTTGGCAATGAAGAAATAAGAACAATCATCAGTGCACTCGAAACTGGTATTGGTGAAGATTATAATGGTGAAAATCTAAGATATCACAAAGTAATAATTCTTTCCGATGCCGACCAAGATGGTGGACATATCAGAGCAATCTTGCTTACTTTCTTCTTTAGATATATGCGTAATCTTATTATGGATGGACATGTGTATATTGGATTACCACCACTTTATCGTGTATTCAAAAAAGGTTATTCAGAATATGTTTATTCAGATTATGAACTTCCTGCAGCAATAGAAAGAGCAGGTAAAGGTTATCAAATCCAACGTTACAAAGGTCTTGGTGAAATGAATCCAGAACAACTATGGGAAACAACAATGGATCCAGACAAAAGAACATTAGTTCAAGTAACAATAGATGATGCTGCAGAAGCAGAAAAAATGGTAACAACTTGGATGGGCGATAATATTGATGCAAGAAAGGCATACATTGCACTTCATGCAAATTTCAATAGAGAAGATAAGTTTAACGAAGAATTTATGGATTAAAATAATTCATTAGTAAAATAAAATCAAGGAATAAAAAGTGGAAAAGAAATCAAATAATATAGAAAATGTAGAAAATAGTAACAAAGGCAGAGAAATAATCTATAAGTCAATGGAAGAAGTGTTGCATGACTCAATGATTCCATACACAGAACACGTTGTTATGGACAGAGCACTTCCAAGAGTTGAAGATGGATTAAAGCCAGTTCAAAGAAGAATTTTGTATTCAATGCTTGAGCTAGGGTTAGAGCCAGACAAACAATATCGTAAATCAGCAAGAATTGTTGGTGATTGTATGGGTAAATATCATCCACACGGCGATAGTTCTGTTTATGATGCAATGGTAAGAATGGCACAACCTTTTAGTATGAGTGAAGTTCTTGTTGATGGTCATGGTAACTTTGGTTCAATTGACGGCGACAGTGCTGCTGCAATGCGTTACACAGAAGCAAGACTTGCACCACTTGCAATGGAAATGCTTCGTGACCTAGAAAAGAATACAGTTCATTGGAGTTTTAACTTTGATGATACACTAAAGGAACCAGACATGCTTCCAGGCAGGTTTCCAAACTTGCTTGTTAATGGTGCATCTGGTATTGCCGTTGGTGTTGCAACAAACATTCCACCACACAACTTTGCAGAAGTATGTGATGGCGTAATTGCATACATCAACAAACCAAGCATCAAGCTTGATGAAATGATGAAATATATCAAGGCACCAGACTTTCCAACAGGTGGACAACTAATCGTTGGTGAAGACCTTGTAAAAGCATACGAAACAGGAAAAGGAAAGATTACAATTCGTGCAACTGTTCACATAGAGACAGAAGGAGACAAACAATCAATTGTAATCACAGAACTTCCTTATCAAACAAACAAAGTTGCACTTCTTCAAAAGATTGCAGAACTAAAAGAAACAAACAAAGACAAATTGTCAGCAATAAGTGAAATTCGTGATGAATCAGACAAACATGGTATGCGTGCAGTAATCAGATTGCGTAAAGAAGGCAATGCAAAAGCAATACTTGACTATCTTTACAAATCAACAGGGATGCAAGCAAGTTTTGGTATCAATATGGTCGCAATTGCAGATGGTAAGCCAAAACAAATGGGACTTTTGGAGATTATTGGTTATTATGTTGAGTATCAAAGAGAAATTATTCACAGAAGAACCAAATTTGACCTTGATGCTTGCAAAGATAGAGCTCATATTATTGAAGGACTTTTGGTTGCAATCCGTAATATTGATGAAGTAGTAAAAATAATTAAAAAATCAGCAAACACTTCAGAAGCAAAGCAAAGACTTCGTGATAGATTTGTATTAAGTGAAAAACAAGCACAAGCAATATTGGATATGAGACTAGCAAGACTTGTTAACTTGGAAATAACAAAACTAGAGCAAGAACTTGCAGAGCTTAAAGTTAAAATAGAAGAATTAACTCAAATATACAATTCAAAGAGATTACAATACAATGTTGTAAAAGAAGAATTAACTGAAATCAAAAAGCGCTTCAAACAGCCAAGAAAGTCTTTAATTAACACAAAGGCAGAAGTTGCAACAGAAGAGCCAATTGATGAAGTTGAAGCATTTGCACGTGAAATTGTTGTTGGAGTAACAGCAGCTGGAACAATCAAAGCAATTCCACTCAAGAATTACAATCTTGCACAACGTGAATTCACATCAACATCAAGTCTAAACGATGTTTATGTTGTTCTTCAAAACGCATTATCAAGTCAACAAGCATTGGCATTCACAAACCTTGGAAATTGTGTAAAGATTAATCTAAACAACATTCAAGAAGGTAAGTGGAGAGACCGTGGTCAAACAATTCAATCATTTGACAAAAACTTTAAGAGTGATGAAAAAATTGTTGATTTAAGAATTATTGATGATGTAGATATGATGTCAAAAGAAGAAGTAATCTTCTTTACAAAAGAAGGAATGGTAAAAAAGACTTCTCTTGGTGAATACTTTATTGCAAAGAGTTGTTATCAAGCAATCAAACTTAAAGATACCGACAGAGTAGTTGGTGTTGAAAGATTTGACAAGTCAAAAACAATTCTTATGATGAGCAAGCGTGGAATGGTGCTTAACTTTGAGAATGATGACATTCCAGTAACAGGAAGAGTAACAGGTGGTGTTAAGGGAATCAACCTTGATGACGGTGACGAAGTTGTATTTGCAGCACAAGTCATGGAATCAGGTGCTTTAACAGTTGTAACAAACAAAGGATATCTCAAAAATGTACCAATTGGCGAATTTGAAGTTATGTCAAGATATCGCAAAGGTCTAAGAGTAGTAAATCCAGACAATGTTGGAACAGTTGTGTTTGGTAAATTTGGAATTGTTCCACCAAACCTTGCAATTCAAACAGATAGTTCACTAATCAACATCACACCAAGACAAATTGTATATGATTCTCGTCTTGGCAAGGGCAAGCAAAATACTCGTGATAAGATTGCTTGCGTATATGAGTATAAGGTGTAGTTTATTAATATTGTAAAAAAATGGTTTTATCTTAATTGATAGAATCATTTTTTTTGCTTGTTTTATTTTTAAGAAGATTATTTGTTATTGTTAATAATTTTGATTACAAATAAAAATTATTATGATAAAATATAACTATGAAAAAGAAATTATTTAAAGATCCACTTGTAAAACAGATATCTTGTCGCGAGTTTTATGAAATAAGCAATTTCTTGCGTGATTGTAATGATAATAATAATTTGGATAATATTAAAGAGCCTTTTAAAAAACATCAATTTATATTTTATTATTTAATAAATGATGTCTATTATAAATTGACCCAAAATTTACTAATAAAGGTAATTTATAAATACAAATTTAAAAATTATGGAACAGTACCTATTTATTCTGTTTCGAATATTTATGTAGCGATAAGGGATGGTAAAGAGGAATACTCTTGCTTAGATCGTGAACTAAATGATTTAACTCAAGAGATACTTAAACATCCTAAATCTAAAAAACTTCCACAAAGATACAAAGAACTATTAAAAAATAAAAAATATATATTCAAGACACTCCCTAAATTTGAAAATGAGTATACTGCGCCTTTAAGTGAATTTGTTGATATAAAATCGAACATTGTTAATATAGAAAAAGAGGCTAATAAACAATTGGCTAAAGAACATGTAGTTCTTGACATTGAGACTAATGGGCTAAGAAGTGCAAATGATGATGTCTTATCTATATCGATTTATGATCCATATAAAGATGTTGCATATAATAGATTTTTGCCAAATGAATTGCAACCAGTTGTTGTAAATAGTTATTTACATGGAATAAAAGATATTGATTTAATAGGTAAGAGTCCGATTACACAAGAAGAATTTGATCAGATAATCGATTTTTTTAACTTAAATAATCGTACAATTTTATCATATAGTGGTAGTAAGTTTGATTATGATTGTTTAAACCACTATTTTATAAGACATGGTATACAGGGGTGGGATAAACTTAATTTTAAAAATATAAAAGATTTTATTGCTTCATATGCTTCGGGTGAAGTTACAAAAGATGCTATGTGTCAGTTGTTAGGTATTAATGGGGTAAGTGATATTCATACTAGTTTGAATGATTGTATTTTAGAATGGAAATTATTTAAAAATATTTGCAATAATCCATTGGTTATAATCAACGAGCATGTTTATCAATATTCAATGGATTACAAAGTTCCTATTACATATTTAATTAACTATGCAAATTTGCAAGATATAGCTAATATAAAATTAAAAGATCTTCATTATAGTAAAAATACAATATACGAATTTTTCTTGCCTCAAAACTTGATTAAAAAGATAAAAAAATTTGATACAAATATATCAGGAATTGAGATAGAGCATATTATTAATACATTATTAGATGTAAAAAAATGTGATAACAATGAATTCTTAGTTGCAAATAAGAGAGGTTTAAAACATATTGGCAGTATTGAAAGTAGTTATCATACCATTCCTATAACACAAGAAACAGATGGAACACTTAAGTTGGCAACTACAAAAGCGACTAAAGAAGAAAAAGAACTTATTGATGATATTAATTCTGTTAGTAAGGTTTTAATGAATGAAATAACTCCTTTAATTGATTTTATTAAAGAAAATATTTTTAATGGTGAAAATGTTTTTTCGCAAGAATTGATTTTTTCTAATAACAACAAATCATTTGGTTTATGTGATCTAAGTGATAAAAATTCCATTATGGAAATAAAAACTTTTGATGTTTTTAAAAATAAATACACTATTGATAAAATAATTAAACAGCTATATTATACTTCAAACAATAGGAAAGTTTTTGTTTTATCATGCATATTTGATGAGACATGTAACGGAATATTAAAAAATTTAAAATTTATTATAGATAAGTTAGATATTTGGGAATAAAAGGCTCCGGGGGATCGCAACCTCCGGGGCTTTTTGTTACTTTTTAGCACATAAAAAGTAATATTCATTTGCTATATTTTTTCAAATGTTATATCATAGATATAAGGAGGGAAAAATGGCAAAAAAGAAAAGTAATAACTTGGGTTTAGTATTTAATTGTCTTGTTGTCGTTGGCCTTGTTTTACTTGTTGTTGGTATTTGTCTTTCACTTTGGACAGAAGCAGCACTTGGATTCAGTGGCGGTGTTGGCATCTTTGCTAACAAAGATGGTCTTGACTATGCAGCAATGGGAACAATATGCGAAATACTTATGCTCGTTAATCTTGTTTTGGTTGCATTATATGTTGTTGTATTTTGCCTTGATACATTCAAGATTGGTAAGTTCAACTATGCAAAATTATTAAAAGTTTTGGCTCTTGTAATTTTGTGTGTAACAGTTCTTGCACTTGTTCTTGGTGTTTTGTATGCAGTACTCACAACAAATGTACAATACAAAGATTTAAATACTTTTTATGTTAAACCAGCAGTAGGATTCTATCTTATGATGGCTGGCGCATTAGTTGCTGGATTAGCTGGTCTTTTGGCTAATAGAAAGTAGAACTAATTTGGGATAAAATAGTTTCTCATTTGAGAGACTATTTTTTTATTCAATTTTACATTTTAGAATAAATCAAAAACAAAAAAATAGCCACAAGAGCGAGGCTCTCATAGTTTTGTCACGCACGAGTTTGGTTTCCCAAATGACCGTGTGGCAAAGCTATGTAGAAACAAAGTTATTGGGTGATATTTTTTTGTTTTTTATATTTTTTGTATGTTTTTCATATAATAATACCATGAAAAAGCAGTCAAAAGCACTAATTTTTATTGCTGCAGTATTTGTTTTTGTTATTTATTGTTATATTGCAATAATATATTTCTTGTATCCAATCAACTATAAGAATGAGATAATAGTATACTCAAATGAGTATAATTTGCAAAAAGAACTTGTTGCAAGTTTAATTAATGCAGAGAGTGGATTTAACACAAATGCAGTGTCAAATCGTGGAGCAAAAGGGTTAATGCAACTTATGCCAAAAACAGCCAAGTGGATTGCTGAGCAACTTGGAATTGAGTATAGCGAAGAAAAACTTTTTGATGCAGAATACAATATTAGTTTTGGGACTTTCTATCTTAGATACTTAACAAACAAGTTTGAAGACACAACAGTAATTCTTTGTGCTTATAACGCTGGTGAAGGAGTTGTTTCGAATTGGTTAAATGATAGCGAGTATTCCATTGATGGCAAAACTCTAAAAAAGATTCCATATCAATCAACTAGAGCATATGTAAAAAAGATATTTGATGGCATAAAAATTTACACAAAAAAATTAAAATAATTTATCTTGGTTGACTTGTTGTGTTATATGTGTTATTATTCATTATAATTTTAAGGAGAAAAAATGGAAACACAACAATTATCTAGCGAAATTGATATTAGAAGGGAAAAAATCAATAATCTCAAAAATGCTGGAGAAGTAGTATACAAAGAAAAATTTGAAAGAACTCACACCATAAAAGATGCAACAGAGCAACCAGATGGAAGCATGGTTAGTGTTTGCGGAAGAATGGTGTTTAGAAGAGTAATGGGTAAGTTCGGCTTTATGCAATTAAGAGATATAAACGCAAAAATTCAAGTTAGCGTTGGTGTAAACGAACTTAATGCCGAAAGTTATGAATTCTACAAAAAGATGATAGACATTGGTGACTTTGTTGGTGTTACAGGTGAAATTTATCACACACAAACAGGCGAAATTACAGTAAGAGCACATCAAGTTACTTTGCTTAGCAAAGCATTAAGACCACTTCCAGAAAAATTCCACGGACTTGTTGACCAAGAAGCAAAATATCGTCAAAGATATTTGGATTTGGTTTCAAATGAAACAGCAAGAGAAGTATTTATTGGAAGAAGTAAAGTTTTAACATTCCTTAGAACATTTTTGAACAGAAATGGTTTTATGGAAGTTGAAACACCAATTCTTCAATCTGCTGTTTGTGGTGCTTCTGCAAGACCATTTTTAACACACCACAATGCACTTGACAAAGATTGCAATTTGCGTATAGCTCCAGAAACATATCTAAAGCAAGTTATTGCAGGTGGTTTTGATAGAGTATATGAAGTAGCAAAATGTTTCCGTAACGAAGGTATGGACACACAACACTTGCAAGAATTTACAATGGTTGAGTGGTACGCTTCATATTGGAATTTTGAAGATAATATCAAATTCTACAAAAAGTTTATTCAAGAACTTTTAATGGAAGTTAAAGGCAGTATGCAACTTGAATATCAAGGAGTTACACTTGATTTTGCAAAAGAAGTTTGGCCAAGAGTAAACTATGTTGAAGAAATGAGAAAAATTCTCGGTTTTGATTTCTTGGAAGTAAACACAAGAGATGAACTTGTTGCAAAGGTTGTTGAAACAGGTTTGTTTAAGGAAGATGATTTTGATGGAATAAAAACCGTTGGTGGAGTTATTGACTACATCTATAAACGTAAAATTAGAGTTAACATTGTTCAACCAACAATTTTATACAATTATCCAGCTTGCTTGTTGCCACTTGCAAGACACAACGACAAAGATGTAAGAATAACAGATGCATTCCAAATCTTGTGTATGGGTAATGAACTTGCAAAAGCATACAGCGAACTTGTTGACCCAATTGTTCAAAGAGAAGAACTTGAAAATCAAGCAAAAGCAAAACTTGATGGTGATGATGAAGCTATGGAACTTGATGAAGATTTCATCTTGGCTATGGAACATGGAATGCCACCAATCAGCGGACTTGGTTTTGGTGTTGACAGATTAATGACATTACTATTTGATCAAGAATCTGTTAGGGATGTTGTGTTGTTCCCACTCATGAAGTAAAAACACAAAAAGAGAGCGAATAACTTTGTTTACTAACAAACAAACCCCACACAGTTACGTAGTTTACTACGCGCCTGCGTGGGGTTATTTGTTGAGCCTCGTTCTTCATCTCTCTTTTTGCGTTTTTAATTTATATCATTGAGCCTTGTCTTTCGGTCTATTTTTTTGTTTTTATGGTTAATATAAGCGAGTTATTTGTTGAGCCTCGTTCTTCATCTTTCTTTTTGCGTTTTCAATTTATATCATTGAGCCTTGTCTTTTGGTCTATTTTTTATTTTTACTAACATTTTTTATGAAAAATAGCACTCTAATTTTGAGTGCTATTTTATATTATTTTGCGAATTCATTCAAAAGTGAGTCTTTTGGAATGTATTTTTTGTCTAATTTTGTTATATTTTGCAATTTTTCCTTAATTTCTTTCTCTGTGTCAGAATTTTTAAGGAGTGGTGTTAAATACTTTGAATAGATTAATGGTTCATACAAATGTGTTGAATCAACAACAAAATTTGCAAGGTGTTTGTATGGGTCAATATATTTCTTTTCGCCATCCAAAACTTCTTGCCAGCCTTCAATTGTTTTTTCAATTGTTCTGCCACGGCTTAGGTAATCACGAAGCATACGCCTTAACAATCTAAGTTGTACAAAGTTAAAAAGTGTTTTGTTGTTGTAATCAAAGTTTGATGTTGGGCAAATATACACTCTGTAGATGCCATCGGTTTTATTAAGTAATGTTGGATTGAGTGCGTGCAAACCTTCAATAATTACAACAGTTTTGTCATCTATGCTAACTTTTTTCATTTTACTTTCTCTTGAGCCAGTAATAAAGTTGTATGTTGGCATAAGAGAATAACCTTGAGTATAAAGTTCGTTAATGAATTGGTTAAAGTAAGGCAAATCTAAAGCTGTAATGTTTTCGTAGTCGTAATTTCCGTTTGGAAGAAGTGGTGTGTTTGCTCTGTTAAGGAAAAAGTCATCAAGAGAAACACTAAGACATTTTAAGCCATTAGCTTCAATGCGTTTTCCAATTAAATTACTTGTTGTTGTTTTTCCAGAAGATGAAGGTCCAGCAACCAAAATTATTTTTGCTTGTTTTTCAATTATATCTTTTGCAAGGGTATCAATTTGGTCATGGTACATTTCTTCGCCCATGCTCACAAGAAGTTCCTTGTCGTTTTGTGCTAAGTTATTTATTTCTTCAATAAAAAATGTGTTTGTGTTCATATTTACCCCTTTGCGAGTCGCAAGGTGATTATATCATAATATAAGTAATTAAATAAAGTAATTTGCAAAAATTTTTTACATAAAAAAAATAATATTTTTTGACTAATTTTGCTAACTTAAACACAAAAATATTTTTGAGTTTAATATATATATTATGTAGAACGAGGTTGGCATATGGAATTAAAAAAAATATTAAAAGATGTTGATGTTTTAAGTGATATTTATGATATTCAAAATTTTGATATAAAAAAGCTAAGTGCAAGAGCGCAAGATGACATAACACAAGGTCTTTTCTTTTGTTATGAGGGCAAACACAATATGCTAGACATGGCAAAATTGGCAATCAAAAATGGGGCAAAAGTTCTTGTAACAGAAAAAAAGTTGGATTTGGACATCAAACAAATTGTTGTGAAAGACATCAGAAAGGCAATTGGTCAGATTGCACAAAATTTTTTTGATACAAAAAGTATTAAAGTAATTGGCGTAACGGGAACAAACGGAAAAACTTCAACGACATTCATAATAAAGCACATATTAGAACAAGCAGGGAAAAAAGTTGGAGTAATAGGCACAAATGGAGTGTATTTTGCAGATACATTTATTCCTGCCAATTTAACAACACCAGACCCAATAGATTTGCACGAAATGTTCTCAATTATGAAAAAGGGTAAAGCAGATTATATTGTGATGGAAGTTTCTGCACATGCAATACACCTAAAAAAGATTGAAGGAATCAACTTTGTGTGCAAAATTTTCACAAACTTAACTCAAGACCACTTGGATTATTTCAAAACTATGGAAAACTATCAAAAGGCAAAAATGGATTTTTTTTGTGGCGATGATTTGATGATAATAAACGCTGATGATGAAACAGGACAAAAGATTATTCAGCGAAACATAAATGCAGTTTCTTATGGTATAAATTCGCCTTGTGATTGTTTTGCTATTGAAGTTAACAAAAATGGCAATGAATATATACTAAACATAAGTGACAATGTTATTTCTGTAAAATCTCATTTATATGGATTATTTAATGTGTATAACAGCTTGGCAAGTGCTGTTAGTTGCTATTTTTTGGGAATAAGTATTGATGACATTCAAAAAGGATTGCAAAGCGTAAAACAAGTTGAAGGCAGATTTAATGTATTTGAGTATCAAGGCAAAAAGATAATCATTGATTATGCACACACGCCAGATGGTTTAGAAAAAGTGCTAAAAACAGCAAGAGAGCTAACAGATGGTAAGTTGTATTGTGTTTTTGGTTGTGGTGGAAACAGGGATAAGTCAAAACGAAAAATTATGGGTGCTGTTGCAGATAAATATTCTGATTATAGTTTTATTACTTCCGACAATCCAAGAAATGAAAATCCAAATGACATAATTGAAGATATTGTGAGTGGTTTTAACTCAACAAATTATTACAAAATTGAAGACCGAGCAAGTGCAATTGATGTTGCAATAAAAAGTATGAATTATGGCGATACAGTCATAATTTGCGGAAAAGGAAGTGAAAAATATATGGAAATAGGTGAAAAAAGAGTTAATTATTGCGATTTTGATGTTGTAAATTCAATCATAGGTGATAATTATGCTGATTAGAAATTTGTTTATTTTTATTGTCACATTTATTTTAGCAGTACTTTTATCACCACTAATTATTCACATAACAAAAAGAGTGAAAGCAAAGCAAACCATATTGCATTATGTGAAGGAACACGAAAGTAAAAACGGAACACCAACAATGGGTGGATTAATATTTATTATTGCAACAACTTTTGCTTGTTTGTGCTTTATGTGGTCAGATTTTGTTTTGGCAGCCATCACAATTGGGGTAATGCTTGCATATGGACTACTTGGATTTTTGGATGATTTTATAAAGATTAGATACAAGCAAAATTTGGGGCTAAAGGCATATCAAAAAATAATTGGACAAGTTGGCATTGCAATTATTATTGCAGTGTTTGCGTACAATAATAATCTTGTAGGTAGCGAAATTTATATACCTTTTACAACAAAAACAGTTAATTTGGGGTATTTTTTCATTCCATTTGTTGTTTTTGTGTATTTAGCTGTTGTTAATAGCGTTAATTTGATTGATGGTCTTGATGGTCTTTGTAGTGGTGTTAGTTTTGTATATATTTTGAGTTTTGCGTGCGTTATGCTTGTGTATTCTGCTAACTTAAATGGACAAGCTCTAACAGAAATTCAGAACTTGCAACAAATTTGTTTTGCAATGTGTGGAGCTCTTCTTGCGTACTTTGCGTTTAATTGCTATCCAGCAAAAGTATTTATGGGTGACACTGGTTCGCTTGCGCTTGGTGGGCTTATTACAACAGTTGCAGTTTTTTCAAAATTGACTTTATATATTCCTTTGCTGGGAGTAGTGTATGTTATAACTGCACTTAGTGATATTTTGCAAGTACTTCATTACAAGCGAACAAAAAGGCGAATATTTTTGATGGCGCCACTTCATCATCATTTTCAAAAAAAAGGAGTGAATGAAAACAAGATTACAGCCATATATATAATATCGACAATGATAATATGCCTGGTGGCTATCACATTGATTTTGTATATTGGGATTTAGAATGGAAATTTTAACAAAAAACTTTGTTGTATATGGAACAGGCTCTTCTGGAAAGAGTGCTGTTTCTTTTTTGCTTTCTAGGGGAGCAAAAAATGTATATATATTTGATGATTACAACTCAACAACAATTGAACATACATTCAACCTTAACAAATTTGAACACATAAGGGACCTGGATATTTCTTGTGTTATTTTGAGTCCAGGTGTTCAGATTGTTGGGAACAAAAACATTGAATTTCTAAAGAAGAACAAAATTCCGTTTGTTAGTGAATTTTCTCTTGGCTTCAATTTTGTAAAAGGCAAGACAATATGCATCACAGGTACAAATGGAAAAACAACAACAGTTAATCTTGTTTATGAAATGTTAAAAACAAAATACAAAGATGTGTTTCTGTGTGGCAACACAAAAATTCCAATTACAGAAATTGTTAATCAAACAAAAGATACAAGCATAACTATTTGTGAAGTTTCTAGTTTTGCATTAGAGTGCGGGGAAATAAAACCAGATGTCTCTGCAATTTTGAATATTTCATGCGATCACATTAATAGGCACAAAAACTTTGAGAATTATAAAAAAACAAAGTTAAAAATAACAAAAAATCAAACTTTCAATGATATTTTTGTATGTAAAGACGATTTTATCATAAGAACAAATGCAAAAGTTATTACATATTCAATGCACAAAAAAACTGATTGTGTACACTTTTTTGACAATTATGTGTGGTATCAAAACAAAAAGATAATCAATCAAAAGCAAATAAAACTTGTTGGCGAAAAAAATATTGAAAACATATTATGTGCTGTGAGCATTGCAAAAATTCTTGGAGTTAAAAACTTAAAAATCAAAAAAGTACTCAAATCATTTACTGGACTTAAACACAGGTTGCAAGTTGTTCTAAAAAAGAACAAAATCACATTTATTGATGACAGCAAGGCAACCAATCCCGATAGCACAATTTGTGCATTAAGTTGTTTCAAAAAGAATGTTATTCTGCTACTAGGTGGAAGCGACAAAGGATATGACTATAGCTGTATTTTTGATAATGTTTATTGTGTTAAAAAAATTGTTGCATTTGGCGAAATGGGCGACAAGATAGTTGAATGTGCAATCAATCATAATTACGCAAATATAGCCAAATTTAGTACATTAAAAGATGCCACGCAATATGCAATCAGCATTGCACTTGCTGGTGATATTGTTTTGCTTTCTCCAGCGTGTGCAAGCTTTGATGAGTTTTCTTCTTATGCTGAGCGTGGAGATGTGTTTTGTAAGTTAGTTTGTGGTGAGTATGAAAAAACAAAAAATTGACAGAACAACATTATTAGTTTTTTTGTGTATGATTACATTATGTATCATTGGGTGTGTAATGGTTTTTTCTGCAAGTTCATATTCAGCACAAAAAAATTACAACAGTTCAACATTCTTTTTAGTCAAACAAATTGTTGGTGTATTGCTTGGACTGTGCTGTCTTGTATTCTTTTATTTTTTTGATTATCACAAATTAAAAAAATTCAAATGGCTTGCCTTTGCTTTTTCTGTTGTGCTTCTTGTACTGGTTTTTGTTCCACACATTGGCATTTCAAACTATGGTGCAAAAAGATGGATTGGGGTTGGTGGTTTTTCTTTTCAGCCAAGTGAACTTGCAAAATTTTCCTTGGTTTTGTTTTGTGCTTGTCATTTCACAAAACACAAAAATAACGCGAAAAGCTTCAAAAAATTGCTTCCTGCGCTAATTATTGGTGGTATTTTTTGCATTTTAGTCATTTTGGAGCCCAACATGAGCATAACAATTTGTCTTGGTGTAACAATGCTTGTGATGATGTTTTTTGGTGGCACAAACCTAAAACATTTTTTAATTTTGGGCATTCCTGCACTTGCACTTGTTCCAGTTTTAATTTTGTTAGAGCCATACAGATTAGCTCGTCTTGTGGCATTTTTGGACCCATGGAGTAGTCCGCAAGGTGAAGGATTTCAACTTATTCAATCTTTGTATTCACTTGGCAATGGTGGATTGTTTGGAGTTGGACTTTTTTCTTCAAGACAAAAGTATTTATATTTGCCGTTTGCCGAAAGTGACTTTATTTTTTCAATCATTTGCGAAGAACTGGGATTTTTTGGAGCAAGTGTTATTATTTTGATTTTTGCAGCTTTAATATTTTTTATAATCAAAATTGCACTCAACGCAAAAGACAGATTTGGCTGTTTGCTTGCAAGTGGAATTGCTTGTGTTATTTGTACTCAAGTTTTGCTTAACATTATGGTAATATCTGCAAGCGTACCACCAACAGGAGTTCCACTGCCGTTCATCAGTGCAGGTTCAACATCTCTTGTTGTGTTTATGAGTGCAATAGGGGTGGTGTTAAATGTAAATAAGCAGAGTAAAATTTGTAAATAGTAATAAATTACATTTTATGCAAACATTTTATTTGCTTGACTTGTTATTCTTTTTAGTATAAATTCAATAATGTTATATGGTGGGGTATGAAGATTAAAAATGTAGTTTTTTGTGTGTTGTGTCTAGGTCTTTTGTTGATTTCCTTTTTATTTTTTGGATGTTCTGGGAATAGTGTTGTTGTGTTAAAATATAACAAAAATTATGAAATTATATTTGATGATTTGTCTACCGTTAGATATAACAAGAATGAAGAAGTTTTTTATTTACCAGAAGTAGATGAAGAGTATGAGGATTTGTTTCTAGGTTGGTTTGTTAAAAACACTAATAATAAAATACAAGTTGGCGACAAGATTACAAAAAATACTGAACTTGAACCAAGGTTCAGTAAAAATATTTCGGGTGCTTATTTTGATGAGAAATTGATTGATACTTGGGATGACTTAAAATTAAAATATCCCGATTCTTTTGATGGGGATAAATTTTGTGGAATTAGAAATATTACATACACAAAGATAGTAATTGATGATTCTGTGAAAGTGATCAGAGATGGATTTGTTAATTGTAAAAGTCTAAAAGAAATAATAATTCCTGAAACTGTGACTGAACTTTGTGAAAGCGCTTTTTATGGTTGCATTAATTTAATTAAGGTTAATATTCCGAATGGTATGGATTGTTTAAAAAATACTTTGTTTTATGGTTGTTATAAGTTAGAAAATGTAATTATTCCTGAAAATATAACTCAAATTGGTGCTAGTGTTTTTGCTAATTGTACAAATTTGAAAGAAATAAACATACCAGATAGTGTTATAAATATTGGAGCGTCATGTTTTATTGATTGTGTAAATTTAGAAAAAATCACATTATCGAAAAGTATTACTTCTTTAGAAAAATATGTTTTTAATGGTTGTTGTGAATTAAATAGTATAAAATTGCCACCTAATTTAACAAATATAAAAGACTATGCTTTTTTGGGATGCAAAAAGTTAAGGAGTATTGTTTTTCCTAATAAAATGGAAAGTATAGGATTTAAGGCATTTTCAGGCTGTGATAATTTGTCGGATATTACTATTTCAAGTGTTATTTCTATTGATAGAAATGCTTTTTATGCCATAAGTATCAATACTGCAAGTTTTGATGTAGGAAATGTTAATGATGAGATTAAGATAATAACAAATATTATTTATGTAAGAAGTAATTTTTCAGAACAAGTTACAGAAATCCAATATTTCACTAAGCAACAATTAAGTGATAAGCCTGGTTATGATATGTGGGTTCGTTCTTGATAATTTTTCGTAATATAACTTAATAATTAAAGGACACTGATGAGTCATTTTTGCAAGCGTACCACCAACTGGTGTGCCACTTCCATTTATTTCGGCAGGCAGCACTTCACTTGTTGTGTTTATGAGTGCAATAGGGGTGGTGTTGAATGTAAATAAGCAGAGTAGAGCATAAACTCTGCTTATTTTTTTGTTAAAAATTGATGCAGATATGCATTTGATGTGTTATACTAAAAAAGTAAGGGGATAATATGTTTGATAAGTTATATCATGTTTCAGTTGAGCCCAATATAAAAGTTTTGGAGCCAAGAGTATCATCTCATGGTAAGCCATATGTATATGCAACTCAGCATTTGGCATTTGCTTTGCTTTTTGGCACAAAAAAAAGCAATGGTAATTTTGATGGGATGTATGGAATTAAAGGTGGTAAGCCATTTTTTTACGAAGCATACAAAGATGCTTTAAAGCGTAGATTTGAAGGCCAAACTTGTTATATTTATGAAGTTGATGTAACAACATTCAAAGAAGGTCAAACAAGTTTTAAGGGCGAAGTTGTTAGCGAACAACCTGTCAAAGTCATCAAATGCACAGAAATTAAAGATTTATACCAATATTTGCAAGAACTAATCAAGGAAGGAAGGTTAGATTTTAAGCCATACAGCTTGGATGAAGATTATCAAAAAGCAATCAATGAACACATCAAAAACAGATTGATTAAGTTTCATATTTTTGAAAAAAAAGACAAACCAATTTATCAATTTTGCAAACAAAAATTCCCACAATTGGTAAATGAACTTGAAAATAGTATAAACAATAACAAGCAATAACAAATTCTGTACAAATAAAAAAGACTTAGCAATTTGCTAAGCCATTTTTATTTTGTTTAATTTATGGATTTTATTGAATGCCTGCAGCTTTTTTAGCATCTTGACATCCAGCCCAAACAATGTTATTTGCTGTACCATAAACACTTGAATCTGTTTCTGGAGCATGTTGTCTTCCCCAGTCCATCAAAAGTGACATTGTTTCTGTTGCTGTGCTTCCACTTGTTGAGCCTACTTTGTCAGCGTTTGCTGTGGAATCAAAAACAAGAATCAAAATTCCATATTCTTCACCGTCAACAGTTTTGTAAGCATAGAGATTTGATATATAACCATCCATATTACTAACATCAAGTCCGTCAATTACTGCATTAACTTCAACTGTATATCCTTTGTCTTTAAGTCCAGATTGCATTGTATTTGGATCATAAGATCCCTCAAAACATCCTGTCATAACCAAAGACATAACGGCAATCATTATAATTGCAAAAGAAGCTAGAAATTTTTTCATATTTTACCTCCAAAAATTATTTTATAATTTTGTAAACAAAAAAATCAACTATTTTTTGAAAAAATAAATAAAAAAACAGGGCAAAAGCTCTGTTTTTGTGTTGTTTTATAATAACTTTTGTTTTGAATCCAAAATATTTTTTGTTTCTTGCAAAATTTCAAGTGAATCTTTTGTTAGTTCTGGATTTTGAGCTTTGTTATCTGCAGTGGAAATCAAAACAATTTCTTCTAGGATATTTTTTCCATTTCCGTATTTGTTAAAATGTTGTATTAAACTTTCAATCAATTCTTTTGAAAACTTTTTTTGATAATTTTTTATTGGATTTTTGGTAATTGTAATAAAAATATCGTGATTTTCAATCAATAAAGCAATATGTTCAATATCTTTTTCGTCAAACTTTAGTTCAGGCAAAACTCTTTGTGCAATTTCTTTGCTTTCAACTTGGTGGGCAGGGAATGAGTCAAAAAACTTGTCGCCAACTTTTTTAATTATTTTGCACTTTGGTTTGCCAATATCGTGAAAAAACATTGTATATGCCAAAATTTTTCTTTTTTTAGCATCAAAACCTTGTGATAACTCGTTTATTTTTTCAACAGACATCAAAATATGGTCAAGCACATTATATATATGCCAAGGTGTGTTTTGTTCGCAAGCGTGACAATCTGCAATTTCTGGAATCAAACTTGTTAGCCAATTTTCAAAGTTTGCATCTTCAATCAATTTATAAAAATTGTCTTTTGCATTATTTGATAACAAAACATTTGTTAGTTTTTCGATATTATTCATAAAAATCCTTTTTTGTAGTATAACACAACTTGTTTTTGTAAGCAATAAAATGAATATCAAATTATAGACATCACAATTTGTTTTGTGTTATTCTATTGCCATGAATAGGGACATGGAATTTATTCAAAAAATACTATCTTGTGACGATGTTGTTGCAAGTATTAATCAAAATTTGGATGATATTATCAAAATAATACCAGAAATTTTTCCAATGATTGGTTTTGAGCACAAACATCCACATCATCATTTGGATGTGTGGCAACACACACTTTATGCCTTAAGTTTGTCATCAAATGATTTTGATGTAAGGTTGGCATTACTAATGCACGACATAGGTAAGCCAAGTTCTTGTCAAGAAAGTGAGGGGATAAGGCACTTTGCAGGGCATCCACAAGTTTCTGCCCAAATTGCACAAAGCGTTTTGACAAGGTTGGGTTACAAAAAAAGTTTTGTTGAATATATTTGCAAAATAATATCCTTGCACGACACACCATTAACAGAGCAAGACATAGCCAACAATCCATCTTTGTCAAAAAAAATATTTGAAGTGCAAAAATGTGATGCGTTGGCGCACAACCCTTTATACAACAAAAAACGATTGGAATACATAGCAAAAACCACAAAGTTTTTTGAAAAAGACAACAATTTGCAAAACTAAAAACATACAAAAAAACAGAGCACACGCTCTGTTTTTTGTTTTGTGACTATTATTTCAAAAATGTATCTTCATCAACTTCAAGATATACGTTTATATGATAAACATGTCCATCTTCAAGGTTTGTAAGGTTTTCTGTTGCAACTACTCTATCAATAGTAACTTTTAAAACATTCAAAGTTTCACCCCAAATTCTATAAGTTGTAGGCAATTCAAAGCTTCCTGTTTCAACTGCAACTGCATATGAATTTGATTGCATTGACATAAAACCATCTTCAGCAACATCTTCGCCAATCATTCTAGCCATTTCTGCATCTTGTTCACCAAGTGTATAGCCATAGTTAATAACAAATAGGGCATATCCTTCATTTGGAACAGATTTAGCATAAAGCTTAGGGTTTTCCCATGATTTAAAGTTGAATGTATCTGTTGCTTGAACTCTTTGTGTGCAAGCTGCATCGTAGTACCAACCATCAATAGTTGTATTTTCATAAGCATAATAATCATTTGCTTGTTCCAAAGCTGAAAGAATGTCTGTTGTTACATCTTCGCCCCAAGGATAACCATTTCCAACAAGTGATTCTCCATCAAGATAAAGCTGTGCATAAACAAGTCTTTTTTCTATTTCATCACCCAAAGAGCCAAAGTCATTTGGCATTTCTGTTGCAGTGTAAGAATATGTAATTTGTGCATTTTCATAATTGGATGATTGTCTTGCAATAGTTGATTTTGATGTTTCTGTTTCTGTTACAGTTGTAGAATTCATTTGCATTGATGAGCTATATCCTGTAATCTCTTCACTTGTATATGTAATAGCAAATTCAAGTGAGCCTTCTACTGTAGTACTTTGTGTTGCAGTAGCTGGAACATTTAGTGCAATCTGTTGAGGTGCTTTTGGAGTTGCTGATATTGTGATATCAATTTGCAAAGAATAATTACCATCATTTACTGTAATAGCTGATGTTGGTGTTGTTACAATAACATGAGTGTCTTCTGAAATTCCCATACGTGACATGCCAGTAAACATAGGGACAACAGTTAATATGTTTTCAACAGCTTTAGCAAATGTTTCACCATTAACCATTGAACTCATATCCATGTTTGCAGAAGCAAAACCAAAGGCATGTATTGCATGGTCAGGGGATACATATTCTGCTTGCATATCACCATAATATTCATAGTAGTGAATATACAAAGGTTGTTCAGCAGTTCCTGCTTTTACAATGTATTCACCATCTTCAAGATTGAGTTCCCAAGATTCAGGTGTCTCATTAGTTGCTTCAACATACTCATATGAGTTTTCCAAATATTCGCCTGTTTCAGCATTAAGTGATTGAACATTTTTTGATTTTTCGTTGTAGGTATCAACGTTTGGTTCTCCAACAGTTTCCCATTCACCATCATTTAAAGTTTGTATAGTTCTTGTGGTTGTTGAGTTGTCTTCCGAAAGACTAACCGTTGTATAACTGCCTTTTTGTGTCATTTTACCAATAGTAGCAAGAAGAACTTCATATTTTTGTTGTTCTGTTTGTGTAATGTTAGTACCATTACCGTTGCCACCATCACCACCGCCATCGGTGTTATTGCCAGAGTTTGTGTTGTTTTCACCACAAGCAGTAACAAGGAATAGTGCTGGCACCAAAATAAGTGCAATCAACAAATTTTTAATAAATTTTTTCATATTTTCTCCTTTTTTTTAATTTTGTATTTTTTCAATACACTCATAATTTACTACCTTTCATTTAATAAGTCAAATATTTTTATTATATATAATATAAAAAAACAGAGCACTTGCTCTGCTTTTTGTTGTGTATTGAATTGTTTAATTTTTTTCAATCATAATGATTTGTGGTTCATTTTTTGTTATTTCAAATATTTCTTCGCTAGAAATTTTGATTTTATACACAAATTCAACTTCAATAATTGACTTGTCATTTTCTTTAACAATCTTAAAGTGGTCAAAGTGGTCAATTTCAAATATCTTTTTGAATTTTTCAATGTAGCCATCTTCTGCATAAAATTTTGCATTCAACACAATTAGTTTTTTGTTCTTAAAAGGTCCTTTTGTTCTGTGTAAAATAAATTGAATAACAAGGTCAACAGCAGTAACAATGCATGCAGTAATAATCAAGCCAGAGCCAAAACACATACCAATTGCAATTGTCAAACAAAGAGCAACGGCAGTTGTCAAACCTTTTACAGAATTTTGTTTATAGAACACCATTCCTGCGCCAATAAAGCAAAGTCCCGAAATAATTGTTGAAGCAACACGAGATGCATCATATTGTATTCCTTCAAACTTGCTTAACTCATAAAAACCATATTTTGAGATAATCATAAGCAGACAAGCAGTCATGCAAAGCAAAGTATGAGTTTTTATTCCAGCATCTTTCAATCTGTTGTTGCTGTCAATTCCAATCACAAGACCTGCAACAATTGCAAAGCCAAGTCTTATCAAAATTTTCCAAATGTCAAGTGTTCCATCAAGAATACTCATTGAGCCAAAAATTTCTTCCATAGTTTTTTCCTTTATTTTTAATTTTGTTATAAGTATATGTTATTTTTTATCAAAATGCAACAATGATTTTTTGTTGAAAAAAAATAATAACTATGATAACATAAATTGTAGGGGTCAAGCATGATATATTTTGTAAGACATGGCGAAACAGATTACAACAAGCAGGGCAGAATGCAAGGCTGGTTGGATATTCCACTAAACGCCAATGGCATTAGGCAAGCACACAAGGCAAGTGAAGTTCTAAAGGACTATAATTTTGATGTAATCTATTGCTCACCACTTTCAAGGGCATACAAAACAGCACAAATCATCAACAAACACCACAATGTGCCAATTATCACAGATGACAGACTAAAGGAATATAATGTTGGCAACAAGCAAGGCAAACTGTTCAAAGAAGAAAAAGAAAAGGTTTTTTCTAACGGAATAACAAATCCAAAAGAATATGGTGCCGAAACTCATTCCGAATTTAGTGCTCGTGTTATGTCTGCGGTCAAAGATATTCAAGCCACAAACAAAAATGTTTTAATTGTTTCTCATGGTGGAGTGTATGTTGCAATATTCAAGTATGTCAATGGCATCAGCACTGATGCAAATGTGCCACCACTCAAGAACTGTGAAGTGTACCAAATCCCAAAACTTTGTTTTGAAGCAGAAAAAGATTTGTAAAACACTCAAAAAAAATTTTGCAATAAATTTTATGAATTTATGCACAAAAACCCAATTATTATAATATATATTATATAGGCAAAAAAGCACGCAAAATAACATCAATAAAAAATTTTGACAAATTTTGCATAAAAATGTTGACAAACGCTTTTTTGTGTGTTAACATATAGCCAATTATTAGAAGGAGGTAGCGCAAGTTACGATTCAATAATTGACATGTTTTGAAATTTTCAAGATATGTGTGTTAAAGGCAAACTTATCGTGAGGTAAGGACGCAAAACTAGAGGGTCTCAAGGAGATAGCCAGTTACCGCAACCGACAGTGTGATTGTCGTTGTGGTTTTTTTTTATCTTAGGAGGAGGAGAATGTTACAAAAGTTATTAAAACCTTGGCCATTACGACTATTCCTAAAAAAAGTATCTGGATTTATCCTTGTTATCACTGGAATTTTGATTGTTATCTTATCCGGGTTGAGTTACTATGGCAACAGCGTTGGAGATATGGTCGTTTCAATTGACGAAATTATCAAACGTTCGCTTTCTCTTAGTGAAACCGGAGAGTTTGCCGCCGCTGATGCAAGCACAATGCTCGCAGCAGAAGGGATCAAGGACATTAGAGATTCCACTTACTTTTATATCCCAGAAGATATACGAGAAGGGGATGGCCTAAAGTCCGATCGTAAAAGCAATATGTACTTTGCATATTCCTTTTACCTAAAGAACACATCTGATGTTTCAATAAGTTATTCGGCAACATTAACCATAGAGCGACAATCAAAAGGCATTGTAAATGCAGTTCGAATTATGATTCTTGTTGATGACGAAGAGCCAGTTATTTATGCTCGTCCAAAGAACGACGGAACGCCAGAAACTCTTGAAGATAACGAAAGTGCCATAAAGAAAGCATACTCAACAATTCCTTTCACGGATGATTACTTCAGCGTGGTCAATCAAAAAGTTATGGAACTTGAACAAATCCAAAAGTACACAGTAGTAATTTGGATAGAAGGTTGGGATGCCGATTGCACAGACGCCATTGTTGGTGGAAATCTTGAAATTTCAATGACATTCAGAATTATTGAAGGCGAGGACTAAAACTACTATCCCAAAAATAAGAAAAAACAAAAAGGAGAATAAAAATTATGAAAAAAGCAAAGAAAGGATTACTTTTATCATTATTAACATTACTCATGGCAGTAGCAGTTACTGCAACATCAACTTATGCATGGTTTATTACTAACAGAAGCGTTACAGCAACAAACATGCAAGTTACATTAAAATCAGATACAACATATTTGGTTATTGGTACAGCAGCATCAGAACCTGCAAACGTTGATGCAATTGGAACATCAACATCAGCTGAAGCAACAGCATCAAATGCAGCAGTTTTACCAGTAAGATATAATCCAGAGGGCACAGGCGCAACAAAGTGGGAATATGCTTCAGGTGCAGGTTATAACGATGGAACAGCTTCTGGCGGTTATACAGCAGTTGCAGAAGCTAATGTTGCACAATATGCAGTTCACTATGTGTTCTATGTTGGTTTAACATCAACAACAGCTGAAAATCAAGCAAACTTAAAAGTTACAGCTTTAACAGCAGCAGTAGGAACAGCTAATAGCACATTCTTGGGAGCAATAAGTGTTGTTTTATCATGTAGTGGTACTGATGGAACTACTGTTGACTTTGAAGATATAAATACTAACACAGTAAAAAATACACCTAGTGCAATTTTAAGTACAACAGTTAATAAAAATACTGTATACACAATTGATGCTTGGGTATATGTAAATGGTGATAACACAAGTGTAAAGAGTTCAAATGCAGCAGCAGAAGCTCTTGGTTCATTCACAGTATCAATGACACTTACTTGTGAAGCAGCAGCTTAATAATATCTTAAGTAGATAAAATGGAGGGATAGAGTATGCCTAAAAAGAATAAAGTATCAAGAAGAGGTTTACTTTTGTCACTATTAACATTGGTTATTGCATTGGCAGTTGCCGGAACATCAACATATGCATGGTTTGCTGTTAACAGAAGTGTTACAGCATCAAACATGCAAGTTACAGTAAAGAACGATACAACATATCTTGTAATCAAAGAGTCAGCAACTCCAATCACAGATGTTGATGACCTTGGAACAGCTATTACAGTTACAGCAACAGCATCAGACGCAGAAGTTTTGCCTGTAAGATACAGAGAAACAGGAAGTGACCCAACAACTGGGAATACAAGATGGGAAACTGCAAGAGGCGAAGATTATGATGATGCAGATGCAAAAGATAATGAATACACTGCAGTTGCAACAGCTGACCTTGATGACTATGTTGTAAAATATACATTCTATGTTGGTTTAACACCAACAACAGCTCTTCCTGCAACAAATTTGATGGTTACTGGTTTAACAGCAACAGCAAACGCAGGAGTTAGCAATGTATTTTTGCCAGCAATAAGCTGTTTGGTTGTTTGTGGAAGCACAGCAATTGACTTCGAAAATGTAAATAGTAACGGAGTAAAAAATACACCTAATGCAGTTATAAGTAGCGCAGTTGCACTTGACACTGTATACACAATTGATGTTTATGTTTATGTAAACGGTGAACATGAAAATGTTACAAGTGAAAATGCAACAGCAGCAAATCTTGGTGGTTTCAAACTTGAAATGACACTTGGTTGTACACCAGGCTCAGAAGCTTAATGATAAAGTAAAAAAGTAATCAAAAAAAATTCTCAGAACATTTCTGGGGATTTTTTTTAACAATTTTGCAAATTTTTATATATAATATATAAAA
>DBWI01000005.1 GCA_002308915.1 Christensenella sp. UBA1242 | reverse complement strand
GATAGGTCGGAGGTGGAAGTGCAGTAATGCATGTAGCTGACCGATACTAATAGGTCGAGGGCTTAATCACAATATTTTGCAAAATCATTTGCAAGATATACACAATAAGGTATATACTGTGATTAGCATGATGATATAATCTAACAATGATTTAATTATGCAGTTGTCAAGGTACTTGACAAAATATAGATATTTCGTAGCGAAAGCTATTAAATATACCATTTCTGGTGACAATAGAGAGAAGGTCCACCTGTTCTCATCCCGAACACAGAAGTTAAGCTTCTCATCGCCGACAATACTTGACGGGAGACTGTCCGGTAAGATAGGACATTGCCAGAAAACTAAAAGATAACCACTTCGGTGGTTATTTTTTTATGTTTTCTTGTGTATTGCGAGCAATCCACAGTTTTGTTCCAAAACTTGGCAATGTCCTTTTAGCATCGTCGCACCTAGGCAAATGCCAACTATGTTGTCGCTTGTCTCTCTGCTCCTCGTAATACGCCATTGCCAGAAAGAGTAATTTTGTGTAAAAAAGACGTATTGTCAAATTTGATCTTATGTGTTATATTGATTGTGTTAGGAGAAAACTATGAAAAGAAAAATTTTAACAGTATTACTTGCTTTTGTTATGATGTTACCAGTTATTTGTTTGGCTGGTTGTTTTGGTGATAGCAGTAATAAAAATGATAGTGCTCAAGATGGGTTGTCTTTGGCAGTTAGTTTTAAAACAGATTATATTTATGGAGAATCACTTAATATAACTGGTGGAATAATTAACAACAAAAAAGATGGAAAAAATCATTATGTTGCAGTTACAAATAATATGATTTCTGGTTTTACATCAAGTACAACAGGAAGCAGAAAAATGGTTTTAACTTATGATGAGCAAACACTGCTTGTTGATTATACAGTTTCATATCCATTTGAAACAAATGTAAAGTATTATGCTTACGATGTTATGTATTTTAAAACCTTTTTTATTTTTGAAAACAATTCATTAAAAATGTATGAATTTAATAACAAACTAATATATGCAAATGCAACAAATCTAGATCAAACTTATACACTTTCAGGAACTTATGATATTAGTTATAGTTATGATAGTGATGGAAATTTTGATTATTTTTCTTATGATACTGATACTATAAATGCCAAGTTCACTATTAGTAATGATGGTTTGTGTGTTGTACAATTTAACAAGGGAACATCACAATCTTATTCAGGCGAATTTAGAAAATTAGATGAGTCATTATTTAATTCAAAAATATGTGACTATGCTGAATATCGTTATTTTGGTGATAATTGCAACACAAATGTCTTTATCAGAACAACACAAAGTGGTGATTTGTCTTTTAGAATAGAAAATCCTATCCAATTACCAAGTTCAGAATCATCAATAATCTGTGCAGAACAATTATATGTAAACAAATTTGATGTTAAAGATGGAAAGTTGGTTTATTATTCAAATGAATTTAGTGAAAATCTAACGAGAAATTCTGGTGGTGGAATTCAAGAACCAAACACATCTTCAGATGCAACATTCTATATCACAATAACACAAGCTGATGAAGATGGTGATATTATCACTTTAAATATGTACAGAAATGGCACTATTTTCTTTACAGAGGATTTAGAGGCTATATAATACAAATAAAAAATATCTCATTTTTGAGATATTTTTTTGTGTTTTTTTGCTATTTTTTGTATAATATTATTACGGAGTAATAAAAATGAGAGTAATACTTGCATCATCATCACCACGAAGAAAAGAACTTTTGGAACTTATGGGTGTTGAATTTGAGACAATGAAACCAGAAAAAGATGAAGACATGACATCAAAGATGTCAATATATAAACTAAGTGAAGTTTTATCAAAACAAAAGGCTCAAGAGATATTTGACAGAACAGATGGTGACAGAATTGTTATTGGCAGTGACTGTATGGTTTATCAACATGGCAAAAAGATTGGGAAAGCAAAGGACAGAGAAGAAGCTTTTGATATGCTGTCACATTTTTCTGGTAAGTGGCACAAGGTGATTACTGGGCTTTGTGTTATGGTACAAGATGGGAACAGACAAACTACATATCTTGAACATTCTACAACAAAAGTTAAATTCAAAAAATTGACTAATGAAGATATAAATAGATATTTGGATACGGGTGATTATATTGGAAAGTCAGGGGCTTGTTCAATTCAAGGTAAGAGTGGAATGTTTGTTGAAAAAATTATTGGAAATGTGTCAACTGTTGTAGGACTTCCAACACATCTTTTGCATGATATATTAAAAAAAGAGAGCATAATAAAATAATTTGGTATTGAAACATAAAAATATTTATGTTATCATAAAAGAGTAAGGAGCTTAAAATGGCAACAATAAAACCACAAAGAGAATTGTCAAAGCAAGCAATAAAAAGACTTGAAAGCATGACAGAAGATGAAAAAGTTAGACTTATGGCACTTCTTGAAATTAAAAAAGCGAACAATCAAATCAATGGTATACTTAATGTTAGACCATTTGTTTATTATAATACATTAAGAGCAGAACTTGTTCATCATCTTTTTGATGAGAATGATTCTTATGCAACTGAAAGAATACCACTCACAAGAGAAGAGTATTTTGAAAATAGAAGAAAAACAGTAAATTACAAAATTCTTGTAAACTTGTTCAAAAAACAAGCAGATATCTATTCAAAAATGGATGTTTACACAGCAATTGCATATGCATTGTATTATGATAGTTTTGTAAAACTTTCTGATGGTGTTCAAAATATAGAGCAATTTAGAGAAGCAAAAAGAGACGCCTATCATGAAGTTAGAGATATGACAGATTTATTTATGCTCAACTTTGATTATTTGGAAGACGAGAACAAAAAAACAGCATCACTTCTTGCTCCAGATTACAGAGTTGCACTTGAAAATTATTTAAGAAAAGAATTCAAACTTGGCTATAAGTATGAAGCAATCACAGAATTTCTGAAAAATTATTTTACACATGATTTAAGCATTGACTATGATATGGAAGATGTTGGGCCACAAGAACATTATGATGTGTATGCAAATAATGTTGAAGCATATCGTGATGAAAATGGAAATGTTTATTATTTGGATGCTGATGGTGAGATTTATTATCCAGACCAAGTTGGTGATTATAAAACTGATAATGCAACCATAAAAGCAACAGAAGAAGGAATATCTGTAGAAAGAGATTAATAAAATGCAAAAATGCCAAGTTTGAGCTTGGCATTTATTATTTTTTTATGATATACTCAAATAGTTTAATGGAGAAAATATGATACAAGTTAGTAATGTTACTTTGCAATTTGGTGGCAGGGTATTATTCAAAGAAGTTAATCTCAAGTTTACAAGGGGGAATTGTTACGGCATTATTGGAGCAAATGGTGCAGGAAAGTCCACCTTTTTAAAGATTCTTACAGGTGAACTTGAACCAAACAAAGGCGAAGTAATCAAAGACCCAAAAGAAAGAATGAGTGTTTTGATGCAAAACCAAAATGCATATGATGAATACACAGCACTTGATACTGTACTTATGGGACATAAGCGTCTTATGGATATTGCAAAACAAAAAGATGAACTTTATGCAAAACCAGATTTTAGCGAACAAGACGGAATTTTGGCTGCAGAACTAGAAACAGAATATGCAGAACTTGGTGGTTGGGAAGCAGATGGCGAAGCAAAAACACTTCTAAAAAATATTGGTATAAATGAAGAAGATTTTTATACTTTGATGAAAGACCTAGACAGCAAGCAAAAAGTTAAAATTCTTCTTGCACAAGCGCTTTTTGGTAATCCTGATATTTTGGTACTCGACGAACCAACAAACAACCTTGACTTTAAAACAACAAGATGGCTAGAAAACTTCTTGTTAGATTTTGAAAACACAGTTATTATTGTTTCACACAACCGTCACTTTTTGAACAAAGTTTGTACACATATCTGTGATGTTGACTATGGCCAAATCAATATGATGCTAGGAAACTATGATTTCTGGTATGAAACTAATCAACTTTTGGCAAGACAAGCCAAAGACCAAAACAAAAAAGCAGAGCAAAGAGCAAAAGAACTTAAGGACTTTATTGCTCGTTTTAGTGCAAATGCTTCAAAGGCAAAACAGGCAACTTCAAGAAAGAAAGAACTTGAAAAGTTAACACTTGACGACTTCAAAATATCTTCAAGAAGATATCCATTTATTGACTTTAAGTATGAACAAGAAATTGGCAAGGAAATTTTGGTTGTAAAAAATCTTTGCAAAGCAGGATATTTCAAAAACCTTTCATTTAGTGTTACTCGTGATGACAAAATTGTTATTCTTGCTAACAACAGTCTTGCACCAACAATGTTATTTAATATTTTGATGGGGCTTGACACTGCAGATAGTGGAACAATCAATTGGGGTAAAACAATCAAAACAACTTATCTTCCACAAGACAATCGTAGTTATTTTGATGGTTGCACACTTTCTTTGGTTGATTGGCTAAGACAATATTCAAAGGACCAAACAGAAACATTTATTCGTAGTTGGCTTGGAAGAATGTTATTCTCTGGCGAAGAGGCATTAAAACAAGTTAATGTTCTTTCTGGTGGAGAAAAAGTTAGATGTATGTTCGCAAAAATGATGCTTGAGAGTGGAAACTTTATTATTATGGACGAACCAACAAACCATTTGGACTTGGAATCAATTACAGCACTAAACAAAGGTATGATAAACTTTAAGGGTTGTATGTTATTCACCAGTCACGACCAAGAAATTGTTGAAACAGTTGCAACAAGAGTTATTGATATTCGTGATGAAAACACAATTATTGACAAGATGATGACCTATGAAGAATATACAAAAATAATGTAAAAAATATAATATTTCCATTGCCCAATTTTTTAGGCAGTGGGAATATTTTTTATTATTAAATATTATTAAAAATGTTGACAATCATATATTTATATGATAATATATGACTACACTCTGGGAAACGGGTGTTTTTTTAAGTAAGATTAAGGAGAAAATACAATGGCAAATCCAACAAGAGCATTAGTTACACTTGCTTGTACAGAATGCAAAGAAAGAAATTATTCAACAAGCAAAAACAAGAGAAAACAACCAGAAAGAATAGAAATGGAAAAGTACTGTCCAAGATGCAATAAACACACAGTTCACAAAGAAACAAAATAAGGAGCGAACCATGGCTAAAAATAATAAAAAAGTTGAAGTAGCAGAAGAACAAACTTCACAGCCAGAAGAAGAAGTTGTTGCACCAGAAGAAGTTGCTGCACCAGAACAAGAAGTTGTTGAAGAAAAAGTTGAACCAAAAAAAGATTCAAAAAAAGTTGACAACAAAAAGAAAGACAACAAGAAAAAAGATAAGGCACCTTCAAAAAGAGGCAAAAGAATTAAAGAAACAATAAGCGAGCTTAAAAAAGTTACTTGGCCAACATTTGGTTCTGTAGTAAAGAAAACAGGTATCGTTTTGGCTGTTGTTGTAATTTTTGCAGTTGTTCTTTTTGGAATAGACAGACTTCTTGCTTGGTTGTTTGATCTTTTAACAAATCAGGTAGTGTAAGGAGATATTTATGGAAGAAATTGAACCAAAATGGTATGTTTTGCACACATATTCAGGATATGAAAATGTTGCAAAAGAGAATTTGGAAACAGTTGCCGTAAAATATGGCTTACAAGACAGAATTATGGATATTATTATCCCTATGGAAAATGTTATTCAAGAAAAGAATGGCAAAAAGAAAATAGTTCAACGTAAAACTATGCCAGGATATCTTCTTGTAAAAATGCGTTACGGCGATGATATTTGGCACAATGTTACAAGAACTCGTGGTGTAACAGGTTTCACTGGTCCAAAAGGTAGACCACTTGAACTCACACCAGAAGAAGTTCAAAGAATGCACCTTGAAAGAATTACTGTTGAAGTTGATGTTGCTGTTGGTGACAAAGTTGAAGTTATTGACGGACCACTTACAGGAATGGTTGGTGTTGTTGAAAGTGTTGACCCAGAACAATCAAAACTTAGAGTTGTTGTTGAGATGTTCGGTCGTGAAACACCAGTTGATTTGGGTTATTCACAAATTCTCAAAGCAAAAGATAATCAATAAAAAAATATTAAATTGGTTTTATCAGACAAATGTCTGTTAAAATATAAATTCGTGGGAGAAATGTAAATCTTTTCATGCATTTCACTAAAACCACATGGGAGGAAATTTATTATGGCAACAAAAAAATTGAATGCAATAGTAAAATTGCAATTGCCAGCAGGTAAAGCCACACCAGGACCACCAGTAGGTTCTTCACTTGGACCTCATGGTATCAATATTGCGGCATTTACCAAGGAGTTTAATGATAAGACAGCTTCTCAAGCAGGACTTATTATTCCAGTAGTAATTTCAATTTACCAAGACAGGTCTTTTGATTTTATTCTCAAAACTCCACCAGCAGCCGTGCTTATCAAAAAGGCACTTGGCTTAGAATCAGGTTCAGGAAAACCTAACAAACAAAAAGTCGGAAAATTAACTTTGGCTCAAGTTCGTCAAATTGCCGAAACAAAGATGCCAGACCTCAATGCTTCAAGTGTTGAACAAGCTATGTCAATGATTAAGGGCACAGCAAGAAGCATGGGCGTTACAGTTGAGGAATAGGAGGCAGATTATGAACAAGGGTAAAAGATACCAAAGTATAAAAAGTCAAATTGACTCAACAAAGCTTTATGAAGTAGAAGAAGGATTTAATCTTTTAACAAACGCTCCAAAAGCAAAATTTGACGAAACAGTTGAACTTCACGTTCGTCTTGGTGTTGATGGTAGAAATGCTGACCAACAAGTTCGTGGCGTTGTTGTTCTTCCAAACGGAACTGGTAAAAAAGTTAGAGTTTTGGTTATTGCAAAAGGTGACAAAGCAAAAGAAGCTGAAGAAGCTGGTGCTGACACAGTTGGTGCAGAAGATGTTGTTGCAAAAATTGCAAACGAAAACTGGTTAGACTTTGATGTTTGTATCACAACTCCAGATATGATGGGTGTTGTTGGTAGAATCGCAAGAGTTCTTGGACCAAAAGGTTTAATGCCAAACCCAAAGAGTGGAACAGTTACAATGGATGTTAAAAAGGCTATCAACGATGTTAAAGCTGGTAAAGTTGAATATCGTTTAGACAAGTCAAACAATGTTCACGTTGTTCTTGGAAAGCTCAGTTTCGGAACAGACAAGCTTGTAGAAAACTATAATGCACTTATGGCAGCTTTAATTAAAGCAAAGCCAGCTGCATCAAAAGGACAATATATCAAAAATGTTGTTATTGCAAGCAGTATGGGACCTGGAGTTAAACTTAACGCAAGAAATTAAAAAACAAAAAAATAGGGCGAATAACTTCGTTTCTGGCGAACTTGCCCGCACAGTCATTTGCGATATGCAAACTCGTGCGCAGGCAAATTCACCGAGCCTCGTTCTTCATCCCTATTTTTTTGTTTTTTATTTTTATCATTATTATCAATAAACTAAAGTTGAGCGTGCCACAAAATTATGTGAGTCTATTTCTTGAGGGTAGATTATTGTATAATTCTAAAATATATTTTGCCAGGAAGTGCCAAGAATAAATTTGTAATCTTCGGATAAGTGAAGGATAACTTTTAAGCCAGCAGTAAAATCTTCGTATTGGTTGACTTCTATGTTGGCTTCTAGTTTTTGAATTTCAATACAAAGGTCACGCATATCTTTGTGGTTTGCAAAAGTTGCTAATATTTTTTCATGGTGTAGCCAAGTGTCTTTTAGGTCACGGACTGCATTTTTTATTTGCTGTGTTTGAATATTGTCTTTTCCAGAAGAAAGTTTAATTATATATTCTGTTTTTTGTTCAATTTCTGACAAGTAGTTGTTTATTGTATTTTCTTCAACAATAACTCCACACAAAAGACAAACAACAACAAAAATCATTAAGAGCAGCTTCTTCATACTTTTTCCTTTATGTTAGTTTGAAAAGTTTTGGGGTTTTTATTCGAATATTGAATATACATTTTTCCGTTTTTATCGAGAGTTAAAATTATTATTTTTTTTAGAGAATAATTTTTGCTTTTTATGAAATCAAGTATTGTTTGTTTTGATGTTTTTAGGTGACTAACATTGTCTTCTTTTATTTTGCCTTCACTTATGATTACCAAAGGGAATATGTTTTGTTCAGGTGTTTCTGCTTTAGTCATAACACTAATTTTTCCATTTGTTTCCATAATTGCATACAGCACATCTTCAATATTAAAACAACCTGCCGAGCGCAGTGCTTCAAAAATGTCGTCTATTGTCATGTTAAGACTTTTTATGTTTTTATAGTTTAAGCCATTTTGGTCAATTACAATAACGGGTTTGCCACTAAGAAATGAACTAAACTTTGGAAAAAACATACTAAATAAAGTTAGTAAATAATGAATAATTAACAAAGTTAAAAGTGGAACAATGCCATGCAAAAGCGGAACACTCATTTCTGTCATTGGAATTGTTGCTATATCTGCCAAAATAAGAGTTAGAACAAGTTCAAAAGGTTGCATTTGACCAAGTTGGCGTTTGCCCATAAGTCTAAAAACAATAAGCACCAAAAAATATATTATAACTGACCTAATAATTAAAGTAAGCATAAAATATTATTGCTTATTTTTGTTTTCTTAAACAGATTTTTTCTTTTTTTTGATTTTTAGAATTTTGACTTTTTTTAACCAAATTATAACTGTGCTTATTTCAAAGATATTAAAAGCAAGACAAAGTATGATAAACACAATAACACCCACAGAACATGAAATTAATAAGTTAAAAAATAGTGGCAATAAGTTATTAAAAATTCCTGACAAAAAACTCACAAATGCAAGGCTTGGAATGCTTACTAATAACAATTTGAAAGTAAATTTTTTTAGATTAATTTTACACACATATTTTTGAATCATAATAAGGTTAAGAATACTTGATGTCAAAAAGCATAATCCCATGGCCCAGATAAGAGAATTTATTCCAATATACTTAGGTAAAAACCAAATGCAAGCAAGCATAAGTATTGCTCCCACAATATAGTTTTTAAAAGACTTTAATTCATACCCCATAGCATTGAGGATTGATGAGGTTATATTGGTTAAACATAGTGGAATAATAATCCATGCAGCTTGGCTTAACAAAGTTCCACTTTGGGCATTGTCAAAAAAGAAAATACCAAAATTTTCACCAGCACCGACAAAAATTGGAACAATTAAAAAAGATACAAAAAGAGATATTGCAATAGAAGAATTTATACGTGATTGAATATATATTTCATCTTGTTTTGCTTTTGCACTAGCAAGGTCGGGGACAAGAGCATACGCCAAAGAACCAATTATTGTTAGTGGAATAAAAAGTAAGGGCATAGTCATACCAGAAGCAATACCATATTGGCTTATTGCTTGAGCATTTGTATATCCTGCAGCCATTAATCGAAGGGGAATAACAATAGCAATAACAGGTTGAATTAAACTTGATGCAACTCTCATAAAGGTTATTGGAGCACTTGTTTTTATTATTTCCTTTATGTATTTTGGTTTTTTAAATTTTCCACCAATTTTAAAATACCAAATAACGACAAAAATACAAGAAAAAACACAAGCAATTGACATTGAAATTGATGCTATCATATCGCCACTTGCATTTGGGATAATACCACACAAAAGGATGAAGCAAAATAGCATTCTTATTATTTGTTCAAATAATTCCGCACTACAAGTTGCCATGTAATTATTTTTCCCCCATAGGTTGCCACGAATTGCACTGTATATGCTAGAGAATACAAGTGCTGGCAAAAGAGCAATCAAAAGACAAACGCATCGTGGGTTCGCAAAAATGTGGGAAATTGGTTTGTGTAAAACAATAACAAGCGAACTTATAATCAAACTAAAAACAAGAGAAATGACGACGGCAGAAGTGACAAAACTATGTTCGCCATTTTTATCTTTTGCTGTAATTTGTTTTGCTGTTTTTCTTGATACAATTAAAGGTATTCCACTAGAGATTAAAGTTAATAGTACCATAAAAACAGAAAAACTTATTTGATAAATTCCAAGTGATTCTGCTCCAAGAGTTCTTGATAACCAAATTCTAAACAAAAATCCAAGTATTCTTGTTATAACTGTAAATATTACAATCAAAAAAACTGTTTTGAATAAAGATTTCATATCATATTTATATTGTGATAGGAGTTTTTATATGCAAATAACAACAAAGCAAAAACTTGTTTACAAAGTCAAAGAAGGGGATACGCTATTTTCTATCTGTAAAAATTTTAAGGTTCTTGAACAAGATGTTCTTTTACTTAATCAAATAACCAGTGTACAACCAAATCAAATATTGCTTTTGCCACAAAGTTATTCTTTTGTTTATGTCGTGCAACCAATGGACACATATCAAAAAATTGCACAAAAAATTGGTGTTAGCGAACAACTCATTAAAGAAAAGACAAAAAACAAAAAAATATTTATTGGACAAAAAATTGTGTTTTAATCCCTGTTGACAAAGACCGATATTTATGGTAGTATTCCTTTACCAAGGTAAATTATATGGAAGAAATAAATGTAGAAAACGAAAGTTTTGTCGAAAGATTAAACAAATATGAAGTTAATAACATTATTAATTTCCTTTTTGACGGAAGATTTACTGATGTTGTTAATTCCAAGTTTTCGCCTAGAAATGATGTGAAGAATTTGGAAGACTTTGTTTATGACCCAATGGGTAGAGTTATTTGGGGTAAGTATTACAAAGATGACAGAGCTCTTAGAGTTTATGTTCTTGACCAATACGACAATTTTAAGGTGAATACAATTCTTTTGTATGACCACAAAATTGTTTTGCCGCACTTTGTTGATATTGAAAACAATACAAAATATCAAGACAAGTACAAAGCATGTTTGGCAACTATTTTTGGAAAAGAATATAAGGAGTTTATGAAAAAAGAATTAGAATTGAAGATATAAAGATATGGCAGTTTTGTGCCATATCTTTATTCGTTTTAAATGGTATTGAAATAATAAATAAATTATGATAAGATAATAGTGAGGTAAGATTTATGAGTTATATGAATATGGATAGTGAACTTAATGAAATAAAGGATAGAGCAAAAACTTGCATAGAAAGACAAAAAGAAATTGTTAGTTTGTTAAACTATGCAAAGACAGAAATTGAGATGTGTAACAATTCAAATCATCCTGCAAATGTTCTTAAAAAATTAAAATTATTAAATAATTATTATTTTAATGCAGGCACATCTCATTTGCCAGCAGATTATGAATTGGATTATTGGCTTGAATATGACAGAGAGAATACAACATATTCACATAAGTATGGCGACAGGTATTCAAAACAATATTTGTTCAAATTCAACGATAAAAGATTTGCAGAAAATGTTCTTGGAAAACCTGTAAGCAAAAAAACAATACGTACAAATGTTATTCTAAAAGAAAATATTTGCACATGGCGTGATGAGAATCCATATTTTTGTGTTTATGAAGATTTTTATTTGCCACTTGAATTAAGTGCATATTGTGACAAAGATTTTGATACAACAAAAAAATACACATTAAAAGAAATTGAAAATCTGGTTAAATCTGGAAAAATTATGCTTGATTGTGATGTACGCAGAGCAATCGAAAGCCCACAATTTTCAAATAAAGTTGATAACAAACAAAAGGTTAAAGTAATTGATAAGTTAGTTGCTACAAACCAAGATTTTGCATTGGGCAAAGTTCATTATTCAAAAGATGATAAAATTGAATTTGGTGGCGACAAAAAACTTTTGGAAAAATTGCCAAACTTATTTGATGTATATCAATATCTTAGAGATGACGAAACAAACCAAAATTGTATAGCAAAAATGTGTGAAGTATATCCAAATGTTTTGGATTGCATAGACAACGAAATTGACAAGAAGTTAGCAGAAGATGTTATTACAGAAGAAGGCAAAATTGACTTTATGAAAAACAAGTATAAAGCCGTTGTTGAATATCTTATAGAAAACCAAAAGAAAGAGATTGAAAGATTACAAAAAAACAAACATTCATTTGACTTATAATCAAAAAACCTAGCGAAAATTGCTAGGTTTTTTATTTTTTATTCTTCTTTTTGTTGTTCTGTGTTTGGGTTGTCGTCTTTTGGGATTGTTTCTTTGCTTTCCAAAAATTCGCTGTTTTGACTTATCTTTGGAGTTTTGGTTTTTGACCTTAATACAAAGTTTGCTAAGATTCCAACAATCAAAGCACAAGCTATGCTTGGAACTTCGATTGAAGAGATATGAAGAACAAGTCCACCAATTCCACAAATAAATATTGATGCAACAACAAATAGATTTTTTGATTCATTCAAATCAACGTCTCTTAGCATTCTTAGTCCTGATACAGAAATAAATCCATAAAGTGCTATGCAAATGCCACCAACAACACAAGTTGGTATTGTTTCAACAAAAAGCACAACAGGGTAGAAGAATGCTAACAAGATGCAAATAATACAAGCTGTTAAGATTGTTCTTGTTGATGCATTTTTTGAGATTGCAACACAACCAATTGATTCACCATAAGTTGTGTTTGGACAACCACCAAACATTGCTCCAGAAATTGAGCCAAGACCATCACCAAGAAGTGTTCTTGTTAAGCCAGGGTCTTTGATTAAATCTTTGCCAATAATTGAACTCAAGTTTTTGTGGTCTGCAATGTGTTCCGCAAATGAAACAACGGCAATTGGAACGTATGCCATAAACAGTGTGACAACATTTCCAAATGATGTTATTTTTGCGGCACCTTCGGAGAATAATCCAATAAATGTGATATTTGGCAACCAGTTCTTAAAATCTGTCACTTTGTTGAATATTGAAAAATCAATTATTTTTAGGGCTTCTGCACCTGTCCAAATTCCAATAAGTGTGAATATTGAACAAACAATATATCCAACCCCAATTCCAACAATAAATGGGAACATTTTTAGATTTTTTCCACCTTTGGTTGAAACTATAATAACAACAAAGAATGTGAAAATACCAATTGCGATTGATAGTAGGTTATAATTGTCTACTGATTGTGATGTGTTCATAATATTATTTATTGCACTGCTTGCTAGTTCAAATCCGATTAATGCAACAACGGGACCAATAACAATTGGGGGCATTATTCTGCTTATCCAATTTGTTCCAACAAAGTGAATAATAACTGCAAGTACAACATAAACAAGACCCGAAAATATTGCACCGAGCAAAATTCCAAAATAACCGAATGAAATTGCAGTTGTTAATGGAGCAATAAATGCGAATGAACTACCAAGGCATACTGGGCTTTTGAATTTTGTTAAACACAAATAAACTATTGTTCCAACTCCAGCACCAACAAGCGCTGCAGATTGACTTAGATAAACTCCACTGGCATCTGCAATAAGTGGAACAAGCATTGTGGCTACAATGATTGACAAAACTTGTTGAAAAGCAAACAAAAGGTTTTTTCCAAAAGGGAGTTTTGCGTCAACATCATAGACAATATTATCATTTTGCATAATAAACCTCACTTGGTTAAATTATATCAAAAATTATTATTGGTTGCAAATAACTTAATTACATTTACTTATATTATAAAACGTTATTCATTGTTTGACATATACAACAAAAATATGACATAATAAATTTGATACGGGGAGATATATTTTGGAAGATAAATTTAGAATTTTGGAAGGTATGGATTCATACTTGCCACACGTTGATGGTGTTATAACTTGTATGAATAATTATTGTACCTATGCCAACAAAAGAGAAGATGTTGATATTTTGGCGATAGCACCAAAGTATAAAAAATATGTTGATAATAGTCCATACAGAATAAAAAGGTGTAAAAGTTTTTATATACCTATTTTGGACGTGTGTTATGGACGACCAACAAAAGATAAAAAGTTTTTTAATGAAATAATGCAAGAAAAATTTGACATTGTTCATGTTAATTCTCCATTTAATATGGCAAAGTTTGCACTTAAAGTAGCCAAGGCTCAAAATATTCCTGCTGTTGCAACTTTTCACTCAAACATGAGACCAATTTTTAGGTCAGTGTTTAAGTCAAAATGGATTGCCGAAAGAATAGTTCAAAGTTTGGGAAGAACATATAACAAGTATGACGAAGTATTTGTTTGTTCACCACTTGTTGCAGAACAATGTAAATCATTTGGATACAAAGGCAAAATTTCTTATTTACCATTTGGAACAAAATTTCCAAAATGTGAAAATAAACAAGAAAATATTGAAAAAGCCAATGAAGAACTTGATTTGGAAGAAGATGAACTTGTTTTTATTTATGTAGGCAGAATAGAAAAATTAAAGAGAGTTGATTTTATATTAAAAGCACTCAAATTAGTAAAAAAGAATGGAGTAAAATTTAAGTTCTTTGCTGTTGGAAAAGGTTCAGGTTTTAAAAAGATGAAGAAACTTGCAGCAAAACTTGGATTTACTGATGATGAAGTTATTTTTACTGGGTTTGTGGATTCAAAATTATTCCCATTGTTATATTCAAGAGCAGACATTTTGTTGTTCCCATCGCTATATGATAATTTTGGGTTGGTTAAAGTTGAAGCAGCGGCTTTTCAAACTCCAGGCATGTTTATTGAAGGTTCTTGTGCTGGTTATGGGGTTGAAGATGGTGTTAATGGATTTTTAAGCAAGGACACAACACAAGATTTTGCTAATAAAATCATGGAAGCAATTGCTGACAGACAAAAACTTAAAGATATTGGTAAGAATGCTTGCAGAGATTTGTATATTTCTTGGGAAGAGTGTACTAATCAATTTGTTGAAAGATTAAAAGAAGTCGCAGCAAGGGTAAAAAAAGAAAAAGAGGAGAAAGCTATAAATGAAAATAAGGAGTAGAGCTCCATTAAGACTTGGACTTGCAGGTGGTGGTACTGATTTATTAAGCTATAGTGGTTTATATGGTGGTGCAGTGTTTAATGCAACAGTTGGAATGTATGCATATTGCACAATTATCCCAACAAATGATAACACAATCAAAATTACAGCATATGACAATAACAATAGTTTGGAGTGTGTTAGTGTTGACAGGTTTGAGATTGAAGATGAAAACCTTATTTTGCACAAGGGAGTTTATAACAGAATAGTAAAAGATTATAATGGTGGAAAACCTTTATCTTTCATTATGAGCACAAGTAATGATGCTCCTGTTGGTTCTGGACTTGGAACTTCTTCAACAATGGTTGTTGCAATTTTGGAAGCATTCAATAGATGGCTTGGACTTGGTTTAACAGATTACCAAAAAGCACGTCTTGCTTATGAAATAGAAAGAGAAGATTTAAAACTTTCTGGTGGAATGCAAGACCAATATTCTGCTGTTTTTGGTGGGGTTAATTTTATGGAATTTAAGCAAGATGGCACAACAGTAGTAAATTCACTCAGAATTGAAAAAAGTATTTTGTATGAACTTGAGTGCTCACTTTTAATGTATTATAGTGGTCATAGCAGAAGTTCTGCAAAAATTATTAGTGAACAAATAAAAAACACTAAAAACAAAAATGAAAAAACAATTGATGCAATGCATAAGCTTAAACAGTATGCATACTTAATGAAAGATAAAATTGTTCTTGGTGATGTTGAAGGTTTTGCAGATATTCTTCGTGAAACATGGGAAGAAAAGAAAAAGACTTCTTCAATAATAACAAATAAAGAACTTGAAAAAACAATCAACTATGCATTAGAGAATGGTGCAGAGGCATTAAAAGTATCTGGTGCAGGTGGCGGCGGATTTTTGCTACTCTATTGCAATCCAATGAATAGACAAAAACTTATTGATGCAATGAAAGAATTTGGTGGAATGATTTATCCAGTTAATTTTGTAAAAAATGGTGTTCAAAGTTGGATTGAGGAGTGATTATGAAGGCATATATTTTGGCAGGCGGGAAAGGGACAAGATTGTCAGAAATAACGCATGATGAAATACCAAAACCGATGGCAAAAATTTGTGGCAAACCAATTTTGGAATATGCCATAGAAAAATTAAAACAAAACAATATAACAGAACTTTTTATTAGTGTTGGATACTTACACGAAAAAATTGAGGAATATTTTGGTGATGGTGAAAAGTTTGGTGTACAAATAAAATATATTGTTGAAAATGAACCACTTGGTTCTGCTGGGGCAATGTATTACTTAAAAAACGATATCAAAGACGAAGATTTTTTTGTTTGCCCCGGTGATATAATTTTTGATATTGATTTTGAAAGATTAATGAACTATCATAAACAAAAAAATGCACTAATTACTTTATTAGTTCATCCAAATATTCATCCATATGATAGTGATTTGATTTTCTTTGATAAAAATTATTGCGTAACAGAACTTAACAGAAAAAACAATGTTCGTGATTTTTATTACAAAAATACAGTAAATTCTGGAATCTCTGTTATTTCTGGTAAGGCATTGAAATATTTTACAGAACCAAAGAAAGTAAATATGGAACATGACTTTGTTGAGAGCTTTATTGGTCAAAATAAAGTGTTTGCATATGTTTCTCCGGAGTATGTTAAAGATGTTGGAACTCCAGAAAGGTTTGCAAAAGCGGAAAAAGATATTCAAAGTGGTTTAGTTGAAAAACGAAATCTAAAGAACAAGCAAAAAGCAATTTTTTTGGATAGAGATGGAACAATTAATAAATATAAAGGGTTTATTAGAAGCGCAGAAGACATTGAACTTTTGCAAAATGCCATTGAAGCAATAAAACTAATCAATCAAAGTGAGTATCTTGCAATTATTGTTTCAAATCAACCAGTTATTGCTCGCGGGGAAGCAAGTTTTGAAGAAGTTGAGAAAATGTTCGATAAAATTCAAACAGAGCTTGGAACTTTTGGTTGTTATGTTGACGGTATATATTATTGTCCACATCATCCACATAGTGGATACGATGGCGAAGTTAAAGAATTGAAAATTGTTTGTGAATGTAGAAAACCTAATATTGGAATGTTAAGACAAGCACAAAAAGATTTTAATTTGGATTTAACAAAATGTTATATTGTTGGTGATACAAATGCCGATGTTAAAACTGGGCTAAATGCTAATGTTAAACCAATTAAAATAAATTCTGAAATACAAGAAGAAGACATTGAATGTCAAAAGTCAAAAGATTTGCTTGAAGCAGTTAAAAATATATTAAAGGAATAAGAAAAATGAAACAAATAACAAAAAGTTACATTGATGATTTTATGAATAATAGGCCAGAACTTGAGTATTTAAGACAGCCAATTATTGAAGCTGTAAAATTGATTGTAAAGATGAAAAAAGAGAACAAGGTTTTGCTTTGTGGTAATGGTGGAAGTGCTGCGGATTGTGAACATATTGCCGGAGAACTTTTAAAATCATTTGCACTTAAAAGAAAACTTGATCAAAATCTTTATGATAAATTAAAAGACCAATATGGTGAAGAAGGTGAATTTATTGCAGATAATTTGCAACAAGGAGTGAAAGCCATTCCGTTAACATCTTTTTGTGCATATAACACTGCATTTTTGAATGATTGTAATGAAAAAATGTTGTTTGCGCAACTTGTTAATGCATTGGGTATTGAAGGGGATGTCTTAATTGGAATTTCAACAAGTGGCAATTCAAAAAATGTTGTTTATGCTTGCAAACTTGCAAAAGTTCTTGGAATAAAAGTTATTGCACTCACTGGAGAAAGTGGTGGAATACTCAAAAACTATGCTGATGTTTTGATAAATGTTCCAAGCAATGTAGTATATAAAATTCAAGAGTATCATCTTCCAATATATCACGTTATTTGTCTTTGCGTTGAAAGTGAACTTTTTGATATGTAAAAAATAGATATTAAATAAATAAAAATGTCGGATTTGCGTCCGGCATCATTTTTTTGACAAAAATATAGTTTTTTATATAATTTATTTTTATCACTTTTGGATTTTTTATCGTTATCATTAGTGCGAGGTGATAAGATGAAAGAAGTCGCAGTTAAGCAGAATAAGTTATTTTTGATTTGCAAATATGTTTTGTTTTTTAGTTTATTATTTTTATTAAGTAAAGCAAAAGTAAATAACTTAATTTATCCATTTTCTTTTGGTTTGTATTTTGCGTTGATTTGGTGTAATCAAAATATTTTAGTTTTATCACCGCTGTATATTATTGCAAATTTTATTCCAGATTTTAATTTATATTCTTTATATTCTGCTGTTTTTACATGCTTTTTGATGCTTGCTATTTATGGAATTCACATAAAGTTGAAAAAGAGAATATTGCCACTTATGATGTTGCCATATGCATGCATTTGCCAAATTGGGAGTGTGTTTTTTAATATTTATGCAGGGAATGAATGGTTTATTGTTTTTATTGAGCTTGTGTTTGGTCTTTTGTATATGTTTTGCTGTATGAAAATTTTTGAAAGCATTATTAGTGTTGGCATAACCAAAAGATTAACAGTATCGCAAATTATTTGTGCTGGAGCTGTGATATTAAGTTTTGGGACTGCACTTGGTAGTTTGTATTTTTATGGTTTTGATTTTGCAAAATTATTTATTATTTTTTGTATTATTTTTACAACAATCATTTTACCAATTAAAGAAAGTGGTTTTGTTTGTTTTGTATTAACACTAGGAACAGTTTTGGTAGATAACAATGCCTATCTTTTAGCTCCAATGGGTATTGCATGGCTTGTTGCAAGTTGCTTTAGGGGAAGACATCGAATATTTATTGTATTATCAGTAGCAATTTGTGAAGTTATGTCGGTATATTATTTTAATTTTTACTACTTTAGTGGATATGAAATATTTATTCCAAGTGCAATTGGAATTATATTAGCATTTGCAATTCCAACAAAATATTATAAAAAAATGGCAGAAATATATAACTCAAGTTTTCAAAGCCGAAGTCTGCAGAGTATTATAAACAGGAATCGTGAGAATGTAAGAAAAAGATTAAATAAGCTTTCTCAAGTGTTTCTGGAAATGAATGTTGCATTTAAAGAGATGATAAAAGGCAATGTTAGTGAACAAGAGATACGTGCATTGCTATTGACAGAAATAAAGGGCAGTTTGTGCGTTGATTGTCCAGAAAAAAATAGGTGTTTTAGAATTTATGGTGATGAAACAAATTCAATTTTAAGTGCACTTGTTGATATTGCTTTTGAAAAAGGGAGAATTACCCTTATTGACATTCCAAGTGTTTTAGCTGCACGGTGTAATAGAATTAATCAACTTGTTTATAGCGCAAATAATTTGATAGAACAATATCAAAATTATGCTAGTTTGGTTGCAAATATAGATAATAGTAAGATGCTTGTAAGTGAACAATTTTTTGGAGTTGGCAATGTGCTAAAACAACTCGCTACTGATGTTGGGAAATTAGTAAATTTTGATAATGGATTGGAAAAAGAAATTATTGATGAGCTTTTGTATAATGATATAGTTTGCAGCGATGCTGTGGTTTATCATGATAATAATAATGTTGTGTCTTGTACATTGGAGGTAAAGAAAGAAGATAGTTTAAAATCAAAAATATCTCAAATTGTATCAAAAGTTTGTAAAACCAAAATGTATATAGAAAGTGATGAGAGCAGTCAGCATGCTGGTTGGCAAATATTAAATATAAAAACTGCCCCCAAATATGATGTTGTGTTTGGAACAAGTGCAATAACAAAATCTTCATCAACAAAGAGTGGCGATTGTTATGCAATAATGAGACTTGAAGATGGGAAAATCCTTATGGCATTATGCGATGGTATGGGAAGCGGAGAAAAAGCACAAAGAACAAGCACTACAGCAATGTCACTTGTTGAAAATTTTTATAAGGCTGGTTTTGAAAGTGAAATTATTTTGGATAGTGTAAATAAATTTTTATCACTAGGGGGACAAGACATTTTTTCTTGTTTGGATATGAGTATTATTGATTTAAATAATGGCAATGTGGATTTTATAAAACTTGGTGCTACAAATGGTTTTATTAAGCATAATGATTTGACAACCACCATAGAATGCAGTGCATTACCATTAGGAATAATAAAGAATATTACTCCAACAATAAAGTCAACTATGCTTTGCAGTGGTGACATGGTTATAATATGCACAGATGGTGTAAGTGATAGTTTCGCTAGTGATGAAGAAATGACTGATTTTGTAAATAATATTAGTTCAGTTAATCCGCAAGAAGTTGCAGATATTTTGATGGATAAAGCATTTGAAAACAATAAAAATATTGCCATGGATGACATGACAATATTAGTTGCAAAAATATTCTAAATTTTTATATGTTGATTGTTTTTGAATGAGAACATTCCATCATTGCCAATTATAACATTATCTATCATTATTATTCCAAGAGTGGAGAATAATTGTGTAAGATATATATGTGCATCATAATCAGTAGCAGATGGTTTACAAGAACCAAAAGGATGATTATGTGCAACGATGATGGATTTTGTATTATGTCTAATTATTGATTTTGTGATTTCAAGCTTGTCAACTTTAACTTCTAACATTTCGCCAGTAGACAAAACTTGATATCCATCAAACATGCTTTTGGCAGTTACAAATGCCATAACAAATTGTTCATTCGTTTTGTCGCTATATATTTTGTTAAAGTAACTATAGATATCGCCAACAGTTTTGCATGGAAATTTCTTTTTATTTTTATCTTCAATATAGATATTAAAAATTTGTGGAAGGTAAGTTAAAGTTTGTGCTGTAACCAAGCCAACTCCATCAACTTGAGTAAGAGATGAAATGTCTGCATCTAGTATATTTGATATGGAACCAAATTTGTCTATAAGGCGGTGAGCAATAACATTTGTATCACATCTTGCATGTGTCAATGTTAAAATTAGTTCAACAATTTGAATATCATTGAGCGATTTTAGTCCAACATTATCAATTAAATTTCTTAATCTTTTTCTATGACCAGAATGTGGGTGTTTGTTTTCAATTTTCATCATTTTTATTATATCATAGGCCTATTTGGGCATGCAACTGTTTATTTTAAGTACTTTTCGTCAATTTTTTTTTGTAAAATTGTTTGAAAATATAGAAAAATGGGTTATAATATAGATACTTAAAGGGATTCTTTAAGAATAAATTAAAAGGGGACATTTAATGAACAAAGGCGAATTTGTTAAAGCAATGGCAGATAAAGCTTCATTAACACAAAAAGAAGCAGGCGTTGCATATGATGCATTTGTTGGTGTATTAACAGATGCTCTCAAAGCTGGAGACAAAGTTGTTCTTGCAGGATTCGGTACATTCGAAGTTCGTGCAAAAGCAGCAAGAGAAGGAATTAACCCTCTTACAAAAGAGAAAGTTAAAATCCCTGCATCAAAAGCACCAGCTCTTAAGTTTGGAAAGGCTTACAAAGATCTTTTCAACTAATCCCTAAAAAAATAAAGGCAAACAAGTTTTGCCTTTATTTTTTTATTTTTAACTTTAATCATTTTTGCTGTTAGCAATTTGTTCTTTTACTTTTTTAATGTCTTCTTTTGCTTGTTTTGCATCAATCTTTTTTGTTATCTTTTTTGCATGTTCGTACATGTTGTCGTGAACTTCTACAAATTCTTTGCAGTGTTTTTGAATCGCTTTGTTAAAGTCTTGGAATTCAGGGTAGTATTGTTCAGGACTATCAAGTTTTATTGTCATACCATTTGCTTTTTCTTGCCTTTTTGACTCATGGTTATTATATCTTATATCTTCATGGCACATAAATGCTCTAAATCCGGTTCCAGAAATAACCTTGTAAACATTAGCAGTTATTGTGATACTGATTTTAGGTATTGAATTTTTTATTATGTTTTCTAGGTCGATATTGAAAGGAGTATTGAATAAACCTTTGATTCCATCAACCAAATAGAAAGAGTGGTCTTTTATTGTATCTTTTGGCGCAACTTTGTGAGAAAAAACTTTTTGATCTTTTATTTTTGTTTTGTTGCTTGATGATTGAGAAACTTTAAAGAATACCCTGTCATCTTCTTGTATTCTAGAAAGTATTACACCTGCTTTATATAATAAGTCGTTTGGTGTATCATAAAAAACTTCTGAACTTCTTATAACACCAAAGTATTGAAATTTGTAAAATTTTAAAATTTTTTCCAATTTAAAAATTTTATCAAAAGGTTTGTTTGATAAAGCTTCATATTTAACAATATCTTTATTTGCTATTTTTACAAATTTGCCCATATTTTTTCCTTTTTTATAGTTTAGGTAATTTATAGAAAAAAATCAACTAAAAATAGTTTAATATTAAAAAATATTAAAACATTCAGTTGATTGTATTTTGTTGCTAAAAAACTTAAAATGTGTATAATATTTGTAGGAGTAAAAATGTATCAAGCACTATATAGAAAATATCGTCCAAAAACATTTGATGAGGTTGTAGGACAAGAACATATTACAAGCACACTCAAAAGTCAAGTTCAAACTGGCAAAATTGGTCATGCTTATCTTTTTACAGGGACTCGTGGTACAGGAAAAACTAGTACTGCAAAAATTTTTGCAAAGGCAATAAATTGTCTTAATCCACAAATGGGTTCTCCATGTTATAAATGTAGCGTTTGCAAAAGTTTGATGGATGCAAATAATGTTGATGTAATAGAAATTGATGCTGCAAGTAATAACAGAGTTGACGAAATTAGAGATATACGAGAAAAGGTTAAATTTATGCCTGTTAATGGCAAATATAAGGTTTACATCATTGATGAAGTGCATATGCTAACAGAAAGTGCATTCAACGCACTTCTTAAAACCTTGGAAGAGCCACCACCTCATATTGTGTTTATTTTGGCAACAACAGAAGTTCACAAATTGCCAGCAACAATTCTTTCAAGATGCATGAGGTTTGATTTTCATTTAATTGAAAATCAAGTGCTAATTGATCAGTTAAAAAAGATATTTGAAGCTGAAGAAATTAATTGTGAAGAAGATGCCTACAAGCTTATTGCAGCTGCTGCAGAAGGGAGTGACAGGGACATGCTTTCTCTTGCAGATTGCATGGTTGCATATTGTGAAGGAAACATCACAGCACAAAAAGTTATGGATATTTTGGGAAATACAAGTCACGATATTTACTTAAAAATTGCAGAAAGCATTCAAAAGAAAGATATTGGTGAAGCATTTACTGTTCTTGACAAAATTGAACATCAAGGAAAGAACATGAATGTTGTTGCAAAAGATATGACAACAACATTTAGAAATTTAATTATTGCAAAAACCTGCAAAGATCCAAATCAAATTTTGGGATTTACAAATGATATTTTAAATTTATACCTAAACACTGCAAAAGATTTTGATACAAACGAACTTATGGAAGATATGAAAATATTTTCCAGCATAGAAAGTGAGATTAAATTTGCGTTATCGCCCAAGACCTTGTTGGAAACGGCAATTGTAACTTGTCTTACTTATGGAAACCAAGGAAAAAACTAATTAAGCCACAAATTATGGTGCAAGAAAAAACACCTGCTAAACTTTCGGCAAAGAATATTTGGGGAAAGGTTACAATATATCTACGAGAACATAATAATATGATTTTGCATATTATTTGTGGCGATATAATGGATGTTGAAGATGAAAACGGAGTTTTTGTAATCAACACAAATAATTACACATTCAATATTTTGCAAGAAAAAAGAAATTATGATGAACTTCAAAAAGCATTGGAATTTTTTGGTTACAAAAAGTTTGAAATAAGGATTAAACAAAAAGCATTAACCAAAGAAGAAAATCTTGCAATATTAAATAAATTTTTTGACAATCAAGTTAATGTTATTGAATAAATAAAGGAGAATAAAAATGAACAATTTTAGAGGCGGTTTTGGCGGTGGATTTGGTGGAGCAAATCTTCAAAATTTAATGCGTCAAGCACAAAAGATGCAAGAAGATATGGAAAAGGCAAAAGAAGAACTTGTTAATACAGATTTTGTTGGAACATCTGGTGGTGGAATGGTTGAAGTTACATTATCTGGTGACAAAAAAACAAAAAAAGTTACAATCAAACCAGAAGTTGTTGACCCAGATGATATTGAAATGCTTGAAGATTTAATTCAATCAGCATTTAACGATGCTGTTCAAAAAATAACACAGGCAGAACAAGAAAAATTACCACAGATGCCACAAGGATTTTAATTTATGTATATAGAATCGTTAGAAAAATTAATAAATTCCTTTCGTTCTTTGCCAGGAGTTGGTTATAAAACGGCTCAAAGATATGCCTATAGCATTCTTAATTCAGACAATGAAGTAGCAAAACAATTTGCTCAAAATATTCTTGATGCAAAAAGCAAAATTAAGTTTTGTGAAGAGTGTGGAAATTTTTCAGAAACAGATGTTTGTGAAAATTGTCTAAAAAAGAGCAAAGATGTAATTTGCGTAGTAAAGGAGCCCAAAGATGTCGTTGCCATGGAAAAGGTAAAAAACTTTGATGGTGTTTTTCATGTATTGCATGGAACAATCAGTCCATTAGAAGGCAAAGGGCCAAATGATATTAGAATAAAAGAACTTTTGGCTCGTATACAAAAATATGATACAAAAGAAGTTATAATGGCGACCAATCCAGATGTTGAAGGTGATGCAACTGCGATGTATATTTCAAAAATCTTAACACCATTAGGTGTTAAGGTTACAAGACTTGCACAAGGTGTAAGCATGGGTAGTGAACTTGAGTTTGCTGATGAAGTAACATTAACTAGAGCCATGGAGTCAAGGATAAAAATTTAGGAGAACTTATGAATTTTAAGCAAATAATTGCAGAAATAGTAGATTTTGAGGGAATAGATAAAAATACTGTTGCTTCAAGTTTAACTCTGCCACCTGATGCGAGCATGGGAGATTTTAGTTTGCCTTGTTTTGTGTTTGCAAAAACACTACACAAAAGTCCAATGCAAATTGCAACAGACATTCAAGCAAACTTAAAACAAAGTGAACTTATTGAAAAAACACAAATAATAGGTGGGTACCTTAATTTTTATTTAAATAAAAATAAAATTGTACAAGAAGTTATAAAAAATTTGCTAAAAAATGACTATAAACCAAAAGACAAAAATAATAAAGTAATGTGCATAGATTATAGTTCTGTTAATCTTGCAAAGTATATGCATATAGGGCATTGGGCGACTACAATTATTGGTGAAGCAATTGCAAGATTGTATGAAAATCAAGGATATAATGTTGTCAGAATGAACTATGTTGGCGATTATGGTTTGCCATTTGGGAAAATGATGTATGGATATCTTGAATGGGGTAATAAACAAGATGTTGAAAAAAGAGGGATTGATGCATTACAGGAATATTATGTAAAGTTTTGTGCAAATGAAAGTGAAGAACTTTTGGAAAAAGCTAGAGAATATTCCAAAAAGATAGAAGAAAAAGACGAAAAAATATTCCCGATTTATGAATGGTTTATTGATATTTCAAAAAAAGAAGCGAAACGACTGTTAGATAGAGCAGGAATAACATTTGATACTTGGCGTGGAGAAAGTTATTACAACGACAAGATGGATAGTGTTATTGATGAACTTAAGTCAAGTGGACTTGCAAAAGTAAGTGAAGGTGCACTTATTGTTGATTTGAATGAATACAATATGGGGGTATCTGTTGTTCAACGTAGTGATGGTGCAAGTTTGTATGTAACAAGAGATATTGCAGCACTGGAAGATAGATATAAAACTTATAATTTTGATGATATGATTTATGTTACTGCGGTGCAACAATGTAACCACTTTGACAAATTATTTAAAATTTGTGAATTATTGGGAAAACCATATGCAAACAAGTTGTTCCATGCAGCTTATGGAATGTTTTCTTTGCCAGAAGGAAAGATTGCATCAAGAAAAGGCAAACAGGCATTGTTTGAAGATTTGTTAAATGATGCTGAACAAAATGTATTAGAAACAATAAAAGACAAGAATTTTAGTGAAGAAAAGAAAAAAGATTTGTCGGTTAAAATTGGAAAAAGTGCAGTCGCTTTTAGTATCTTGAAAGTGGATAGAATAAAAGATAAAGTTTTTGACAAAGACCAAGCAACAAGTTTTGATGGAGAAACAGCTCCATATATTCAATACACTTATGCAAGAATAAACAGTATTCTAAAAAAAGCAAAAACACTTGGAATTGAATATAATGATGTTGATTTAAGTTTGTTGGCAAGTGATACAATTTTTGAAATCTGCAAGCAACTTAATTCAATTCAAGATGTAATTGATGTTGCATTTGATAAAAAAGAGCCAAGCATACTTGCTCGTGAATTGTTGCAAGTTTGCAAAAATTTCAACAAATTTTATGGTGAGAAAAAAGTTGTAGATGAAAATGATATGGCACAAACAAAGGCGCTTTGTGCATTTACTGAATGCGTAAAATACCTACTTTTGTATACAATGCCATTACTTTGCATAGAAATTGTTGAAGAAATGTAAATTTTTTTTAAAAAATACTAGACATATAAAATGATTTATTGCATAATTAGTTGATTTTTCAAAGAGGTAAATATGGCAAAACAAGAATATATTAAATGTCCAAGATGTGAATTGAACTATATTTTAAAGAAAGATAAATATTGTTCAGTATGTCAAAAAGAAATGCAAGTAGGTGGCGGAGAACCTGATGAACTTGATTTGGAACTTTGTCCAATTTGCAAAACAAATTATATTGGGCCAGATGAAATTATGTGTCAACAATGTATGGAAGAGAGAAATCTTGATCCAAACAATTTGGACATGAACGAAGATTGGTCAGCATATGTAAATCGTGAAGAAAATGATGAACTTGACGATGAAGAAGAAGATGTTGGCGATGCAACAATAAAAGATGATGATGATCTTCTTGATGAAAGTCTTGATGATGATATAATGTTTTCTGGTGCAGGTCTTGATGATGATTCATTGGATGAGGAAGATGAAGAGTCAGAAGAAGAACTTGATGAAGAAGATGAACTTGACGATGACTTTGATGATGACTTTGACGATGATGACGACGAAGACGATGACGACGAAGACGAAGATGATGATGAATAATTAAATTATAAAAAGAATAATTTGTGTCAATAATTACAAAGAGGTAACTATGATTAAAGTAAATAATGGTGCTTTGGAAGTAATTAAGACACAAATTTTTTTATTAAAAGGGAAGTCTTGCGAATTTAATATAAATCGTGGAAGAAAAAAGTATGACACGATTATAGGCACAATTGAGAATGCATATCCTAGTGTATTTACAATAAATTCAAATCAAAAAGTGCAGACATTTTCATATTTTGATGTGCTTTGTGGAATTGTAGAGATAAAAGACATGACACAAAGTAATATTTAGTGAGTATTGTTCTAAAAATCCTTTTCCTTTAATACAATATAGCATAAAGGGAAATGGAGGAAATATGACAAACAACAATTCTTACAATAAGTTATGTTCAGTAAGTAGAAAAATATTAAAAGATGTTGATACAACAATAGAATGTCTTGTAAATTTGGAGTGTGATGAGATTGTAACAAAAATTTTATCACTTAATGTAGATGGAGTAGTTAATTCATCAGAAGCATTAAGTGGGGAAGCAAATAGCAATGGTATTGCAACAATATCATTAGTTTATGTTACAGAAAATGGATTGGTTGGCAATGCCTCATACACTGCACCATTTGGTGCTAAATTTGTTGATTTGGATATCAAGCCTGATTACAAGGTTTTTGCCAAAGTAAAAAATATTGAATCACATGTTGAGTCAATAAATAACAACACAGTAAAAATTCAATGTCAAATTACTTGTTGTGCTTTTTGTCTTCAAAATTATGAAGTTGAATTCATTGATGAAGTTGACGGCAATTGTTGTTGTCAAGAAACTCTTTTGGAGTACAATTCATTTAAGGGAGCTACTCAAAGTAACTGGACTGAAAATTTGCAATTATCTGTAAAAGATAATATAAAAAAGATATTAACTTCTTTAGTTGATGTTGATATTAAAGAGTATAAATGTGGGGTTGGCTTTGTTAGTGTAAACTATGATTTAATCAGCAAATTAACATATGTAACACAAGAAGAGAATGCACAAATAAAAACAATTTATACAAAACAAGATTTTAAACAAGAAATTGAAAGTGAGTATGTTACAAATCAAAGTAAAATTGAATTACAGTTGTTTGTTCAAAAACATGAAATAAAGACAACAATTACAGAAAACGAAGATGAGATGAAAGTTGATATTGATGTTCCACTTCAAGCCAATATTTGCGTATATGAAAGTGAGCAAAAACAGGTAATAAAAGATTTGTTTAGTACTCAAAATTTGGTTAACATAACAACAAAAGATTTTTCTAGTATTGAAATTTGTGAACCAATGCAATTTGAGAAGAAAATTGAAGGAAATTTGACGCTTTCTGAAGATGAACCAAGAATAGATAAATTATTGGCGGTTAGCTATTCAAAGGCTACTATTCTTAATCAGTATTTGCAAAATGGTGAATATAATGTAAGTGGTATTATTACAAGCAATTTAATATACTTTAATGAAGATGAATCTGTTCCATGTTCAATTGATGTTGAAGTTCCTTTTGTGGTAACAAATCAAACAGAACTTGAGGGTGATTATTTTACTGAACTTAATGCTACCCTAAAAGATGTTGATGTGATGGTAAAAAGAGGAAGAGAAGTATTTGTTGATGCAACTCTTTGTATGTTTGTTAATGTCTGCAAATTTCAACAAAAATGTGTTATTGGTCAAGTTGAATATAAAGAAGAAGTACCAGTAAAAGATTGTGCCATAGAAATTTACTTTGCAAAAGCAGGTGAAAGAATTTGGGATATTGCAAAAAGTTTATTTGTTAAACCAGAATTGATTTATGCACAAAATCCAAACATTCCTGATACACTTGAAGAAGATACAAAATTAGCAATATATTATCAAAAAAATAAAAGCAGTAAATAATACTGCTTTTTATTCTTCTACTTGTACATCATCTAAGTTTGTGTTTGATGTAAACAAATTTCCAAAGACATCTTTTTGTGGATGAGCGGTGAGTTCTTTTTGACATTCTTCAAATAATTTTTGTTTTAGGTCTGCAAGGTATCCTTTGTATTGGAATGCTGCAATTTTTTCATGACCGCCACCGTTCATCGCTATTGCAATATGCGCAACATTTATGTCATGTTTTCCGCGGAGACTAACATAGTATGAATTGTCAGCTTGTTTTATTGCAAGTACAGCAAGTTCAACTCCTTTAATGTTGATACCAAAATCGACTATACCATATGTGTCTTCATAAGTTGCTTTACAATCAGCAATATTTTGTTTTGTTAGTTTCATAAATGTCATTCTGTCGTCAAACATAAATGTTAAGGTGCTGAGTGCTTGTTTTAGCAAGAATGTTTTACTTTTGGTATTATTTTTAAAGAAATGGTCATGGATTGATTGAAGGTCAATTTCTCTTTCAGCAAATTCTGCAATAATTTTGTGAGTTTCTACTGTTATTGTGCCTTGTGTGAGATTGTTTGTGTCAGTAATTATTCCACTATAAATAAGTTTGCAAATATCATCTGGCATTTCCAATTGTTGCATTTTTGCAAAAATGTATAAAACTTCACATGCAGAACTTGTTTTTAGCACTAAGTTGTTTTGAGCAAATTCTGTGTTTGTTGCATGATGGTCAATATTAATAGTTGATAGTGCCGCATTAAAGACTTTTGCATATTTTCCAAGTCTTTGCAAAGATGCACAATCAATGGCAATTGCAAGGTCATAAACTTTTGCATGTTTTTTGTTGATTGTTTGGCCATGTAATATTGCTTGGTCAACATCGTTTATTTCTTTTGCATCAACAAGAATATCTATAATTTTTTGTTCGCCTTTTTTTAGCATATTTGTTTGTATAAGTTTTGAAAGAGCAACACTTGAAGCAAGTGCATCAGCATCTGGCATTGTATGAGTGATGATTGCAATCGAATGTGCTTTTTTTATGCTCATAAGGCATTGTCTTATTGATTTCATAAGTTATGTAATTTCTCCTTTTTGAAAAAACTAAGGCAAAGTATAGCATATTTGTTGTTTATTGTCAAACAATACAAAATTATGTTCTGTAGTGATCAAAATACAGCTTTAAGCTGTATAACATTATTTTGTTTGACTTTTTGTTGTTGTGTTGAATATAATACAAAAGTTATTTGTATTACATATAATTATAGGAGAATATTTGTGATAAAGTTACTAAAACATCTTAAGTGGTATGATTATATTTTGAGTATTATTATTCTTGGAGTTACTGTATTTCAAGTTTGGCTTAATATGTCACTTATTGAAAGAATGGGTGAAATTATTGGTCTAATTCAAGCTCATTCAATAGGCATGCCGCTGGGTTCTGGAGATTTGTGGAATGTTGGCTACAAAATGATTTTGATTGCACTTGGTATTTGTGGCTGTGTTATTTTGGTTACATTTTTGGCTTCAACTGTTTCTGCAAGATTTTCAAAAATAATTAGAAGCAGAATATTTGAAAAAGTTAATTCATTTTCTATGGAAGAAATGAACAAATTTTCAACAGCAAGTTTGATTACTCGTTCAACAAATGATGTTAAGCAAGTGGAAATGACTTTGTTTACAACACTTCGTATGGCTGTTACAGCTCCAGTTATGGCAGCATTTGCAATTGGGAAAATTGTTGGAAGTAGTATTGAACTTACTTGGACAACAATTGGTGCGCTTGGTCTTATGTTGATGCTTGTTTTGTTTTTATTTTTTGTTGCTGTGCCAAAGTTTACTTCAATTCAAAAAAAGACAGACAAGATCAATAATGTTACAAGGGAAAATCTTACTGGAATTAGAGTTGTTAGAGCATACAATGCCGAAAGTGAACAAGAACAAAAGTTTGAAGGTGTAAATGAAGATTTAACAAAGACAAATCTTTTTGTAAACAGAATGATGTCTTTGTTGTTTCCTGGTATGGATCTTGTTATGAATGGACTTAGTGTTGCAATTTATTGGATTGGTGCATATTTGATAAATATTGAAGCATTACAATATCCAACAATTGTGACTTTTATTCAATATGCAATGCACGTTCTTATTAGTTTTATGCTTATTGCTTTATTGTTTGTTTTGATTCCAAGAGGGGTTGTTTCTGCAAAAAGAATAAATGAAGTATTGGATACTAAAAGCAAAATTTGTGATGGAAAAGGTGTTAATCCAGAACAAAAAGGTTGCATTGAATTCAAAAATGTTAGTTTTAAATATCCAGATGCAGAAATGTGTGTATTAGAGAATATATCATTTAAAGTTAATCAAGGTGAAACAATCGCTTTTATTGGGTCAACTGGTAGTGGAAAAAGTACACTAATAAACTTGATTCCAAGGTTTTTTGATGTGAGTGAAGGCCAAGTTTTGGTTGATGGTGAAGATGTTAGGGATTACAAAATTAGTGAATTAAATGACAAACTTGGTTATGTCCCACAAAAAGGGTATTTGTTTAGTGGAACTGTTAAGTCGAATATGTTATTTGGGAAAGAAGATGCAACCGATGATGAAATAAATCAAGCATTAAAAATTAGTCAAGCAGAATTTGTTCATACTCTTGAAGGAGATTTGGAACATGAAATCTCTCAAGGTGGAACAAATGTTTCTGGTGGGCAAAGACAAAGATTGTCAATTGCTCGTGCTGTTATAAAAAATCCAGAGATATACATATTTGATGATAGTTTTTCTGCACTTGATTACAAAACAGATAAAGAACTTAGGAAAGCACTTAACAAATACACAAAAGATGCTACAAAAATTATTGTTGCACAACGTGTTGGAACAATTATTGATGCAGATAAAATTGTTGTGCTTGATGAAGGAAAAATGGTTGGTTATGGGACGCATAATGAACTTATGGAAACTTGTGATGTTTATAAAGAAATAGCTAACTCTCAACTTGGACAAAAGGAGGGAGAATAATATGCCACCAATTAGACCACACGGAAAAGCCAAAAACTTTAAAGGAAGTATGAAACAACTTTTTGGCACAATGAAGCCATTTATTATACCAATTATTTTTGCGCTTGTAATTTCTATTGTTGGAACAATACTCGCATTAGTTCTCCCAAATATAACGAAACAAATAGGTGAGGAAATTTTTACAAGTTACAAACTTGGTATAAAAATTGATATGGCAAAAATCATGTCAATTGCAATATATATTATTTGTTTGCTTGTTGTTAGTTCTATGTTTTCATATTTTCAAGGATTTGTGATGAGTGGAGTAAGTGCTCGTGTTACAAAAAAATTGAGAACAAAAATTTCAGAAAAAATAAACAAATTACCACTAAAATATTTTGATAATCAAAGTTATGGAGACATTTTGTCACGAGTAACCAATGATGTTGATACAATTGGTCAAACTTTTAACCAAAGTCTTTCAAGAATTGTTACTTGTTTGACAATGGTTATTGGTTCAATTGTTATGATGTTTGCAAATTCTTGGCAACTAACACTTTTAACTTTGTCTGCAACACCTATTAGCGTTATTTTGGTTGCAGTTGTTGTTAAATTGTCACAAAAGCATTTTGCAAAACAGCAAAAATCACTTGGAAAACTTAATGGAATTGTTGAAGAAAATTATTCTGCTCATAATATTATTAGAACATTCAATCACGAAATTAAAGCACAAGATGAATTTGAATATACGAACAAAGATTTATTTTCATCTTCATTTAAATCACAATTTTTGTCTGGAATAATGTATCCAATAATTAACTTTATTTCAAATCTTGTATATGTATTTGTTTGTGTTTTTGGTGGAATTTTGTCAATAGAAAATCCATTATTTGCAGTGACAATAGTTGCATTTATTGAATATATGCGTATATTTAATCAACAAATTGGAGATGTAGCACAAATAAGTGGGAATATTCAAAGTGCTGCAGCTGCCAGTGAAAGAGTATTTGAATTTTTAAATCAACAAGAGCAACCAACAGAAAGTGATAACAAACAAAAAATCGAGCAAGTTAAAGGTCTTGTTGAGTTCAAAAATGTTAGTTTTGGATACGACGAAAATAAGACGATTATTCATAACTTTAGTGCAACAGTATTACCAGGACAAAAGGTTGCAATTGTTGGACCAACCGGGGCAGGAAAGACAACCATGGTTAATTTGCTTATGAGATTCTATGAAGTTCAAGAAGGAGATATCCTTGTTGATGGAATTTCAATTAAAGATATGAAGAGAGAGGATGTTCGCTCGTTATTTGGAATGGTTTTGCAAGATACTTGGATTTTTGATGGAACCATTAGAGAGAATATTGCTTTTGGTTCTCCAAATAAGACAAATGAAGAAGTAGAAAACGCTTGTTGTTTTGCGCATATTGACCATTTTATTCGTTCACTTCCAAATGGGTATGATATGGTTCTTGATGAAACGGCTAATATTAGTCAAGGACAAAGACAGTTGCTTACAATTGCAAGGGCAATGGTTAATAATTCGCCAATGTTAATTCTTGACGAAGCGACTTCAAGTGTGGATACAAGAACAGAAATTCAAATTCAAAAAGCAATGGATAAACTTATGGAAGGAAGAACGAGCTTTGTTATTGCTCACAGATTGTCAACAATTCAAAATGCAGACCAAATTCTTGTTATGAGAGATGGAAATATTGTTGAACAAGGGACACATGAGTCACTTTTGGCAATGAATGGTTTTTATGCAGAGTTATATAATTCTCAATTTGCTGAATAAAATAAACCGTTATTACTTAATGTGTGATTTATAAAAAGATATTGACAATTGTCAATATTCTTTTTTTATTTAAAAAGATTTGACATAAGTTGGGGTAATTAGTATAAGAATATTAGACAATAATATTTTATAGATAAAAATACAAAATAGAAGTGTGTAATGAGTTATATAGATAAACAATTTAAGGATTCAGATGAAATAAAAGATGAAAGCATCAACTCAAAAAGTAAATTGAAACTTTTTGCTTTAATTGGTGTTTTTGTTTTTACGCTTGCAGTTTTTGTTGTTGTATTTTTTTTAGTCAAAAATAACAAAAATACATTCAAGATTATTCAAGATAGTAATGTTGCTGGTGAAGAGGTAAGTACAGTTGTAAAAAAGAGAGGAGACGAAGTTACAATCACAGCAAAAGAGATTGATGGGTACCGCTTTATTGGTTGGAAAGTTGGGAATGAAAATATTTCTAATTCAAGAGTATACACATTTATTGCAAATGATAGCATTCCAACAAAATATACAGCAGTTTATGAAAAAGGATACAATATTGAAGTAGATGTAAGAATTACTAATGGAAGCGTTACTGTTGATAGAGATATTGCAATAGGAAATGAAGAAGTAACAATAACAGTTACGCCAGATGAATTTTGTAGGCTAAAAACTCTCAAATGTAAAAAAAATACTACAGAGATTGAAATTATAGACAACAAATTTACAATGCCAGCTGGAGATGTTTTTATTACGGCTGAGTTTGAAAAAATTAATTTTTTAGTAACAGTGCCACAAGAACAAGTTGGATATTTGTTAACCAATATTGATGGAACAGTATTCAATACAACAACTATAAAAGCCAATGAAGATATATTTTTTAAGGTACAAGTTGCACCAGAATATTCAAAAAGTGAAATTATTGTTAAAAATAATCAAACCAAGCTCACTGCTGATAATAATGGTGTTTACGCAATAGAGAATATAACAGACAATGTGAATATATCTGTAGAAGGAATAGAAGGCATCAATATATATTCAGTAAAATTTCCAAGTCAAGTGGGATATACACTTAGAAATTTAGATGACACGGAATTTGTAACAGCAAGTGTAGAATACGGAACAACACTTTTATTTAAATTATTACTTGATGAGTCATATAGTCAAAGCATGGGTAATGTTATTGTTAAATACAATGGAATAATACTTAATGAAATAGAAGGTATTTATACCATACCATGCATCACAGAAGATATTGAAATAACTGTTGAAGGTGTAACTATTAATACATATAGTATTTCATTTCCACAAATTCAAGAGCATTACACACTAAAAAATTTAGATGACACAGTTTTTGATACTATTGCTGTCAAATATGGAGACACTATTACATTTGTAGTAAGTATTGATAGCCCTTATTCAAAAAGCGAAGTTGTGGTGATGAATAACAATATTGAACTTGTAGCAGTTGAAGGGGTTTATACGATTTCAAATATTACAGAAGATGTAAATATTACAGTTGATGGAATAACAAATATAAATCAATACTCAGTTGTGTTTCCAAATAATCAAGAACATTATATAATCAAAAATACGGACGATACTAATTTTGACACAACATGCGTAGAATATGGCGATACAATTACATTCAAAATAGAGATTACAGAACCAGCTTATTCAAAAAGTGAAGTTGTTGTAAAAAATAATAATGTTGAGATTATATCAGTTGAAGGTGTATATACCATTTCAAATATAGCAGAAGATGTAAATATCACAGTTGATGGGATACAAAAAAGTGTATATTCAGTTACATTTCCAAACGATCAAATTGGGTACACAATAACAAATTTAGACAATACGCAATTTGAAACAACAGTAGCAGAATATGGTGACACGATTGCATTCAAAGTGGTGGTAGATGTAGGGTATATGCAAAGTGTTGACAGTTTGGTAGTAAAAAATAATGAAGTAGTACTTACAGCAGTTGAAGGTATATATACAATTGAAGATATAAAATCAAATTTAGTTATAACAGTTGAGGGGTTGGAAATTAATGTATATACAATTACATTTCCAATTCAAGTGACGGTAACCAGGAATAATACCCAACTTGAGAGTGGTGATGCTGTCTATCATTATGACATAATAACACTATCATCATCTCCAACTGTTGGCTATCAAGCAGTTTACACAATTACAGGTGCATTATTAGTAGAAAATCAAGTTAATACCTATAAAGTTACAGACAATGTTTCTATTGAATATTCAGAAGAAGAATATATTGGCACTTCAAATGATTATCCAACATTAAATTTTACAAATTATGATGATAATGGGTTTGTGGTAAGAGTTGGAGCAAATCTAAGTAATTTACCGACAGGAAATCTTATTATTCCAAGCAAGATAATAAGAGACAACAAAATTTATTCTGTTACTATAACATATTCAAATAGTTTTAAAGATTGTATAGGCCTTACAAGCGTTGTGATACCAAGTACAATGAAAGAGATATGGAGTTATTCATTTAGTGGTTGTTCTAATTTGCAAACAATAAAATTTAACAACTGCACACAACTAACATTGTTGGGAAATTATTGTTTCAAAGATTGTATAAACTTAACTTCAATAACTATTCCTGCATCAGTAATAGAAGTAGGACAAGTAAAAGATGTAGTTGATTGTCGTGGAAAAATATTCGATGGCTGTGAAAATTTGATAACATTGGATTTTGAAGATAATGCACAATATGCAAGTCTTGATGTATTTCAAAATAATACTCAATTAAAAAATGTAACTATTCCAGCTGGAGTTGGAAGTATTGATGAAACATTCAAAAATAATACAACTATTGAAAGCATTAAAATACAAGCTGGAATAACAAACATAGATAATTCTGCATTCCAAAATTGCACCAAACTTACAACAGTTATTTTGGATAATATCGATGTTTATAATAATGCGACATCAACTTCCGTTTTGGGCTATTTATTAAATAATGCGGCTACAGTTAAAGTTCTTGCAAGTATAGTTGATGATGTAAATAATACAAATACATATCTTAACAATACAAGCAATTTTGCTAAGTCAGCAAAAACAATAGTTAATGAAAAAGAATATTATATTTACACAAAGGTAAGTTTATAATGTAATAAAAAAGATAAGTCTATTGGCTTGTCTTTTTTTAATAATTATAGTTATTTTGACATAAAATAGATTAGTGAAAAAGATTAAAACAAGAACAAAGCTTTGTTATGGTATTGGTAATTTGGGGTATGGGACTGTTGCACAGGCGCTGACAACATTTGTTATGTTTTTTGGAACAAGCGTTCTTGGAATTCGTGGTTCACTGGTTGGACTAGCTGTTGCGTTATCGGCATTTTGGGATGGGCTTAGTGACCCACTTGTTGGATATTTTAGCGATAAGTCTAATTCAAAGTTATGGGGCAAAAGACTTGGTTTTTTGTTTGTTGGAACAATTGGAATAGCAATTTGTAATATCCTTTTGTGGAGTGTTCCAAATTCTTTTGGTGAGTGGGGTAAATTTTTTTGGCTACTTATATTTTTGCTGGCGATAGAAACTTTTAATACCTGTTTTGCAACTCCATATGTTGCACTTGGGATTGATATTGCTCCAGGGTATAATGAACAAAGCTCGCTTCAGGGTTACAAGACAATTTTTTTTATTTTTGGAATGGTATTACCAACAATACTTATGATGATTTTTATGCCATCAAAAGCAGGAGAGATTGGACAACTAAATCAAACAGGGTATATTTACATTGCATATACTACAAGTTTAATTGCGATAATTAGTGGGATTGTTTGCATATTTGGGACATTTAAAAGAGTAAAAAATATGCCACAATATAAGCCAAGGAAAAAAGTTAAGAACGCATTTTTTAAGATTTTTTTAAATTTTTTTATAACACTTAAACAAAGAAATTATGGCTCAATTATTTTATCGTATTCTGTTGCATTAATTTCGGCTGCATTTTTGACAAGTGTTGGGTTGCATATTTTTACATATGCGTTTCATTTTAATTCAACACAAATTCCAATTATTATGGCTGTGCTTTTTGTTGGGGCAATATTAAGTCAGCCGTTTTGGATAATGCTGTCAAAAAGAATTGATAAAAAGCCAGCACTAAGACTAGCTTATTTTTGTATTCTTATTGGTATTTTTTTAACATTTGTGGTTTTTATTTTTAGAGAGCTAACGAATGCAGTAATCACTTTTTGGGTTATTTTGCCATGTATCTTCTTTTGTGGGTTTGGGACTGGAGCTTTGTATTCTCTTCCAATGAGTATGTTTGCAGATAATGTTACAATTGATACATTAAAGAGTGGGGAAAACAAGAGTGCTACATATAGTGGTTATATGACTTTTGCTTATAATATAGCAAACTCATTATCCTTGTTGGTTATTGGAGTATTGTTGGATATTATTAAGTTTGACCCAAAGCAACCTGTACAAGCATTAGTCGTTCAAAATTCACTTGGGGCTATTGTATTTGGTGGTTGCGCTATTTCTATTGCTGTTGCCATGTTGTTTTTATCAAGATACAATCTTAAACGTAGTGATATATTAAAACAGCAACTACTTGCAAGACAAAAAAGCAAGAAATAATTTTTATTTTATTTTATATTATGTTATACTTGAGCCATGAAAACATTTGGAGAAATTCAAGTAAGCGAAAATTTACAAAACCTTGCCAATAAAATTAAAAAGCATGGTGAGCTTTTTATTGTTGGTGGATATGTTAGAAATTCATTGCTTGGTATTGGTGGGACAGACATTGACCTTGCCAGCAGAGTTACTGTTGACGAGCTAAGGGAATGTTTGAAAGATACAAGCTTTGTTATTGAAGACAAGAACAAGAAACTTGGCACAGCAATAATTAGAGTAGGTGATGAAGAATATGAATATGCAACTTTTAGAACTGAGAAATATGATGATAGCGGCAAGCATAGTCCTGTAACAGTAACTTTTGTTGATGATATAAGGCAAGATGCAAGACGTAGAGATTTTACTGTAAATTCGATTTATTACAGCATACCAAGAAAGAAAATTGTTGATATTTATTCTGGACTTTATGACTTAAAAAAGAGAAGGATAAAAACAATAGAAACTCCAGACTTTGTTTTTTCCAATGATGGGTTAAGAATTTTGCGAATGATAAGAATTTCAAGCGAGCTTAATTTTTCTATTGAAAGTGAGACATACAAAGTTGGGAGAAAAATGTCATATAAACTTAAGGACATTACTGGAATAAGAAAACAAAAAGAGTTGTTGCAAATTTTGGCATCAAATCACAAGTATAGCATTTCAAGTCCAAAAGCGCACATAAAGGCACTTGAATATTTTAATAAGTTCAATTTGTGGACTTCATTTTATTCATCAGTTTCCAATATAAAACTTAATATGGTAAAAAGAGTTAAGAGCGATAAACTGTTTGCCTTGTTTATTGATATTATTAATACTGTTGAGCCGGACAATATACAGGATTATCTTGAAATAATGCTTGGTGAGAATGGTTTGCAATTCCCACAAAAACAAAAAGAATATTTAATAAATATTGTTTGCGGATATTATGATGCGTTAAATAAATTAAATAATCGTGATTATTTTTTTAAATATTATAATTATTTTGAAAAAATAGGAAA
>DBWI01000010.1 GCA_002308915.1 Christensenella sp. UBA1242 | reverse complement strand
TCTTCTCCTACATTCCAACCTATGAACCTATATCCATTAAGGTCTTTTGCCTTTAATGTTATTTCATAACCCTTTTGGCTTACAATTGTTAGGTTTGCTTCTCCTACAACATTGCTACCTTGAGTTATCTTGACTGTGTTTAATGCGTTTCGGATAAGAAAAAATGCCCCAACTCCCACTGCTAATGTGAAAACTGAAGCTAATACTCCTACTAGTATCTTCTTATTCCTTTTCTTGTTCTTATCTTCTTGTTTCTTGACCTTGTTTATCTTGTTTAATTGCTCATTTATGTATGCCATATGACCAATCCTCCAATTTATATTTAATCAAGGAAAATAATTCTCTATTGTAAATATAACACCTAATTTATTGATATGTCAAACTCAAATAATAAAAAAAACATTGCTAAGCGCAATGCTTTTTATTAATTTTCAGAATCAAACAACGATAAAATTTTATCTCTATTTAACTTTGTTTCACTTGAATAAGGAATAATGTTGTTTGTTGTGATTTTGAGTACTTTTGCAATTTTTGCAACATAGGCAGGAATTTTTGACTTTGCAATTTTGTCTGCTTTTGTTGCAATTATTGTAAATGGCCTACCTGTGTATGTTAAATATGTTAACATTTGAATATCTAGTGCTGTTGGGTCGTGACGAATATCAACAAGCATAAAAACTCTTTTTAAGCTTTGTGAAAAACTCAAATAGTCTTCCATTAATTGTTCCCACATTTTTTCATTTTGTTTGCCTGCCTTGTGAAATCCATAACCTGGCAAATCTACAAACCTGATGCTATCATTGACCAAAAAATAGTTAATCATCCTTGTTCTACCTGGTTCGCTTGAAGTTCTTGCAAGTTTTTGATTGAGTAGTGAATTTATTAAACTACTTTTGCCAACATTACTTCTTCCAACAAAAGCAAAATCTATGCCATCTGTTAATATATCTTTGGCACTAACTACGCTTGTTAAATACTTTGCACTTTTTATTTCCATATAAAAATATTACCAAAAATAACAAAAATTTGCAATTTATTTATTATTATTTGTTCGTTTTTTAACTTCAGTCATTTTTTTCTTTGTTTTCATATGTAACCAAAACTTCTGTTGTAAGTAATGTTCCTGAAACACTACTTGCACTTTGGAGTGCAGTTTTGGTAACCAAAAGTGGGTCAATAATTCCTGCTTGGAACATATCTACAATCTCATCATTTTGTGCATCATAACCAATATTTACAGGTGAATTTTCTACTTCATTCAAAATAACACCATAGTCTTTGCCACAATTTGTGAGTATTTGCTTTAGTGGCACTGCTAAACTTTTGTAAATTATTTCTGCACCAGTTTTTTCATCACCTTGCAAGCTTTGAATAAATTGTTTCAACTTTGGTTGACACTTAACAAGTGCTGTTCCACCACCTGCAACAATTCCTTCTTTCATACCTGCCTTTGTTGCAGAAAGTGCATCTTCAATTCTTAGTTTCTTTTCTTTCATCTCAACTTCTGTCATACTGCCAACTTTTATAACCGCAACACCACCAGCAAGTTTTGCAAGTCGTTCTTCAAGGTTCTCTTTTTCGTAATCACTTTTTACTTCAGTTAATAATTCTTTTATTTGATTTATTCTCTTTTCAACCTGCTCAGCATTTTTGTCGTGTGAAATCAATGTTGTTGAATCTTTATTTATTTTTATTGTCTTTGCTCTACCCAAATAATCTAATGTTATGTTGGCAAGTTCAATCCCTGTCTCACTACTACAAAGTGTTGCACCTGTTAAACAACAAATATCGTTTAAAAAATCTTTACGCTTATCGCCAAAATATGGAGCTTTTACCGCAACAGCATTAAATACGCCACGAAGTTTGTTGACAACTAACATTGCCAAAACTTCACTGTCTAAATCATCACAAATTATTACAAGTTTTTCACCGGTCTTTACAATTTGTTCTAGGATTGGCAAAAGTTCATTTATTGTAGAAATCTTTTTGTCCGTTACAAGCACAAACGGATTGTCAATATCTGCAGTCATTTTGTCTGTGTCGGTACACATATATGGTGACATAAATCCCCTATCAAATTGCATACCTTCAACAACAACGAGTTCGGTTTTTATTCCTTCACTTTCTTCAACTGTAACAACACCATTTTCTCCAACTTTTTTGATGGCATCTTTTACAAGTTCTCCAACTTCTTGGTCTTCGGCAGAAATTGATGCAATTTGACTAATTTCTTTATCTGTCTTAACTGGCTTTGAGATACTTTGCAAATATTCACAAACAACATCTGTTGCCTTTTTTATACCATTTTTAAGAAGAATTGGATTAGCTCCTGCAGTAAAGTTTTTTAACCCTTCTTTTACAATACTTTGAGCCAAAACACATGCAGTTGTTGTTCCATCACCTGCAATATCATTTGTTTTTACACTAACCTCTTTAATTAGGTTTGCTCCCATGTTCTCAAATGCATCACAAAGTTCAATCTCTTTTGCAATTGTAACTCCATCATTTGTGATTAGTGGTGTACCAAACTTTTTATCCAAAACAACATTTCTGCCCTTTGGACCAAGTGTGATTTTGACTGTGTTACAAAGCTTGTCAACGCCTGTTTCTAACTTTTTTCTTGCTTCTTCGCCATACATAATTAATTTTGCCATTTTATTCCTCCATAACAGCAAGTATATCTGCTTGCCTTATTATTAAATAGTTATTGTTTTCAATCTTAAAATTTGCACCGGCAAATTTTGAATAAAGAACTTTGTCACCTTTTTTGACTTGCATTTCAACTTTGTCGCCATCAAAAGTTTGACCATCTCCCACACAAACAATAGTTCCTACAGATGACTTATCATCACTAACGCTTGGCAAAATTATTCCCGAACCAGATAGTTCTTCGATTTTTTCTGGCAGCACTACAACTCTGTCATATAATGGTTTTAATTTCATAACTTCTCCTTTTACAACAATATTTTAGTGCAAAAAAACTTATGCCACTCTGTATTATTTGAGCATAAGTTGTCTTTTTTTGACATAAAAATATTTTAGATTAATTTTATGATAAATCCCAAAATGCAAGGAGTTCAAGTTTTTATGACAAAAAATTTTACTACTACAAAAAAATCAAAATTTTTAACACTATTTATAACAGTTCTTTGCATCGCAATTTGTTTGAGTTGTGCCGAGCTTTTTTCAAGTTTAATCACAGTTGGGGCTTTTTCGTATTCAAAAAATAATGAAGCAAAACAACAAGCTTTTTCACTATATTCAATCTATATCTATACAGCACAAACAAAATCACAAGCTGATGAAATGAGTTCAATTACCAGAAAGAAAAATGGTGCAGGCTATATTTATCAAAGCGATACTGGATACTTGATTTTAACATCTTGTTATGAAAATCAAAATGATGCACAAAAAGTAATAGCAAACCTTGCTGAAAATGGCATTGAAGGAAAACTGCTCGAAATAAAATATGATGAAATAAAATTTACTGCAAAGTTAAACGAAACAGAAAAAAACACACTTACTCAAAGTGTGCAAATATACAAAAACTTATATAAAAAACTTTATGACTTGTCTGTTAGTGTGGACACTAATCTATTAACAGAAATTAAAGCAAAAAATAATTTAAACGATATAATTAAGGATTTTTTATCAAAAAAACAGGATTTTGAATCAATTTTTAACCAAAGACTAACATCTGCCATATTAAAGCTTAAAATTAGTCTTGGAAATTTATCTACAATATTAGATAATTTATACGAGTATTCTTCAATTGAATTTCCATACTCTAGCCAAATCAAAAACTCATATTTTCAAATACTGGACGAATACTCAAAACTTTCAAAAAGTATTTAACAAAAATCCCATTTGGGAATATAAACACAAGATGCGCTTTCTCGTTCTTGAATATATCCATCTAGTTCTAATTCCAAGTATTTATTAACAACTTTTTGATATTCACGCTTGGTAATTCTTCTGTTAATTTCCTTATATTCACAAGCCTTGGCATAAGGAGTATATTGAGCCATAAGGCTTACTTTTGTATTTGGTAAATTGTTTTTTATCCACTCCAAAATTTGAACACTTTGATTGCTTTGTAGTGGCATAATCATATGGCGAATAAGCAATCCTTGCTTCATCATGTCATTTTCAAAAACATCACTTTTTAGTTCTCTCATTACCTTAAGTGCTTTGGTTACCGTTTCAACATAGTTATTGCAATGAGAATATCTTTTGGCACACTCGTTATCATAGTATTTAAAATCCGGCAAAAAAACATCAATATATGGAGCAATTAATCTTATACTTTCTTCTGTTTCATAGCCATGAGAATTATAAACAATTGGAATACTTGGTCTATAAATTTTTAGTGCTTCTATGATTTCCAAAATATAATGAGTAGGATTAACTAAGTTGATATTATCTGCACCATTATTTTCAAGTTCACGAAAAATATTTGCAAGCTCTGCAATTGTTATTTCTTTGCCTTGTTGAAGTGTTGATATTTCATAATTTTGACAAAATACACACTTAAGACTACAGCCAGAAAAAAACACAGCACCACTTCCACCCTTTCCACTTATACATGGTTCTTCGTATAAAAAAAGTGAGTACTTGGCAATTTTAATTTTTTCACTAGCACCACAAAATCCAATATTTTTACTTCTGTCAATATTACACTGTCTTGGACAACGATTACATAACATACAAGAAGAATAAAATTAAATTCAAAAAAAGTCAAACCTTTTGAATGCTTTGAGTCTATCAAATAAATAAGTTTTTAACTGCAAATAAGTCTTATAATCAAAATTTGTTAGCACTATTTCAAAAGTAGATGTGGTTTGACTTTGTGTTAGTTTCATAACCTTTTGTGCGACTTCACACTCATACTCATAGAAATCAATATCTGGCAAAAACTTTTTTATATTATTCTTAATTACACAAAAATGAGTACAGCCTAAAACAATAGTTTTAACATTTCTAAATCTTTTATTTGATAAAGGTTTTTTGATATAATTATCAATTTTTTCGAGATTTTTAATGTTTTTGTCTATGTTTTTGGGTAAATTTTTGATATAAAGTGCAAAATTTCCTTGTTCTCGAATTTGCGTTTGTATGTATTTATTATTCTTTATTGTATTCTTTGTTGCAAAAAATAAAATGTCTTTGGATAGATTTTTTACTCTTTTTTCATCAAATTTTGTTAGCACAATTTTTATATCTTTATACTCATTTTGAAGTTCCTCTCCAATAGTATAACTAATAGTATTGCATGCAATAACGCAAATAGAAATTTGATAGTGAGCAACTAAATAATCAATATTATTTTTTGTTATTTTTTTTAATTTACGCAAACTTTTATTTCCGTATGGTGCATTTTTGTTGTCACACAAAAAAACAAAATCTTCGTTAAACATTTTTGCACACTCAACCAAAACATTTATCCCACCAATTCCACTATCCAAAAAACCTATCACATATTAGAGTATGTTAAAATCCAAATTTGAGTTCCTTTATCTCTTCTTTTGTTAGCGTTGTTATTTGACTGTTTATTACATCACCTAAAATCTCCGCACATCTGCAAATGTATAATCTTATGTCTTTGGGAGTAACAATCAAATTATCATTCAACTGTTTTGAATCCTTTATATCTAACATAAACGGTACACCTATTGTTATACAAGGAACATTTATGCTTTCAAAACATATCTCTTTTTCTTGTCCAAATGCACCACCAGGAGCCATCCCAACACTTGACAACTGAAAACTATGACCAAGTCTTTTGGCGTTGTTTGTTAAAAGGCTATCGATTAAAATAACAACATCAGTTTTAACTTGTTGTGCCACGCCTTTTATTATATCAAAAGTTAAAATTCCAGTATTAGCAGAAACACTTGGACAAAAAGAGCATAACTTATATTTGCAATACTTTTGAGTTAATAATCTTGTTGAGATAACATTATCACATACCCTAACACCAAAACTGTCTGCTAATATATTTTCATTGCCAAGTCCACATAATAGTATTGTTGCGTTTTTTTTTATTTTTAGATAATCAAACAATTCCTGTAAATATTTTGATATACATTGTTTTAACTTTTTTATATTTTGATTACAAATAAATAAATTGTCGCATGATACAATTCTGTATATGCCCTTTTTGAAATTACAATCTTTGTCAACATTCATCTCTGCTAAGCAAATACCATCTTGCTCATATTCCTTGAATCCATGCGAGGAATAATCAAAATTACATTCATCAAACATAATCATAAATTTATTATTCACTAATATAAAAAATATATTTATGTACTACAATATATATAAAAAAGCGCACACATACGCGCGCACTTATTTTTATTTATTATTTAATTTTCAAATTGGTTTAGATAGAAGTAATTACTTTAAGGGGGGGTACAAATTTGATCACCCTGCCCAATTTTTTTGAGCATTTTTGATCACCCTTGATTAACTAACTACAACTTTTTGAGATAAATTGCTTCACGATTTTTGCTGTTTTTATATGGCGTATTGACGATTTTTTGAAATGTTAGCCCACACTTTTCACAGCACTTGCGATTAACAATATTATCGGGGTCCGGCGATATTGAAACATAGTCAAAGCCTTGTGCTTTCAATGTGTTAATAAACTCCATAATTATTTGTGGCCCATAACCTTTGTGAAGGTAATTTATATCGCCGATAAAATAATCAAGGCCAACAGTGTTATTAAAGATTTTGATTTTATTACTCCATGCACCCCAACCTTCAATGGCATATGACTGAATATAACCAATAGGCAAATTGTCTATAAGCATAAGATATGAATTGAATTGGGGAACTACTCTTCTCTCAATTATTTTTTTGTGCAAGCTCTTTATTGTTGGCACAACATTTTTGTAATACCACTTTTTGGCAAACTCATTTGTTTTTATCCAATTTTGTATCAGTGACAAATCACACTCTTCAACTGCCCTGAATGTTATTTCCATCTTTTCACCTATTCACTTTGAATTGTTAACTTGTAAATTTCATTTTTGGGAACATTAAATTTTTTGGCAACTTGTTTGATCGCATCATTTTTTGTCATTCCTGTAGCAATTAAAAAATTTAGTTCTTCAAGTGGTGACAAGTTTTGGCCACTATCTTCTGTGCAACCTTCAACAACCAAAACATATTCTCCCCTAGGTTCAAACTCTGGCAATTCTGCCAAAGAAAAGTGAATTGTTTTTTCATATAATTTTGTAATTTCATTGACAAGACATGCATTTCTGTCACCAAGTTCACTTGCCAAAAATTCAACATCTTTTTTGAGATTATATGGAGAAATATAAAAAATTAGTGTACTTTTTGCATTTTTTACATCATTTACTTGCAATTTTCGCTTTTTGTTCTGTTCATCCAAAAAACCAACAAATGTAAATGTTGTACTATCCATACCAGATAACAACAATGCAGAAAGACTAGCCGATGCCCCTGGAATAACTGTATACTCAATTTGATTTTCTATTAATTTTTGGATTAAAACATGGCCTGGGTCAGAAATTGTTGGCATCCCTGCATCACTAATAACAGCAATATTTTTGCCTTCCTTTGCAAGTTTTATTATTCCATCGCTAGAGTTGTTCTCATTGAATTTATGATATGCAATAAGTTTTTTCTTTATATCATAATGATTTAAAAGCTTAAGGGAATTTCTAGTATCTTCACAAGCAATAACATCTACACTATTCAAAACATCAAGCGCTCTTAGTGTTATGTCTTTTAAGTTCCCAATAGGTGTAGCAACAAAATATACCATTTAATTATTCCCCCTGTCCCTATATAATTTTTGTATTGTTTGAACATACTCACCATCAAGGTTATTGGTAATGAGTGTTGGCATTACAACTGTACCATTTTTGCCACCTTTAATACATTCAACAAAAACAGTGTTGGCATTTTTATTCTCTGTTGGCTGTGCAAAAAATAACCTTTTGGGCTGAATTTTTTTATTTTTTAACTCAAAAATAAGTTCACTTATGCGTTCTGCTGGATAAACAACATAAAATTTGCCACCAAATTTTAACATCTTATTTACACATATAACAAGCTGGTCAAGTGGCAAAAACTTCTCATGTTTTGCAATTTTTATTTCATCATTTTGGCTTACTATATCACCACTATTGTAATATGGCGGATTACAAAAAATAACATCAACTTGGTTCTTTATGTACTTGTCGCAATTCTGTATTCTATCGCAAATTACTTCAATGTTTTTTATATTATTATACTCTAAATTTTCTTGCATAAGGTCTGCATATTTTTTTTGCATCTCAAAAGCATAGATTTTTTGTGGTGATGTTTTGTGGTTGACAAGAACAGATATAATTCCACTACCTGCACCAATTTCCACACATATATCGCTTTTTTTTGTTTTAACAAAATTAGCGAGCAAAACACTGTCGCTTGTAAAACAATATCCATCTTTGTATTGAAAAAGTTTTAATCCGTCAAGATTTAAATCATCTAATCGTTTTTCCATTTCAATTGTTCCACATCATATTCTTTGACATCACTAACGTCACCATTGTCAAATTTTACTGTTACACGACGTTTAAGCAAGTCATTATATATAACTTTTCCTGTTCCATCTGGTGTTTCCACCATTTTGTTCACTTTTGGCATCACTTTGAGAGTTTCTGCATAGTGATTGTTCTCATATGATAAACAACACATAAGTCTTCCACAAAGCCCACTAATTTTTGTTGGATTTAAACTTAACCCTTGATTCTTTGCCATTTTTATTGTTGCATGATCAAAGTCTTGCAAAAATGTATTGCAACAAACAGGTCTTCCACATGGCCCAAGACCACCCAAAACTTGAGTTTCTACACGCGAACCAATTTGACGAAGTTCAATTCTTGTTTTGAAAGTTGTTGCAAGTTCTTTTACTAATTCTCTAAAATCAACACGATTATCTGATGTGAAACTGATAACAACTTTGCTTCTATCCAAGTTGAGTTCTGCAGCAGTTATTTTCATATCAAGATTTAGTCTTTTTGCAATTTCTTCTGTTTTGTCTTTGATTTCTATTTCTTTTTGTTTGTTCTCTTCTTTTTGTTTGATGTCACCTGGAGTAGCAATTCTTAGTACATTTTTAAGTTGATCAGCATATTCATAACCATCAACCAATTGAATTTCAGAATGAACATAACCAAGTTCATTACCTCTTGATGTATCAACAACTACAACATCCCCAACATGTAATTTTAATCCATTTGGAGAAAATGAATAAACCTTTCCCCCTTGTGTATAACTTATTTCAACCTTCTCTACTTGCATAAAAATTTAACCTCCAAATTCTTAACTAACAAAGTTTCCAAAATTAAACTTGGTGAAACATTTGATGTCAGTTTTTTGTTTGCATTATTAATATTTTTTATTATTTGGGTAAGCGCAGACATTGAGTACTCATCTTTAATTATTTCTAAATCATTAATTAGATGCTGATTCAAAACCAACTCATTCTTTTTAGATTTAAGTACCATAATATCACGATACATATTTTGTAAATTTTGTAAAATTACAGACAAATTTGTTCTATCCAGTTTTTTGTCTATATAATCGACAACTTGTGCACTTGACTTCAATTTTGTGATAATTTGAGTGCAAATGTTATAATTTTCAAGATATTTTGCATCAAAAAGTATATTTTTTGTAATTCCGATGTATCCATTGCCATTTTGAATAGCAAGTTCAAATTCTGGTTTTTGTGAATATTCTGCAAAAATTTCTTCAATCTCTTTTTTGTCAAAAGGTGGAATTTCTATTTTAACAAGTCTGGATTTTATTGTTGCAAGAACATTATTCATATTGCTAGCTGAAGCCAAAAAAATTACATTCTTTGGTGGCTCTTCAAGTGTTTTAAGCAATTTGTTTTGAGACTCTGGACTTGATATATCAAAATTATTTATTACTATAACTTTAATACTACAAAGCATTGGCTTTTTGTTTGCTTGTTCAATTATGTCTTTTGAATCTGCAACAGCAAAGCTATTCCCTTTGGGATAGACCAAAACATCAGGATGACAATTTTGCTCAATCTTTACACAATGTGGACAATCATCATCTCCATTTTCTTCACAAACCATTAACTTTGAAATGAATTTAAGAACGATTGAATTTGTTTGGTCATCAGGACCATAAAACAAATAGCCCGTACTATTCTTTTTGTCGTGCTTGTCTTTTAAAATGTTTTTTATATATTCTTTTTTAAAAAGAAATTTCGATATTTCCACATATACATTTTAGCACAATACATCATATTTTGCAAACATACTAAAACACAAATAAAAAAGGTTGATAAATTTTTATCAACCTTAAATATAATTTAAACTTTTAATGTGTCATCTGCATTTTTTGTTAAGTCAACATTATTTATATCTATTCTTTCAAATAGTATTGATACATTTTCTAGTTTTACATCAGGATTATAAGATATTGGCTCCCACTTTGTGTCTTGGTCAATTTTTAGAACATCTTTAATTACCTTTGCTCTCTTTGGCATAAATGGTTCATATAAGTTTGCCATGTTTGCAATCATGTAAACACAATTTGATGTTACTCTCCAGAAATTATCAAGATTTTCTTCTTTTGCAAGAGTCCAAGGTGTGTTTTGATCATAGTATCTGTTTGCAAATTGAACATAATCATATAGTCTTGTTATTGCTGTTTTTGTTTCACCTTGTTCCAAAAGTTTACCAACTTCTAAATAAGTTTTTTCAACTTCTGACTTAACTTCAGCATCAAGATTTAGTTCAGGTAATTTTCCTTCAAACTTTTTACAGAGAAATGCAAGATTCCTGTTAACAAAATTTCCATAACCACCTACAAGGTGCTTGTTGTGAATTGAAACAAAATCATCAAGACTAAATACAGAATCTTTGCGTTCTGGATTATTTAAAATGAAATAATATCTAATTGAATCACTATCAAAATTTGCAAGAAGAGTGTTTACTGTAATTAAATTACCTTTGCTTTTTGACATTTTTTCGCCATTCATATTTACATATTCACAAGAAACAATCATTTGTGGTTTATTTATTTTTTCATCAATTGAATGTAAAAGTCCTGGTAATATTACTGTATGGAATACAATATTATCTTTTCCATGAACATAGTATGATAATGTATTTTTATCTCTTATCAAATTTTCAAAATCAAATCCATGTTGTTCGCCAACAAGTTTTCCTGCAGAGAAATATCCAAGCACAGCATCAAACCAAACATACATGCGCTTGTCATCATAACCATCAAATGGAAGTTCAATTCCCCAGTTAAGTGACCTTGTTATTGCTCTATCTCTGAGACCTTCTTTTAGGTACTTTTGAGTTTCATTAATTGCTGTTGGACGCCATGTGTTTTTATTTTCTTCAAAATAAGCCTGAACAGCTGGTGCAAGCTTACTTAATTCAAAATATAGGTGTTTATTTGGCTTAAGTACTGTATTTTGACCACATTTTTTGCATTTTTTGTCTTTTAGGTCACTTGGAGTAAGTGCAGTTAAACACTTATCACATTGGTCACCATTTGCAACTGCTCCACAAATTGGACAGATACCTACAACTTCTCTGTCTGTTACAAACTTGTTGCAATTTGGACAAAAATCTTCATCTTCTGTTTTTGAATAAAGATATTTATTTTTGTCTATTTCAACCAATTTTTGTCTAACATAATCACTATGATAATCTGTCATTGTGTTTGTGTACATATCATAAGAAAAATCCAAATCCTTAAAGTTTTGTGTGAACTCATTGTGATAATGCTTAGCAATAACTTGTGGATTTACTCCCAACTTTTCTGCTCTTACTGTGATTGGTGTTCCGTGGCAATCTGAACCAGAAACATACAAAGTTTTGTTTCCATTCTTTCTAAAAAATCTTGCCAAAATATCACCTGGTAATAGTGCCGCCAAATGTCCAATATGAAGTGAGTTGTTTGCATAAGGCCAAGCCCCACCGATAAATATATTTTTGTCCATAATATTTCCTTTTTTTAATACATAACAATTGTACACAAAATTTGCATTTTGTCAAATAGAATAAAATACTTTGTGTCTTTTAATCGACAACATACTCCCAACCATATCCACCTGTAGAATGTCTTTCTTTTTTGCAAACCATTGATATATTTGAAGAACTTATTTTCATTTGCCTACCTGCTTCAGATATTGACGTAAATTCCTTTATTGGTTGATTTGTTTTTAAATCAATCATAACAATTCTTTTTGTTTTCGCTGATTTTGATTTTTCAATTCCACAAATTGGACAACCTGTTCCATAGGATCTATGTCCTATAGTTGCTTGATAACTATAATTACAAATTGGACATTTCCACCATGCTTTATGGTCAGAATGTGGTTTAAACATATTCGGTTTTAATGTCCCATTTTTTTCATAATCCCATTCACTCGCTATTTCAGGATATAACTCAGCAAATGAATTATTTATGTTAGATTTTAAATACTTTTTTATTTTTATTGTATCTCTTTTTATATTGACATCAATTGGATTATGAAAAGTCTTAAAATTTAATTTGCCTAAAACATTCTCAATGACAGGTCCCAAACTTTCTGGCTTGTATAGATCTTTATCTCCACCGAATTCATAGTCAGCGACATCACTTCCTAAAGAAGAAAACTTTTCTCGTATTCTAATTAGTCTAATATTCCTTTCTTTACAAAGTTGATACTTCTTTTGTTCTCTTTTTAAGCTTTTATCTTTATTATGCCATGCAATACCATCATACTCTATAGCATAATTAATTGACGGAATAAAAATATCTAGTTCCATTCTTTGCAACCAAGGCGCTTTATATCTATTAATTGCATCTGGATATAATTGTTTTACATAAAAATAAACACATTGCTCTGCAAATGATGTCTGCCTTCCAAAATTACAGATAGGACAATTAGTTCCTTCTCCAAACGTTCTATGCAAAACAGTGGCTTGATATTCATGTCCATTTGGACAAGTCCACCATACTTTTTTACCACTTCCTATAGATACCTGTTCTGGTTTTAATTCATTTTTTGAATAATTCCACTCTTGTGCTATTTCTGGTCTTAGTGTTTTTAAATCATTTATTCCACTAACAATAACCTTATTAGCACAACAAGGGCACCCTCTATTTAACAAACATCTGTTTGAAATTTTACTTTTCCATTCATAACCACAAATATGACATTTCCAATCAGCATATTCATTGGACCCAGTTGTATAATTTGAAGGTTCTATTTTATTCTTCTCCCAATTCCAATCTTCTAAAAACTTTGTTTCTGTTAAACAAGTCCCATTTTTTAATGCATAATTATGTTTATTGACTGCACGCGTAATTAATGCACATTTTGGACAACCACATTTCTTTATCGCCCTATATCTAATTGTTGTATTCCATGAATTTCCACATTTTGAACAAATCCAAAAAACTTTTTTTGTACTATTTTTACTTAATGTATTAGGATTTATATCTCTATTTTTTACCCAATCCCACTCTTTCATTAATTCAGGATATAAAGTTTCCAAATCATTATACCCTGTTAAAATTCTTCTGTTTGAACAAAATGGACAACTATTTCTTTCATTTTTTCTATATATTGGAGCAAACCAATCGTGTCCATTACTACAAGTCCACCATGCTTTTTTATTACTGCCAATAGTTAATTTGTCAGGAAACAATTGAATAGAATTATTCTTTTCCCAATTCCAATCTTTCATCAATTCTTTATTATTAATAATGTAATCTTTAGCCATGCATTTATTATAGCATATATTTCATAAAAAGCATATTTTTATTAAAAAACTATAAAAAAACAGAGCAAATACCCTGTTTTTATTCTTTATTCCATTCATTTGTTGTATCTTCTGAATGCTCTTCCTCTGTTTGTGATTGCTCTTTTTTGTTTTTTACCAACTCACAAAGTGCTTCACAGTAATCAGGATCAGATGCTTTAATAAATTCTCTAAAACTATTACTATTCATACATATTTCCATATAGTAATCACTTGTTGCTGTGTTTGCACGAATTGCATATCTTGCAGCAAGCATTGTGATAACATGTTGTGGCAAATATTTATCAACAATAAGTGCATTGTATTTTCCGTCAAATAACTTTTGAGTTAACTTTGCTTTTTCATCTTTTGTTTTAATATCATAAGCCACGCCGTTACTATCACAAAATTCAGTATTAAGCAATAAAAAATTATAAAATTCACCACACTTTAAATAATTTGGTAACATATTAAAATTTTCTAAATTTCTTTCTAACTGCTTTGTAAGTAAATACATCGACATTCTATCATATAACTTTAGCGTTGCCAAAGAATCGCCTTTTGCTTTTCTTAAATCAACATTTTGAAGTATTTCTGCAAATAATACAAGTTCATCTTTATTTAAGCAATCCCTACTAATTCCACTCCAAACATCAAATACTTTACCGCGAGATTTTGCATAATCAGATAATATTGCAGCCAAATAAGTATAACAATTGGTAAGCAAATGTTTCACATCAACACTATTGGGATTATATAAAAATGCATTAAATATTCTGTATGTATCAAAATATGCATCTAGATTTAGAATTAACTTTATAACATTTTCTTGACTTGTGTGTGCATTAAAAGCAACAGCTTTTATAAAATTATCAATATTTCCATTTGCATAAATAATTTTTAAATTTGTACTAGCTAATACATTTTCCAAATTTCTATATATATTTGAGCAAAAATTGTAATTAGTTTCCGCTGGGGCTTTTGGATATTTACCATAAACAATATCACGAGTATAGCACTCTGTTGCACCTTCATTAATAGCATATCCCATACTTGTTTGCACAAACAAATCGTCACCAATTTTTCTGCTGTATCTTTTATGAAGACCAATGTATTGCTTATTGAAAGAATTAGATGTGCCAAGTACATGCAAAAGCTCATGTACATATACACTCAAATCATTTATTGATCTGTAATTTATGTACACTGTGTCTTTTCTATCAAAGTGAGATGTTGCAGTAGCAATTTCGAATTTAATATTTTGAAGTCTTTCTTTTACTTTTGGATTAAATCTTCCAAATGCTTCTCCAACAAGCTCTTTTGCTTTTTCAGCTAATTCAAAATTTATTGTCATGCGTTAATTATAACATTTAAGCATAAAAAATCAATAGAAAAATAAAAAAAAACTATCTAATACAAGATAGTTTTTTGCCAAACTAATTAAATAAAGTAAAAGAAATGGGTT
>DBWI01000027.1 GCA_002308915.1 Christensenella sp. UBA1242 | reverse complement strand
TATATATGGGTCAACCTCGACGCGGGGTGGAGCGGTTGGTAGCTCGTCGGGCTCATAACCCGAAGGTCGTAAGTTCAAATCTTACTCCCGCAACCATTAAAACAAAAACAGGTTTTATTAACCTGTTTTTTATTTTTATACCTTTGCAATAGAATTTACTTGTATAATTTGCAGTATTCTTTTAAACAATTTAATTGTTTCTCAAATTCATATCTAGTAAACACTGTTTCAGTTTTTTCTGTTTCGCCTATTGCATGCAAAATATATTTATCTCCAACATTTTTTAATGCACCAACAAATAATGGATTTTGAATTAAACTTACATACAACTCATCAATTAATAAGTCATATTCTTTGCTATTTCTCAAATATGGTTTACCTAAAAAATAAACTATTCCTTGTTGTTTCCAACTATAATCTTGTGCTGCCTTAATTCTATTCGAATCTAAACCACTTAATTTAAAAATCTCTTTTTGTGCTTTTGGGTTCTTAAATTTTAGTGCCTGAAAAAAACTTTCTACAGAATGAAGTTTGTATCCCCTAAAATAAAATGTATATGGAAATAAGTTTGACAGAATTTTAGGCAATGAACCATGTAATTTATAACCAACATTTACAAATTTTTCACATTCACCAATAAACTCAGAATTTTCATTTTCTTTTATACATATTCCATCACAAAATAAAGCACCGTTTTGTTCTAATATTTCTTTTTGGTTAAATATATAGTTCTCTTTAAATTTTTTAAATCTTTCTAACTCTTTTTTTATTTTAAAATCTTTAAATATATTTCTCATACAATGAGTGTAAAACAATATCTATCCCTTGTCAACGACTAATTTTTTGCTGAACCACTAGAAAAGACAACCTGCACAAGTTATCTTTTCTATCCATAAAAACTGGACGTTATTGACAAAACAAATGTATTATGCTATTCTAATTTTGTAAGGAGAAAACATATGGCACGTTTTGATGAATATTACAAATATCGCGAAACAATGAGAATTGTAAGCAAAGATATCAAAAAGTCACTTCAGTTAAAAGATAAGAGATTTATTAAAACTACTCTACTAGAAAATAAAATGATTGGCACACATTTTTATAAAATAAATGAATTAAATTCAAAAGTTGGCCAAAAAGATAAATACGAGGTTTTTTCTGGCATTAGAATGTATTTAAGTGAAGGCGGAGATGGTTGCGTTCCACCTTATATGGTTATAGAAAAAATAAATCTATTTAGGATATATCCATTTGGCAAAATTTGCGCAATTGCAAAATATGATTCAATGCTTAATAGTATCAAAGTTGATTTTTTGAAAGAACCATTTGATTTTGATGCAGTGAATGTATATAGTCCTTTACCAAAATATGAATCAATAGCAACAACAACAATAGACAATCCAGAAAAATGGAAATCTTTTGTTGAAAATTTTGAAGAAATTAGAGCAGAAGTAATTAAAAATGCTTCAACAAAAACACAAGAAACTTCAAACGAAATGTAATAGTAAATAAAACTTAAGCACCCTTTTGGGTGCTTTTTTGTTGATGTTTAATATATTTTAATATTTCTCAGTTATAAAAAAAATGACAGTAGTCGCACCTGTCATTTCTATAATCAAGGAGATAAGTATATTACCTTCTACTTGCCTCCTTTAATAAATTATTTTTTAAATCCTTATAAATATAATCATACATATAATCTTTTTTCACTAAATTACCAGCATAGTCGGTTTCTAATTGAATATCTTTTTGTGCATCAGTATTGAAAACAACTAATTCATTTATATATAAACAATTTTCACATCTCATATCGTTTGTATAATTGAAATTAATTTTTTCATCATTCACATACATTGCACTTTTATCAGAGAATTTATCAACCCTATAGAAAATATCATAATTTGATATAATACTCTCTCTGAAATAACTTCCTAAATAAGTATTTAATACAACACACTTGTCTAACAAGTCTGAAACATTTTCCTTGTAGAGCATATTATAATTCTTTAGCATAATTGTGGTTATTGTTGAACAAAAACTTCTCTTAACATTAAAAGAAATATTTTCTTCATCAAATAACTTTTCAATAAAATCAATTATTGCTGTATTTGCTATATTTTCAAGTTTGATAAAAACTGAACCAACAAATCTAGGCTTATTTTGAATTCCTTTTAATTTTTTGAATAACCTTATGCCACTTGAATGGTCTAAAAAATCCGTATCATCACTTTTATCTAAATCACTTTTACCCGATAAGTTAATTATTTCATAATGATTTTGAACTTTACGAATTTCAAACTTTTTCTCGTTAGCAGTAAAACAAGGAAATTTGTCTGCCTTTTCATCATTTGTAAGGATATGACAAACAATAAGGTTAGAATCATTCGTTGGTCCACCTTTACTTTGTGGATAGATATGGTCAACATTCCATCCAAATTCGCTATTACGATCATTGTAAGCACCTTTAACGATCTTTCGCCCCGTAAAATCTTTAACAGTTAATTCTTTGCCAAAGGTTTTGTTCCAAAGTCGCATAGCTGTTTCTTTGTTTAAATCCATTGCTTTAGTCATATATTATTTTCGAAGAAATAATACATCTCCTTTGATTATATTTATCAAATAATGCATTGATTAACCATAGTGCGACTGACTATTGCTACAACCTCAAAGGGCAATCCTCTTAATAGCTTCAATGAAGATTAATTAATCGACTTTCTAGGAAAGTTGTTAGATTATTTGATACGTGTATTATATAATAGTAAAAACAATAAAATCAAGCGTTTCTGATGAAGACTTGGAATTATTAAAAGAATTTGAAAGCAAATACTAATTTACATTTATTGACATATTCCTTTTTTTATTGCTACAATACTTTAGTTTTTGGAAATAAAAGTATGAGTAAGTTTTTTGATTACATAAAAAGACAATTTGGCAAAGACCAATTGTTCTATACAATTATTTTACTTGTGTCTATTGCATTTATTGTCACCAACAGATGCTTTGTTGGATTTGGTAGTATTTTATGGATTGCAGATATTGGAACTTTGTTTGGAGTATTGAATATTATATACACTGCCAAACATACTGTTTGGGGATTAATTTTTAATACGATTTCTTCAGCATTTATTGTTACTACTTCACTTATTCAACATGTTTGGTTTAATGCAACAATAACGCTTGCAATCAATATTCCATTTTTGATTGTAGGTACAATCAAATGGTTTATGAATGAAAAGAAACATAAAGAAGAAAAAAACTTGAAAGTGATGTCAAAAAAGAACTTTTGGTTATTGAATTTTTTACTTATTATTGTTTGTGCTATATTTACGGTTATATTGTATTTCTTGAATGGTAACTTGTTTTATCTTGATGCCCTATTCACGTCATTGTGTTTACTTGGTGTGATACTATCTTCAAATATGTATAGGGAACAATTTTATTATTTTATTGCAGGGAACTTGGTTGGTGCTATTATGTTTGCAATTATGTCATTTCAGACACTTAATAATCTTCCATATGTCTTCCTGTTAACTATTGACTTTATTGTTGCAATTAAAGGTCTTGTCAACTGGACAAAATTATGGAAAATTCAAGAACAAAAAAAACAAGAAAATATTGCAAATGAATAGGAACCACTATTCATTTGCTTTTTTGTATGAAATAAAATATACTAATTTTGATTATGAAAAATAAGAAAAAGAAATTTTCAAGAAGTTTAATATTTAATATGGTTGGTTCAATTGCCGTTGCACTACTTCTTTTGGGTATTGTTGCAAGTATTGTTGGTTATATCAATTTTACTGATTCTTTTACAAGAGAATACACCGAAGAAGCAACCCGAATTGCAAGAACTGCATCAAAACTTGTTAATGGCGACCATATTGAAAATTACCTTGCTGGCGAACAAATGGAAGAACATGACCTATCACAAGGATACATGGACTTTTTGTGTGATGAAATGAACGCCACCTTTATTTATGTAATTAAAGTAGATACAAGTGATTACAATAGTTTTGTTTCCGTGTTTAACTCTGTAAACAAAAACAGCACAAAATATACTGCTTGGGAAGTTGGATATTATAGAAAAACAACAAATGAAGAATACCGTAAAACATATCAGAATTTATATGAGAAAAAAATAGATAATGCACACATTTACAGAACAACTAATCTTAATGGTGCAGCTCCTCATATTACATCACTTATTCCAGTTTTTGATTCATCACAAAATGTTGTCAGTCTTCTTTGTGTTCAAACAGAAATGGCAGAACTTGCCGCAGGAAGAAATTACTATTTGTGGAATGTTGCAATCTTGACGTTTGTTTTAGTTGTTATAATTTCAATTACTTCAACATTGTATTTTAAGTGGCAATATGTTAATCCTCTTAAAAAAGTAAAAGAAGAAGCTGAACGTTTTGCAGAAAACAGCAGCGAACCAAAAGAACATTTAACAGAAACTTTAAGCAAAATAAATGAAATATCTTCACTTGCCGTATCTATTGATACAATGGAAAGAGAAATACTTGAATACGTTGAAAATATTAAAAATATTGCAGCAGAAAAACAAAGAATTGGAACAGAACTTCAAATTGCAAGTGTTATTCAAGAAAGCTCAATCCCTTCTGTTTTCCCACAAAGCAACATGTATGATGTATTTGCAACAATGACTCCTGCAAAAGAAGTTGGTGGTGATTTTTATGATTTCTTTGAAATAGATGATGATCATGTTGCAATGGTAATGGCAGATGTATCTGGCAAAGGTGTCCCTGCTGCCCTATTTATGATGGTTACAAAAATTCTTATTAAAGAAAGAACACTTATGGGTGGTGGCACTCCTGCAGAAATTTTGGAATTTGTTAATCAAAGAATTTGTGCAAATAACAGAGCAGATATGTTTGTTACTGTTTGGCTTGGAATACTTGAACTTTCATCTGGGAAAATTATTGCAGCAAATGCTGGACATGATGACCCTGCAATTTATAGAAAAAACAAAGCATATGAAATTGTGAAAAATAAACATGGAATAATTGTTGGTGCAATGGAAAATGCTAAGTTTGTTAACTTTGAATTACAACTCCAAAAAGGCGACAAAATATTCCTGTACACAGATGGTGTAACAGAAGCAAAAAATAGTGAGGGTAAAATGTTTGCATTTGACAATATGGTTAACACATTAAATAACAACAAAGATAATGCACCAAAACAAACACTTGATACAATGAAACAAGACATTGATAAGTTTGTAAATGATGCTCCTCAATTTGATGATATAACTATGCTATGTTTGGAACTAAAAGATGACAACGCAAAAGTTGACAAGCAAACACAAAGCAAATCTCTTGTTGTTGATGCTCTTACAGAAAATCTGGATAAAGTGTTAAACTTTGTTAATTCATCGCTCCAAGAAAATGGCTGTCCACAAAAAATACAAAAACAAATTGATGTGGCTGTTGAAGAATTATTCACAAACACTGCCCACTATGCATATGACAAAATTGGAGAAATTGAAATATCAATAGAAATAGAAAACGATGTTGCAAAAATAATTTTGACTGACAGCGGAAAACAATTTAATCCACTTGATAAAGAACTGCCAGACACTTCCCTTTCAGCACAAGAAAGAAATATTGGTGGGCTTGGAATATTCCTTGTTAAAAAATATATGGATAATGTGGAATATAAATATGAAAATAATAAAAATATT
>DBWI01000001.1 GCA_002308915.1 Christensenella sp. UBA1242 | reverse complement strand
AAAACAAAATAGAATTAGAAATGTCACAAAACAATTATGCCCTTGCATATGCCACAATTTTTGATAAAAAAAATAATTTTATTAAATTATTTAATATTTTGAAAAAATTAGATAATAAAATGACAAATAAAAATAAACAATTATTTAATTATAATTATTCTTGCGAACAAATATTCAAAATCAGCGATGCTCAAAAATATGATAGCATTGCAGAAGACATTAAAAGCTGCAACAACCAAGTTTGTGCTGAGTATGTTTGGACATATCCACCAGGAATACCAATTCTTATCCCCGGTCAAAAAATAACAACTCAAATTTTGGAGTACATTGAATATTGCAAATCAAACAAAATTGATATACTTTCAACTTTTAACGATGCGCCAAACAAAATTCATATAATAAAACTTGACAAATAAAAAAATATACTATACTATTAAAACAGAATTTTAAGGAGATAACATTTATGAAAAGAATTAACACACTTGCAACAAGAATACTTGTTGACCAAACTTTAGAAACTTGTGGTTGTGGCGAATGTCAAACATCTTGCCAATCAGCGTGCAAAACATCTTGTGGTGTTGCAAATCAAAAATGTGAAAATTGCTAAAATTTCATATTAATCACAAAGTAAAAAAATGCCGAATACCTTCGGCATTTTTAATTGAATGAATGGAGAACAAATGATACACGCATACAAACTTAATGGTTATAATATTATTGTTGATGTATTCAGTGGAAGTGTTCATAGTGTAGACGAATTGGCTTATGACATCATCACCCTATATGAAAACACTCCAAAACAACAAATACTTGACCAAATGTTAAAAAAATACAAAGACGACAAAACAGTGAACACACAAGAAATTCTTGATGTGTTTTCTGACATTGAAGAACTTAAAAAAAATAAACAACTTTTCACTGAAGATACATTCGGCGGCAAGGCATTTGATTTTAAAAACAGAAACACAGTAATAAAAGCTCTTTGTCTGCATGTTGCTCATACCTGCAATCTTAATTGTGAATATTGCTTTGCTAGTCAAGGCAAATATCATGGTGAACGTGCCCTTATGACATACGAAGTTGGAAAACGTGCAATAGACTTCTTAATAGAAAATAGTGGAACAAGACACAACCTTGAAGTTGACTTTTTTGGTGGCGAACCACTTATGAATTTTGAAGTTGTAAAACAAATAGTTGCATATGCAAGAAGTATAGAAAAAAAATACAACAAAAACTTCCGTTTTACTTTGACAACAAATGGAATGAACTTAAACGATGAAGTTACAGAATTTTGTAACAAAGAAATGGATAACGTTGTTTTAAGCCTTGATGGCAGAAAAGAAATCCATGACCTAACAAGAAAAACAATTGGTGGCGTGGGTTCATATGACATAATTGTTCCAAAATTTCAAGCATTTGTAAAAAAACGTGGTAACAAAAGTTATTACATGCGTGGAACATTCACTCACAATAACACAGATTTCACAAACGACATATTTCATATGGCTGATCTTGGTTTTAAAGAACTTAGTATGGAACCAGTTGTATGCAAACCAACAGAACCTTACGCCCTAACAGAACAAGACTTACCTATTCTTTTTGAACAATATGAAATTCTTGCAAAAGAAATGCTCAAAAGGGAAAAAGAAGGTAATCCTATAACTTTCTATCACTACATGTTAGACCTAAAAAATGGACCTTGCATTTACAAACGTATTAGTGGCTGTGGAAGTGGTACAGAATATATGGCAGTAACACCTTGGGGAGAGTTATTCCCTTGCCACCAATTTGTTGGCAAACCAGAATATAGTCTTGGAAACATCTTTGATGGAGTAACAAACAAAGAAGTTGTCAACAAATTCAAAAATTGCAATGCATACGCACGCAAAGATTGTACAACATGTTGGGCAAAATTATACTGCAGTGGCGGCTGTGCTGCAAATGCATATAACGCAACTGGGGATATTACTGGAGTATACGAATATGGCTGCAAACTCTTCAAAAAAAGAATTGAATGTGCGATTATGATGCAAGTAGCAAAAAATCAAAATAAATAATTAATATAAAAAATGACTTAGTTATTGCTAAGTCATTTTTTGTTTTTTATATATTTCAATTATTTAACTAGATTGATTAAAGCATTGTATTTTTACACAGGAAAATGTAATTCGATAAATGTCAACATGTTTTGATATCTACTTGCAAAAAATGTTTTTATTGCTTCAACTTCATCCAAGAAATATTGTTTGTTATATGTGCTTCCATCTGCACTGACAAATCTCTTGTAGTGGAATGGCATACTATCTTGCAACAATTCTACTTTTTCGGCAAGATATTCTTGCACTGCTTCTGCAGTGAATATTTCTGTGCCAAGTTGTGCTATTGCATGTTTGAACAATTGCTTGAATTCTTCATTTTGCATAAGTTTTGAGAACATAAGTCCCAAAATACAATTTCTGTCTAGTGGGCCATTTGCAAGATGTGAATCTTCTGAAAATGGGTCGCTGTTTGCTGTACACATGTCATTAACAGCACAAGAATTATCCAAGTTTTGCAACATAAAGTGCCACTTACCATCTTCTTTTATGTTATCGCCAACAGTTTTACTTCTCCACATTTTCACATTATTTGCTGGCCAGTCTATGTTTCCAATATATATTTGATATGCCATATATGAGGCAAATTCATGTAGGTTGATATAGTCAGCAGCCAATATATATTGTTCTTCTTCTGTAAATTGATTTTCAGTAAAGAACTCAGTTAATTGACTAAACAAAAGAATATCTTCTTCAGCTTCGCTATCAACTTGATTATTTGTTACTGTAACAATATTATCTTTTGAAATTCCATATTTTTCTTCAAAGTATTCATTTGTATAACTTTCTTGAAGATTATATACACCCCAATATTCGCCATTAAGGAACACAATGCAACTTTCACTGTTTTGACTATCAAACATATCCATACTTTTTGCAAAATCTTGATTTGTCATGTCTCTTAATTTTGTTTTTGCAGTATCAATGTTTCCACCACTTCTTAAAACATAGTTGCTTGTTTTGTAATCGCCCAAAAGTGCTTTATCAAAATAATTTGAGCCACTATATTCTTCTCTTGCAAACAAATCAAATGATTTTTGATTTTGAGCTTGAGTCCCGTCATTATGAATCCTTAAACCAATTTTTTGTGAAACAACAATTTCTTTTTGAGTATCAAAATAAGCAAAGTAAGCTTCTCTTTCCCATTCTTTACCTTGTTGACTATAGTTTGTTGGTCTTTGGGCTGGCTCCAAATCCATATACTCTTCTGAATCATAAATTTGACCCTTTACATAAATACCATTTTCATAACCAAACAAATCATCATCATTCAAAGAAATTGATATAATTGGAAGATTATCATAACCTTGTTTTTCATTGTAACCAACAAAATATATTGCTTGTGAAACTTTACTTTTGTTACCTTCGCCGTCAACTGCAATTGCTTTTAATATTGTACACTTATCTAATAGATATTCTGGATAATAAACATCTAATGCAGAAGTATTTCTGTGTCCACCAGCTATGTTCACATTTTGACTGTTGTCAGTAATATCAACAGAACCAGTGTATAATGTTGATTGCTCTGTTGGAGTAGAACCATCTGTTGTATAATAAATAGCAACATCTTCCAAATTTGTATATATTTTTAAACTAAATGCATTATCGTAAAAACCATTTTCAACACTAAATTCAGGAACAACTGATTTCCCATAAATTATTTTTTCTTCTGTGTGATCGTCATATGTTGCAATAAGTTTTGTAACTTCAACAGTTTTTATTGTTGCAGGTGTAATTTGTTTTTCAAGAAAAACATATTGAACACTTGTATGGGAAGGATCGTTACTGCAAATCAAATTTGCAATACAAAATTCATCATTACCTTCTATCCACTCAAAAGATTCAAATTGATAAGCATGTCCAAGTGCTGGCAAAATCAATTCTTTTTTTGATACTTCTTTTTTTAACTTATCATAATACTTATTACATTCTTTGCAATAATAGTAATCCATATATCCTGGTAATTCGCATGTTGGCTCAACTGCTTCATAATATACAAGTTCATGCGACTTTGGAGATAACAACAAAGCAGTTGCAACACCTCCGCCAGCGGCAACTAATAATAATATAAGTACAAATATAAACTTTTTCATACTTTTTCTCCAAAAAATATTTAAATAATAATTAACAATTATTTATTCTTAAAAATAGTATGCCACAAAAAAACAAAAGTAGCAAACAAATGGACGACTTGATTTTAAAAATATAAATTCAAATAATACGCATATTTTAATTTTTTATAAAATACATTATGGTATGAGTCAAAATAATTTTATTAAAGAAAGCATATTGAGATTGGTCAACAGAAATGACCTAAGTGTAAGTGGCGTTGAAAAAGTAATATCTTTTTCGCCAACGCAAATAAATTTGGTTGCACTTGATTGCGAAATGCAAATACTTGGCAGTGAACTCCAAACAACCAAACTAGACGAACAAAACGGCGAACTTTGTGTTAGTGGTATTATTAATTTAATAAAATGGAATCAAAAACACGAAAAAATTCCACTACTAAAAAGGATATTTAAGTGATTCTGTTTGAAACATTAAACCAACCAACAATATTATTGAATATAATATTGAGTGGTCTTTTGTGTGGCTTATTTTTTGATATTTGCTACATAATTGTATTTTTGTGTAACAACAATAGAATCACAAAAAATATATTAGAATTTCTTACAACTTTTTTTAGTTTTTTGGTTTTGTTCTTTGTTAACCAAAAACTAAATTATGGTCAAATGCGCATATATGTTTTTATATTTTTTGTTGCAAGCCTATTAATTGAAAGAATAACACTAGGAAAAGTAATTGCAAAAACACAAAATTGGTGCTATACTCAATTTAGAAAATTAGTAAACAAATTAACAAAGGTAAAAGACAAATGGAGCAAAAGAAAAAATTTAAAATAACATTGATTTGTATGATTTGTGTTGTTTCTTGTTTGTTTATTGCTGGAATTGTTCAAACTTTTGTGTTAAAAGCAAAACAAAATACACTTGCAAACACCAAAAGCCAAACAAGCCAATTGGAACAAGAATACAATGACACAAAAAAAACACATGATTATATGTCAGCAAATCCTGATGATGAAAATAACGAAGATTATAGCGATGACTACTATGAAGATTATTGGCGTAGTCAAGGCTATGGCGAAGATGGTGATAAGGAAATTGAAATTGATGACTAAATAAAAAACACTACTCAAATTGAGTAGTGTTTTTGTTTGTTAATTATTTTTTGTAATAGTGATTACAACTGTTGCATTACCACTGGATTCAACTTGAATTGCTCCAATTGAAACGCTCCAACCAAGTGCACAACCATTATCCATTGTCCCATTCTCTACAAATTGTGAATCGTAATCTTCAACAGTAAATATGTCACCTTCATGGAACATTGTTTCATCACTTATTGTTGCTGCTGCCCTACCATAAGCAGAAGTTTTGTCATTTCTAATATAGTGCACAAGGTTCTTTACAAGATTGTCATTTTCCCCCACTTCGCTATCGTTTTTGTACATATGCTCATTATCCAAGTTTAGTGTGGCATTTATATGCCAAATTCTAACACCTGCCTGACAACTTGACATGTTATAAGCATTTAGCCCTGTTGGTGTGAATAATTCAATTAAAATATATTCATCAAACACAGAATCGTTTGCATTCCAAGAATTTGAAAGTAGAATCAAATCACCACTACTTTGAAAATCGCTTATCTCTATTTCAATTTGATTGTCAAGAGTTGTATCTGAACTATCAAACACATATGGATTAGCCCAACCAAGTGCCATAACACTATATGGGTCATGTCCTGCACTGCTAATATCTTGCATTGTTGCCATACCTGCAGGGAAAATTTCACTATCATTCACTGTATCATACAAATCATATAACCCAAACATATGTCCAAATTCATGAATTATTGTTGATGTGTGAGTGTAGCCATAATTTGAAAGGTCATCTTGTGCTTTTAATTGATTCCAAACACTTGGTACTGATTGCATTCTTGAATAAATATTAAAGCAAGAAATAAATGAATAGTTTGTGAAGCCATAATCTACGCTAAGAGCATAGCTTGTTGGATATCCTCTGCCAACATATGCTCTCCCTGCTTGACTGTAGTCATCTTGCGTTGTTGGACTTCCAACATAGTTTGAACCATAGAAAATCATAACAGCATCAATAACTCCATCATTATTTCCATCAAATTCACTTAATGATTTCCCTGTTGTTGTAAAATACCAATCAACAGCAAAAGATGCTACTTCTCTTGTTGACTCAACGACATTTTCTTGACCATGATATCTGCAGGAAGTTGATGGGATATCAAGTGGACACCATGTATTGCAGAATGTTACTTGCAAATCAACTTTTCCAAATGATTCTTCTTCATAATACTCTTCCAAAGTTTTATAACTGTCACTAACACTTGTTCCGCTCAAAGCTTGTGGCAAATCTTCTAGTATTTGCTGTGATTGAGTTTTGTTATTTGAATCTTTCTTGGTGTCATCAAAGAAACTACTTGAGTTCGTAAACCAAACAGGAATAGCCAAAACCTTAACTTCACCTTCTGTTTGCGTTGCAAGTCTTTGTCTGTCTTGCCAATAATCGTAATAATTATTTGACAAGTTTACTTTTGTATATTCAAAACTTGCAGATAAATTTACATCATACTCACAAGTCTTTGTTGTTATTCCATCATTGTATGTAAACTTGATATGTTTTGTTGTTTCATCAACTGTTGTAATTACATAACTTAATCCAGCTTTACTATTTATTACAACCAAATAATTATTTGTGTATTCTGCATATATTTTCCCATTAATTGCAACTGAATTTTCAGAAATCCTAATTGCTTCTGGATGTGCAACAAATATTCTTTCTAGTTGTCGTGCTACAACATTAATTGTTATAGTAAACTCATACTCATACATGTCGTCATTATTATCTTTTTGTGAAAAATAGAAAGTAACAACCGCAGAACCCTCAGCAATACCTGTCAAAGAATGATAAGCATTTGTAAAACCTTCATGATTGACAACATCTCTGTTTGAAATTGTATAAGAAAGCGTATACAAAGATGAATCTGTTCTTGATCTTACATTCCAATGATTAAATACTGGCATTAAGTGCAATCTTTCATTTGTTAAGATAGTTATTTCTTGTTCATTTTCATATTCTATTTCTTGATTGTCATAATCGCGAAGTGAAAATTCCCCAGGTCCAACTTTACTTAACTTAATTCTAATATATATTACATCAATAACATCACCTGTGTGATTTGCTGCTGTTTCTGCAGAAATTGCAAGCGTTACATACGCTTTTGTTACAGCAACAGAAAGTTTTTGCGTTACTGGGTCTTGTTTTACTCCAACTTTACCAGCATCTTCTTGAATTGGCTCATAATAAATATGATAAGAGCCAACATAGCCAGTTAATTCAACATTTGGAATTTCATAATAGTTATTCTCATATGGGATAGTTAAATCATAATCTTCATCACCATATGTTCTCTTTTTAAGTTCAATTCTTCCGCCATCTGTTTCTGGACTAACTTCTGGAAGTGATAATCTTGCATCAATATAATCAAGGTTGTCACCTTCTTCTGTTCCATCAATATATCCACGAACAGAAAGGCTTGTTAAGTGGCCATTTGCTCTAACATTAATATATATAATTCCATAACTTTGTGTTGCATCTGGATTAACTGAAACAACGCCTTGTTGTGTAACATTTAATACAGAAAAATTATTGTCTGGGTCTATCACTTGTGCTTTAAATTCAATTGTATAATTTGTTGCACCAGTAACAACTGGATTTAATGTAAATGTTCCATCTCTTGGAATATTAAAAAACCAATTTGCAAAAGAAAATGATTTATCATATTTCATCCCACTATTCTTTGCAAAACTAATTGTAACATCTTGTGGAACAACTGTTGTTGACTTGTTGATTTTAACACATAATGTTTCGTACTTACTGCCAACCCAAGATGACTTTCCTTCTTCTTTTAATCCAAAGTGAATATATGCCCAACTGGTTGATGATAATGCCTTGGCTGTTATTGTCCCATCCGAATTTAGCGTAACATTATCTTCGCCACTGCTACACTCAAAACAAATATAATATTTTGTACCTTCGTAATCACCAAGTGAAATATTAACCTTATAACTTTCTTCTGCATCAAGAGTTAAATTGTACCAACCTGTACTGTCGTTCTTTGTTAATTTTTCGTCTAGTGCTATTGTCATTGTTGGCGGAGTTTCTGCTGGAGTATTTGTTGAACCACCACCCAAAATATCTCCCAAACTACAAGCAGAAAATAGTGGTGGAAATAACATTATTATTGCCAACAAAAATGCAAAAAATTTATTCTTTGTTTTCATATTTTTCACCTTTTATGTATACTATTTATACCATCATTCTAACTTTATAAATTTAATTTGTCAAACGAACAATAACTACAAAAAAAACTTTACCAATATTGGTAAAGTTTTATTTTTAATATTGATTAATTCGTTATTTTTTTAAGTTGTTCAAATTCTTTTGCAAAACTTTGTTCTTGACCTTCATAATACAATCCAAGAGTTGAAATACTTGCATCATTTGAAGCACGATTGCAACATAATATCTTTTTTACAAATATTTCTGAATTTTCTGCATGCATATCTGGCAAAGTGTTCCCGTAATACAAGTCAAGTATGTGATATATTGAAAAAATATCCATAACAAATAGTACAACTTTTTGCTTATGATTAAACAAACTTAAAACATGTTTTAGTGCATCATTCATTCTTTCAAAACTAAAGTTTGATGTGTCATCATAAAGAGAAAAAACATCAGTTATTCCTTCAATTCTGTTAAGTTTAAGTTTTGTTTCAACAGAAATTTCCAATCCAAGTACAACACATTTATACCCTTCTGGCACAAGTTGTTTTGCATGTCTGTTTATAAAGTCCAAACAATCAACAACATCACCATCAACTTGACACAATCTGTTTTGCCCTTGCAAAATTGAAAATCCAGTTAGTGTATATTGTGGAATAATGTATTCTTGATTTTCGTCAATTTGCTGTTCTTTTGGCATTACACCATTAACTTTGAATACTTCATTTATTTTTGCATAATTTTTTGAAGTAGCAACAAATGCACTTCCTTCAACAAAATCACCTTCAACAAGTTTGTTTTGTTCAATTATTGATTGCTCAAACACAACATACAATTTTTCACCAATTTTGTTGTAGTTAAGCATATAGAAAGTTCCTTGGTTTGTCACTCTCAAAACACCTTTAACTTGTGCAGTATTTTTTGTTAACAGCAAATTATCTGCATCAAACTCTTGTTCAAAAGAGATACAATTATCTTTTGGTTCACACTCACCATTTTTTATTAAATCTGCAAGTTCGGTATCATCAGAAACAACAAAATCTGAAAACAAATTGTTACTCAAGTTAACATTTTTAACTGGACGACCAAATTTCCTATAATTTGGTTTTTGTTCTCCATTTTGAATAGCTATTATAGCATCAATTAGTTCTTGCCTTTTTTTTGAAGTTGGTGATGGAACACCAAATTTTCTAGCAACACTTCTAAGCTCATAAATCCCCATTTGTTCAAGTTTGTTCTGCATATTTTCCCCTTTTGTACACATAATAACATATTTTTGTACAAAAGTAAATGTTTTTATAAATAATTACATTAGCAAATTACCATTGTCGCTTTCAACAATCTTTAAAATGTTCTCAAGTACACCACTATATGCATTTACATACACATAATACGTTCCATCATTTTTTGTGCACATCATTTCATAGCACAAAACCTCTCTGTTATATTCAAGGGGTGCCAAAGCAAGTTTTGTTGTCTTTATTGTAAGAGAACTTGGTATCATTTGCTCTGCTTGACTTTGAGATATGGTTGCATTTTTAATGTTTCTTTGAATATGGTTTGTGTAGTATGAACTTGCTTCAAAACCAGCAACCATGCCGGTTGCTAAATCCACTTTAACTTTCACTAAATCAGGATACAAAATTATTCCACTTTTTACTGGTGCAAGATTAAGATATGCATCACCGCCAACAACATCACTCCAAACACACTCAACATCGCTTATTCCTGCCAATTTTGTAAAATCTATAGCAATTTGTTTTGCCTGACCCAATGTATAATTTTGAGTATTGTCATAATCTCCTGCACTCATAGTTAAAAGTTTTGCACCATTTTTTGACACTTGAACATATATTGCATTTTGGTTATCGTTTACAATCTTATAGTCATATGTTTCAAACCTTCCATCTGTGTCACCAAGATATTCGCATTCTGCTACAGATGTGTTTTTTAGTATATTAAGCAAACTTTGTTTCGCAACATCTTTGCTAACTTTTGTAAAATTCATATTTTTTATTTTTTGATTTACCACAGAATCAGAAAATGGTCCATCATAAATCATTGTTGGATATTCAACATCACCTGCCTTAACATTTTGTAATTTTATTGTAAAAGCATTATAATCGCCATTAAGTTTCAAACTTTGGTCATAAATATCTCCATTCTTTACTTCTTTTATTAACTTGTTTAATTCATTCTTTAACTCAATAAAAGCATTATTCAAACTTTCTAGTGTTGAAATTTCTGTACTTGTCAAACTTTCACCCTTATCCAACTTATTTGCAAGGGTTTTTGTGTAGCCACTTACTTGATTAACAAACTTTATTGTGTCGTCAATTCCGTTTATTGAAATTGGAAGTGCACTCAAGTTGATTGCGGCACAAGTTGTGTTTGTGCTAATTTCATTAAGCATCTTTTTTGCATATGTGTCGTAATCTGATACGCACACTTTTGATAATTTTATTTGACTGTTGTTTACATTATCCACAAGCTCGTTAAAATTACGCTGATAAATATTGTCCAAATCTGTTTGTAACTTTTGTTGTGTATTCATAGACACAGAATACATAACAACAAATGCAATTAAAGCAATTGCCAAAACAGATGCAACAACAATCAAAATAATATTACTTTTTTTCAATTTTTTTGCTTCCATATTACCTCCTTATTTTGCAAAACTATGCTTCCCAATTTTTACAACAACTGTTCTTGACCAAATCCACTTACTTGTTGCTGTTGCAGGATTATAATAATACAAGCAACCATAAGTTGGATCCCAGCCATTCATTGCATCTTTTGCAGCATTGTATGCACTTTGATTTGGAGATAACTTTATTTGACCATCGTTAACACTTGTAAATGCATAAGGTTGATAAATAACACCACTTATTGTGTTTGGAAAAGAAGCACTTTTTACTCTGTTTAACACAACTGCAGCAACTGCCACTTGTCCTGTATATGGCTCGCCCCTTGCTTCTGCATAAACACACTTTGCAAGCAAATCAATATCTGCAGAAGAAAGAGAATTTGTTGAAGTTGAAAGCCCGAGTGCCTTCAATGTTTTTGGCCCAACAATTCCATCAACAACAAGCCCATAATCTCTTTGAAAATTCCTTATTGCAGTTTTACTTTGATTTCCAATAATTCCGTCAATTGCACCTTTATAATATCCTAATGTCTTTAACTTTTGTTGAACTTGTTTGTTTTGTGTTGTAGTCAACGCATAAACACTAACACTATTTGTTGGAACAAAACTTTCCACCATTGTTATAGACAAACAACAAAAAATTGTAAGTGCCAACAAAACAAGAACAATAATCTTTCTTTTTGTCATACCAAAAACTCTCCTTAATTAAAAATCGATTTTAGTATCTCCAAAATTCTAGATTTATACATCACATCTTGCGTCCTATTTGAAACAAAACAAAGTGGAGGATATACAACACACCACCAATTATCGCCTTTTGCACTACCCAGTTCAACAATTATTGCATCATAAACTCCACTCTCTAGCACAACTCCGTCATAGCTTCGTGTTGGAAAATTCTCTTGACAAAACTTTACCTTTGCCAAGTACTCAAAATTATTTTCTTTAAGTATTTTATTGGCAACATTTTCTATCCCCAACATATTTGCATTTATGCATGCGACAAAATCTTTTCTTGTTTTGCACTGTGCAATTGATGGAATCAAATACGACACAATCTCATCTTTTATTCTATACTTAATATTTTGGTCAATCTCCAAATTTGAGTTTGCCCTAACATGAATTCTTATGTAATCTTGTTTTTTCTCTGTTCCAAATAAGCCAAAAACAACAAGTGCAATTGCAATAATAATCGCAAAAATAGAAACTAATTTTTTCATACCATCTCCAAACAAATTATTGACAGCATAAAAAAATATAAACAATATATCAAATAAAAAAGGACTTAAAAAAAGACAGAAATAAATCTGTCTTTTTTATTTGTTTAGAAATTTTGATTTTTCCTTTTTGAATAGTTACACAAAGTTAGCCCAATTTGTTTTTTTATATTAAACTATCCATTATTTTTTCTGCTGTCTTTATTCCGTCAACTGCAGCAGAAATAATTCCACCAGCATACCCTGCGCCTTCGCCACAAGGATAAATACCTTTTATGTTGCTTTGGTTGTTTTCATCTCTAACAAGTGTTAGCGGGCAACTGCTTCTAGATTCAATAGCAATCAATATATCATCATCTTGTGCAAAACCTTTATATTTTTGATTAAAGGTTTTTATGCCAAGTTCCAAACTTTCACCAACAAATTGTGGTAAGCACTTTTTGATATCCGTAAATTTGTACATTGGTGAATATGAACATTCGCCAAAATTTTGTTTGTTATACAAAAACGAACCAACACTTTGAACAGGTGCACAAAAATTTCCACCACCAAGTTCAAATGCAAGTTTCTCGTACTTTTGTTGAAAATATATTCCTGCAAGGGGATGCTCGCTTGCATAATCGCTTGGTTCAACATTAACAAGAAGTGCAGAATTTGAATATTTGTTGTCTCTTGCAAAATAGCTCATGCCATTGGTTACAATCTCACCTTCATTGCTGCTTGATGCAACAACAACTCCACCTGGGCACATACAAAAAGTGAACATACTTCTGCCATTTGGGAGATGGGCAACAAGTTTGTAATCTGCATTTGGCAAGTTTTTGTCATAATCATTTCCATATTGCATCACATTAACATTGTGTGCTTTTTGTTCAATTCTTACACCCATTGCAAATGGTTTTTGATGAATAACTTGACCTTTTTTGTAAAGCAATTCAAAAGTATCTCTTGCACTATGACCAAGACACAAACAAACAATGTTTGTTCTTATTTGTTTTTTCTCTTTTGTTTTTGTGCTCTCAATTGTTATGCTTGAAATTTGATTGTCAGTTGTTTCAAAATCCACAAACTTGGCATCAAACAAAACTTGCCCACCAAGTTTTTTTATTTCTTCACGAATATTCACAACAACATTTTTAAGCTTATCACTACCAATATGTGGTTTGCTGTCATAAAGTATTTGCTCTGGTGCACCATGAATAAAAAATTCATTGATAACTTTTTGACAATATTCATTGTTAAGATTTGTATTTAATTTGCCATCGCTAAAAGTTCCTGCCCCACCTTCGCCAAATTGCACATTTGAATATGTGTTCAAATTGCCATTTGTCCAAAAATCTTCAACTGCTTTATCACGCTCTGTAATGCAGCCACCTTGTTCAACAACAATTGGTTTAAGTCCCATTTTGGCAAGTGCCAAAGCACAAAACATACCACTTGGTCCAAACCCTACAACAACAGGTGAAAAATTGCAACTTGCCTTTGAATAACTTAATCCAGAATAATCCAACTTTATTTGTGGGTAATCAAACTTGTTTTCCAAATTATTATCTAGTTCAACTCCAAGTGTTAAACAATAAAAAATATTTGGTTTTTTTCTTGCATCAATTGATTTTTTAATTATTTTAATATTTTTTGATATCTTTTTATTTATTTTTAATAAATAACTAATTTCTTTTTTTAATAACTCTTGATCAAAATTTGTTTTTACTTTGTTTAGTGTTATTTTTATCATAAACTTTCACCTGCAATTTTTCCACTGGTAAAAGCCCATTGCAAGTTATATCCACCACACAAGCCATCAACATCACAAACTTCACCAACAAAGTAAATATTTTTGAGTTTTTTGTGTTCAAAATTTTGTGTTAAATCTTCAAGATTTATACCACCACTTTTAACTTGATTGTTGTCGTATTTATCAACAATATCAAATTCTAAATTTTTTATTGTTGCACAAATTTTTTGTATATCGTTTGAAGTTAAAACCTTGTCTTCGCTAATACCACAAACAGAAAGAATATATTTGTTTACTTCTCGGCAGAATAACCCCGTCATAAAATCTATTGCATTACCAAGATTAAGTTTGTGCCTATTTGTTAATATTTGCAAAGTTTGTTCTGCTGTTTGTTTTGGCAACAAGTCAATAAAAATTTTGCCGTTATAGTTTTTACTTCTTGCCAGATAACTAGACAAATTAAAAATACAAATCCCACTAAGTCCTTTGTCCTTAAAAAGCACTTCGCCAAACTCAAAATACTCTTTGTTGTCTTTTTCAAGTTTGCACAAAACATTAGATAATCTAAGTCCAGACAAGCGTTTTGTATTTTGTTTGGTTACAAGTGCACAAAGACTTGGCCTAAACTCTTTATACTCAATATGTAAGTCATCCAAAAATTGTGTTGTGCTCCCTGTTGAAATCACAACTTTGTCAAAATTAAAAATGTCATCTTGTGTAATTACTTGAATTTTTTCTCCATACTTCACACTTTCAACTTTTGTATGGTCTTTTATATGTATATTTAATATCTGCGCTTTATGCAAAAGAACATCAACCACACTTTGTGCAGAGTTGGAAATTGGATAAACTCTTCCTTCTTCGTCAACATATATTTCTAAACCAAGATTGTTAAAAAATTCAATTGTGTCTAAGTAATTAAATTTTTCAAGATATTCATTGATATCTTGATTGTAGACTTTGTCAAAATTTTTTGTGTTCGTCAAGTTGCATCTACCATTGCCAGTAACAAGAAGTTTTTTCCCAAATGTTTGTTCACAAAAAACTGTAACATCGTTGTTTTTGGCTGCAAAAATAGCAGCAACAATACCACTTGCACCACCACCAATAATTGCTACTTTGCTCATTTTTTACTCCTTGTTTTTCTTAACCTGCTCATTTGGTATTTTCTTATTTGTTCTTCCTTAAAAACATTACTTTCGTTTTCTAGTTCCCACTTTTTGCTTTGCCACAAATACTTTTTATTACCAATAAAGTAATCGTAAATTGTAATAAACAGACCTTGCAAAATGTAGATGTAGTATGTCATAAATCTCCAGAATAAAAGCCCCCAAAACACAGTACCTGCTGGAAATATATCTGCAAAATATACAGAGAAAGAAATTTCATTCATTCCACTACCACCAGGAATTGGAATAATACTTGATGCAAGTTCAACAATAACACCAAATACAAGCATGTTTGCCCACAAAGAATAATTTGTGCCACCAAACATAATGTAAATAACATAAGGCATTGTGTATGTTAAAACAAATATGAGAATTGAAATAAATATTGCATACAAAAATGACCAGATGTTTTTTGCATACATTTGCATTGTTGTTTGATAACCAGAAACGGTATCCATAACTCTTTCATATTGCTTTTCATAGTTTTTGATTATGTGCATTTTTTTGAGAAGTTTCAAAATACCTGTAACCAACTTGCTTCCAATCTTTTTGTTAACAGAAAGGAATAAACAAAGTGAAGTGATTGTAAAGTTTGCAGCAAAGCCAACAAGTCCAACAATTAAAATAGCATTAGCATCCATTACACCTGTAAATATAATGATAAAAACCGCAGTAAGTCCAACAATCATCCAAGATATTTGTGAAACAACATATCTTGCAAGTGGCACAGAAATTGAATTACTTGCACTAAGTCCCCTGTTTTTCATATAAAAAATCTGTGCAGGTTCGCCACCTGTGCTCATTGGAGTAATATTGTCATAATACTTACCTATTGCACACATTTTGTAACATAGTGCCGGTCTTGACCTGCTGTTTGAACGTCTTAAGAAAAAATTTGTTCTGTGTGTATCCAAAAGCATAACAAGTGCAAAAATTCCAAACAACACTGGCAAGTAATAAATTTTTAAGTTTTTTAAATCTGCAAAAGAAGTGATATTCTCATGCATTACTTGATAAATTAAAATTGAGCCAACAACAACAAGGTTTATAATGAAGAAAATCAAATTCCAAACCTTTTTCTTTTTTGATTTTTGTTTTGTTACTTGTTCTTCTGCATCATCAAGTTTTTCTTGTTCTGTTTTGATTTTGTCTTGGTCCAGCGCTTCAAAATCTATTTTTTGTTGTTCATAAACAACTTTATTCTTGAATGAAAAAACTTTGGATTTAACAACTTTTAATCCAACAATTTTATTTTTAAGTAATAACTTTTTCAAGCGGCGTTTTTTCATACTTTGATATATTATCAAATTTAACCAAAAAAGTAAAGAATATATCTTGTTTGCTCAACTTTGGAATAAATATAACAAACATTTTGATTTTGTTATGGTTTGTAATATAATACCAGCAAGGAGAATATATGTATACACACAGAGTTAATTATTATGAAACAGACAAAATGGGAATCGTTCACCATTCAAATTATATAAGATTTATGGAAGAAGCAAGAGTTCAATTTTTCAAAGACATCAACTTTGATTATTTTGAACTAGAAAAACAAGGAATATTCTCTCCTGTTGTTGCACTGAACAATTGTAAATATCGAAAACCTACACACTTTGGTGATGATATACTAATCGATATAAAAATTAAACAATACAATGGAATACGACTTGTTGTTCAATACAAAATGTTTACAAATGACACTCTCGTTTTTGAAGGTGAAAGCGAACACTGTTTTATTTCTCAAGATGGCAAATTAATAAAACTTGACGAAAATAATTTTGGCGCGCTACACAACAAACTAACAGAACTTGTGGAAAAATAAAAATACCTTAACCGAAATTAAGGTATTTTTTGTTTTTTATATTACATATCTTTGTATACGCTTGCATGCTTTTCTATCTTCAAATCTTTTTTGAGAATATTAAGATTCATATTCTCAAATATTGAATAATTATCATTTGATAAAAGTGCAAATACTTTATCAAATACTGTTTTGTTGTTGAGTGGGTTCAAAAGTGTTTCAGTTAACTTAACAACATCACTGTCTTTAAGTGCAAATGTTGAAACATCTGAAACTTCAAATAAGTTTTCCACGCCACCTTCATAGAAGATAATGTGAACACCATATTGTGATGCAACAAGACCACTAATTGCACCAAATGTACCTTCTTCGTGAAGTTCTCTTGATGCATCTGTAAAGCTTTCTACCATCTTGCTATCATTAACACCAATAACATATGGATATTCGGCATTTTGGGTTCCTGGGTCTTCGCTGTACATATACATGTAATTTCTAAATATTTCTGCTTTTTCTGAATCTGTATGTGCTGCATCCAAATCCATTCTAAGTGATGTTAAAACTTGGTTTGCAGAAACTTTTGTTTCTGTGTCCAATTTGCCTTCTGCATCTCTTGGTGAAGATTTAATTTGTGCAACAAGTTCTTTTAATCTTGAATTATATTCTGTTCTTTGAATATAACCAGCATTTAATTCTGCTTCAAGATTATCATATTCTTTTTGTTGTGTTTCATTAAACTTTAAAAGAATGTGTGAAACATAGAAATAATCTTTGTTTACAAAATAGTTTACATCTGCAAGACTACCAAGCATTGCAGTGTTGAATGCATCACTATCATCGTTATATTTAAACTTTGATTGAAGAACTAATGTTTTGTATTTGTTTAAAAGTTGTGCAACTGTTATTGTTGAATATGTTCCATCAACTTTGTAATATTCTTCCATCTTTGTGATGTATAAGTTTTCTTCTGCATTCTTGTAAAGTTTTTCAGCATATCTTTTCAAAATGCTATCTGCATCTTTTGACAAATTACGTCCTTCTTCATTTCTCTTAAGTTGAGCAATAAGTCTTCTGTATGCTTCTTTCCTTACTTCACTATTTTTTGTGCCGTCTTCTGTAAGAGAATATGCTTTGAATTCATTTACAACAGCATCAAGTGAAGCAAAGTTTGTTGCTTGAACATTTTCTGTTGTGTCTTTGAGTTTAATTTTATACTCACCGTCAACAAGAACAACTTCTGCAACATTTTCAAATGGCTTATACAATACAACATCTTCGCTTTCTTCTTCGTTTGAAATTGGTTCATCAAGTTTCCATTCTGTTCTGATTGTTGACACATATGAATTTAAGTTTGACTTGAGTGATGTGAAAGCATCATCATAAATTTCTTTTTTGTCATCATCATCAAGTTCAATAACCTTTTGGGCATTGTTCAAAAGTACATATCTGTTAATAAGAACATCTAATGTTTGCTCTTTTGCATCTTCATAAGAAGTTCCGTTTTGAACAAGTGAATAGCCATAACTATTAAAAGCACTTATATAGCTTTCTGTTGTAATTTCATCTTTTGTTCCATCTGCATAAGTGATTGTGCAAACTGATTTGTTGAGATATGCTTCCATATTCCTTGGGAACAAACTACATCCGCTTAACACAGCAGCAAATGCTAGAACAAATATAAGTAATAATCCAGTAAATTTATTTTTCACGATAATCTCCAATATAACATTCCTATTATACATAATAGTTTTAAAAAAGCAAACAAAAATTTAACTATTTACACACTCTAACAAAAATTTCATAATAAATTCTAATTTATTTTGAAGTGTAAGGTTACTGATTTTCATCTCAATTATTGGCACATCTTCAAATTTTATTACACACACATTTGAAAAATGGCTTACAGCGTTAACAACTTCTTTAGAAATCAACTCATCTTTTTTATACAAATAAATTTGAGTCTTGATAGGTGTGCAAAGTATTCTTTTTGCTCCAATCTTTACACACAAATTTTTTATCAATGCAATTTTATATAAGTTTACAAGCTCTTCTGGAGCTTTTCCGTAAATACTCTCTGTTTGTTTTAACAAATTTTCCATTTCATCATAGTTTTGAACTTGACTAATATCGCTGTATTGCTTAATTCTTTCACTTTCTTCTTTGATGTATTCTTCATTCAAGAATGCTGGACAAGAAATATCAACTTTGCACTCGAGTTTTGGAGCAACTTTTTGACCTTTAAGTTCTCTAACAGTTTCGCCAAGTATTTTACAATACAAATCATAGCCAACTTTTGCCATATGACCATGCTGTTCTTTGCCCAGAACATTGCCTGCACCTCTAATTTCCAAATCACGCATAGCAATCTTAAAACCACTACCAAGTTCTGTAAATTCCATAATAGCATCAAGTCGTTTGTATGCTTCTTCTGTTAATACTTTGTTTGGGTTGAATGTGAAATACGCATAAGCCAATTTATCGCTTCTTCCAATTCTTCCTTTGAGTTGATATAGTTGACTTAATCCCAACTTGTCGGCATCAATAACAATCATTGTGTTTGCTCGTGGCAAGTCTATCCCATTTTCTATCAATGTTGTTGCAACCAAAATATCAAGTTCACCATTATACAATCTTAAGATTGTATCTTCCAAAATTTTTGTGTTCATTTGACCATGAGCAATTCCAACTTTAGCATTTGGGAACATGTCTTTTATATTCTCACCAAACTCATAAATTTTATCAACCCTGTTGAAAACAATTAAAACTTGTCCACCCCTTGCTAGCTCCTTTTTGCAAGCATCTTCAATAATAGTTGGGCTCTGCTCAACAACAAAAGTTTGCACAGGTAATCTGTTTTTGGGTGCCGTTTCAATAAGTGATATATCTCTTATTCCAGTCATCGCCATATTGAGTGTTCTTGGAATTGGTGTTGCAGATAATGTTAAAACATCAACATTGTTTTTTAAGTTTTTGATTTTCTCTTTATCTTCGACACCAAATCTATGCTCTTCGTCAAGAATAAGCAGCCCTAAGTCTTTGAACTTAACATCATCAGACAAAAGCCTGTGTGTACCAATAATTATATCAATTTGCCCGCTTTGCAAATCTTTTAAGATTTGGTCAATTTGTTGTTTTGTTTTAAATCTGTTCAAAACTACAACTCTACACATAAAGTCTTTTGTTCTTGCTATTGCTGTTTTGTAATGCTGTTCGCTAAGTATTGTTGTTGGACACAAAAATGCAACTTGTTTGCCACCCAAAACAACATTGTATGCAGCACGAAGTGCAACTTCTGTCTTCCCATAGCCCACATCACCACAAATAAGCCTGTCCATGATCTTCCCAGAGTATAAGTCTTTTTTGATGTCTTCAATGGCTTGGATTTGGTCAGAGGTTAATTCATACTCAAAAGAATTTTCAAATTCATCCAAAAGATAGTTTGGCTCATACTTAACGCCCTTTTGTTTTTCTCTGTCGGCATAGAGTTTAACAAGATCAAAAGCAAGTTCTTTTACACTTTGTTTAACTTTGTCTTTTATTTTTGCAAACTCTTGTCCACCTATCTTGTTAAGTTTTGGTTCACCTTCTGCACCCAGAAAAGCAGTAATCAAATCTGCTTGTTCACTTGGTACATACAAAATATCTCCACCTTTGTACTCCAAAACAAAGTAGTCTTTTTCTGTCCCATTAAAATTAAGTTTTTCAATTTTAACACACTTACCAATTCCATGAGTTGAATGAACAACATAATCACCAATTTTAGGCAAGTACACACTTGCACGTTTTTTGTGCTTAGTTTGAATTTTTCTAACATGCTTAACAAGGTCGCCTGTTCCAATAAAAACCATTGCACTTTCCAAAAAACTTGCAGAACATTCAAGAACATCAGAAGATAAAATAATTTGACCTTTGCCAATTCTTGAATCATAAGAAAAAGAATAACTTAGCCCATTTTGAACAAGCATTGTACCTATAGACTCAACGCTTTGCTCACTTCCACAAAACAAAAATATTTTATAGTTAGAAGCCAAGTATATGTTAAGGTCTTGAATAAGCGCCTTATAATCGAATAGATATTTTCTGCTTCCAATTGTCCTAAAATCTATTTGTTTTTGAGTCTCAAAAATATTCGAAATAATATTATTAAAAATGCAATAATTATTTATTTTATTATTTTTTATATCAAAATAAAAATTATTATGAATTTGCGCAAGCTCACCTTTTTCTATTAAATTTTTTATGCTTTCAATATTATTTTTTAATACAGAATTAAAATCATTAAATATTTTTTGTGGTTCATCAAAAAAAGCTAATTCCCTTTCAAATAAAGACAATATGTTGT
>DBWI01000012.1:3836-4243 GCA_002308915.1 Christensenella sp. UBA1242 | reverse complement strand
GAAAAATTTTAATATTTAACTATACAAAAAACATTTTTTGATATATAATATCATAATAATTAAAAATTCAATACAGAAAGGATTGATAAATTAATGAAATTAAAAGAATTATTAATAGGTATTGAAAATTTTAAAATAAAAGGTGATGAAAATCTAGAAATCACATCTATTCAAAATAATTCCAAAAAAGTAAAAGCAGGGGCATTATTTGTTGCAATAAAAGGTTTTGATTTTGATGGTCACAAATATGTTCAAGAAGCAATAGAAAATGGTGCAATTGCCGTAATGTTAGATATATCTGCAGATTTAAAAGAAATCAAACTTCCAAAGGGAATGACAGTTATTTTAACAGATAATACAAGAATAGCTTTAGCAAAAGTGGCTTGTAATTTTTATAAAAATCCTTC
>DBWI01000012.1:0-3792 GCA_002308915.1 Christensenella sp. UBA1242 | reverse complement strand
ACATATATGATAAAATCTATTTTAGAAAGAGCTGGACATAGAGTTGGATTGATTGGTACTATTGCAAATTATATTGGAGATGAAAAAATATCAGATAGTAGTAGAACAACTCCAGAAAGTATAGAATTACAAGAAATGTTTTATAAAATGTCTGAGGCAAATGTTGATTATGTTGTAATGGAAGTTTCTTCACAAAGTTTGAAACTTCATAGAATTGATGGTTCATATTTTGATATTGCTGTGTTTACAAATTTTTCAAAAGATCATATAAGTTTAAAAGAGCATTCAGATATGAATGATTATTTCAATTCAAAATTGCAATTATTTAAAATGTGCCAAAGAGGTTTTGTAAATTCAGATGATTTCAAATGTGAGAGAATAATTTATGAAGCAAAAAATTGTATGATAAAAACATATTCAATTGATAATATGTCTGATTTAACAGCAAAAGATATAACAATAACAAACAGCAGTGTTGACTTTAAAGTAAAAATAGGAATGAAAAATGAAAGAGTAAGAGTAAATATTCCTGGTAGATTTAGTGTTTATAATAGTCTAGCAGCTATTTCTGTTGCTATTTCGCAGGGCGTAGATGCAGAAAAAATTAAAGAGGGGTTAGAAAATTTGTTAATTCCTGGAAGAAGTGAACTTGTTCCAAATAGCAAAGATTTAACTATTATGATAGATTATGCACATACAGCAGAAAGTCTAGAGAATATATTAAGTGCAGTAAAATCATACACAACTGGAAAAATTATTTGTGTTTTTGGTTGTGGTGGAGATAGAGATGCTACAAAACGTCCACAAATGGGTGAAGTATCAGGAAGATTAGCTGATTTTTCAATAGTAACAACAGACAATCCAAGAACTGAAGAACCAAAAAAAATTATTGAAGATATTGAAAAAGGAATTTCAAAAACAAAAGGAAAATACAAGATTGTTGTTGATAGAAAAGAAGCTATAAAAGAAGCAATTGATATGGCAACAAGAAAAGATATTGTAATTTTGGCTGGAAAAGGTCATGAAACTTATCTAGAAATAAACGGTCAAAAATTTGATTTTGATGAAAGAGAGATTGTTAAAGAAATTTTAAAAAACAAATAGGAGATTTTATGAGTATACAAATAATATATTTAATTTTTACATTTATATTTACGGCAATTTTAGGAAAGTTAACTATACCAATATTAAAAAAATTAAAAGTAGGGCAAAGTGAAAGGGAAGATGGACCACGTTCACACTTAAGAAAACAAGGGACACCAACAATGGGAGGAATAATGCTTATTATTTCAATAATGATTTTTTCAACCATTGCAAGCATATTAACAAAAGATGCAGAATCATCAAAAATAATTTTAATGATAGCTATGGCAAGTATAGGTTTTGGAATTGTTGGATTTATTGATGATTTTAAAAAGGTAGTTTTGCATAATACAGAAGGATTAAATCCAAAATTAAAAATGTTAGGATTACTTGTTGTTTCTTCATTATACACAGTATTTTTAGTGAGATATGTTAATATAAAACAAGAATTAATATTACCATTTACTGATTTTACAATAAATTTACCTGAATATTTATTTATTCCATTTACAATACTTGTAATGCTTAGTGCAACAAATGCAGTTAATTTAACAGATGGTATAGATGGTTTAGCGGCTAGTGTTTCTGCAATAATGGTAACTGCAATTTCAATAATTGCAATCAAATTAAGAATTATAGAAGCTTCAATTTTTGGAGCGATAGTTATAGGCTCATGTTTAGGATTTTTGATATACAATTTTCACAAAGCAAAGGTTATGATGGGAGATACTGGTTCATTATTATTGGGAGGAGTAATTTCTAGTATGACTATTTATTTAAGAATTCCAATATTTTTGCTTATAATAGCACTAGTTCCAATAATAGAAACATTATCAGTTATTTTTCAAGTTTTATATTTTAGAAAAACTGGAAAAAGACTTTTTAGAATGGCTCCATTACATCATCATTTTGAATTAATAGGTTGGAGAGAAAATCGCGTAGTGGGTGCATTTTCATTAGTTACATTGATTTGTTCAATAATAGGAATACTCGCAATATAAGAAAGGATTCTTAAAATGGCAAAAAAGAAACAAAAGGAAAAAAATAAGTTTAACCTTTTTTCAAAAGGTTCTATAGATTATAGTATTTGGATTACGGTTATGGTATTAGTGGCTTTTGGTCTTATAATGGTTTTATCTGCTAGTGCACCATCTGCTTTATCAGAAACTGGAGATAGTTATAAGTATATAAAAAAACAAGCAATTTCTGCCGTAATAGGTTTTATTGCAATGGCTTTTTGTTCTAAAATTGATTATCATATATATCGTAGATTTAAGTGGATTATTTACATAGCATTTATCTTTTTATTGGTACTAGTTGGTTTTGTTGGAATTGATGCTGGTGGTGCTAGACGTTGGATAAACATTGCTGGTTTTAATTTTCAGCCATCAGAATTTGCAAAATTAGGCTTTATAATATTTTTTGCAGCAATTTTATCCGATGTAAAAGAACATGGAAAAATTAAAGATTTCAGATATGGTTTTATTTATCCACTTGTGTTTATAGTGCCAATTGTTGGAGCTATTTATGTCTTACAAAATCATTTTAGTGCTACATTTATAATAGGAGCAGTAACAGTTGTTCAAATGTTTGTTGCTGGTACAAAAATATCACATTTTATATTTACTGGTGGAGCAGGAGCAATTTTGATTTTTGGAGGAATGATAGCCAAGAATGGTCAGATATCATTTGGGTCAGGTTTTAGAAGCTCAAGAATTCAAACTTGGCTTGATCCATTTTCTGATCCAACAGGAGATGGATGGCAGATAATTCAAAGTCTATATGCAATAGGCTCAGGTGGATTATTTGGAGTAGGATTAGGAAATAGTAAACAAAAATATTTGTATTTACCAGAGCCTCATAATGATTTCATTTTTTCTGTTTTAGCAGAGGAATTAGGATTTGTGGGGTGTGTAATGGTTATAGTTTTATTTACAATATTTGTATGGCGTGGAGTTATTGTTTCAATGAAAGCAGAAGACAATTTTGGATGTCTTATCTCAATAGGAATTGTAGCAATGATAGCACTTCAAGCAGTTATAAATATTGCAGTTGTAACAGGAACTATACCGGTTACAGGTATGCCATTACCGTTTTTTAGTTATGGTGGAACAGCACTTATTGCTAATTTGATGGCTATTGGTGTTTTACTTAATATTTCAAGAACTACAAAATAGTTACAATTTATGGTTAAGTTTTTAGTAGAGAATAGTATTACAAAGTAAATTAAAGAGGAGTTATTTTATGAGAGTTATCATTTCAGCTGCAGGAACAGCAGGTCATATAAATCCTGCAATAGCAATTGCAAATAAAATACGTGAAAAAGAACCAAACTCGGAAATTATTTTTATAGGAACAAATCGTGGACTAGAAAATGATTTAGTTCCAAGAGCAGGTTATAAGCTTAGGCATATAGAAGCTTATGGATTAAAAAAAGAAATATCATTCAAAAATTTAAAACAAATTATTCAAACAGCTAGAAGTTCAAAAAAGGTAAAAAAAATCATTGATGAATTTAAACCTGATTTAGTGATAGGAACAGGTGGATATATATGTGGGCCAGTTTTTTCAGCGGCAACAAGTAAAAAAATTCCAACTGCACTTCACGAAAGTAATGCATATCCTGGAAAAGCGGTAAATATGTTTGCTAAAAAGGTTGATGTTGTTTTAGTTGGTCTTGAAACTGCAAAAGATAAATTAAAAAATGCA
>DBWI01000039.1 GCA_002308915.1 Christensenella sp. UBA1242 | reverse complement strand
ACATATTGTGGAAGTATATTCGTTGGGTTATTATTTATTTTACATTTTTATTAAGCGTATTCCCAATACATCTCTTTAAAAAATGGCATACCACCGTTAAACTCACTGTTTGTTGCGTAGTAATCCCCACCAAATGTAGATGTCTTGATGTTTGCTGCACTTGTGTATTTGTATGATGAACTACCTATATCCATAGAAAAACCAGATAGATTGTTTGCTTTATACCAAACAAAATCCTCATCATTATATCCTCCATTGTCACCATTTTTAACTATCATATACGTAACATGAAATACTGGATAAAATCTTACTCTATCTGAAGTTATTTTGTAGTTAATACCAACTAAATTCCCACGATCCCATGCATATCCTGTACTATTATATACTGATGATTTACCATTAAATATAGTAATCGACATTGGATCATTACTAGTTCCATACATCTGTGATGCAAGAATATTATTGAGACTTTTGGTGAATTTTTTTGTGTCAGTTGAAGCACTAGAACTATTTAGTTCAAATGTTAATGTTGTTAATGTTGTATCACTTGCAATAAGTGAAAACTTATATGTAAATTTAAGCCCACTTGAATCACTTATACAACTTGGACAAATTGAATAAACATTATCCCCTTTTGAATATCTTGATGCATCACCAATAATTGACACATCTGTTGGAGAATAAGTCGTATATGAAGTCGAAATTATTTGATATTTACATTTTTCTGGGTCAGAAGAACTTCCATTATTTTGAATAATTGGACTATAACTGGTATATTCTAAACCATTTGTAATAATATACCCTTCTGTTAATGACAACTTATTCCATGTATTCTCTGTCGCCTTTGGTTCTATATTTTCTGTTGCAATAACATTTGCACTATTATAAACATTGTTAAAAGTGATAGTATTTGAAGCTCCACCAACCAATCCACCACCATATGCTTTTGAATTTATAATCCCAGTGTTATATGCATAACTTATTGTTGTGTTTGTTGGTGTTGCATAACCAACAAGTCCACCAGCATAACCATTTGTTGAATTGTTTGTTATTGCTCCAGTGTTGCAACTTCTTGAATTGTTCATTGTTAATCCACCAGAATATCCAACAAGTCCACCAATATATGTTGCCGTTCCAGAAATTGCTGCTGAATTTGAACATAGTGTTAATGTACTTGATGAAGCATTACCTACTATTCCACCAAGACTGTATGATGTTGCACTACCACTTATTGTTGCATAGTTAAAACAATTTGTTGCCGTAAGTTCATTAGTCTTTCCTACCATACCACCAACATTTCTACTTGAATATGTGCCTGAATTTGAAATACTGCCATACACAGAACAACTGCTTATTGTTAAACTTCCACCACTTTTTTCACCAACAAATGCTCCAGTTGAACCAGTTGCATTGGTTGTTGCTTCTATGTATACACTCATATTTTTGAATGTGAATGTTCCACCTGTGGATTTTGCAACAAGTCCATTATTGACACTATTATATTTTAATCCTTTTATTGAATTGCCATTACCATCTAACTCTTTGTTTGTATTAACAGCTGTTGGCCCACTCCAATAATGTCCTGACATATCTATACTACCAATTAAGACTGCTTTTGTTGCACTTGAATTATTAAAAAACCATGATAAATGTTCCGCCTTACCTATATTGTAAACACCATTACTTTTAGTTGGTTCTTGAGTGTATGATGACCAATAAGAATTATTATTTCCACTAACATCAGTAATTTGGATTGAATCATCTCTTTTTGCCATAGCCCACTCTTGTATTAGTGGTACAAAATTGAATACAAACAATAAAAAACAAATTGCATATATACATGCAATAACACCTTTTTTATGTAAAAATGGAGAATTATTATATACTTTTTTATTATGCATAACAAAATCCTCCTTTTATTTATTTTATTATAAAATAAACTAAATTATTTTGTCAATTTGTATTTTAATTGTAAATAGTTTTTTTAAATAAAAAAAACTGCCAAGTGGCAGTTATTTTTTAACCTCTTTTGCGAGCACGTTTTCTTGCTGCTTCGCGTTTTTCTTTCTTTGCAACAGAAGGCTTTTTGTATGCTTCTTTTTTACGAATATCGCCAATGATACCATCTTTTTGGCATTTGCGTTTGAAACGTTTGATAGCGCTTTCAACGTTTTCGTTTTCACCAACTTTAACAACTGTCATCTCTTTTTCACCTTCTTTTAAGTTCAAAATTCTTTGGTATTATATATGTATATAAAATGTTTGTCAAGACTTTAACATAATTTATTTATATTTTTTATAAATACTAAAAATGTATAATTTGATCATCTCTTTTTATGATAGCATTTTTTAACCAATCTGGGATTTCATCAAAAAGTTCTTCTGTTAGATAATTCTTTTGAGCTAATTCTTTTTGAATTGATGGAGCATTTGGAGTATTATCATCATCAATTGTTAAACCATGATTTGCCGATATTTCATCTCTATTTAAGCCAAAGTATTTTAATGTTTTATTCCCCAAATCCCATGTTGGATCAAAATAATATGAATTGCCATTTATTATCATTTTTGATATTTGGTGATCACCATAAACTACAGAAGAATCAAACTTAACTGTTCCACAATAGCAAGGCACTGCCAAATATCCTATGTCTGCGCAGAAGAAATTAAACAAATTACTTATTCCAACGCATACTGCTTTTTTGTCAAACAATGCCCTATACAAAGAACGAGTTCTCTCTTCAATTTCTTGAGTGACCTCATTTGGATGATCAAGTTCAAAACGATCATAGGTTACATTTTCACAAATCCATCTATAAATTTTTGCAACACGTTTGATTGGAGAATCTTCATCACAACAAATTGTTCTTATTATTTCATCGCAGCGCTCTTTGGCTAGTCTTGCTTGTTTGGTTGTGATTGTATACTTACTACCACTATCAACATAATCATTCCAATTTACAAAATCTTTTTCTTCTAGCTTTCTCATTGCTTCTGGATATTTCCTTTCTAGTCTTGGAAAGCAAGTTGTTGCTAAATCTAATGTTCTAAATAATTTATAATTGTTTTGCCATACTTCAACAAGTTTGTCAAAATTTACAATATTTGAAATTGCAGGACAATTATCAAAATTTAGGTTAAAGTTAAAAATTGAAAATCTGTCTAAAATTGAAGTTGAGTTACCTGCATTTTTTATTGCATTAAGATTTTCTAATCCAATAATATTTGTTAGATTTGGGCATGTGTTAACTTGAATGTTTGTTAACTTTGGCATTGGTGTAACATCTAGTGTGGTCAAACTATGTGCATTATATATTTTGAGCACTTCTAGATTTTTACAATTTTTTAGCCCTGAAAAGTCAATTTGTTGACTATTTTCTACTAATTCTTGAAAAATAAGTTTTGAAAGAAGAAAATCTGTTGCAAAATTATGATTCCTTTTATGGTCAAGTGCAACAATGTCTAGACGCATCGAATCATAATCTTTTCCATAGTATGAGAACTTTCTTAAGTTAACTAATTTTTCTATACCATTCAAATTTTTGAAAGGAATTTCGGCTAACTCTCCTTCAAAATCTATTTCCAAATTCTCTATTCTAGCAAGCTCTTCGTCAGTAAAAAAGCAATCATCATCCAATGATTGAAAATTCTTTCTAAACCTTTTTCCATATTGACTATAGATTGCGGTAAACAATGCTGGATTATCACTATACTTAAACATCTTTTTTGTCCCCTTTCCTTCCAGCATTATCAAACTCTTCAAGAAGTTTTTTGTTTATCTCCTCATCATAAATATCATAACTTGGTTTTTTGAAATGTTTGATTGTTAAGTTATCGCCTTTTATGTGCATGTTGTCAATATCCATAAAAATCACCTCTTTAGAAAATTTTTATTGTTTGTATCTGTCTTGATTAATAATATTTGAATCTTGCTTTTGAGTTTCTAAACATCTTGCATTATATAAATCTCTTTGAATTGATTCTGCATTTTCTACATCAACGTCATCAATTGTTAATGTATGCCATTTGCCTTCTATTTCTTGTTTTGAAAGTCCAAAATATCCTGATCTTTCTTTGCCCAAATCCCATGTTGGATCAAAATAGTATAAATTGCCATTTATTATCATTTTTGACATTTGATGGTCTGACAATGCCAATCTTGGATCACCATTTTGAGCCGCTGCACAAGAACAAGGCAATGCCAAATAACCAATATCTGAACACATAAAATTAAATAAATTGCTAACTCCAACACAAACTGCTTTTTTGTCAAACAATGCTCTGTATGCTGAACGTGATATGTTTCTACCATACCTATTTTCGTGACCTTTATAATGTGTCCAATCTACTTTTTCTTGTCCAGAATGCTCTCTTTGTATTTGATCATGGTCGTAAGTGACATTATCACAAATCCATCTGTATACTTTGGAAACTCTTACAATTGGTGAATCATTTTCATCACAAACTGTTCTTACAATATTGTCAACACGTTCTTTTGCCATTTGCATTTGTTTTGTGTTTACTGAATATAAAACATCTCCATTCCCCACATCTGTCCATTGAATAAAGTCATGTTCTTGTCTGTTATGTTCTAATAATTCTATAACACCTTGAGGATACTTTCTAGTTAAATTGCAATAAAGTGTTGTTGGTAATTTTGCATTCACATCAACAGGAATTTCATTGTTGTTGTACCAACTATTAACAAATGAATCAAAGTTCTCTATTTCACGAAGTGAATAGCAACCATTGAAATTTATTTCCATATCGTTGTATGGGTCTTCTTCCATAACAATCATTGCTTCTTCTGGATACTTTACTGCTAATAACTCATCAAGACCTTTTACTGTTTTTAGATATCTACAATTTGTTAATTCAATATGATGAAGTTTTGGATTACCAGAAAAATCAACTTCTGTTATGTTATTTTGATTTCTTAATATTACACTTTCTAGATTAAAACATCTTTGCAAAGCAGATATGTCTTCAAGTTGGCTGTTGTTAATAATTTTTGCCATGTATTGCTTATCTTTTTCTGTAGCTTCACTTCCAAGGTAATTTGAACGTTCTATTACACCACTTGTTTGACCATATAAATTGCTGGCAACATAACCAACATATTCAAACTTCTTTAAGTTATCAAGTTGGTCAATTCCATTAAGTGTTTTTATTGGTTGAGTAAAATCGTATTGTCTAACGATTTTTAGTTCGGTAACTTGAGCAAGCTCATCGTCACTAAAAAAATATCCAGGCTTTGGCGTAGCAAAACCAGCAACAGTACCTCTTAACTTTTCTCCATACTGTTGCCAAATTGCACAAAATAAACCTGGATTATCTTCGTATCTTAACATAACTTCCCTTACTTAATTATATCTTAATATAATTATCTAAAAAAATCAATACTAAACTTTGTTTGCAATTGCGCCATCATTATATTGTTTTTTGATTTTTACTTTAACAAAAGTATTAAGTTCACAATGTTCTGGGATATAACATTTGATGTAATTTTCGGAATGACCAATGTAATAACCATCCTCATTTTCTTCTACCAAAACTGTTAAAATTTGTTTTTTTGAGTGTTTTATATAGTTTTTATTAAGTTTTTTGTTTAATTTTTCCAATTTTTTAATTCTTTTTCTTTTTACAATGCCATCAACTTGTTTAAACCTCTCGGCAACTGTACCACTGCGAAGTGAATATGGGAAAATGTGAATATTGGCAAAACCAACTTTTTTTGCAAAATTGTATGTCTCTTTGAATTCCTTTTCACTTTCTTCTGGAAAACCAACAATTATATCAGTTGAAATGTTTGGATTATCAAAACTTTTTCTAAGTTTTTTTACAGTTTGCAAATAGTCTTGAGTTTTGTATTTTCTATTCATTCTCTTTAGAACACTATCTGAGCCACTTTGAAGTGACAAATGAAAATGTGGACACATATTTATTTTTTTGCAAGCATCAATCATTTTGTCATCCACAATCCCCTGTTCAAGTGAACTTAGCCTAAATCTTATATTGTCATATGGTTCAAGTTTTTCTAGTAAAACATCAAGTGCTTTTTGGTCATCTATTCTATAATCAGAGACATCAATCCCTGTGATTACAATTTCTTTTACTTGTTTTGATAGGCCATCTATTTCATTAAGGATACTAACTATATTCCTTGACCTACTTCTTCCCCTAAGATAAGGAATTATGCAATATGAACAAAAATTATTGCATCCATCTTGAATTTTTACATACGCACGAGTTTTTGTTGGTACTGCCAAATATGTATCATCATACTCTGTTGATTGTTTTTCTACATTAACACCACTTGCATCTAAATTATATGCAATATTTAACTTGTTTTCTGTTCCACCAACATAGACAACATTTTGCAAATCTGAAAACTGTTTTGCATTTTTTTCTGAAGCACAACCACAAATATAAATTTTGCAATTTGGATTTAATGCTCTACACTTTGCAACAGTTTGTCTTGATTTCTTTTCTGCTTCATTTGTTACTGCACAAGTGTTGATTATATAACAATCAGCTGGAACAAGATGTGAAAAAACTTCATACCCTTGCTTTTGAAGTGCGAGCATGATACTTTCACTCTCATATTGATTTACCTTGCAACCAAGTGTAAAAACTACAATTTTCATTTTACTCCCAACTAATTTTTGGTTAAATAACTAACAATACCACACAAAACAATGCTTGCTGTTTCTGTTCTTAATATTCTTTCACCAAGACCAATTTGTGTTGTATCTTTCAAAAATTCAATTTCTGAAGGCGAAAAACCACCTTCACTACCTATAATTATTGCTATTTTTTGATGTTTATCAAAACTTATATCTGTTATGCTTCTATTTGTTTCATTTGCAAAAAGAACTAAATCATAATTCTCAATCATTTCAAGTACTTTTTTGAATTTGACTGGCTCTGCAATTTTTAAAGGAATACTTCTGCCACATTGTTTGCATGCTTCTTGAGAAATTCTGTTTAACCTGTCCATTTTGTTTAGGTTTGTTTTTGCAATTGTATAATCGCTTTCAAATGGTACAAGTTCTGTTATTCCAAGTTCTGTTATTTTTTGAGTAATTAGTTCAAGCTTGTCAAGTTTTGGAAGTCCTTGAAATAAAGTTATATGTTTGGTAGGATTTTTTTTACATTCCCTTTGTTCAACTATTTGACAAGTTGTATCTTTTTTTGTAATACGCAAAATTTTGCAATCATACTCAAACTTGTCACCACAAAAACAAACAACCTGCTCACCTTCTACGCAACGCAAAACGGCGAGGTGTTTTGTTTCCTCGCCGTCCAAAATTATTAAATCATCTTTTTTTGTTCCAAAAAATTTTTTCAAGGCTTATTCTCACTTTACATCTTTTGGTGTTTCTGTGTACTTTTTGTACTTTGGATAATTTGAAACACTAATACTATCTTGAATACTTTTTAAAACTTCTTTGGTCTTTTTGTCAAGTGATTTTGGTGATTCTGCTTTAAGAGTTACCAAAAGATCCCCACGAGTTTCTTTGTGAAGAATTTTTGCACCCTTATTCTTGATTCTCATTACTGTTCCACTTTGGGTTAATTCTTTAATTTCTAGTTCAAATTCACCTTCAAGTGTTGGCACCATAATTGTTCCGCCAAGAAGAAGAGTTGTAAATGGTACATATACTTCTAAATATAAATCGTTGCCTTTTCTTGTAAGCAATTTTTCTTGCATTACATTTATTCTTATATTCAAATCACCATTTTGTCCTGGTCTTGTTGGAGCATTACCTTGTCCACCCATTCTAAGAATTTGATCATCATCAATTCCTGCTGGTACTTTTACTTGAATAGTTTTTTGTACTCTTGTATAGCCTTTGCCACCGCAAGTTGTACATTTTTCTTTTATTACTTTACCTGTTCCACCACAAGTTTGACATTCACCTTCACGAATAGTAGTTCCAAAAATGGTATTTTGTTGATATCTAACTCTCCCCATACCTTTGCAATCTGGACAACTTACATATTCTTTTCCATCTTTTGCACCTGTTCCTTTGCAGTCAGCACAAGTTTCTATTTTGCCAACAGTTATATTCTTTGTTGTGCCAAGACAAGCTTCTTTGAGTGTTATATTTAAACTAACATTGATGTCTTCACCCCTGTATGCCCTTGCTTGTGCTCTTTGTCCACCAAAAGCAGAGAAAATATCACCAAAAATATCTTCAAACCCACCAGAGAAGTTAAATCCGCCACCAAAGCCAGCACCACCATTTCCGCCACCAAAACCAGAAAAACCAGCACCATCGGCAGAACCAAATTGGTCATAGTTTTTACGCTTTGTTTCATCGCCTAAAACTTCATAAGCTTCATTTACTTCTTTGAATTTTTCTGCTGCATCTGGATTATCTTTGTTTAGATCTGGGTGATATTTTTTTGCCAACTTTCTGTATGCAGACTTTATATCGTCTTCACTGGCATTTTTATCTACGCCAAGGACTTTGTAGTAATCTTTTGCCATATATTCTCCTTTTATACAAAATTAAGCCCCACCTTATGTGTGAGGCTTATTAATTTTGCTTAATTAGTCTTTTTTGTCATCGTCAACAACAACTTCTGGGTCGCCATCATCACCTGAATTGTTGCCATTTGCATCACCTTCGCCACCTTCTGGTTTTGCGTTTTGATACATCTTTACAATGATTTCTTCACTTGCTTTTGAAAGAGCTTCACTTGCTTTTTTAACTTCTTCTGCTTCTGTTAACTCTTTGCCTTTCTTTGCTTCTTCAATTGCTTCTTCAAGTTTCTTTTTGTCGTCTTCACTCAATTTGTCACCTGAATCTTTAACAAGTTTTTCAAGTTGATAAATCTTGTTATCAAGTTCATTTTGAGCATCAATAAGTTCACGACGTTTTTTGTCTTCTGCAGCATTTTGTTCTGCTTCTTTAACAGCTTTTTCAATTTCTTCTTCTGTTAAATTGCTTGATGCTGTGATTGTAATTGATTGTTCTTTGTTTGTTCCAAGGTCTTTTGCACTAACATGAACGATACCATTTGCATCAATATCAANNAATGTAACTTCAATTTGTGGAACACCACGTGGTGCTGGTGGAATATCTGTTAATTGGAATCTTCCAAGAGTTTTGTTTTGAGCAGCAAATTCTCTTTCACCTTGAAGAACATGAATGTCAACGCCTGGTTGATTGTCTGCAGCTGTTGAGAATATTTGAGATTTCTTTGTTGGGATTGTTGTGTTACGATTAATAAGTTTTGTAAATACACCGCCCAATGTTTCAATACCAAGTGAAAGTGGAGTTACATCCAAAAGAAGAACGTCTTTAACTTCACCAGCAAGAACACCTGCTTGAATTGCTGCACCAACAGCAACGCATTCATCTGGGTTAATTCCTTTGAATGGTTCTTTGCCTGTATAATTCTTAACTGCATCATAAACAGCTGGAATACGTGTTGAACCACCAACCAAAATAACTTTGTCTATGTCATTTACTGTAAGTTTTGCATCTGAAAGTGCTCTTTTTGTACATTCAATTGTTTTGTCAATATAATCTGATGTAATTGAATCAAATTGAGCTCTTGTCATATCATATTCAAGGTGTTTTGGACCTGTTGCATCAGCACTAATAAATGGTAAGCTTATTGTTGTTTTTGGTGTTGCAGAAAGTTCAATTTTTGCTTTTTCTGCTGCTTCTTTTAATCTTTGCATTGCAAGTTTGTCTTGTGACAAATCAATATTGTTTGTCTTTTTGAATTCATCAACTAATATATTGATAATTCTGTTATCAAAATCATCACCACCAAGTCTTGTATCACCATTAGTTGCAAGAACTTCAAATACTCCATCTCCTAATT
>DBWI01000007.1 GCA_002308915.1 Christensenella sp. UBA1242 | reverse complement strand
ATAATTTATTTTTAATATAAAAAAACAGATTAATTAATAGCGATTTTTGTTTATCAATTTTGACATCATGTCATTGAACCAGATTTTTGATTTTGGCATAACTATATATGACTGATAAATTCATTAGTCTTTTTTATTGCAAATTTTGAAATACTCTGTTATACTAACAGAGCAAACTTTGAGTTTGGAAAAAACAGATATGAAAAACATAGTAGAATTTTTATTTAAATGTAATGACAACAAAACAATGTGTGTTGATGACCAAAGTCAATTCACATATCTTGAAGCAAAAGAAGAAGTAAAAAAGATTGCTTGTTTTTTTGCAAATAAAGGAATCAAAAACAAACCTATTATGGTTAAGGCAGAAAGAAACTGCAAAACACTTCTTTCAATTTTGGGTATCGCACTTTCTAACAATTATTTTGTACCAGTTAATGGTGCATATGCAGATGACAAAATTCAGTCAATAGTTGATTCATCAAACATTGAGTATGAACTTTGTTTTGATAACAACAAATCTTCAAATGTCACAAACTTTGATTATGAAGAAGTAGTCAAAACACCAGTTGATGAAAAAACAATTGAAGTACTCAAAAATGATTTTAACGAAAATAATAAGCTTTACACAATATACACTTCTGGTTCAACTGGTAAGCCTAAAGGGGTTTTGAAGACTCAAAAAAATGCCATTGCTTTTATTGAAAACTTTTTGGAAACATTCAATTTTGAAAAAGACTTAAGAATAGCGAACCAAGCACCACTTTTCTTTGATGCTTCAATGAAAGATATTCTTTTGGCATTGGCAACTTCTTCAACAATTTATTTTCCAGACAAATCACTTTTTGCTTTACCACTAAAACTTGTTGAATATCTTAACGAAAACAAAATTAACTATATTTGTTGGGTGCCTTCGGCACTTACAATTATTGTTAGACTAAAAACATTCAATTATCTAAAACCAAAGTTTTTGAAGTATGTATTTTTTGTTGGTGAAGTGTTTATGCCAAAATATCTTAACATTTGGCTTAAAGAACTTCCTGACGCTGTATATGTAAACTTGTATGGGTCAACTGAGATTGCGGGTATATGTCTTTACAAATTTATTGAAGGGCAACTTGATGAAGAAAAGGCTATTCCACTTGGCAAACCACTTGCAAATAATGTTGTATATCTTATTGATGGCGAAATTTGTGTTGAATCCGACCAAATTGCAATAGGATATGTAAATGATCCAGAAAAGAATGATCAAGTTTTTGAAATTAAAGATAACACAAAAATACTTAAAACAGGCGATTATGCTTTTATAAATGATGATGGTGACATTGTATTTTCAACAAGAAAAGATTTTCAAATAAAGCATATGGGGTATCGAATTGAACTACAAGAAATTGAGCTTAGTGTCGTTGCTCTTAGTTATGTTGGAAATTGTGCAGTTTTGTTTGATGCAGAAGCAGACAAGATTGTTGCATTTGTCACATTTAATCAACAAATTGATAATGAATTAAAAACAATAATAAATGACCTAAAAGCAAAATTGCCACCATACATGGTGCCAAATAAAATTAAAATTATGGATGAACTTCCACTTAATTTTAATGGAAAAATTGATAGAACAAAATTAAAACAAATGATTAAGGAGTAATTATGAATACAAAAGAAGAAATTTTGGAAATTTTACAAGACATGCATCCAGAAGTTGATGACTTTGAAAGCATTGCAGAACTTGTACATGGTGGGACACTTGATTCACTTAACATTGTTATGCTTATTGCAGAACTTAGTGACAGATTTGACATAGAAATACCACCACAAGAAGTTTCTTATGAAAACTTTGATACAGTAGCAGGATTGGTTGCTATGGTTGAGAGGTTGCAGGAAAACTAATATGGGTTTTACTTCACTGTATTTTGTCGCCTTTTTGGCAGTATTGTTTCCTTTATACTTTTTATTTCCCAAAAAATATCGTTGGACAGTTCTTTTAATTGCCAGCGTAGTTTTTTATTTGCTTTGTAGTTGGAAATCAATTTTCTTTATTACTTTCACTTCTGTTGCTGTTTATTTTGTAAGTATTGGAATGGAAAAGAACAAAGCAAAAGAAAAGCTTTTTATTGAACAAAATCCAGATATAAGCAAAGATGATAAAAAAATACTAAAAGCAAAGAATAAGAAAAAAAGAAAAGCACTTTTGGTACTCGGTATTTTGTCGATTGTTCTTGTTTTAGTTGTAATGAAGTATCTAAACTTTCTTATTGGAAACATCAATGCAATTTTTGACTTATTTGGTGGAAACTTTAAGTTTAGTACAGTTAAGTGGTTGTTGCCACTTGGAATATCTTTTTACACATTCCAAGCTATTGCATATCTTGCAGATGTTTATTGGGGAAAGTATCCAGCACAAAGAAACTTTTTGAAGTTCTTCTTGTTTATGTCTTTCTTCCCAAAGATTATGCAAGGACCAATTCTTAGATACAACGAAAGTGCGGATAGTATTTTTGAAGGACATGATTTTAACTATGATGATTTTGTTGATGGAATGAAAAGAGTCCTTTGGGGATATTTCAAAAAGATGGTTGTTGCAGATTGTCTTTTGGTTTTTACAACTTACGCATTTGGTAATCCAAGTGAAATTAGTGGATTTGAAGCATTATTAGTTATTCTCAGTTATTTCATTGCAGACTATTGTGATTTTTCTGGCTATATGGATATTGCTTGTGGTATTTCAAAATGTATGGGCATAAAACTTCCAGAAAACTTCAATCATCCATATTTTGCAGTTGGAATTGATGATTATTGGCGTAGATGGCACATGACACTTGGAACTTGGTTCAAAGATTATATATTCTATCCACTAAGCATTTCTAAATTTTCACTTTGGCTTGGTAAAAAGTCAAAAAGAATATTCAAAAAACATGCGAACAAAATTCCTGCAATATTTGGGCTTATTATTGTTTGGTTTTTAACAGGACTTTGGCATGGTGCAAGTTGGAATTACATTCTTTGGGGACTATATTTTGGTGCAATCATTATTCTTGGAATAATATTTGAACCACTTTTCAATTGGTTGTATGCAAAATTGAAGATAAACAAAGAAGTTTGGTGGCTTAAAGTTTGGAGACATATTAGAACTTTAATGTTGCTTGCTTTTGGAAAGATTTTGTTTGAAACAAATTCACTTGCAGGTACTTTTGAGTTCTTGTCAAGCATGTTTAACGGTGTAAACTATTGGACATTTGTAGTTTTAAATAATACTATCGGTTATCCAACACTTGCTGCCGCTCTTGCTTGTGCTGCAATTGTGTTTGTTATTGACTTAATCCAAGAATTAAAGCCACAAACAACATTTATTGAAAAATTAAACAAAAAGCCTAAGGTTGTTCAATGGGTGTTACTTATTATACTTATTGTATTGATTGTTTGGTTAGGTTTTTATGGGCAAGGATTACCAAAATTTGAATTTGGATATGTGGGGTTCTAGTTATGAGATATAAATGGATAAGATTATTTGCATTTTGTTCTTTTGCACTTTTTGTTTTGGTTGCACTTAATACTTTTGTATTTGTCCCATTCAATTACGATACTTCTTATGGAAAGTTTTATGCAGAAGAAAATAATTCATTAGATGTGGTATTTATTGGTAATTCAACTGTTAAGTATGGCATATCAACAATGGAAGCATGGAACAAGTATGGTGTTACAAGTTATAGTATTAACAGTGCACCAACACACCCAGAAATAATTATGATTGCAATAAATGAGATTGCAAGATTGCAATCTCCAAAAGTTGTTTACATTGATTTGTTTGGATTAACATATCAAGGTGAAGATCAAAAAGAACATTTTGTTAAAAACTATTACGAATCAGTACCAGATGAAACGGCTAGAAATATGTTAAAAGAAAAGTATGCTTTTTTGAATACAGAAAACAATGATGTTGGCAAAAGCGGAATTGAATTATTCAAAAATCATAATGAATTTCGTAACCCAGATTTTTATACAGCATTTTTGTTTCATGGAAAAACTCAATACAAAGGCTTTTTTCCACAATTTATGGTGTCAGAAAGGAAGAATGATGCAACACTTGACCCTGAAATGATTTTGGACTTACCAGCAGATGGCATCAATTATCTTGAGAAAATTTTGGAAACCTGTAAACAGTATCCAAATATAAATTTTGTGTTTGGAATGGTTCCAAGATTTTTAACAAAAGGAAATCTTCACGAAATATATATGCTTCGTACTGCAAAAGAGAAAATAGAAAAAGAAAGCAATTACGAGTATGTTGAATGGCCAGGCAAGATAAATGAAATGGGACTTGATAGAAAAAAAGATATGGCGGATGGCACACATTTGAATGCTAATGGTGCAAAGAAGTTTACAGATTACATGATTGAATATTTTGATACTCATTATGGAATTTGCGGAAATACTCATTCACAAAGTGTTATAGATGACTTTAATTCTGCTTATGCGAATTATGTCAAATCATATGAATAAAAAAACTTATTTTCACTCAAATAAAGTTGTATAAAAAAAATCATAGTGTTAAAATAATTAACAGGAGGAAAATTATGAAAAAATTTTCAAAAATAGCAAGTATTTTTTTGGCGCTCATATTAGCAGTTGCCACACCAGTACTTCTCACAGGTTGTGAATCTGAAGCAACACTTGAAGAAGTATCAAGAGCTATGGTTGTTGTAGCAGACAATTATAAAGATAGTCACAAAAACTATGATAATTTTGCAGACTTAACATTAAAAATTAATGCAACATCCAATTCAAGCAGTGTTAAAGAACTTGAATACAAAACAGACAAAGATGCAGAACAAACAACAAAAGGTACATTCACAAACACAAGCGATGGAAAAAGTGATGTTACAATTGCAGTAAAGAATGTATCAAGGGGAGAAGGAGATGCTCTTGTTAAAGACGTTCACCTTTCTGTAACTTCAACAGATGTAACAACAGAAAAAGGCTATGAATTAGATGGAGATGATGTTCTTCAAGAAGTAAACAAAACAACAACAACTACAAAAACTTATGTTCTTGGAACAAAAGATGTTGAAGGGAATGTTGTTTACTATGTAACAGAATACACAAGTAGTCAAGTTGGAAGTGCTGATGCTGTTGTTTCAAAGAACTATTATTCTTTTGCAAACAGAAGTGCATATATTTCTGCAGTTAATGGATATCTTACAAAGATAAGCAAACTTGTTAAAAATTCATACTTCTTTGGTGATGGTGAAGAATCTTTGATGATTCTTTTGCTTGGTAAAATGACAAAAGATGGAGATAGAGTTTCTATGTCAGTTGAATATACTGTACCATCGATTAGCGAGTCAGAATCTATGCCAAATATGCTTGTGACAATGGGTAAAGATATTGTATTAAATGGAAATGAGTTTGGAAAAGCTTCACAAAAAATGTCAATGGAAACACTTTCACAAGGCAAATTTGAAATGAATGCAGATTTGACAGTAGAAAATGCTGCAGGGGATATTGAAGTTGATGTAACTGGATATACAGCAAAAATTACAGAAATAACAATTCCAAGTGCAGTTTTACCAACATCACTTGGCTTTGGCTTTGATTTTGATTAATATTTATTAATTATACAAAAAATACTTGCAAAAACTTCTTGGCTATCCCAAGAAGTTTTTTATTACATAACTTAAAATTAAAAACGCAAAACATCATTCAAAGATGTACAGAAAAAGAATTTTAATTTTTATAAAAAACAACAGATTTTCTAGTGACATAACAAAAAAAATATGATATATTAAATATACCATAAAGAGTGTGATAGGGACAGCCCCAATGACCACACAGCAACCTGCTTGGGCAAGGTGCTAATGGCTGAGCGATGGTATAATAAGATAAATTTTCCATCGCTTGATGGATTTTTTATTTTAGGAGTAGAACAAATGAAAAAAATTGTTACAAGCGAAAGTGTTAATATTGGTCATCCAGACAAAACATGTGATGTTTTGGCAGACAGTTTTTTGGATGAGGCACTAAGACAAGATGGGAATAGTCAAATGGCAGTTGAATGTGCGATAAAGAATGACAAGTTGTTTATTTATGGAGAAGCAACAACAAATGCAAAAATTGACTATGAAAGAATTGCAAGAGAAGTGTTAAAAGATATTGGCTACAAAAATGAATTTAAAATAGTAAAAGAAATAAGTATTCAAAGCCCAGACATAAATCAAGCAGTAGAAAAAAGCGAGTTGTGTGCAAATGATCAAGGAATGGTTTATGGTTATGCATGCAGTGATACAAAAGAGTATATGCCACTTCCAATAACAATAGCTCACAAACTGATGAAAAAGTATGATGAATACCGACGAACAACAGATGTGTATTTTGCAGATGCTAAAGGTCAAGTATCAATTGTTTATGAAGATAAAAAGCCTATTGGTATTGATACTATTTTGGTAAGTGTATCTCATGCAAAAGAATTAGAAAACGAACAGATAAAAAATGATATTATGCAAAATGTTATTGAGCCTGTTTTGGAAGAATATAAACAATTAAAAACAGATGACACCAAATTTATCATCAATCCAAGTGGGAAGTTTACAATTTGGGGAAGCTTTGGTGATAGTGGTTGTGTTGGACGAAAAATTGTTGTTGATACATATGGTGGAGTTGGTAGAGTTGGTGGCGGTTGTTTTAGTTCAAAAAACGCAACAAAAGTTGATAGGTCTGCAGCATACTATGCAAGGTATGTTGCAAAAAATATTGTTGCTCACAAATTAGCTGATGAGTGTGAGATTCAAGTAGGGTTTGCAATTGGACTTCCAAAACCAATTTCCATTTATATAGAATGTTTTGGAACAAATAAAGTAGATATGCAACAAATAAATAATTTTGTTGACAAAAACTTTGATTTCAGTTTGGACAATACAATAAATGAACTGGGATTAAAAAGACCAATATACAAACAAACAGCAGCATTTGGACATTTTGGCAGAGAAGAATTCCCTTGGGAGAAAATAAAGGAAGTAAAATAAAATTATTAAAAGATTTTTATGATGATAGCGCAATAAAAAATCAAAGAAATATTTTTAATTGGAAAAACAACTTGAAGAAATTAATGGTTGGGGATATTATATATTTAGGAGAAATGAAAAATGAAAAAAATAATATTAGCATCAAACAACAAACATAAAGTAAAAGAGTTTAGAGAAATGCTTCCAGAATATGAAATTTTACCACTTGAAGATATTGGATATTATGATGATATAGTAGAAGATGGTGAAACATTTTTGGACAATGCGTTAATCAAAGCAAAAGCTGTTGTTAGTTTTTTGAATAGCAAAGATTTTAAAGAAGATGTTATTGTTGTAGCTGACGATAGTGGTTTGTGTATTAATGCGCTTGGTGGGGCACCAGGAGTTCATTCTGCAAGATATGCTGGCGACCATACAGTTGAAGCTAACAGACAAAAAGTGTTAAATGAATTAAAAGACAAGCAAGACAGGTCAGCATATTTTATAACAGTATTAGCAGTTATGAATCTTGACGGCGAATACAAATTTGTTGAAGGAAAAACATTTGGTGATATAACGCCAGATGTAAGGGGTTATGCTGGGTTCGCATATGACCCAATATTCTATTCTTATGAACTTGGAAAAACATTTGGTGAAGCAACTGCAGAAGAAAAAAATAGCGTTTCTCACAGAGCAAGAGCAATTATTGAACTTAAGAAAGTTCTGTGATTATATATAAGTTTCAGTATTGACAATATATTATTCTAGTGATACTATTTAAGTATAGGAGTTAAGGTATGGAACAAGTACAAACGGTAAATAGCATTTTCCCTTTGGGAGAAATGATTTCTCATAAAATTTCAGAAAGAAAAGAAGCAAAACAAAATGCAAAGTATGAAAAAATAAGAGAAAAACTTGTATTTAAGGCACTTGGTTTAACAAAAGAAACATATGAAGTTTTGGAAAGAGCTAGTCAAGATATTGATGCTATGACTGTTAATCATTCAGAGGCCGATCCTACTTTAATTAAATATTATGTTGCACAAGAAGCCAAAAGAGCATTAAAGTCAACAATCAAATCTGCAGTATTTACAGCAATTAGTTTATTGCTTACTATTCTTGGTTTTGCTGTTGAAGGACCTTTGGCTTCAGTTGGAATTCTTGCTAATTTACCAAACGCACTAAAAGTAATAGGAGCTTTTGGAACAATCATGGGTTCAATTCGTACAATTAAAGGTGCAATAAAAGCAAAACGTGGTCTTAAGAGTGACTGGGTTGCAAAATGTGAAGATTTCAGTCAAGAGTTTAAGCATCTTAGTAGTAGATGTGAAGAATATATGCAAAGAGTTGATAAAGACAAAGATGTAATTATGGCAGAAATGAATAAAGGCAGAAGGTCTTTTAGAAAATTTATGAAACAATACATAAATGAACTTAAAGAAGAAATGCATGCAGAAATTAGTTCTGATAAAGATAATAAAAATACAAATGACAATATTGTTGAAAATAATAACAATGAAGGTTCAAACGAATTGTCTTGCTAAAGGTGAGTGTATGGTAATAAAGAATGGTGATGCAGTAATAATGGACGATGGTTCAGTTTATGCTGTTATAAAAACATGTGAATATGAAAACGCAAACTATGCACTTGTTCAACTAATACCAGAAGATGTTTTAAGTAAAAGAGAATTAAATACTGATAATGAAATAATACAAGAAGTTATTGGCGAAGATGAACAAGTAAAATTTGTTCCAGTTAAAGATGCTATACTAAAAAACATTTTAACGGAAAAATTAAAATAGATAAAAAGCTCTGTGATTTGCAGAGCTTTTTTATTAACTAAAACTTATTTGTTTCAACTATAATTTCACGATTAACCAAATCAGGTGGAGTAATAGTATTATCTTGTTGTGTTGATGATACAAATAATGCTCTTACATTTGCTTTTATTAATATTTGATTATTGTATTCATAACAGCAAACATCATTGCCAAATATCCTATATAGAGTTGCATTGTCTATCATCTTTTGTGCTTTTGTTTTTGCATCTTTCAATGCACTGTTAATCGCTTCATCAAATAATTCTTTTTTATTTTTAAGTTCGTAAGTAATTCTGTTATATCCGTTAATTCCACATTCGTCAGAGCTTTGAATTATTTCTTGCAACTTATCAAGTTTTGTACTAGTTATATGGTAACATTGTTCAAAACAATATTGTGTATTTTCTTTTGTTATTGGTTTGTAAGTCATATAACAAATATTACAGCCAATATTAGTGTCTATTGCCTGCAACTTTTTACAAAGACAAGAGTACATATTTGAAACATAATTTTGGCCATCAACAAAATTATCACTATTGTATTTAACAAAAAAATCGATGTTAACTATATCTGCTTCAATTGTGTTTTCATATTCGCCAACAACAAAAATTTCAGTTGGTTTATCATCTGCAAAAACGACATCATTATTATCTTTTTTATCTGCAAGTACTGGAACTGTGAATGCAAGTATAAGAATTAAACATAAAAAAAATATTCTTTTCATTTTTACCTCTCACAAATAATTATGTGAAAAATATAAAAAAATATTTAATAAAATTCATAAAAAATATTAAATATTTTTTAAGTTTTTAGATAATATTTTTTAATTAATATTTGTTGTATTTTTTATAGATTTATTGATTAAAATAATAATGTTTATTTTGTTTTACATTTTATTATTATTGTGATATCATTTTTACGAGGTGATAAATATGAAATTAGCAAGAAAAATTTTATTAATAGCAACTCTTGGTAGCCTTTTTGTCGGTGTTGGAATTTTGATTAGTGCAATTTTTGGCAACAATGTTTTTGAAGGGGCATGGTTAAAAATTCTTGAAAGTTTAGCAACCATTGTTGTTGCTGGAGCATTTTCTCTTAATGCACTCAATTTTATGCACAGGAACAAAATTATTGCATATATTACTTTATGTTTACTAGGAACTTTAACCATACTAGCATTTGTAATTTATTGGGGAGAAATCGAATTCACATCTGGATTTACAAAGTTTGTTGCAATTTTGGCAATGACAACAATTTTCTTCAATATTATGGTTTCCAACTATTTGAAGTTAAATAGAAATTACTTTGTGGTTCAAATTGTAACTTATAGCATTATTGCTGCAATTGATATTATTCTTATTTTGCAAATATGCGAAATTGATGTTATATCACACATCTGGCAAATATTTGTTATTGCATGTCTTATTGTGTTTGGTCTTTTAATCGCACTTGCGGTTCTTTCCAAAAAAGCTCCAGAAAGTGAAATGGCTGAACCAAAGACAATTGATGGTGAAAAAGTTGTAAAACTAAAGGAAAGTGAGTACAATGCTCTTTTGCAAAAGATAGCTGATCTTGAAACGCAATTAGCAGAAAAGAACAAAGAAGACAAAGAATAAAAGTTTTTTAAAAAATACAAATAAAAGTATAAGTTTTTACTTATACTTTTTTTGTCGATATAATTGCTTTTAATTTTTGTTTGTGATAACATTAACAAGTATTTTGCATTTTTTAGGAGATTATAATATGTTTGTTGACATCGTTGGAAAAATTTCATCAATACTTAGTATTATTTTTGGTATACTTTTTTCATATAGGATTTTGGTTGGTATTATTGGTTGTTTTGGTAGGAAGAAATATAAACCAGCTAAAGAAGATCATACATATTGCATTTTAATTGCAGGGAGAAATGAAGAAAAAGTTGTTGGCCAACTTATTGATAGCATTTTGGAACAAAATTATCCAATGGACAAAATAAAAATTTTTGCAGTTGCAGACAATTGTACAGATGGGACAGCTAATGTTGTTAGAGAGCATAATAAGATAGGGAATGTTTATTGTTATGAAAGATTTAACAAAAAGCAAATAGGCAAAGGTTATGCACTTAATTTCTTACTACAAAACATTCAAAAAGATTTTCCAGATTATTCACCAGAAGCATTTATGATTTTTGATGCAGATAATCTTTTGGACAAAAATTACATAATGGAAATGAATAAAGTTTTTGATAGTGGCGAAAAAATTGTTACAAGTTATCGTAATAGCAAAAATTTTCACTCAAACTGGGTGACTGCGACTTCTGGCATGGGATTTATGAGAGAATGTAGATTTGTACATAACGGAAGGAATTGTTTAGGGACTAGTACCACTGTTTCAGGAACAGGATTTTTGTTTGATGCAAACATAATCAAAGGACAAGAAGGTTATTCTTGGAATTATAAAACACTTGTAGAAGACATTGAATTTTCAACTGATAATGTAACCAAGGGAAATCGTGTTGCATACTGTGATGATGCTATTTTTTATGATGAACAACCAGCAACATTTAAGGCAAGTTGGAATCAAAGAATGAGATGGCAAAAGGGATTTTTCCAGGTTTTTGCATTGTACTTTAAAAATATTTTCTCTGCAATTTTTAGTCGTAAAGAAAAAGGAAAAGATAGACTAAAAAAGGCATTTTCTTGTTATGATATTTCATTGTTTATTTTTCCATATACAATGGTAATGTTTTTCTGGAATGTTTTTGCAGCAATATATTATTTATGCTTGGGACTTGAAAAATTTTCTCCAATTTATTACATGTCGCCATTTGCAGATTTTGTTATGTCTTGGATAGTTTCAATTGGAACAGCGTTTGTGTTATTGTTTATTTATGGAATGCTTGTACTTATTAGAGAACACAAGAGAGTTAAAACTTCATTTTGGCAAAAAATCAAGTATTCATATATGTTCCCAATCTTTATTATGTCATATATACCAATTGCGATAGTATGTTTCTTTAAGGGAAATGTTCAATGGAAACAAATTCCACATGAAGATTCAAAATCAATTAAGGATTTGGAGAATGCAAAGGCATTGCAGTCAAAATAATTTTTATTTTTGGAGTAAACAATGAAAAAACAAAAGACAAAAGAAAGTTTGATTTCAAAAAATATAGATGGTGAAATTGGACTAAATAATGAACAAGTTGAAGAAAGAATAAAAAAAGGTTATCAAAATATTTCAACAAAGTCTTATGAAAAAAGCACTTTGGGAATAATTTGTAGCAACACATTTACTTTTTTTAATTGTATTTTATTGGTTATTGCTGCAATCTTCTTAGGGTTTATCATTTTCTTGCATGTTAGTGGCAATGAAGAAGTTATAAACAAACATTTTGGTTTTTCAAAATTTGCTTTTTTGCTTCCTGCTTTAATGAATGTTGTGTTTGGGACAATTCAAGAACTTAATAGCCGTAGGACAATTAGAAAATTAAAAATTGTTACAGAATCAAAAGTAAATGTACTTAGAAATGGTGAAGTGTTGAACATTCCATCAAATCAAGTTGTGTTAGATGATATTATTATGCTCAAAGCTGGTGATCAGGCAACTGCAGATCTTGAAGTATTGTCTGGTGAAGTCTCTGTTGATGAATCAATTTTGACAGGAGAATCTGATTATGTGAAAAAGCACAAGGGAGATAAAATTCTTTCTGGTTCATCAATAATTGTTGGAGATGCAAAAACCAAGGTTGTTCAAGTTGGTGATGATACATATGCTTCAAAGTTATCGCAAAAAGTAAAGAGTGGAGCAAGACACAAATCAGAACTCATGGATAGTATTGTAAAGATTATAAGATTTCTTGCGATTATGCTTGGAGTTTTGGCTGTAACAATAATTGGTACGCTTATTTATAAAATATCTGTTCATGGAAATAATCCAGAGGTATGGGATGGAATGACGCTATCACTTACTGATCCTGTAACATGGGCAAGAATCATGGTAACTGTTGGCTCTTTTGGAATTGGCGTTATTCCTGCTGGACTTATGCTTACAACTTCTGTTGCAATGATGATTTCAATTGTTGGACTTTCAAAAAAGCAAACACTTGTACAAGAACTTTACTCTTTGGAAAATTTGTCAAGAGTTGATGTTATTTGTTTAGATAAAACAGGTACTTTAACTGATGGGACAATGAATGTTTGCGATGTAAAAATGTATGAACATTTGGAAATAATAGTTGAGCATATTCAAAATTTGTTAGCATCTCAACCAAGCAAAAATCAAACTGCACTTGCATTGTTTAACAAATTTGGTTCAGCAGAAAATGTTGAGTATAGTGAAATTATTCCATTCTCAAGTCAAACAAAGTATTCCGGATTAGTGTACAAAAATGGCGATAGACTTATTATGGGAGCACCAGAGTATTTGCTAGAAAAAGGCGATGAAAAATTAAAGGTAGTTGAAGAACAAGCAAAACAAGGCAAGCGTGTTATTGCAATGAAATTGAATGACAAATTATTATGTTTCTTTGTTTTGGAAGATCACATAAGAGATTCTGCAAAAGATACGCTAAAGTTCTTTAGAGAAAACAATGTTGAAGTAAAAGTTATTTCTGGAGATAATGCTTTAACAGTTAGCAAAATTGCAGAAAAATGCGGAATCAAAAACTATGATAAGTATATTTCTCTTGAGGGTATTGAACTTGACAAGATAAAGGATATTGCTGATAAGTATACAATTTTTGCACGTGTCTCTCCAGAACAAAAAGAGGCTCTTGTTGAAGCATTGCAAGCCAAAGGTCATAAAGTGGCCATGACTGGTGATGGTGTTAACGATATATTGGCATTAAGAAAGGCACAAGCATCAATCTCTTTTGCAAATGCAACAGAAGCAGCAAAATCATGTGCCGATGTAATCTTATTAGATAACGATTTTTCACACCTCAAAGATGTTGTTGGAGAGGGTAGAAGGGTAATAAACAACATTCAAAATCTTTCAATTCTATTCCTTATGAAATCAATAGCAATAATGATTACTTGTTTTGTTTCAATTGCTTTCAAGAAAGGACAAATGTGGTATTCTGTAGAAAATGCATATATGCTTGAAGCAACTTCAATTGGAACTGGTGGATTCTTGCTGTCATTCAACAATGATAACAAAAGTCCTGTACAAGGTTCATTTATTAAAAATATCAGGATAAAGGCTGTTGCTGCAGGTGCTTTAGCTGCACTTGCAATTTGTATTCCAATTATGCTATACACAATTCCAACATTTTATGGACATGATCCAATTGTTAAAGCTACAAATGTAAAAGCAATGATTACAATACTTTTAACAACAGCGGGGCTTGTTGTGTTGCTTTCACTTTGTGTGCCATTTAATAAATATAAAGCGTTTGCTTTCTTTGCAACATTATTTGTTGTTTTTGTATTATCTAACGTATTTCCAACTGCATATATTGGTGGACATCCAATTTCTGCTGATTTATTTAATTACAATAAGACTCTTGGTGAAAATATATATGACTCACAATTTTTCAGTGAAATATTTAGGCCATGGAATTCTCCAATAATTCAAAATCTTTTTGCTGATTCATCAACGTTTATTGTATTTGGAGTATTTGTTTTAGTAGGATTCCCATTGTTTTATATGAACTTAAGACTTATTGATAACTTCATTAAAACTGAATACAATAGAGAATTATTTAAGCAACGCATCAAAGAAAAGTTTCGTAAAAAAAGAGCTTGACATATTTATATTTTTGGACTATATTAAAGGCATGATGAAAACATTTACATTAATCAATAATAACAATAATAATTTAAACACATAATTTTTATGGGTTACTTTGTTGTTGTTTTGTTAAAGTAAATAAAACCTTTCAAAGATTAACTCTTTGGAAGGTTTTTTTGATATAAAGGAGAATTTGATTATGAAAAAATGTAATGCCGTGACGGGCGAAGATATAGATAATAATTGGGGAAAATATAAACAAAAAATTAAAGATTAGGAGATTACAAAAATGAAATTTATAAAAGGAAAATATAAAATAATAGAGATATTACAAAAACAAAAATATATAAAAATCATAAAAGATAAGTTTGAAAGAGAACTTGCAAAGCAGTTGCATTTGGTTAGAGTGTCTGCACCACTAGTTGTTACTCAAAAATCTGGACTTCAAGATGATTTATCTGGGGTTGAGAGGAAAGTTTGTTTTGATGTACTTAAAGATGGTGAAGAAATTGAAATTGTTCAATCACTTGCGAAGTGGAAAAGAATGGCACTCAAGAAATACAAAATTCCAATGCATTCTGGACTTTATACAGATATGACTGCCATAAGACGTGATGACAAAATGGATCAAACACATTCAATTTATGTCGATCAATGGGATTGGGAAAAGGTAATTTCAAGAAAAGACAGGAATTTTGATTACTTAAAAGCAACTGTCAAAAAAATTGTTAAGGCAATTGTATCCACACAACATTTTTTATTCAAAAAAGGATATAAGGGTAGTGCTTTGTGTGAAGATGTTTCCTTTATTACAAGTGAAGAATTATTAAGGATGTACCCAACATGTTCACCAAAAGAGAGAGAATACAAAATAGTAAAAGAGCATAAAACAGTTTTTGTGATGCAAATTGGTGATAAGTTAAGTGATGGGATTCCACATGATGACAGAGCTCCTGATTATGATGATTGGACACTTGATGGCGACTTGTTTTTCTATCACGAAGTTTTAGATATGGCACTAGAAATTTCTAGCATGGGGATTAGAGTAGATAAAGCTGCACTTCAAAGGCAAATAGAAATTAGTTGTAAACAAGAAAGATTACAATATGATTATCACAAGCAAATATTAAGTGAAGAATTACCTCTTTCTATTGGTGGCGGAATTGGCCAAAGTAGGCTTTGTGAATTATTATTAGAAAGAGCACATATTGGAGAAGTTCAAGCATCATATTGGGATCAAAAAACGCTACAAGAATGTGCCGAGAGCGGAATAGAATTGTTATAAATATTTAATAATATACTATCATTTTGTCTGAATAATAATGAAATATAAAATATTTCAATTGGCTTATGAAACAATAAATTTGTTGTTTATTTGATAAATTTTTGTTATAATAACAAAAAATATACAACGGAGGCGAATTATGGAAGAAGAGATATCAGTTTTGATGTCTGTATACAAAAATGATATACCACAAAATGTCAAAATTGCTGTTGATAGCGTAATGAATCAAACTTTAAAACCAAAGCAAATAGTTATGGTTGTTGATGGTCCAGTTCCAGATGATTTAAAAGATATGCTTATTTCTTTGGAAAAAGAGTATGATATTTATGAAAATATTTGGTTAAAAGAGAACTTGGGAACTGGGGGAGCACTGGAACATAATTGGGAAAGATGCAAGTATAAATATGTTGCAAAAATGGATAGCGATGATATCAGTGTGCCAGATCGTTTTGAAAAACAAATAAAATTTCTAAAAGAACATCCAGAAATCGATGTTGTAGGTTCAAATGGACAAGAATTTTATTCTGAAATAAAGAATCTTGCTGGTATTAAAAAAGTACCAGAAACTCATGAAGAGATAGTAAAATTCATGAAGGGCAGGAGTCCATTTTGCAACATGTCATTAATGATGAAACGAGAAATTATTGAGAAAGCTGGTGGTTTTAAACCTTGGTTTTATGCTGAGGATTATTATTTGTATATTAGAATGTATTTAGCCGGTGCTAAGTTTCATAATTTGCAAGAAAATTTGGTTTATATAAGAATAGACAAAAATACTTTTTCACGTAGGCATGGATTAAAATATTACAAAAGTATTAAAGGATTGTTGAAGATAATGTATAAGAATCATATGATTGGATTTTTTAGATATACAAAAGAAAAAATCATTAGATTTGTGGGACATGTAATGGTGCCTAAAAAGATGAAAAATTTCATGTGGAGGAAATTCTTAAGAGGTTAGAATGGAGACAAAAACATCAAATATGTTAAATTTGGTTCGTAAGCATAAATTTATAATCACTTGTTTTTTGTGTTTACTTATAACCATAAGTAGTTTGTGGCTTAAAAATTATGCAATTATATTGTATGTTTTTTTGTCTATTATTACTGCATTATTTTTTGATGTAAATCAAATTGTTATTTTATCTGGATATGGCATTTTTTTTCAAAGAATGTTTGGACATGATGTCTTTAAGGCGTTAATTGTATTGTTTTTTGTTTTGTTTATAAAATGTTTAAAAGATTTGGTAACCAAAAAGATTAAATTAAAAAAGTCTTACATTATTCCATTTTTTATATTATGTATACTTGGGGTTATGTTCCTTTGTATAAACTTTAAGTATAATCAAATTTTTAGAATATTTGAAGTTGTTGGATGTTTGTTCTTTGTATTTGAACTTTATTTACTTAAAGAAGAACTAAATGTGGTTAAGATTATTAAAGGCTTTGCAGTTATAATGATAATTTCATGTTTAATTTCACTTATATTTAACGCAGTACACTTAAAAGTTGAAGCCTTTAGTATAGATGGAATTGGTATAAAAAGATTTAGAGGAAGTATGCCTCATGCGAATTGGTTGGCAGTTTGGTGTTCTGCTCTTTTGTCGTTTTATATTGTTTTGTTTTATCAAAGAAAAGTTGGTTTTTTAGAATTTGTTTTGTTCGATTTATTATTTATTGTTTTTGGATTGTTAACAAAAAGTAAAACTTTTCTTATTATTTTTGCATTGGCGGTTTTATTGTATTTAATCTTATCATTTGTAAAAAACAAAAAATTTGCATTAATTCAGATAATTGTTTCTGTAATTATTATTGGTGTATTTAGTTATGTGTTTAAAGATAAAATCATGGAACTTGGGAGCAGGTTCCTTGGATATTCCAAAAACACTGATATAATAAACAGGCTTACAACAGGCAGATATAAAATATGGCAAAAATACTTTAATATATGGTCGTCAAGTTCTTTATACATTCTATTTGGATTTGGAGGTTCGTTTGCCGAAAATATTCATAATTCATATTTAGAAGTATTGTTCAAGTATGGAACTATTGGCTTTTTATTAGTTACTGGGTATATAGTATATTTTATTTGGGATTCAAGAAAGAATAAAAAATTAAGATTTGATAGTTTTATTCCATTAGTAATTATTGCTTTTTGCATGATGGTAGAAGTATTCTCAAAAAGTGCAGTCGTATTACTTGTTTTGAGTGTGTTCATGTTATTCTCGTTTGAAAGAGTTAATGAGAATAAAAGTATTTTATGTTATAGTTCTTCATTTATCAATGGAAGTAAAGGACAATATGTTATGGATATTGTCAAAAACTTACACTCTAAATATAATTTTGATATTTTGACAAATTGTGATTATCAAGTACCATTTAACATTGAACATCGTATGGATAAAATTGATTGTGCTATTTTTAATATTTATTCAAAGTGCTTTATTGTTGAATATGTGAAACTCGTTTCTTTCTTTATTAAAAACAAAGGGAAGTATGATGTTGTGCATATAAATGCCGAAAATCATGCTGCGGGAGTTATTGCCTATATAGCTAAAGTTTATGGGCAAGTACGCAAAGTTATTTTCCATTCTCATGTTCAAAATAAAAATACAAATGGTAGTCGTCTAAATAGAAGTATATGGACTTATTTGGCCATTGAATATTCAGATGAATATATTGCAAGTTCATTGACTTCTTTTAGTAATATGTATGGCGATGATTTTGAAAAAAAACACAAAGTTAAGTTGTTGTATAAACCAATAGATTTGAATAAATTTTTGTTTAACAAAACCACTAGGGAACGATATAGGTCAAAGTATAATTTAATTGATAATTTTGTTGTGTTAAGTGAGTATAATGATTTAGAGCAGAGTAATGTTGAAAAATTAATTAAAGTATTTAGAGCAATAAGCAAAAAAGATACAAATGCGAAATTTGTTTTGGTTGGTAATGGCAAATTTGAAAAGTTGGCACAAAATGTTTTCAGCGATAATAATTTGCAAGACAAAATAATATTTTTGCATAATAAAAAAGATTTTTATATTGCTACACAAATGTCAGATGTGTTTGTTATGATTGGTAGTACTGATGAAGATTTATCTAAGCTTGCATTAGGAGTTCAAGCGAGTGGTATTCCTACAATTGTTTCAAGTAATATATCTATGGAATATAATATTGTTAATCAATGTACATTTGTTCCTATAGAGAATAGTGTGACGAAATGGGCAAATGCAATTTTAAAGTTTAAAAACTATGAAAGAAAAAATGTTGATGATAAAGTTCTTGACAAAAAACTTGACAATAAGTCTGCCATGATTGAAGTTGATGAAATATACAAAAATGTAAAAGAAAGAATGTAATATTTTTGGTCATATCTTTGTAATTCTTATTATAAAATAGATTTGAAAGGAGCCTTTTGGGTGCTAAGTAATAGAATTAAAAAGATTGTTATTGCCGAGTATATTAAGATTAGTAATATATACAAAATAATTTCGCATTCACATGCAACAAACAATGAATACATTGAAATAACTGAAGCAATTAAAAAACTAAAATGTAAGTATGAATTAGTTTTATTTAGGTCAAAATGTATTGATTTGGCTTTTGCTATTTTGAAAAAAGAACTTAACTCGATTGATGTTGGTTTATATGAAATTGATAATGTTGAGTGTTTTTATGCCAATGTTACTAAAACAATAAAAGAATATTCTAATGGTCTAAACAAAAAGATGAAATTGCTTTCATTTAATGATTTTGAGATAAATTTTGTTGAAAATTTTAATTGATTAGCAAAAAGTTTATAGGTTGTACCTATAAACTTTTTTGATTGCTTTGCACTTTTAAGTTTGCTTTAAGTCTTTTAGTATGTTATACTAAAAGAACCGGATGGGCGATAATTGAAGGAGCAATTAAATGACAAAGAACAAAAGAACGATATATGAAATGTTTTTTAAGAGATTTTTCGATATAATATTATCTCTATTAGCATTAATTATATTATCTCCAATATTTTTAATAATCATTATACTATCAAAAATATTTATACACGGCAAATCTATATTTTCACAATATAGACCTGGAAAAGATGGAAAGCTTTTTAAAATATATAAATTTAGGTCAATGACTAATAAAATGGATGAAAATGGAAATTTGCTTCCAGACAATCAAAGGATAACAAAATTTGGTAAATTTTTAAGAAAAACTAATTTGGATGAGTTACCTCAATTATTCAATATACTAAAGGGCGACATGAGCATTGTTGGACCAAGACCAAGACTGGTTAAAGACATGATTTTTTATAACAAGGAAGTTTTACAAGCATATACAATTAGACCAGGTCTTACAAGCCTATCTCAAGTTAATGGTGGCAGAAGTTCAATTTCTTGGGAAGAGATATTTGAGTATGATTTAAAATACAGACAAAAGATAACATTATGGGGTGATCTTAAAATTATTTTTAAGACATTTATTTGTTTCTTTAAAAATGATAGTGCTTCAAATGGAGCAGAAGATAGCAAACGGGATTACTACTATTCTGATTATCTTTTAAAGAATAATCTAATAAATAAGGAACAATATAATTTGGGATTGGAAAAATCTGAACAAATAATAAAAGAACATTCCGCTGTTTCTTATTGTAAAGAGTTGCATAATGAATAAATTACAATGGAGTTACTGATGAAAAAAGAATTAAAAAAATTACCAAAACACATTGCTTTTATAATTGATGGAAATGGGAGATGGGCAAAAGAAAGAGGACTCCCACGATTCATGGGGCATAATGCGGGAATTAAAAATTTAGATGTGATTATTAAAGAATGCTTTTATAAATATAATATACCAATTGTAAGCATATATGCATTTTCAACTGAAAATTGGAATCGCCCAAAATTGGAAGTTGATTATTTAATGAAGTGTTTTAGAAGATATTTGAATAAGAATTTTACTGAAAGATTTCCAAATGTCAAATTGAATATTATGGGTGACTATACAAAGTTCCCTCAAGATTTGGCAGATGGAATAAAAAAATTGATTGACGCAACAAAGGATAATACTGAATTTGTACTAAACATAGGACTAAATTATAGTGGACAAGATGAGCTTGTTTATGCAGTAAACAATATTATTGAAAAGAAAATTGACGTTGTGGATAGAAAAATTATTGAAGATAATCTTTATACAGCAGGTCAATATCCTTTAGATTTTTGCGTTAGGACAAGTGGGGAACTAAGAATTAGCAATTTTATGCTTTGGCAAATTGCTTATGCTGAATTGTATTTTCCTAAAACTTATTGGCCAGCATTTGGCAAAAAAGACTTGTATTTAGCATTAAAGGAATATGAACAAAGAGATAGACGTTTTGGAGCGATAAAAGAAGAAAAGTAAAATCATGTCATTGAAAGAAATTATAAATATGGAGAATTACAAAAAGCATGCTTTTATAGTTAATCTAATTGTATTGACTATACTTTTTTTTGCTCACTGTTTTAGTGGTTATGTTGTGTATGCTATTTTTCCATTATTGATGGCAATGATTATCTTTGACGACATAAAAAATGGACTTTCATATTTATTATTTTCAATACCATTGTTTTTTATTAGCATTACAATCAACCTTGTATTTTTTGGTATATGTGTAGTTACATTTTTTATTAAGTATATCGTAATTAGATATGCAATACATAAGGAAAAAGTCGACAAAAAATTATTGATACTATTCATAATATTTGTTGCTTATAGCTTATGCTCTTTTGGCAGTTATTCGCCAATACTTCTAATTAAACTATTGATGATTTTTTTGTTTTTTGCACTTGTTTTTTTGTTAACAAAGGATCCAGAAATAATAAACATTAAGTTTAATATGAAAGTATTAACAATTGCACTAGTTTTGTCTACTTTATTCTCTTTAACATACTATATATCTCCATTTGTTAATGATTATTTGTCAATTGAAAAAAGTGGAAGATTCAAAGCACTTTTTCCAAATGTTAATACCTTGGCAATGTGCTGCGAAATGGCATGTAGTGTTTTTTTGTATTATATTTTGTCTGGTAAATCTAAGAATGAAGATCTTATCTTGTTCTTTTTGTTAATTGTTTTAGGTTTGCTTACATCTAGTAAAACATTTTTGATTTTAATAACAATAATGTTGATATCTATAGTTGTGTATTTCTTTATAAAAGAAAGAAAGAAAACACTTATTGTTTTGTCTTGTTTTGCTTTGTTTTTTGGTGTTATATTGCTTATTGATTTTAATTTTGTAAAAAGTTATTTTTTAAGGTTTTTAGACAATAGAACTGAATTCAGTAGCTTCGCTGATTTTATGAATGTTTTAACTACATCCAGATATGATTTGTGGCTTGTTTATATTAATGAAATGATTTGTCATCCATTAATTGCAATATTTGGAGTTGGATTGGGTGCACGACCACTTCCTCCACGAAATATTAGTTCTCATAATTTTTATATTGCAGGCATATATCAACTTGGTTTGATTGGTAGTATACTGTTTGTTTCTATAATAGTATATATGCTCGTAAAATATTTTAAAGAAACTAAAATAAGTATTAATGCTTCAATTGTTATTCCGTGTTTTATTTGGATTTTGTTATCATTTGTTGAAGACTTGATATTCTATATGTACTAGGAGAGATAATGGTAGAGATTGTAACGAATTTTTTTCATTCAATTTTTGAAAATAATGTGATACTTGCAACAATAATAATTGCGATTGTTCCAATTATTGAATTAAGGGGTGCAATTCCTTTTGCAATGTCAACAACACTATGGGGAGAGTTTGCACTAAAATCCTTTAGTGCATTTTTATATGCGTTTTTGGGAAGTATTATTATAGTTCCAATTTTGGCATTAATATTTATGCCACTTTACAACAAGTTAAAAGATAAAAAATTTTTTAGAAGTATAGGTGTTTTTCTGTTTGGCGATGTAAAGAGAAAATCAGAGAAGGCGAATGAGCAAATATCCAATCAAACAGATAAAAAAAGTTTATGGTTAAGGATAATAACAGTAGTATGTTTTACTGCTTTTCCTGTGCCATTTACTGGTGTATGGAGTGGTACTTGTTTGGCGGCATTCATGGGATTAAACTTTTGGCAAATAGTTATTAGTGTTTGCATTGGGAACATAATATGTGGATTAATAGTAGCTTTTATTTGTTCTATTTCTAATGTGGTTGCTAATATAATGCTTTGTGTCTTCCTTAGTTTAATACTTGTTGCATTGGTGTATAAAACTATAATGTTTGTAATTAGGAAGAAAAAGGAGAACAAAAATAATGAAAACGAGCAATAAACTTTTTATTTCTTCAGCTATATTATTTGTAGCATTTTTGGTGTTTACAGTTTTAATTATGTTTGTAGATGTTAAACCAATTGGGCCTATGAATTCAGAAGTTGGATTTGCATCTTTGAATGGTAAGATTTTTGACGCATTAAGAACAAATTCTGTTGCAAAACTTATTAGTGAAATTTTGGGGTTTGTTGCAATTGGTGTCGGCTTGTGTTTTTGTTTTTTATTTGTTATAAAAATTATAAAGGCGAAATCACTAAAAAAGTTTGATAAATCACTGTTTGCATTATGTTTGTTTTATGTTGTTATTGGAGTTGTATACGTACTATTTTTGTTTATAAAAATCAATTATAGGCCAGTGTTGATTGATGATAAACTTGAGTTGTCTTATCCATCATCACATACAATGCTATTGTGCTCAATTTTATTGTCAGCAGTTTTCTATTTGGACTATTTTATAAAAAATGCAAAATTGAGATATTGTTTTCAAATCTTGTTCATATTATTGGCTGTAGTTGGTGTGATTTGTAGGATGTTATCTGGCGTACACTGGTTTACTGATATAATTGCAGGCATTGTATTAAGTGGAGCTTTAATATTGTTGTTGCTGGGGGTTAAAAACGTATTAACAGAAGAAGATGTTTTCAAGAAAAAGGATTAAAATATTAAGTAAAGTAGTATATAAATATTTTCTTTTGTGTTAATATAAAATGTGTATTCATGAGAATGTTAAAAAACAATTATTCAATTTACAGAGGAGAAAAATGGGGGAAAAATTAAATAATTTTATAAAAATTTTAAACAAATATAATTTTATAATTGCATGTCTTTTATGTGCTGCTTTATCTTTTTCTACATTATGGATACAAGAGGTTGTTTTTATTTTATATATTTGTTTTGTAGTTATTAGTTCATTTTTTTATGATACAAATAAAATAATAGTACTATGTTCATTTAGTGCTTTTTATATAAATTGTTTTGGTTATGACGTTTCTCTTATAATTTTGTCCTGTGCATTGCTATTTAGATGTATAATTTTAACTTATAAAAAGAAGTATAAAATTAATTTGCACTTAATTATTTTTGTTGCAATTATAGCAGTTATTATTATATCTTCAATTATTGCGAATAACGGGTTAAATGGTATTCTGTATGGTATTTTACCATGTGGATTAATTGTTTTTGTTGAAATTTATATTCTTAGAAAGGAAATAAAACTAGATTACTTATTTACAACTATAGCTAGGCTTTTTGTTTTATCTTGTGTATTATCTTTAATTGCAAAAAATATGAAGCCAGATATGCATGTTTTTTATTTAGATGACAGTGGATTAAATGCGTTTCGTGGATTCTTTAAAAATGCCAGTTCACTATCAGTATGGTGTTTGGTAATTCTCTCACAAAACCTGATGTTGTTCGCAACCAAGAGAATAGGGTATATTTTCTTTTACTTTTACACACTAATGACATCTATAATTGGTTTTTGTGGATTAAATGAAATATTTTTAATATTCTATTTACTCTTGTTGGTTTTATATTTTATTGTTGAGGCTCAAAAAAGTAAAAAGTTTTGTTTAATTCAAATATCTGTTTTTCTTATTATAGTTTCAATTTTATTTGCCTGTTCTGATATAATACCTGTATTAAATCAAAAATTTTCCATCTATGATAATTTTGATTTAATAAACAAGCTTACATTTGGGAAATGCCAGATTTGGCTAGATTCTCTAAATCATTGGTCTTCACAGGGAATTGGAGCTATATTATTTGGATTAGGAGAAACTTCTATATTTGATTTAAACAACACTATAGTTGGGATTCTTGTTAGGTATGGAATAATTGGATTAATTGCCACTGTTTTCTTTGTGTTGTATTTCTTTATTATTACAAAGAAAAACAGAGAGTCGAATATTAAAAAATACATTCCACTTATTGCTGTTGTGTTTTGTATTCTAATGGAAGAGTTTTTCTCATATCAAGTTTTGGTAATCATATTAAGCATGCTTGCTATATTAAAATATGAGAAGGAACAACATTCATCTAAATATAAAATACTGTATTTCAACAATAGGCTTACAATGGGTGGAGCTGAAATATATATGATTAATGTAATAGAAAATCTTTCTTGTGATTTTGATTTTGATGTTTCAACGTTTGCTATACCTCAAAATGCTAATACATTAAACGTTCAACGATTATTAAATTGCAAATGCAATATTTACTATAATGGTGGAAAAAATAAGATATTATACTGTTTTAATTTATTTAAGTTTTTTATCAACAATTGTGGAAAGTATGATATTATGCATATTAATGCTACAAGTAAAGAAATGGGACTAATTGCATATATGGCTAGAGTATATGGTAAAATTGATAAAATTATTTTTCATTCACACAAAGGGGGGAATGTTGAAACTCAGAACAAAGTTTCTGAATTGATTGGTGATTATTTGGCAAAAGTTTATTCAACGGATTTTGCTGCATGTTCTAAAGCTGCTGCAAATTATATGTTTGGTGAAAAGTTTTGCAAAAATAATACTATTAAAATATTAAATAATTCGATAGATATTAATAAGTTTGAGTTTGATTTAACTAAACGACAAACAAAAAGGAAAGAACTTGGTTTTGAAAATAATTTTGTTGTTTTGCATATTGGAAGATTTGCAAAACAAAAAAATCAAGAAAAGCTCATTAATGTCTTTAAGCGTATTCATCAAAAAGATGATACTGCCAAATTGGTTCTTGTTGGGGATGAAAGTGAAATTAAAGAAAAGTTAATGCAAAAAGTAAAATTATTAGAATTGGATAGTGTAGTTATATTTATGAAGCAAAGAGATGATATAAATGAACTTATGTTAGCAAGTGATATTTTTGTATTAACGAGTTTTCATGAGGGGCTGCCAATTGTTGCGGTTGAAGCACAGACCAGTGGTTTGCCAGTTGTATTATCATCATGCATAAGTAAAGAGACAGCAATAACCGATAATTGTGAATTTGTAGATTTAAACCAAAGCGATGAGATCTGGGCTGACAAAATATTAGCGATGAAGAATCATAAGAGAAAAAAAGAAAATGAATCAATTATAAAGCATGGTTTTGATAACAAATCTGCAATGGAAGAAATTAAAAAGTTATACTTAAAGTAATATAATTTGCAATTTTTATAATTTTAATGTAAATACAATAATAAGAGGAGATATAGTGAAAAATAAATTACAATTTGATGTAGACATTGTTATTCCATGGGTTGACGGATCTGACAAGGAATGGTTAAAAGAAAAAAACAAATACTTGGATGATGAGCATAAAATAGATATTGATGCTGGGTTGAATAGGTACAGAGATTGGGACAATGTCCAATATATATTCAGAGGAATCGAAAAATTTGCACCATGGGTACGCAAAGTGTTTTTTATTACTTGCGGGCAGAAACCAAATTGGTTAAATCTTAATAATAAAAAACTTGTTTTTGTTGAGCATAAGGATTATATACCAAGCGAATATTTGCCAACATTTTCAGCAAATCCAATTGAACTTAACATGCACAGGATTAAAGATTTGTCTGAACATTTTATATATATGAATGACGATTTCTTTTTTACAAAACCAACCAAAAAAAGTGATTTTTTTGATAAAAATGGATTACCAAAGTTGGTTGCTATGGAAAAGCCTAAAAGTATAGAAGATTTGGTATTTGATAACATAACCATGAATAATGTTCGTACAATCAGCAAAGTATTCAATAAATGGGAAGTTAAGAAAAAAAATAAACACAAGTGGTTTAGTTTAAGTAATCCAGTTTGTTACGTAATGAACAAGTTTTATAGTTTAACTGCAAAAGCAGGATGGGCTGGGTTTTATATGGACCATTTGCCGGCACCATTTTTGAAGTCGACTATTTGTGAATGTTGGGAAAAATTTTCAGATGAACTTGATAGTACTTCAAAAAACAGATTTAGGTCAATTTACGATGTTAACCAATATTTATTTACAGAATATTTGATTTGCAGTGGTAATTTTTTTGCAGACAAATTTAAAAGAAAAGGTTTGCAATTTGAAATAAATGATGGCGAACATTCAAATGTTGATTTTGTTTGTAATAATATAAAAAGTCAAAAATACAAAATGATATGTATAAACGACGCAAAAGTTGAAAATTTTAAAGAAGTAAAAGAAAAGATAAATGCTGCATTTCAATATATTTTACCGCAAAAATCTAGTTTTGAAATTTAAAGCAAATACATTTTTTTACTAGTACAAAAAAGAAAAAATATGGATAAGAAAAGGTCAATTTTAAATATAACAATAGCATTAACAACCAAAATTTTACTTTTGGTTTTTTCGCTTGTCTTAAAAAGGCTTTTGATTGAATATGTTGGTAATGATGCGAATGGTGTGTACTCTCTTTATACAAGCATTATTGGGTTCATGGGGATTGCTGAACTTGGTGTTGGTACTGCCATAACTTTTGCCATGTATAAACCAATTGTTGAAGGTGATAATGACAAGGTTTCTGCTCTTTATCAGTTATTAAGAAAGATATACTTAATTGTTGGTTTGGTGATACTTGTTGCTGGAATTGCAATTATGCCATTATTGCCAATACTTGCCAAAGGATATAACAATTCTTTTAACCTATATTTAACATTTGGAATAATGCTTGCTTCTGTTGTGTTTGAATATTATTTTAGTTGTAAAACTTCTTTAATAAATGCATATAAGAATGACTATATAACTACACTTATTATGGCTATAGCAAGTTTTATAAGAAGGACTATACAGTTATTTGTTTTAATTTTCTTTCGTTCATTTGAGTTGTATTTATGTGCAAAAATTGTTGGTGTAATTGTCCAATGGCTATTAACTGAATTGTATGTGTTTAGACATTATAAAGATATTATACAAACAAAATCTACTATAGACGAAAAGACCAAAAAATTTGTAATAAAACATACAAGAGCAATGTTTATGCACAAGATTGGTACTGTACTTGTGAACACGACAGATAATATAATAATTTCAACTATTATTGGAGTTGTAGCTCTAGGACAGTATTCAAATTATTTAATAATCATGACTTCAATGGCATCTGTGCTTGCAATGTTTTTTACTCCATTAACATCAATTATAGGACATCTATGTGCAGAAGGCGATATAGAAAAAGATAAGAAATATTTTAAGTTTATTTATTATCTGAATTTTACAATTGGTATTATTTTTTATTTGGGTTATTATGGAGTAATTAATGATGTTGTTGGCATATGCTTTGGCTCAGATTTGATATATACTGATAAATTTGTACCAATTGTAATAACAATAAATTATTTTATACAATTTATTAGGCATAGCGTATTATTATTTAGAGATGCAACAGGCTCTTTCTATTATGATAGATGGAAACCTGTGCTTGCTGGAATAGTTAATGTTGTGTTATCAATCGCATTTGTCTATATAATGGGTGTTGTTGGTGTTATTGTTGCCACCATAACTACCAATATTCTTGTTAGTCATATTGTTGAACCATATGTTTTATATAAGCATGGTTTTAATGGCAGCAGTCCCAAGAAATACTATTTAATAAACTACTCATTAATATTAGTTTTTGTGGGGTGTTTGTTCTTATTAGATTTTCTTATGCAAAAAAATTCTAACATGATTGTTGAATTGGTTATAAATGGTTTTATTGCAGTAGGAATTGCACTGATTCCACTAACCGCATTACTAATTTTCAATAAGACATACAGACAGAATATAGTAAAAATGTTTAAAAGACTTAAAAATTTGATAAGAAGGAAAAAATCTGTTACTATTGAAGATGAAAATAAAACAAGTAAAAATTTAGACAATGAGCAAATTTTAGATGAAGCAAATGACAAGTTATCAAAAAATGATAAGTAATGATTTTTATAATGAAATTTATAAAATTGATATAATTAAAAAATAGGAGTAATAATGAAAATTGCAGTTTTTGGATTGGGGTATGTTGGCTTGGCTTCTTCAGTTTTGTTATCACAAAAATTTGAAGTCGTAGGGGTTGATGTTTTACAAGATAAAGTAGATATGATTAATAGTGGGATTAGTCCATTAAAAGATGATTATATTGAAAAATATCTTAAGGAAAAAGATTTAAATTTGGTTGCAACATTAAATGCTGATTATGCAATTAGTGATGCAGATTTTGTCATTGTGTCAACACCAACAAATTATGATGTTATGACTAATTATTTTGATACCAGCATTGTTGAGAGTGTAATAGAAAAGGTTACTCAAAAAAATCCAAATGCTACAATTGTTATTAAATCAACAATACCAATTGGTTTTGTTAATGAAGTGATAAAAAAATATAACAATACAAATATTTTGTTTTCACCAGAATTTTTACGAGAATCAAAAGCATTATATGATTCACTTTATCCATCAAGAATTATTGTTGGTTATGACATAAATAATGAGAAGCTAAAGAAAAAAGCTGAGACATATGCTGATTTAATTAAACAAGTTGCCTTAAAGGGAAATATTCAAGTAAGATATATGAATTATGGTGAAGCGGAAGCAGTCAAATTATTTTCTAACGAATTTTTGGCATTAAGAGTTGCATATTTTAATGAATTAGATACTTATGCTGAGAAAAAAGGTTTAAACACCAGAGATATTATTGATGGAATGTGCCTTGATGATAGAATAGGGAATTATTACAATAATCCTTCATTTGGTTATGGTGGTTATTGTTTGCCAAAAGACACAAAACAATTGAAAGCAAATTATAAAGATGTTCCTGAAATGTTAATTTCGGCAGTCGTTGATTCTAATGTTAGACGAAAAGAGTTTGTTGCAAATCAAATATTTAATCTTGCAAAAAAACTGCAAAAAGATGACAATCAAATTGTAATCGGAATTTATAGGTTAACTATGAAAGTTGATTCAGATAATTTTAGACAATCTGCAATTCAAGATGTTATCACATTACTAAAACAAAAAGGTGTAAGTATTATAATTTATGAACCAATTTTAAAGAGTAAACAATTTGAGGAAATTGATGTATGCAATGACTTGGAAGAGTTTAAAAAGCAATCAGATGTAGTTGTTGCAAATAGGTATAACAAAGAGATTGAAGATATAAAAGAAAAAGTATATTCAAGAGATATTTTTAAAAGGGATTAAAAGTGAAAGTTAGTTTAAAAAACAAAGTGGTGCTATTAACAGGTGCGGCAGGATTTATTGGGGCAAGTCTAGCTGAAAGATTGTTAAAAGACAATCAAATTTCTGCCGTAATTGGAATTGACAATATTAATGATTATTATGATGTCAATATAAAAAAATGGCGTTTAAAGAAACTAAAAAAATATAATAAATTTGTGTTTGTTAAAGCTGGAATAGAGAATAAAAATACAATTAATAAAATTTTTGCTCAATACCAACCCAACATTGTGGTTAATCTTGCTGCTCAAGCAGGGGTTAGATATTCTATAACAAATCCAGATGCATACATAAATAGTAATATAATTGGATTCTATAATATTGTTGAAGCCTGCAGACATTCATATGATAATGGGAATGTTGGTGTTGAACATTTGGTTTATGCTTCAAGTTCATCTGTATATGGAATGAATAAAAAAATCCCATATAAAACAACAGACAAAGTAGATTGTCCAGTTAGTTTATATGCAGCAACAAAGAAAAGCAATGAATTGATTGCTCATGCATATTCAAAATTATATAACATACCAACAACGGGATTAAGATTTTTTACAGTTTATGGTCCAGCAGGGCGACCTGATATGGCATATTTTTCATTTACGAACAAGTTGCTAAATAATGAAAAAATTAAAATTTTTAATTATGGAAATTGTAAAAGAGATTTTACGTATATTGATGATATTATTGAAAGCTTGGTGAGAGTAATGCAAAAGGCTCCAAACAGGAAATTGGGCGCTGATGGATTACCAAATCCACCTTACCATCTGTTTAATATAGGAAATAGTAATCCAGAGAATTTAATGGATTTTGTAAAAATATTAGAAGAAGAATTGGTAAGAGTTGGCCTTTTTGATAAAGATTATGATTTCAGAAAAAATGAAGAACTTGTTCCAATGCAAGCAGGAGATGTTGTAGTGACATATGCTGATACAAAAGCCTTAGAAAAGTATATAAAATTCAAGCCACAAACATCACTAAAAAATGGATTAAGAAGTTTTGTTGAGTGGTATTATAATTTTTATAAAACTGATATAAAGAAAATTAAGAATTAGTTTCATTTTGAAACTAATTCTTTTTATAAAAAAGAAGGATTTTGACACTTTTTAGCGAATAATATTATTAGTGTACAAAGGGGGTACAAATGATAAAAAACAATGCAGTTATTGGTGCAATCACCGGAGATATTGCTGGCTCATACTATGAGTTTATGGGCAAAAAGATGAAGAGTTTTCCTTTATTTAGGGAAGAAGATTGGTTCACAGATGACACAGTTTTAACTTGTATTATTGCAAAAACATTACTTTCTTGCAAAGGCGATTACACATATCTAAAAGACAATCTTATTGATAACTTTCATGAAATATGTCCACTTTATTATGCAACAGCTGGTTATGGTACAATGTTTTTGAATTGGTTATATGATAGGGATAGAGACCCATACAACTCTTGGGGGAATGGCAGTGCAATGAGAATTGGTGCTGTTCCATATTTTGCAAACAGTGAAGAAGAAGTAAAAATACTTTCAAAACTTGTAACGGAAATTACTCATAATCATCCAGAAGGTCTAAAAGGTGCAGAAGCAACTGCAATGGTTATTTGGATGGCACTTAATGGCAAGAGTAAAGAAGAAATAAAAAAATATATTGAAGCAAATTACTATCCAATGAATTATGACGAAGAAGAATTGTTCTGTAATTATGAGTTTGAAGGAAGTTGTCAAGAAACTGTTCCACAAAGTATTTTTGCTTTTTTAATTTCAAACTCTTTTGAAGATGCACTAATCAAAGTTATTGGCTGGGGTGGTGATACCGACACAATGGGGGCAATCACAGGAGCAATGGCTGGTGCATACTATGGTGTACCAACAGAAATACAGCAAAAAGCAAAAACCTATCTTGATAAAGATATGCTCAAGATTGTTAATGATTTTGAAAAATATTTAGAGAAAAAATAAAAGCTATATTATATGTTTATTTGATAATTTTCGTTTCATAAGGAGAATTTATGATTGATAAAATCATTGAAGAACAATTAGAAAAATACATAATAGAGAATTATGATGAGTACAATAAAAATTTAATAAGACAATGTCAAATTTTAGACGAAAAACAAGATGCTGATAAACATACAATGAGAAGAAGTATGCATTATGAGCTAAGGGTTCTTTTTGATGAAACAAAGCATTTGAATCAATCTAAAAAAAAAATTAAAGATTGGGGGCGCTGTTGTTGTTATAACATTCCACCATTTGAAACATCTCCAAAGTTTGCAAAAGTTTTATTTAAGTTTATTGATGAAAAAAATATGACTGATGTTGAGTGTTATAAAAAGGCAGGAGTTGATAGAAGATTATTTTCAAAAATCAAAAGTGATAAAGATTATCAACCATCCAAAAAGACAATACTTGCATTTGCGCTTTCACTTAAATTAAACAAAGAAGAAACCATTGAACTTTTATCAAGTGGTGGATATACATTATCGCATAGCTATCTTCGTGATGTTATTATTGAATATTGTATAACAAATAATATTTATGATATTTTTGATGTTAATGATTTGTTATCAAGACACAATGAAGAACTAATTATATTTGAATAAAATGTCGCACAGCAGGCGACCACAAGTACTCTTTTTGATGCTAAAATAACAGCGTTAAAAGGAGAAAAATATGAAAAAAAATTTTATTGATTTGGTTGTGGTTTTGGATAAAAGTGGGTCAATGCACGGACTGACAGATGACACAATTGGTGGATTTAATTCATTGATTGAAAAACAAAAAGAAGAAAACGAAGGTCAAGTTTACGTAACAACAGTGCTATTTAATGAAAACATTGAGATTGTTCATAATGCAGTGTTAATTAACAATGTTTTACCTCTTACAAGGCAAGATTATGTATCAAGTGGAACTACAGCACTTTTTGATGCTGTTGGTATGGCAATAAAAAATGAAGATGAACGAATTTTAAAATTAAGTAGAAGCAAAAGGAAATTACCTAAGAACACATTGATTGTTGTTATTACCGATGGATATGAAAATGCAAGTAAAAATTATAATTATGATAGTATAAGAAAATTGATTCAACAAAGGAAAGAACAAGGTGTTAATTTTATGTTTGTTGGTGCCAACATTGACTCTGATGATTTTGCAGAAAAGATTGGTATTGGAAAAGATTATTCTTACACAATAGAAAAAAGCAAACATGGCATTTATGAAGCTATGGAAGATGTATCACATATTAGTTGCTGCATGTGTTATCATCCAAATATTAAAGAATCCAGAAGTGAGTTACAAAATTATATTAAAGAAAAGAAAAATAGGAAATAACAAAGGTGAAAAAGTAATGATAGTTACATCAAAAAAACAATTTATGGATTGGTTGGAGAAAAATCTATTATTTATAATATCACAGTAATGCAAACTATAATTTTCCAATTTCAAACGCAACACTAAATTTTGTATATAATTGACAAGGGTTATTGTATTTTTTATAATACTTTTGAAATGGAAAATAAAAAAATAAGCAGCAATTTTTGTAAAAGAATTTGTTCAAATTCCGATTTGCAGAATATGAGTTTTGATGATAATGTTTATGAAAAAGTATTATCACAAAACCACAATCATTTTAATCCGAGTTTAATTGCCAATGCCCAAAAGATTATTGTTGGAACTTTAACTCCACCACAAGGCACGAAATTTGGATATTTTTACTCAAGTTTGAACAATAAAGTGTATGGAATTTTGGACAAATGTTTTTTGACAAATGGAAAACTTGTTGCACTCAAAAAACAGCTCGCAAAAGACAATCAAAACCCCAAAATAATAAAACAAATTGAAGAACAACTGTCTGCTTGCAAAGTTGCATTTTTGGATATTGTTGACACAGCAATCAGAGTAAAAAATTCATCAAAAGATGATGACATTGTTGCGTATTCACTTGACTTTAAACATTTTGAACTTTGCAACAATTCACAATTGTTCATATGCACAAGTCAAAATGCATACAAAGGTTTGTTGCAAATTATTGATGATAAGACTATAAAAATTGATAAAGCAAAGATATATATCTGTTATCAAGACAGATTTCATTACAACTTTTTTGATTGGCAACAAAAATTATGCAAATAAAAAACACTTTAACTTTATTTTTAGTTAAGGTGTTTTTTAAAATATTTATTAAAAATTATTAAAAGGGTTAGACATATTCATCTTTGTCAACAAATTCTGTTATACCAAATTTTTCTTTTGCAATTTTTACGGCACCATTAATCATTTTGTCGCCTGTGCCTTTCCAATTAAGTAATTTGATTGCTTTTTCTGGAGTGGTGAGTAATCTATCGTAAATATCTCCACAATCTGGGTCTGGTTGTTTTGATCCAATTTTGTCTATCATTGCAGTCATTCTAATTTGGGCATAAAGTGGTTTGCCGTTGCCTTCGTTTACTGTTTGATAGCCAACTAAATATATTGGGTCTTTGAGTGTTGTGTTTACTTCTTCCAAATACTCACGGCGCAAAGTGTCAATTCTATCTTTGTCAAAACTTTCAGGAGTGCCACCAGCAAGGTTAGAATAGGGTTTTCCGTGTTCGACTCCTTGACGAATAAGAACTCTGCCTTTTTTGTCAAATACCACTGCATATACTTGTTTTACTTGCATATCTTTTGGTGGTTCACCATCATGCCAAACAAATGTTGGAATGTTTATATTTTTTGCAAATGTTTGTGTGCGTTCTTTCATTTTATTAAATTTATTTTCGTCAAATACATAGTCTTTGCGTGGTTTAACAAAGTTTTTTGAGCCACGTTGTTCAAAAGAATATCTTGGAATAAGTTGAATATGATAGTGGTTTTGGGGTCCATCACACATTGTACAAAGATACACTTTTTCGCAACCAAAAACTTCTTTTATTATTGACATAAGGGCTTTTGCAAAGTCCATAATTTTGTGATTGAGTTTGTTTGGACATTTTGTCATATCGTCAAAATGCTCTTTTGTTATTATTGCAATATGGCCATCTGCTCTTGGATTTGAAACAAATACACATTCAATGTCTTTGTCTTCAAAAAATTTTTTTTGGCTTTCATCGCCATAAAGTGAACCATTGCTTGCACGATTAAAACAAGTATGACAGATGCCGGCGTCATTTAGTTCGCCTGCGGTTTTGCCTAAATATTTTTTTATTTGTTCTTGTGTAAATTTCATTTTTCTCCCAATGATGATTTTGATTATATCACAAACTAAAAAAAGAAGGAAATAAATTCCTTCTAATTTATTATAACGCTCTAATTGATTCAACTGGTGGTTTTCTTGAAGAATGCCATACAGGAATAATTGTTGCGATTAAAGTAATCACTAAAGATATTCCTAATATTAGTCCAATATTTATTAATCCAAATGAAAGTACTTTTATTCCAATATCTTCAACAAATGAATTGTTGAGTATCATTTCCACAACAAAGCTTGCAACTGAAGCAAGTACGAAGCAAAGAAGACTGATAAACAATGATTCCGAGAAAAATATTTTAAATACATCAATTTTTCTTGCACCAATTGCACGCAAAATACCGATTTCCCTTTTCTTTGATGAAATTGATGAAGTGATAAAGTAGAGAAGCATTAGGGCGGCTGCTGTGCCAAGGCCAACACCAAGCCATAAGAAAATTGTTTTTAGGTTGTCAATTAGTCTTGCAATTTGTGAAGCATTAACATATATGTCATTAGTTAATTCAAGGTGATAGCCTGTTCCTTTTTTTGTCATCAAATTTATTTGTTCAATTGAGTAATTTGTTTTTACAAATACATTTGTATATCTTTCATTAGGGTCTGCAACATAGTCTGTAATAATTTCTGATTGATAGTCGTATTCTGGTGGTAAAGTTAATTGTTCAATTACGCTTTTGTTTACAAGTGGATAATAACATGTATCACCTTTGCCTTTAAGGTAACCAACAACATCAAAATAACCAGAAGTGCCATTATAACTCTTGTAATACAATCTTGTTTTTGGGGCAAACAATGCTTCACCAAGTGGTTCACGAGTTGCAAATGTGTAGCCGATTAGTTTTTTATCTGGATTGTGTATTGTGTAATGTTCTTCAAGGAATTCTTTTAACTTTTGAATTTGAAATTCTGTTAATTCAAAGTATTTGTTTTCACTTGAATTATATTGTTGATAAATTGTGTTCAAAACTGGGTCGCTAGTAATCATTTGAATATATAGATTTTCGGTATCAAACATTGAACTAAAGTAATTTAACAAATAATAGTTTGGACAATTTGTATCAAAATTTTCCGACATAATTTGGTGTATAGTGTTATATTCTGAAGTTGTTAATGATTCCCGATTATATAATTTTTGGAACAAAGTTCTTTGTTCATCTGTGAGAATATAATTATAGTAATTTGTTGATGTAAATGCCCAATAAGAATCAAGAATATTTTTAAACTTGTTGTATTCTTCTTTACAGTTGTTTAGCACCATATCTTTTAGATTTTTATAGATGGATACATCATAAATATTACCTTTTTCTAATGTATCATACAAATCATCTCTGTGTGCAGTAACGTAAGCATTTGCATGTGGCATATATTGTGAATAATATGTGTCTGTGATTTCGTCAAGAACATTTCTTACATTCCACAAATTGTTGCTTATTGAATTTAGATAATCGCCTTCACCAAGTAGTGCTTGTTTGGTATTTGCATTGACTTGTGCTAATTCTTGTTCTGTCATTTGCGTTCCATCTAACTTGTAAGGTATTAGTCTTGATTTGTTTTGTTCATAGATTTCATATGTATAAACATTAACACTTTCATTTGTTGAGATAACTTCATCACTTTCGCCATAGTAATAAATAGTTAATCTCATACCATTTCTTCTGTATGGATTAATATAGCTTGCATTTGATTGAAAACCATCTGCAAGTTCATCAACAAGTTCACTTGAAGCAAATGCAACACAGCAGAAAGAATTTTCTATATATTTTTTCATCGCTTTTGATAATTCATCTCTTTGTTGTGCAGAAAGATTTGTGCTATCCTTTAGTGAATCATATGTTGAAGGAATGCTATCAACAGAAACGAAACCTGTAATTTTCATTTCTCTGCTATAAGATTTAATTGAGAAATTTACTTTTTTGCCAATTGCATCATTAACTGAATTTATTCCAGTAAAGTTGTCTTTAATTAAATCATAAAAACACATTGGAAGCAAAACTTCATCTTTTTGTGTTGGATATGTTCCTGATATTGAAAATCCAAGTTTTTGTAAACCTTGTTCACCACAGTCAGATATCAGACGAATAGTAAAGTTTTTGTAATAATCTTGGTATTTTGTCAGTTGAATATTTGATGTCAAAAGATAACTTTCACCATAATTGCTAGACATTGCTCCAATAAATTTCATTCCAAGAGAATTGTTGTTTAGTGTTTCAATTTCTGATGGAGCAAATTGACCTTGGTATTGATAATCGTATGTATTTTCGTACTTTAATTGACCATTTTCATAGCTCTTGTATTTTTGTTTTGAATCAATTGTTTTTTCAAGGGCTTCTGCCGTATAATCGGATTTTGCCAAAGCTTCTGAGTAGGTGTATGATGGGTTATAGAGCATAAGTGAAGAGACAACACCAAATAAAGTAAATGAAATAACAGCAAGAAGTATAGTTAAAATAAGTGTGAAAGGTTTGGTTTTAAGTGAACTTAAACCCATTTTAACAGATTTATTCATTGGCATTTTTGATTTAATAAATTTTGTTTGCTTGCCATCATATTGTTTTAGTTCAATATCTTTTGTTTGTTTGAATTCTTCGCTGCTGCCTTTATCTGAAATTCTTGTTGCACGAAGTGATTTCTGTGCGTTTGTTCCAGAAGAAATATATACTTTGCCGGTTGATTTTTTTATTTGTTCATACAACTTGTCAAATTCTGTTTTTGTTAGTTTTGATGCATCTTGAATTGTGATCGCTTCGTTGTTTACAACTGATACATTTTCACTTATCTTTATTGGTTCTTTGTGAAATTTTGTTTCATCTGACAGAACTTGTCCATCTTTGAGTTCAATTATTCTGTCACCATATGTTTCTGCAAAATCTCTGTCGTGAGAAACAACAATCACAAGTTTATCTTTTGCAAGTTTTTTGAGTGTGTCAAAAATTTGTTCACCAGTTTTGCTATCAAGTGCACCTGTTGGCTCATCTGCTAAAATAATTTTTGGTGATTTGATAAGTGCTCTCGCAATTGCAATTCTTTGTTTTTGACCACCAGACAAAGTGTTTGGTTTTCTTTTTGCAAAGTCTTTCATGTCAACTTGTTCCAAAAGAGTATCAACTTCTTCTTTTTTTACTTTTTTGTTTTGAAGTTCCATGGCGAGGGCAATATTTTGCTCAACATTAAATTCATTCAAAATATTATATTCTTGAAATACAAAACCAACATATGTATTACGATAACTATCAAAGTCAGATTGTTTAAAATTTTTTGAACTTCTGCCTTTTAGCGTAATTTCACCACTTGTTGGATAGTCAAGTCCACCAATCAAGTTAAGTAGGGTGGATTTACCACTACCAGATTTTCCTAGCAAAAACACAAGACCTGTTTCTGGAAAGTTAAGAGTTACATTGTCAAGGGCACGGGTATCTTGTCCACCTTTTGTTTTGTATATTTTTGTTAAATTACTTACAGATAACATATATTGCTCCTTTCTTGTTATTATACTTATATTATAATTATTTAATCATAGTCGTCAAATAATTGTTTACATTTGTTATGTGGCAAAAGAAAAACCTAATTAGTTAAACACTAGTTAGGTTTTTTGTTTAATAACAATTCTGTTTGATATTTTTTGTAACAGGCATAACACATTGCTTCATATTTTTCGTCGCCACCAATTTGTATTTCGTTGCCACTTGTCACAACTTTTCCATTAACAACTCTTGCATTCATTGTTGCTTTGCTGCCACATCTGCATACTGCTTTTATTTCTTGCAAACTTTCTGCGAGCTCCATAAGTCGTTTACTGCCTTCAAATAATTCACCCTTGAAGTTAGTTTTTAGTCCATAACAAAGAACTGTCATGTCATTTAATGTAAGTTCTTTTAACTCATCAATTTGCTGTTTGGTGCAAAATTGTACTTCATCAACAATAACGACTTGAACTTCTTTTTGATTTCTAACAAAGTTAAATAGGTTAGTAGTTTTATCAAATACTAAGCAAGGTTCTTGTAAGCCAATTCTTGAACTGATTACTTGATTTTTCTCTCTTGTGTCAATACTTGGCTTTAGGAGTAAAACATTGTATCCTTTTTGTCTATAGTTAAAAGCTGTCATAAGTGCTTGTGCAGATTTACTGCTTCCCATAACACCATATTTGAAATATAATCTTTTCATAATTTTTCCTTTTAATCTTGATACAAAAAAACGCAAACAATGTCAAGCAATATAATGGTTTTGTATAATAAATTTTTAAGGTTTAATTTTATAGTTCTATATTTCCAATAAATTATCATTATGCATTATACTTTTGCAATTGAAATATATTCAATTTATTTATTT
>DBWI01000023.1 GCA_002308915.1 Christensenella sp. UBA1242 | reverse complement strand
TTATTATTTTTTTAAAAAAATATTTTCGCATTATTTTTAACAACATTTTGGAAATATAATCATTGAAAAACGAGTGGATTTTTATATCCCAAAAAGCTTATGGCTTATATGATTTACTATTGACAAATACAAAAAATATGTGTATAATTTAGACATAAGAATACAATGGAGGTGTATTATGGCAGGTTTTAGTATCCCTTTGAAAGACAAAGATGGAAACGTTAAGGGTCAAGAAAAATTTACCAAAGGTTCGGACCACAATTACAATTTTTTGTCTGGTGAGGATTTAGTAATGGTTGTTGATACTGAAAAAGATATGTTAATTATCTCAAACACAGATCACAAATATGATTCAATATCAACAAATGATCCAATTGAAATTCCAATCAAAAACATTAAAGTTGATTCAAACAACTCAATTGTCTTTACTATGGACTCAACTTCTGGAAGTGCAACATACAGAATTGATGGAAACAGTTTAAGCGAAAAAAAAGGTTCAACATTTGAGCCACTTATTACATGGGATGAAGCATTTACTGTTGAATTACCAAACAATCTTCCAGAACAAATTCAAAGTGGCAAAGTAAAGTGGAATTCTTTCCCTGAACAAATGTTTGATACATTAAAAACAGATTATGGTTATGAATCATTTGAACTTCCTGATAAAAAACTTAAACTTTTAAGAGCCCCAGACGGGAAGATATACCATTCTGTAGGTCAACACATTGTAGCCTGTGATGAATTTACATTTTTTAAAGATAATCAAACGAGTTTTCTTGGAATATCAGAAGTAACAAGAGCTGGTATCCACGGAAAATCAACCAGTGGTCACGGGTATGATTTATCTCCAGAAGAACTTGAACAAGTGGCAAAATGGGTAAATCCTGACAAAGAACCAGTATACACAAAGCCACCAAAGAAAAAAGATGTTCATGTAGACTATATTAAACCAAGTGGTTTTAGAGAAGCAACAAAAGATTTTGTCGAACCAACAACTCCAGATCTTGGACCAACTACAGACCCTGGTCCAACTACAGATCCTGGTCCAACCACAGACCCTGGTCCAACCACAGATCCTGGTCCAACCACAGATCCTGGCCCTACTACTGATCCTGGCCCAACTACAGACCCTGGTCCAACTACAGATCCTGGTCCAACTACCGGCCCTGGACCTACTACTGGCCCTGGACCTACAACTGGGCCTAAACCTTCAACTGAACCACCAAAACCACCAAAACCACCAAAATCTGAAAAAGAAAAAGAAGCAGAGGCAAAGAGAAGAGCTGGAATAATAAAAGGAATCCAAGTTATTGCACTTGTTGCATTCTCGGCAATGTTTATGGCAACATTTGTTGGAGCAGCAGTAGGCCTTGGACCAGCAATATTTATGGCAGCATTATTCTTATTCGCTACTACATTTATGACAGATTTAGTTGATACATTTATTGCAAAAATTGGTTCACTTTTGTCATTTGTTAAAGATTTGCAAGAATCAAGAGAATTAAAGAAAGATTTACAAAACTTAACAACAAAAGAAAAAAATAAATTAAAGAAACTTGAGGAAAAATTAGAAAAAGGTAAATTGTCCGCAAAAGAAAAAGAAGAATACGAAAAACTTACAACAAGACAAAAATATGGACTTTCAGAAAACCAATATAATGACCTTAAGAAAAAACCAGCATATTATAGCTTTAACCCTGTTGAATATAATTCAACAACACAAGAAGAACAATTCAATGCTGCAAAAAACAATGAATTAGATAGAGTTAATAAAGCTATAAAAAGATGTGATAAAATTTTGGAAAATCCAACAGAATATGGAATAGCTAATCCTAGTGCTGAATATACAACATTACAAACATACAGAAATGACTTGGTTTCATATCAAGGATCAATAACAAATCTTGAAAATCCTGCTAAGGGAACAAATGCAGACGTAGTAAAGAGAGCTGGTGAAGCAGTATTTGATTCAAGCAAGATCTCTCCAGATGTTTCAGAATTGGATATGCGTGATTATGATACAATAAAAGCAGATGAAGGAGTACCAAACCCACCTAAATTAGATGAAACGATTAAATCAACAATCACAAGTACTATCACAAAAGATAAGACGAGAGAAACTGTATCAAACGATTTGGATATGAAATAATAAATCAAACAAAAAGACCACCCAATTGGTGGTCTTTTTTATTTCTTCAAATACTCCAAAAATGTATCTATAATTTTGTTTTTTACAACTTTGTTTGTATATGCAAAATATTCAATCTGAGGCATTTTGTCACTACCTATTTCAATAAAAATATTTGACTTGATTTCGCTTTCAACAAGATAAGACGGAACCATGATTATCCCCTTATCTTTTTTGCATAATGCAATAAGCATATTATAACCATCAACTTCAATTTTGCTCTCGACTGCCACATTGTTTTGTTTGCAATAGTTATCAAAAATTTCTCTACTTTTTGAACCTTTGTTTTGCAAAATATATTCACGTTGACCATTTTTGTAATAATTCTCAAAATACCTTTTAGAGCACACAAAAACATATTTTTCTGTCAAAATTGGTAAAAAATTGAATTTTTTTGCCATATTTTCGTCTTTTTGAGCAATAAAAATATCTATTTTGCCATTTGACAACATTTCACATGACTCCACATTTGACTTGTCAAACTGTTTGAATGAAATATTTGGATAGTCATACAAAAACTCACACAATGGACTTAGTAATACCCTTTTGCTTAAGTTTGTACCACATGAAATTCTAAGTTCACCAACACTAACTGAATTCAAATTCTCGAAGTACAAATCAACACTCTTTAGGTTCAAAAAAGCTTCATCTAACTTGTTAAACAACTCCTGCCCAACATCTGTTAATTTCACTCCCCGTTTGTATCTTGTTAATAGTGTGTAACCAATTTTACTCTCTAACTTTTGAATAGTTTGAGTTATTGCAGATTGCGACACAAAAGTCTCTTCTGCAACCTTGGTTATATTCCCTACCTTTGCAACCAAATAAAAAGTTTTTAGATAATCCAAACTTATATTTTCTATCATAAGTCCACCTTATATTTTTATAATTTTTTCATATTTTACTTATAACATAAATTGTCGTATAATGCAAATGAAAGGAGAAAAAATTATGGATAAAATTGAACAAGCAATAATCTTTGCAACAGAAAAACACAAGAACCAATTTCGCAAAAGTACAAAAATACCATACATTGTTCACCCAATTGAAGTAATGCAGATATTAAGAGAAAACAATGCAGACGAGCCAACAATAATCGCAGGACTTTTGCATGACACTATTGAAGATACAGGCACAAAGTACCAAGAAATTTTGGAAAACTTTGGTCAAGAAGTTGCCGAGATTGTCCAAGACGAAAGCGAAGACAAATCAAAAGCATACAGAATTAGAAAAGCTGAACATATGTCAAAAGTTAAAAATAGTCCAAAAAAATCAAAAATGGTAACATGTGCAGACAAATTATCTAACATAAAAAGCACATATCTTGACCAAAAATACTATGGTGACAAAGCTTGGGATAAGTTTAATGGTACAAAAAATGACCTTGATTGGTACTATCACCTTGTGCTTGATGCGCTTGAAGAAATAAAAGATATGCCAATGTATAAACAACTTGAGTATTATGTAAACGAAGTATTCAAAAAATAAAAGGAAACAAACATAATGAAAATAGATTTTAACAATCCAGCACACGTAATTGATCTTGATAAAAAATTAACAATCAAAAATATAAAACATATATTAAACCACCTAAAATGGGAAAGACATGAGTATACTAGAATGCAAGAATTTTGGAAAGATATGGGCTGTTCAACAATAAAAGACAGAGACTTTGATTTGATTGAATCATTGCAAACAATTTTTAATTACTGTGAAAACAACGTTTCACTTTGCAAGATAACCAATGTTTTTAACACATTTGTTAAAGTGACAGAAGACGTTGATTATTACGAAGCATATGGTTATGGTGAAGATAAGATATATTCTGTGGGTTATGAATTAGAAATGGATATACCAAATGAATTAAGAGAAAAAATTATTAATCTTTCAAAAAAAATATTGCAAGAAAGAGAAAACAATATGAGAGATTGGTATTAAAAGGAAATCAAAATGGAAAACAAAAAAGACAAACTCTCTATTACAAGTATAAGAACTGTACTTAATAATTTGGCATGGAACAGAGAAAAATACAACAAAGTATTTGAATATCAAAAATACTTTGGCTTCCATAACGCAAATATTAATAGTATGGATTTTGATCTAATTGAATCGTTTCAAACAATTTTTAATCACTGCGAAAATTATGAACTCCTAAACAAGGTTGCAAATATCTTTAACACATATGTTGAAACGGCACCAAATATTTGGCTTTATGAAACTTATTGGGATAACGACAAAATGAATACAACCTACAATTTGAAGTTGGATGTGCCACACAATATAAGAGAAAAAGTGATAAACTTGGCAAACACAATAAAAGAAGAGATAACCCAAAATAAAGAAAATTTCTACTAAAAATGGCAAAAATTCGCACTTTTTTATGCATTTTTGTGTTTTTTTGACACTTAAAAATGCATTTTTTGATTTTTAGATTAGCTATTGACTAACATCAATTTGTGGTATATAATAAAAGCATGATAAATTATAAGACATATAGAATTAATGATAATTACATAGATTTTTGCATTTTAACACCATCAAATGATAGCAAGGATTTTGTTATTGTCGCACTTAAAAATTTTAAACAAATTGGTTATTGCCATTTTGTTTTGGGAAACGACGAGTGCAAAATTTCAAGAATAGCAATAACAAAAAAAGATTTTCTTGGAATGGGAATTGGCAGTATAATGTTTTCTTGTATGGAAACTTTTGCTCACTCAAAAAATATCAATTACCTAACTGGAATTTTTATTCCACGTGGCTATGATAACGCATGGGATATTACTGCAAAATTTTATCAAAGACAAAACATGACAACATCAAATTGTGATTATGATTACTTTGAACGAGATGAAATATCAAAACAAATCAAAGTTGAAGACAATCACTTCTTATTACCACTAAGTGTAAGCAATAGATTGTATCAAAAAGTTATTGATTACAACTACATGACACATGATATATTTTCATCATCACATAGAGATGATAATTCAAATCTAGAGTTATAAAAAGGCAAGATTAATTCTTGCCTTTTTTATTATATTATTCGCTTATTTACTTCAATCAAATAATTATAATACAAATCATAATACTTTTTGCATAGTTCATTGTTTTTGTCACAATAAACATACTGGTCACTCATAAACGGCTTAATCTGACCAATATAGTGCAGTACATAGATGTTATCAGTTATTTCCTTTGGATACATTCCTATATATGGAACCCAAAGATTATAGTTTTCAGGAAGGTGTAAATTTTTGCATCTTCCCCAATCACTAAAATATTTTTGCATAACAATTTGGTCCTGATAATATCCCTCAGGTAAATTGTTTGTAAATTTTATTATATCATTAAATATTTTATAACTCGGACAAATAACCATTAATCCAGCATTAAAAGATTCTTCCCTATCTTTACCAAAAACATTCACACCATCAGTAGCCGCAGTTATATTCTCACAATCAAACAAATGGTCAATGTTTTTACAAACAATCATATCACTATCCAGATAAACAACTTTTTTAAATTGAGTTAATCTAAAAACATTAAGCTTATCCCAAACTTTATTCCAATGAACAAAATTTTTATCAACAATTGAATTTCTTATTTTATTTGAAATTTTTATACTCTTAATCTTTATTATTTTAACGTCAAATTTTTTTAGTGTTTTTAAACTATTCTTACTAACGTCCTTTGTTACCATACAATATAGCGGATATTTTGAATTTAGCACATCAAGGCTATATTTTAGAACCAAGACACCTTTTAAATAATTGTCAGTCGATAAGAAAGTTATGTATGAATTTTTCATATTTACTCCATTCAATAAAATATAAAATTAAGTAAAATTACGCAAAATTAATCATTTTTTACTTAATTTTTACCAAAAATAGGCAATTTTTATTGTTTTTTACCATTTTTATTGTTTTGATTTTTTAACGCATTTTGACATAAAATTTTATTATTTTCATAAGTTTCAACACAATGCTGATTAATATTAACCTTAATTGCCATATCAATAAATTCAATTGCTTTTTTATAATCTTGAAGATGATAATATCCTATTGAAATATCATTATAAATTCTTGCTTTATCATTCCACTCTGTTTCACGAGCTGTGATAACATCGTTTTGTATCGTTAATGCTTTTTCCAAAAATGATATTCCAAGTTTGTAATCTTTGAGATGTAAAACTAAGGTATCACCCAGTTCAGCATAAAACCATTTGCAATAATCTATTTTACTAATGCATTCATAACATAATTTTTTTAATACGTCATATTGTTGTCTTTTTTCAGCCACTAAACAAGCCATTTTGTATGTCATACAAATATCATATGGATACTTGATGTTTTTGTTTTTCATCAACCTAGCAACTATTCTATCAGCATCATCCAAATCGCCACAAGAGATATATTCTTCTGCAAGAAGTTGTAAATATCTTATCTCGTTTGGCTCTTTTTTTATCGCTGCCTCTAATATATTTTTGTATGATCTCTTCTTACTCAAATCTGGATAGTGATTCAATTTTACTCCATCCAAAAACACAACATTCGCACTAAAATTTTTATCTTTTGGAAATATATATTCATGAACAGCCCACTTCCAATAAAAGTTATTTCTATCATGAATTTTTGAATAGTCAAAAACATTTGGTACAGCATTAGGATTCCATGCATTATGCCAAAATTTATACTTTGCTTGGTTTGTTTCTCCCTTTATCCATTTCTCTTCAATAACTGCACGCCAACCTTTTGAAAATATTTCATCCAAATCTGTACAAACACAAACATCTGCATCTTTTGGTACCAGTTTCAAACTTTCATTTCTTGCCTTATCAAATCTCCAAGGTTTGATGATTCTCTTTTTAACATGAACACCTCTTTGAATAAGAAGTTGTTCTGTGTTGTCAGTTGTTGTCCCATCAAGCATAACATAAATACCATCAGCTTCGCTCATACTATCAACCCATTTGTTAACAAATTGAGCTTCATTTTTTGCTATAGCATAAACATATACTTTTAATTTATTATTATTTCTCATATCTTGATTATATCAAAATAAAATCATTTTTTTCAAGTATTTTGTAAAACATAAAAACAATTGCAAAAATTAAAATATATTTGACAAATATACTACAATTTGATATTGTTGTATTGTTCGTTTAGAAATTAAAAAATATCATGCTAACGTGGCGCAGTAGGTAGCGCACAGCTTTGGTAAAGCTGAGGTCGGCAGTTCGAATCTGCTCGTTAGCTCCACAGCAAAAAGACCACGGAAAATCCGTGGTCTTTTTAAACATATTATTTAACAAGATACTCAGTTGTCTTTTCTTTTAACCTGAAGTTATCTATAAGTTCTACTACAGTAACTACAAAATTTACATACCATCTGCAATCTGCAATAAAATCTATATCCGCATCTTTTGCACTTTCTCTATTAATTCCAATGTTATAGCAAACATTATGAACATACCATTCACTTTCCATATTTTTAATACTGCGAGAAATTTTTAAATCATTTTGAGTGGTTAGTTCCATAATGTTGTTAAGAACTTCTATTCTTTCATCAAAATCATAATCGTATGAATCTTTGATATGTGCATGGTCATTAAATAACAATAAATCTACATCCCTTCCTGAATTTATTCTAAAATTAATTTCTTGAATAAGTTTTGATGGTTCTGCTGGATTGATTATATTACCAAGATCAATTTCCCCAACTTGAAGTCCAACGAATAAAATTGAAAATAAATTTATCAATTTTTTTCGTTTCGCTGTTTTGTCTATACTTGTATTTTTGCTCAATAAACTAATTTGAGATAATAAATTTTTATTCTTCTTTGTTGGTGGTATACTTTTTAAAATGTCTTTATATATTTTTGTTATATTTTTATATACAAACTCTCTTTCCATTTCCTTCTCCAAAATATAGTAAATTTTACCATACATTTATATATTTTGTCAATGTTAACAATTCCCAATTATTATGTATTTAGAACAATAAGCCTTTTATCAATTATCTACCTTTTGCGCAATTATATTGATATTGAATGCACTTTCTTCTTCAGAAATATCTCTTGTTAAATCTTGCAATAAAACATAATAACTTACAACAAATGTAGTATCAACTTGATATAACGCTGGGACAGTCATTGCTTCATCATAATCCAAATAAAACCAAAGCTTTGAATTGGCCATTGGCTGAGATGTTGCCTGAGCTGAACTTGGAGTAACCTTTATATAACCATCTTGCTTAAAAATTACTATTTCTATAACTATTCTATAAACTGTAAAAACACTATTCCCATCTCTAAAAGTTAATACTGGTAAATTATCATTGTCTGGGAAATTATAGTTTGATGTATTAGCAGTTGAATATGACTTATTCCCAATATTTAATGTTGTTGTTAGTGATTCATTTATGGAATCAAGTATTCCATCATCTTCATCCCCTAAATCATTTATTATTGTATTATAATCTGCGTTATAATACACTCTTGTTGTCAACGAACAAGCAACTTCTTGTGCAACATATTTAACCTTGCCAGATACATTATATGATAGTTGACTTGAAGCAAATACTCCAAATGCAACAATTGCACAAACAAAACATAATGATGTAATTGATAACAAAATTCTAATCCATTTATTACTCATAAGCAAGATTTATCTCCACAATTAATGGATATCATAATTTGTATTATAATGTCAAATAATATAAAAATATTTAATGTTTTTTGAGCATAATAAAACATTATAGAAATAACAAATACTTAAAAAAATAGTAAAAAATACAAAAAATTGGCTCAAAAAAGCCAATTTTTCACTATTTTTATATTAATTTTCTAATTTATGCAGTAATAATATCATCTTTTTTATTGTTTTTTGTGTTGTCACTTTCTTTGGCTTCATGTCGATACTCTAAAGTTTTTAAGTATGCTTCAACATATGCTGCAGCTTTTGCACTTAAAGTTTTACCTTTTACAAACTCAGGCAAATCTTTTACTTTTACAATAATGATATCAATCTGCTCTTCATCTTGCAAGTCTTGATCTTTCATTTCTTGTATTGTTGTTTCAAACATAACAACACTTTCTTCTGTCATATCTTCTGCATTGTATGACATACCAACCTTGAATGGTTTCAACTCACCAATTTTATTTGCACCAATCTCTTCCGCCAATTCTCTTGCTGCAGAAGTTGCGCCATCTTCACCTAACTCAACAAGGCCTGCCGGAAAAGCATAAACATCACCTGCTACAGGAAAACGTCTTTCCTTAATAAATATAATACACTCATCGCCATCTTTATCAATATATTTTGGAACGACTGTAACTGTATCTGCTCTATGCTCATCTTTCCCACTTTTTAGAAATTTTTCAAGGTCATCTTTTTTTCTTCTTGAAACAGTATAATGAATAATCTCATTTCCATCTTTGTCTTTGTATACAAGTTTAAATTTATTTAAAAATCTTTCATTTGTTAATTGTTCAACACTTACCAATTCAAGTTTGTCGTCTGTATTATTAACTGCTGGAACATCTTCCAAATCCATAACCTGTAAATATGGTTCAAGATAATTTGCAACCTTTGTTGAAAACTCATTTTGAGCAATAAAACCTGGCAAATCTTTTGCCTTTACTACTACCAAATTAGGATTGTTTTCCAAATCTTCATCTGTTACTCTAACTTCAACCATTGTGACGTTATCTTCTGTCATTCCTTCTGTGCTATAAGCAACCTTAACTGGAGATGCTTTGATATTATTAACATTTTGAACACCAAGACCTCTAACAACTTTTAAAGCTGCTGCTTCACTACTCATTCCATTGGTATCACCTGTTGCAAAAGAAACAACATCACTATTAATTGATGGGCAATAATCTTTTGTGAAAACAAAACAAATATCTCCATCTTTGTCTATGTATTTCATTACAACACAAACCTTGTCGGCACTTCTATTTTCCATATCTTGTTCAAGATAGACTTTTAGTTCATCTTTTGTTTTTGTTGAAGAAGTTGTCCACTTAATTTCTTTTCCATCCACATCAAAAACTAATGTATAAAGATTCGCTCCTTCATTGTCTGTTAGTTGAATTACATCAACAACTTTCATAACTTTACCTCTTATAATTATTTTAACATTGCAACTATTTTTAGTCAATATGCATACTAAAATTATTACATATTTTTACAAAATTTACATTACAAAAAATATACAAATATGATATAATTAACTAAAGGAGAAATCATGAAAACAGTAAAATTTGTAAAACTAAACGAAGATGCAATTATACCAGATTATGCACATGCTGGTGATGCAGGAATGGATCTGTACTCAGTGGAAGATATGGTTATTGAACCAATGACTTGGCAAAAAGTACCAACCGGGCTTGCTTGCGAACTTCCAAAAGGAACAGAAGGACAAGTAAGAACAAAAAGTGGCATTGCATACAATTATGGTGTGTTTGTTTTAAACACTCCTGGCACAGTTGACGAGTGCTATCGTGGAGAAATTGGGGTTGTGTTATTCAACTTAAACCAAACACCTTTTGTTATTAAAAAAGGTCAAAAGATTGCTCAATTTGTTATTAACGAAGTTTGCTATTGCAAAACAAAACAGGTTGAAAAAATCGATACTCCATCAAGTCGTGGAGAAGGCGGATTCGGTTCTACTGGCTTAGGAAAGAATAAAAAATAAGCAAAAAATAACAAAAAAACACGGAAATTCCGTGTTTTTTTATACATTTTATATTATTTTTCTAAGTTATCATCATCTTTTTGATTGTTATTTTTTAACTTATTAAAAAATTCTTCTGCTTTTTGTGAGTAAACTTCTCCAAACTTTTCAGTCATATATTCATGGTAGCTGTCAGTTAACTTTTGCATGTATTCGCGAGCATCTTCATCTGATTTTAATGATATTGTTTCCACCATATAATAATCACCAATATCTATTATCTCATCACCACCATATGCAGAATATTTTTTTGCCGTTTCACTAAAAACAGCCCCGTATGCACCAAGATTCCTAAACAATGCTCCACCCATATAATCAAGCAACTTGCTTTCTTCTGTTTCTTCAATATGCTCACATTTTACTGTTATCTTATTGCCATACTCATCTTTACCTCTCATTAATGGTTGTGGCACATCTAATTTTATTCTTAGGTTATTTCTTCTTAATATTTCAACAATGTCAGAATATGTAAGCATTTGTACAAAACTTTTTTTACTCATTTTCAACCTCACATAATTATATTAACATATTTTGTTATTTTTATCAAGCGGTTATTTTGTTAATTTTACTTTACAATAAAACATAAATATAATAAACTTTTTTATGCTTAAATGAGTTAATATGCCCTCATAGTGAAATGGATATCACACAGGTCTTCGGAACCTAGATTAGGCGTTCAAATCGTCTTGGGGGCACCATAACAAAAAAAAAAGAAAGTCATAATTCTGACTTTCTTTTTTCTTTTTGTATTTTCCTATTTACCAACTACTCTGTTTCCGTTAAGAAGAACTGGTAAAAGTGTATCAAATAGAGATAATA
>DBWI01000026.1:280-47997 GCA_002308915.1 Christensenella sp. UBA1242 | reverse complement strand
AGGTCTGCAAAACCTTTATTCCCCAGTTCAAATCTGGGTGGCACCTCCAATGCCGAGATGGCGGAATAGGCAGACGCAAGGGACTTAAAATCCCTCGAGGGAAACTTCGTACCGGTTCAAGTCCGGTTCCCGGCACCAAAAAATAACCAGCAATGGTTATTTTTTTAATATTGACTTTTGATTTTTTATATTATAATATATAAACAAGAAGAAAAAATGATGCAAATGTCAAAAGATGAATTAAAACAATTTATTAAAATTGTATTTGGTAATTTAGATAAATTCTCCACAAAAGGTTATAATGATGAAGAAGAGTTTTTGGATGCAATTTTTGATACTTTTGTGACATTAAAATCATATAATGCAGAGAAGATAAAACTTAGTGATTTGCCAGACAAGGACAAGTTTGAAGCCACAAGAAAAGAAATTTGTGAAAAGTATGGTATTCAGTATAAACCTGTTAGTGAATTTTCTATTAGCTCAGTTTATATTATAAGATTATATATGCACGCTCAAAATAGAGTTATTTTTACTGAATTTGAGCCAGAAGACTTAAAATATATTACTCTAAATGGTGAAGCTACATTAAAAGAAAAAAGTTTACATAATTTACCTTTTATTTATAGTTTTAAGTTTGAATCTTCAAATAGAGAAGATATATATGGTGATTACTATAACAAACTACCAGAAGACAAAAAAATGGAATTTAAGCAAGAATTACGAAAAAAAGTAATCGCACACGAATTTTATCATGCATCTGCTTCAACAAATGGATTATTAAAATACAATTCTAATAATCTTTCACTTGAAGAAATTTTGGTTGAAAGGGTTTCTCTTGATGCTGCAAATATTCACAGAAAAGTTTTATTATTGCGTACTTTCAAAGGTAAGTCAATGACTCAAGCAGTTCCCAACATTGAATCATCAAACAATAGTTTATATTCAGTAGGGCAATTTCTTTCTGTATTACTAGGAGAAGCTGAGATGCAAAGGGCAAGATTGATATCAAAAGATGCTTTTGCAGATTTAGTATATAAAAAAACTGGCTTAACAGTTGATCAACTCAAAATATTAGAAGTATTATGCGTAGCTGCAACATCAAGTATAAAATCAAGAGAATACTTATTACAAGCTGGCTTTGAAAATGAGATTGAAGACCTAACGGATAATGAATGTTGTGTGTATGCTCAAATGAAATTAGAGGCAATTTTATCAAGACTGTATCAAAATGCAGTGGCAGAAGAGCTCAAAAATCCTAAGATTACAGAGCAACAAATAAGGAAAATGTATTTTGATTACTACAATATAGCAACTTCTGTTTTAACTTATAATGACCCACAAAAAAAGAAAGATATGACTGTTTTTAAGGATCTACATAGCGCAAGGGAACAAATTGATGAAAAGTGTAAACAACTTGGTTATGATCCAGACCAAATCAGAAAAGATGTTATTGCAGAATTAAGTAACAGAAATAAACACTATATACATTCAAATATTAGTGCTGAACAATAAAAAAAGCCTTGGCTAATGCCAAGGTTTTTTTTAGCAAAACTACTTTTTTAAACACGAAGAACAGTTTTTGGTTCGTTTAGGTTTTGACATATTCATATCCGAGCCAGCTTCTGTGTTTAAGTTTGTTTTTGATGAGCAGTTTTTACATTTTTTACTTTCCTTGCTCATTTTGTGTCTGCCAAACATTATATAGTTTTACCTCCTTTGCAAAGCAATTTGCTTTACATTTGTAGTTTGCACACTTTTTTTTATTTAATACAAGAATTACCCAAATTATTTAGGTATTGCTATTACGATTGCATATTGACAATATACAATATTTATGTTAATATAAATGTACGAAGTAGGAGGTGCTACTATGTACGACAAGAAAATTTCAATAGGTAAAGGTTTATACAAAGCATGGGAGTATGGAATTGAAATTATTGATCCTTCTTTTGTTGGAATAGTTGATGAAAATAACAAAGAAATCGTTCCTGTTGCTTTTGATAGCATTGAATATAGCTCAGAAATGAATTTATTCGTTTGCAAAGGATATCCAAACAGATACACTGTTTACACAAAAGAAGGCAAGGGCTTTGACGATTATAAATATGCTGAAGTTGCTGATACAAAATTTACAAATCCAGTTGCAATTGTTCAACTTGACGATGACAAATTTAATATGGTTGACAAAACAGGTTCAATACTTCTTGATGAAAACTATGATAAATATGTAAACATGGGCGAGGGCTTTGTTGCTTTGGAAAAAAATGACAAATATGCAATTTTTGACACAACCGGCCGTCAACTCACAAATTTTGAGTTTGATGTTGTTGGCAAGTTCAAAAACGGCAGAGTAATTTGTTCAAAAAATTTCAAGCTTGGTGCTCTTGATATAAAATTAACTACTGCTGTACCATTTAATTATGATTTCATTTCTGATTTCAACAGAAATGGTCTTGCAATTGTAAGGAAAAATGGGTTGGAAGGAGTTATCAATAAAGATTTGTATCCAGTTGTTCCAATCACTTTTGAAACAATAGATTTTGTTAACATGTATGATTTTATCAAAGTTAAAGATTCAAGAGGCAAGTATGGTATATTCAATAACAAAGGCGAAATTATTCTTCCTTGCGTATGTGATGAAATTAAACATTTTGAACCATCAGCAAAATATATTCCTGCAGTAATAAATGGCCAAGTGGCTTATGCAGATGCAGATGGCAAGTTGTATCAAGGCAAAGAAGCTATTGAGATTAAATATCAATTAAAGAAGCAAGATTTGAAATTTAGCACAAAGAAATTTCTTCCAATCAGATACAAAATTCTTGATGTTCAAAAGAAGATTGAAATGAAGAAATATGATAAAGGACAAGAATTATAAAACAACAAAAGGTGATGTCAAAAGGCATCATCTTTTTTTATGTCATTTTGTGGACAAAAATAATTATTTTTTGTATAATTCAGCATATAGAGGTAAAAATGACAGATATAGAGATAGCAAGAAATACAAAATTAGAAAAAATTGACAAAATAGTAAAAAAACTTGGCTACAAAGGCGAGTTTTCTTTGTATGGCAATTACAAGGCAAAACTTCCAATTGAGTATGGCAACAAGCAAGGCAAACTAATATTAGTTACAGCAATCAATCCAACAAAAATGGGAATAGGAAAAACAACAGTATCAATCGGGCTTGCTGACGCTTTATCAAAATTACACAAAAACACCTGTCTGGCACTTCGTGAGCCATCACTTGGACCAGTTTTTGGAATAAAAGGTGGAGCAACTGGTGGTGGATATAGTCAAGTTGCGCCAATGGAAGACATAAACTTGCATTTTAACGGTGATTTCCACGCAATAACAAGCGCAAACAATCTTTTGTGCAGTATGATAGATAATCACTTATTTCAAGGAAATGAATTAAATATAGACGAAAATAATATATTATTCCACAGATGTCTTGATCTAAACGACAGAGCACTAAGAAGTGTTACTGTGGGCATGGGTGACAAAAACGGGGTAGAAAGAAAAGATAGTTTCACAATCACAGCAGCAAGCGAAATTATGGCAATAATGTGTCTTGCAACAGATTTTGATGACCTAAAGCAAAGATTAGGCAATATTGCTGTTGCATTAAACAAAAAGGGTAATTTGGTTTATGCAAGAGATCTAAAAGCAGAAAATGCCATGGCAATACTGCTAAAAGATGCTTTAATGCCAAATATTGTTCAAACACTTGACCACACACCAGCACTTGTTCACCTTGGACCATTTGCAAATATTGCTCATGGCTGTAATAGTGTTATTGCAACAAAAATGGCTATGTCTTATGCTGATTATGTTGTAACCGAAGCAGGTTTTGGTTCAGATCTTGGTGCAGAAAAGTTTTTTGACTTAAAATGCAGAGTAGCAAACCTAAAACCAAATGCTGTTGTTCTTGTTGCAACAATTGGTGCTTTAAAGTTACACGGTGGTGTTGCTTATGAAAATATCAAAGAAGAGAATGTAGAAGCAGTAAAAATTGGTATGGACAACCTATATGCTCATATAAACACAATATACAATCAATTCAAGTTGCCAGTTGTTGTTGCGCTAAACAGATACACAACGGACACACTTGAAGAAATTAACACAGTGTTAAGAGAACTTAATGAAATTAAAATTGATTGTGTCGTTTGTGATGTTTGGGGAGAAGGGAAAAAAGGAACCAAAAAACTAGCAGAAAAAGTTATTGAATTATGCGACAAAGATAATTCAACATTTGAATTTGCTTATGACATTAATTCAACAATAAAACAAAAAATAAAAGATATTGCAACAAAAGTATATGGAGCAAAAGGTGTAAAGTTCTTACCAAAAGCCGAAGAAACAATCAAAAAACTAAATGCTTTGCATCTAAACAAATTGCCAATTATAATAGCAAAAACACAATACAGTTTATCTGATGATGCAAAACTACTCAACAGACCAAAAGATTTTTATATCACAATAAGAGATTTGGAACTAAAGAATGGTGCAGGATTTATTGTTGCACTTGCAGGCAGTATGCTTTTGATGCCAGGACTATCAAAAACACCAAATGCTGTTAATATGAAAATAGACAATAACTATATAATTGAAGGACTATTTTAGTCCTTTTTTTATGTCATAAAATACTTGTATTTTATTTTTTTAAAGTTTATACTAAATTATACAAAGTAAGGAGGTGTAACATGATTTACAAAAAGACAAATAAAATCAACATATTTTCATGGATTTATTCTTTGTTGATAATTGTTTTTTTGATGTTTACACTCTCTGTTATCACATCAAGTTATGGCTACAAAATTGAAACATGGCAAGATTATGCAACATATGATTTTGAACAAGAAATATCAATTGATGCCAATGGTGAAGAAGTTATAACAAACCTAATTTCAACACCAGAACAACTCGCTGGCTATTTTGCAATGCAGTCAAATAGTGGTGTGCATGCAGAAGATTTTACAGACTATTTCAATTCTTCAAATTCCTATAAATTAAAAAACAATATTAATTTAGAAGGAAGAACTTGGACACCACAAAGTAATTCAGGTACTCTTGATGGAAATTTTTTTACAATTGAGAAGTTAACAATAAGTTACAATAATTCTAATGTGGGTTTTGTATCTACAAACTATGGAACAATAAAGAATATTTTTTTTAAAGATGTGTCAATAATCAACGCAAAAACAGATGGCAAGAGCAGTAAAACCGGTACTGTTTGTGGATACAATTATTCTGGCACAATAGATAGTGTCACAGTACTAAGTGGAACAATTAAAGGGAATTATTATAACAATACAAATGAAGATAGAAGAGTTGGTGGAATTTGTGGATATAACTATGGAACAATAACACATTGTATTAATCATGCAACAATTAATCGTGGAAAATTTCTTGGTGGAATTGCAGGAGTTTCAAAAAAGAAAATAGAAAATTGTTATAACTATGGTTCAGTTTCAGCTCCTGAAGAAAATCAATGGCCAAGATTGGGTGGAATAGTTGGTGAAAATGAATCTGGGGCATCAATTTCTTTGTGTTTAAATTATGGTGAAGTTAATAGTTATTTTACAACAAATAACAATCAGCCTTCATTTGGTGATTTGCGTATTGGTGGTATAGTTGGGCATTCTTCTGTTGCTGTATCAAAATGTGGTAATTATGGAAATGTTACAGGTGGAAGAATAAAAGTAAGCGGTCAAAATGTTGATTTGGGTAAATCGTATGTAGGTGGTGTTGTCGGTTATATTGATAATTCAATATCAGATTGTTTTAATAAAGGGAGTGTTTTTTCTTATGCACCAATAAAAGAAGAATTAATATATGAAGGCAAACAAAAGAGTGCTCCATATGATGGTGGTAAAACAAATAATATGTATGCTTCTAATCTCGTCAACAAAGTGCGTAGATATGATTATTATGCATATGCAGGTGGAATTTGTGCTAGATGTGTAAATAATATTAGCTATTGCTATAATACTGGTACAATTACAGGTGGCTTTAGATACTATGAACATTATGATTATGCATATTTGTATCAATATGGTTATCGCAATGGTTGGGATGAGTTTTGGAATCATGCAAGAGATGTTATAATAAATTCTGCTATACTTAGTGCAAGAACTGCATATTGTACGGATTCCTATGTTGATGGGATTTGTCCTAATAAAGATTGTACAGTTTCTTCTTGTTATTATTCAGAAAAAACAAGGATATCTACTAATGGTATTACTATTGACGAAATAAAAATTTTGCAATACAGATATGTTTGTGCTGGAGTAACAAAAGAAGATATCATTTCATTAAATGATCTTTTATATACAAGAGGTCCAGGTGGTGGTTCCTTTGGATATTCTTCTGGAAATTGTTATATTGCTGGTTTTGACTTTTATTTTTGGTGTCCATGGGGGAGATTTAATTATACTTTACTTTGCAGAGAAAAAAATGCAGATGATGATAAAATTGATAGATATTTTGCAACTGGTTATTGTTGGTATGATTATATTATTTGTAGTGTATGTGATGTTGAATTTAATATTTTGTCTTGCAATGGCACACAATCATCATCAATTAATTCAACAAGTATAAAAGATTCACTTGGTTCAAATTGGAATATCTCATCCAATTATAACGATGGTTATCCGTATGTAATTGGTATGTATTGGTAAAAAAAAAGAATTGCTTTTTTGGCAATTCTTTTTTTGTTAATCATTATTTTCTTGATTTTCATTGTTTTCTTCAGGATTTTCTGGTTGTTCCGGTTGTTCGGGCTCTTCTGGCTCTGTAGGTTCCTCTGGCTCTTCCGGCTCTTCTGGTTCTGTTTCTTCTTCGCCAGTTGTAAAGTTAACAAATTCAATTTTTATTGTTGCATTTCCTTCAATACCAAGTGGAATATTTAATTCAAAATCTTCTGTGATTAGTTCTTCAATATCAAAAGTGAAAATTGTTTTTTCTGATAATGTTGAAGGTTCTTCTTCGCCATCTGCAGTGAAGGTGAGAGATAAGTTTGCTTCACAAATAATTTGATTGTTTTTTGGCAAAGCCAAAGTTATGTCTTCAATTTTGTATTCATTTGCGCTTTCTGCTTTTCCATTATATATTTCATAAAGGTAATCATAACTTGCACCAATTTTGAGTTGTAAAGCAATGTCTGTAACATTAGTAAAATCAGAATTAAACACAAAAAGACTTGGGGTTACAAGGTCAATATTTGGCAATGTAAATATTGCAATATAAACTCCATCTGTTGTGTTGTTAACATCAAATGTGTATGTGCTATCATATGACACAATACGGTTATTATGCATCCAAGCCATAAATGATGAATTTGTTTTTGGTTTTGCAGTTATTGTACATTTGCTGTTTTCTTTGTAAGTACCACTTCCATCAACATTTCCATAGTTGGCATACCATACTCTTGTTGTTACTGTGTACTCTTTTACTTCTTCGTTACAGCCAACCAAGCAAAAGCAGGAGCAAATAGCCAAAATTAGTGCCAAAATTACGCCAAGTCTTTTTTTCATAAATTCTCCTAATAATAATTTAACATCATATAATATTTATGTCAAATATGTTTGCTCTAATTTTTATTTTTATTACAAATTATGTGATTTTTTTTTGTGTGTAAAAAAAGTATATTTGCATAAAATACATAGACAAAAGGGAAAAAGTATGTGGGAATTTTGCTTGACGGTTCAAAATAATAGTGAAATAAAAAATTATATTCAAAACAAATTAAAAGAATATTCACAAGAATTTGATATTGTTGTAACAGTACTAAACAAACAAAATATCTTTGATATTTTGATTGCGTGTAATGAATATGAAAAATATAGGATGATACTCTACTTGCAAGATGTTATAAGCGAATGTATTTGTTATTATTACAAAAATGATTTTTTGCAAAATAATTTAAGGTTAAAAATAAAAGATGGAGTAATAAAACAAGCATTTTTATCTGCATTATTATTTTTTGACAAAGACACCGATAAATATATTGTCAACAAATATCTAAACATAGACAAAAAACTAAACATTGATGGTTTTTTTAATTTCAAATTAGCAACGTTGAGAAAAAAATGGGCAGAACTAATTGAAATAACAAATGATAACGAAATATATCTTTATAGTGATGAGACATTCATTGAATTAATAAAATTTCTGATTGACAACTTGGAAATCAAAAATGATGTAATAAACATTATGCCAAGCCAAAATTCTTACGATTTATTTGACTCAAAATTTGATAAAATATCACTAGATAAGTCAGATATGAACGAAGAAAAGTTAGTGAATGATTTGATTGCATTATCTCCAAAAAACATAAATATTTATTGCACAGAACAGCTTTCTTCAAACATAAGAGACCTTATATGCAGACTATTTGAAAAGCGAGTCAAGTTTTTGTCTACAAATTATTAAAAAAAAATAATATTTTTTCAAAATTGCATATTGACATCATATGTAATATGTAGTATTCTTAATTGAAACGAAGAATTTAAGGTAAGTTAGGAGTAAGTTATGAGAAATATTAATATTGATGAAATAGCAATTTATTACAAAAACTATGAAGGAATTATTGATGAACTTTTAGTATCAAAGTCATTAAAAGACATCCTAGAGATGTCAGATGAAAAGCTTAGAGAACTTTTCACATTGAACTACAAAGATTTGTATTTTCAAGTAAAGTTTATGAATGCATACAAAACAAAGCCAGAAATCAGCTACAGCATTCTTAAGCTTAGAAGATTATCTGCAATTTGGCATGAGATGGGAGCAATCGAAATTGAAGGTGGCGTAAAATATGCTGCTAACGACAAATACCATCAATTCCCATTATTCCAACATCAAAGTCCAAAGGTATATCCAACAGAAAAGAACTTAAACAGAATCAGAGTAAAAGCTCTTGGAATTTATGTTCAAGAATACAACATTTCAGACTTAAGAGAATTAAGAGGACATCTCAAATTCAAATTAGGTCTTGAAAAAGACATGATTGACAAATATTCAAACATTTATAAGTATTTAAGAGAAAGCAGAGCAATCAACACATTTGCAACAACAACAGATGCAAACAATGTTGAAGATTACAAACTTAAAATTTTTGAATAATATTAAAAAAACAGTTGACAATACATATCATATTTGATAGTATTACATAGCAAAGTAGAGGTAACTCTCACCAGCCAAGAATTAGCTTAGGCCGTGTAAAACATTTTAATATTCTTATTGTGTTTTATATTGAGTGAGAGTACTATGCTTTCACTCAATTTTTATTCAGGAGGATACGACCATTTTTAAAGAACTTTTAATCAACGAACAAATTGTTGCAAACGAAGTACGTTTAATCGGTGCTTCTGGCGAACAACTAGGAATTGTTAGCATTGATAAGGCAAACGAAATCGCAGCTGATGCTGGTCTTGATCTTGTTTTGATGTCAAGCTCATCAAATCCATTTGTTTGCAAAGTTATGGATTATGGCAAATACAAATTTGATGCCATAAAAAAAGAAAAAGAACTTCGCAAAAATCAAAAAGTTGTTGAACTCAAAGAAATTCAACTTTCAATGACAATCGACACACATGATATGGAAGTAAAGGCAAAACACGGCTTAAGATTTTTGAATGAAGGAAACAAAGTAAAAGTTGTTCTTCGCATGAAGGGTCGTCAACAAGCATATGCCAAAAATGCTATAGAAGTTGTAAAAACTTTCTTTGGTATGTTGGAAAGTGCTGGAACTGTTGACAAAGAACCAGAAATTGTTGGAAGAAACATAATTTTAGTTGTATCACCAAAAAATAACAAAAAATAAAATATAAGGAGAAAAGAAAAATGCCAAAACAAAAATCACACAGTGGCGCAAAGAAAAGATTTAAGGTAACAAAATCAGGCGCCGTAAAATTTGCAAGACCAAACAGAGGACATTTCCTTGCAAAGAAATCACAAGATAGAAAAAGAAAATTAAGAAGAGGAGCTTATCTTTCTGGAAAACAAGCAGCTAACATCAGAAAGATGATTAATGCGTAAGGAGGTAAGTAAAAATGAGAATTAAAAGATCAGTTAATGCTTTAAAGAAAAGAAGATCAATCTTAAAACAAGCAAAAGGTTACAGAGGTTCAAAATCAAAATTATACAGAGTTGCTCGTGAAGCAGTTATGAAGAGTGGTCAATATGCTTATGTTGGCAGAAGACTTAAAAAGAGAAACTTCCGTGCTCTTTGGATTACAAGAATTAACGCAGCTTGCCGTCTTAACGAAATTTCATATAGCAAATTTATGCACGGTCTTAAAGTTGCAAACATCAACGTAAACAGAAAAATATTAGCAGATATGGCTGTTAATGATCCAAATGGATTCAGCTCACTTGTAGTTGCAGCAAAAAAAGCTAACTAAAAATTAAAAAACAAATCATTTTTGATTTGTTTTTTTGTATCAAATGTGTATAATTATTGCGTATGATAACATCAACTCAAAATGATTTAATTAAACAATTGCTTGAATTAAAAAAACAAAAGAACATATTGTGTCTAGACAATCCAAAGCTCATTAGTGAAGCAAAGATGTGTGGTTACAAGGTGTTATATGTTTTAACCAATTCACAAAATGCAAAAGAAGATGAAATTCAAGTATCAGACAATGTGTTAAAAAAGTTTTCAAACACAATCACAACGCAAGGGACAATTGCTTTGATTGAATGTCAAGCAAAAACCCCAAAACCGCCTGATGGCAACTTTTTAATTTTGGACAATGTTCAAGACCCAGGAAATGTTGGCACACTCATCAGAAGTGCCGTTGGAGCAAACTTTTTGGACATATATTTAATCAATTGCGCAGGTGCATATTCTGACAAAGTTGTACGAAGTACAATGGGTGCAATTTTTAGGTGTAATGTGTACGAAGTTGATTACAACTTTTTGCAAGAGTTAAAAACTTGGAAAAAAGAAATTTTAATAGCAGATATGAATGGCAAAAACATTTATGATTGCAAATTTAATAATCAAGTTGGTGTTGTTATTGGAAATGAAGGTCATGGTGTTAGTGAAGAACTAAAAAACATTGCTACAAGCAAAATATCATTACCAATGCAAAATAATTTAGAAAGTCTTAATGCTGGTGTAAGCGGAAGCATTATTATGTATCAAATAACATATGGAGGAAACAAATAAATGTCAGGACATAGCAAATGGAATAATATCAAAAGAACAAAAGAAAAAACAGACGCTCAAAGAGGCAAAATTTTCACAAAAATTGGCCGTGAAATAGCAGTTATTGTAAAGCAAGGTGGAAGCGACCCTGCAACAAACTCAAAACTTCGTGATGCAATTGCAAAAGCAAAGCAAAACAATATGCCAAATGACTCAATCGAAAGATCAATCAAAAAGGCAGCAGGTGAACTTGGTGGTGTAAATTACGAAGCAATCACATACGAAGGATATGGTGCAGGTGGTTCAGCTGTTATTGTTGAGTGCTTAACAGACAACAAAAATCGTACAGCAGGAGATGTAAGGCATGCATTTGACAAACATGGTGGTTCTCTTGGCTCAACAGGTTGCGTTAGCTACTTATTTAACAGAAAAGGTGTTATTGTAATAGAAAAAACATCATCAACAGATGTTGATACTGTTATGATGGATTGCCTTGATGCTGGTGCCGATGATGTTGTTGAAGAAGACGATGTAATTGAAGTTTACACAAGTGTAGATGCTTTTGGAAGTGTTAGAGAAGGGCTAGAAGCAAAAGGTTACACATTCTTAAGCGCCGAAGTAACACTTGTTGCAGACAACTATGTTGACCTTGATGAATCAAAGCTTGATAGCTTCCAAAAAATGCTTGATAGGCTTAATGACCTTGATGATGTTCAAGAAGTTTATCACAATGTTAACAATGTCGAAGAATAATAGTCTTTTGACTATTAAAATTTGTATTATATAATTTTTATTAGCAAATTTAGGAGTCTTTTATGGTTAAAACAGAAAATGGGAAACAAGAGTATTGCACACCATTAACACTAAGTGAATTTAAAGATTTAGTAAAAAAGCAAAAGTGTTTTTTCCTTTCTTCATATAACGGTGAAGAATATCTTGACAGAGACAAAGAAATTGATAGTCCTGTTGCATACAGACAAGGTTTTATATCAATGATAGACCATCTTATTTGGCTTGTTGATTATTTTGAAAAATCAAGCGATACAAAGAGAATAAACACATTGCTTACTGTATTCAACAATTGTGTATCACTAAAAAAAGTCTATAACATTGATGTTATAGAACAAGCAAAAGAGCAAAACGAACTTTTGTATAGTGGTGATGTTCTTGAAGTTGCAGTTAATAAAAATATGGAAGCATACATACTAGAATTCCATCACAACAAAGACGAATACTACATTGTAGAAAGTTTATATGATGCACTTTACAAAATAGAAAGTGGCAAAAAACAACTCAAATTATCACAAAAGAACTTTGATAAAATGTATGACGAAAAAATAAAATAATAAAAAATTAAAAATTGCCTTATTGGGCAATTTTTTTTATTTCACATTTACTTGACTTTTTTATATATAAAATATACTCTTTTATAGTAAGGTAATAATATGAGAATATTGGGAATAGACCCAGGTTATGGAATTGTTGGCTGGGGAATAATTGATACTGGTGCAAATATTGATGTGATTGATTATGGTGTTGTGTCGACTCCAAAAGAAATGACACTTCCAGACAGGTTAGAAGTTATTTATAGCTCACTAACAAGTCTAATTTCATCATACAAGCCTGATGTTGTTGCTGTTGAAGAGTTATTTTATTTCAAAAACCAAACAACAGTAATTCCAGTTGCAGAAGCAAGGGGCGTAATACTCTTAGCTTGCAAAAAATCTAATATTGCAACATATGAATACACACCACTTCAAATAAAACAAGCATTAACTGGTGTGGGCAGAGCAGAAAAAGCACAAGTACAATTTATGGTCAAATCAATATTAGGACTAGAAAAAGTACCAAAGCCAGATGATGCAGCAGATGCATTAGCAGTGGCAATTTGTCACAGTCAAATAAACCCAAGATTAAATATCAATCAAGTATAAGTTAGGAGAAAAAATGATTAGTTTTATAAAAGGCAAAGTAGCACAAAAAGAAGAAGGCATATTAGTCATAGAAAACAATGGTATTGGCTATGAAGTTCAAGTTAGCGACCATACAATGAATTCCATTGCATATATGAATGAAGAAGTAAAACTTTTAACATATCTTCAAGTAAGAGAAGATGGAATAGCACTATTTGGCTTTGTGTCAAAAGAAGAAAAAGATATGTTTATGAAGTTAATTCAAGTTGGTGGAATTGGACCCAAAATGGCAATTGGTATTTTATCCGGAATATCACTGAGTGAATTGTCAACTGCAATTTTCCGTCAAGATATAAAAATGCTTTGCACAATAAAAGGTCTTGGCAAAAAGACAGCAGAAAGATTGCTTGTTGAACTTAAGGACAAAGTTGAGCCAGTACAAGAAAGCGTAGAAAGCAATGTTAATATGAGTTATGTTGAAGAAGCAACAGAAGCATTAATGAGCCTTGGCGTAGGCAAAAACGAAGCATACAGACTGGCAAAAGAACATGCAGAAAACTCTTCTTCAGTTGAAGAAATTATCACAAAAGCATTAAGGGGAATGAATTAATGGCAGAAGATAACAGATTTATTACAAGCACAAAGAATGCAAGTGATTTGGAAATAGAAAATTCACTTCGTCCACGTGCAATGGCAGACTATGTTGGACAAGAAAAAATAAAAAATACACTAAAAGTGTATATAGAAGCTGCAAAAAAGAGAAATGATACACTAGATCATGTTCTTTTGTATGGCCCACCAGGACTTGGAAAAACAACACTTTCACACATTATAGCAAACGAAATGGGCTCACAACTCAAAATTACATCAGGTCCAGCAATAGAGCACGCAGCAGACCTAGCTGCAATTGTAACAAACCTTAACAAAGGTGATGTACTTTTTATTGATGAAATTCACAGACTAAACAAATCTGTTGAAGAAATTTTGTATCCTGCAATGGAAGACTTTGCACTAGATTTTGTTGTTGGAAAAGGTCCATCTGCAAAAAATATGAGATTAAAAATTCAACCATTTACACTTATTGGAGCAACAACAAGAGCAGGAATGATAACAGGCCCACTTCGTGATAGATTTGGTGTTATTTGCAGATTGGAGTTATACACTCCAGAAGAACTAAAAACAATCATAAATCGTTCAAGCAAAATTCTTGGAATTGAGATTGATGATGATGCTTGTTTGTGTCTTGCTTCACGTAGTCGTGGAACACCAAGACTTGCAAACAGACTACTAAAGCGTGTTCGTGATTTTGCAGAAGTTATTGGGGAAGGTAAAATAACAAAACAAATAGCAGAAAAATCTTTGGCACTAATGGAAATTGACGAACTTGGCTTAGACTTTGTTGACAGAAGAATTTTAGATAACATTATCAAAAAATTTGGTGGTGGTCCAGTTGGATTAGATACATTAAGTGCTGCAACAGGCGAAGATAATGTAACAATAGAAGATGTTTATGAACCATATTTGTTGCAACTTGGATTTATTGCAAGAACTCCAAGGGGTAGAGTTGCTTTGCCAAAAGCATACGAACATTTGGGAATATCATTAAGCGATGAAAAGAGAAAATCATTAGAAGTATACAAAACGGTGGCAGATGATGAATGATTTAACAAACAAAAAAACATACTACTATGACTTGCCAGAAAGTCAAATTGCTCAAACACCAGTTGAGCCACGTGATAGTTCAAGATTGCTTGTTTATCACAGAAAAACAGACAAAGTTGAGCATAAAATTTTTAGAGATATAATCGATTATCTCAAACCAGGAGATGTACTTGTTCTAAACAATTCAAGAGTTATTCCTGCAAGAATAATTGGTAAAAAAGAAGGAACTGGCGCAAAAATTGAAGTTTTGCTTCAAAAAAGAATAGATTTAACAAATTGGACAGTAGTTGCAAAGCCAACAAAAAGACTAAAAGTAGGCACTTTGATAACATTTTCAGACGAACTTAGTTGCAAAGTTGTTGAAATTGGTGAATATGGTGTATGCAAAATTGAATTTATATTTAGTGGCACATTTGAAGATATATTGTCAAGAATTGGCTCAATGCCACTTCCACACTATATCAAAAGTGAATTAAAAGATAAGGAAAGATATCAAACTGTTTACTCAAAGGAGCAGGGGTCAAGCGCAGCTCCAACTGCAGGACTTCACTGGACAAAAGAACTATTACAAAAGGTAAAAGACAAAGGCGTTGAAGTGTTAGAAGTGATGCTTCATGTTGGCCTTGGCACATTTAGACCAGTAAAAGATGACAACATACTCAATCACAAAATGCACTCAGAGTATTATGTTATAACTCAAGATGTTGCAGACAAAATCAACTTGGCAAAAAGTGAAGGAAGACGAGTTATTGCTGTTGGAACAACAAGTGTAAGAGTGCTGGAAAGTGCAAGCGACGAAAATGGCAAACTAAGTGCAAAAAGTGAAGAAACAAGTATTTTTATCTACCCACCATACAAAATGAAAGTTGTTGACAGTTTGATAACCAATTTCCATTTGCCAGAAAGCACTTTAATAATGCTTGTATCATCAATGATGGGAGTAGAAAAAACCCTTGAATTATACAAATTGGCTGTCAAAGAGAACTACAGATTTTTCAGTTTTGGCGATGCTATGTTTATTGAATAGGAGAAATAATGAATTTTAGTTACGAAGTAAAAAAAGTATGCAAACAATCTGGTGCAAGAATAGGCGTTTTCCACACACCACATGGTGATATAGAAACACCTGTTTTTATGCCGGTAGGAACACAAGCAACAGTCAAAGGATTAAGACCAGAAGACCTAAAAGAACTCAATGCTCAAATAATACTTTCTAACACATATCACTTATATTTAAGACCAGGTGCAGATATTGTTGCAAAAGCTGGTGGTCTTCACAAATTTATGAATTGGGATAGACCAATTTTAACAGATAGTGGTGGTTTTCAAGTTTTTTCCTTAGCAAAACTAAGGAAGATTTCACCAGATGGTGTTGAATTTAGTTCTCATATTAGTGGTGAAAAACACTTTATGACACCAGAAAAAGCAATTGATATTCAAAACAAACTTGGCTCAGATATCATCATGGCATTTGATATTTGCTCAAATTATGGTGATTCACACAAAGAAGCAGAAAAATCTGCAGAAATAACAAGACAATGGCTAGAAAGATGTTATGCTGTACAAAAAAATGAAAATCAAATGTTATTCCCAATAATCCAAGGCAATTTTTATATGGATTTAAGAAAAAAATGTATTCAGGACTGTATTCCATATGCAAAATGCGGAATTGCAATTGGCGGGCTTAGTGTTGGTGAACCAAAAGAATTGATGTACAAAATACTAGATGAAATGCGTCCAGACTTGCCAGAAAATATGCCAAGATATTTAATGGGTGTAGGAAGTCCAGATTGTCTTTTGGAAGGTTATGCACGTGGAATAGATATGATGGACTGTGTTTTGCCAACAAGAATAGCAAGAAATGGAACAGCATTTACAAGACATGGAAAATTGGTAATCAAAAATGCAGAATTTGCCGAAGATTTTAGACCAATTGAAGATGATTGTGATTGCTATACTTGCAAACATTATACAAGAGCTTATTTAAGACATCTTATCAAAGCAGGTGAAATGCTTGGTGGAGAATTGTTGTCAATTCACAATTTAAGACATTTAACAAAACTAACAGAACAAATAAAACAAGCCATCTGGGAAGATAGATTACTTGATTTCAAGGAAGAATATCTCAAAGATTATAAAATTTAACAAAAAAAAACATTTATAAAGTTTGTTTTTTGGCAAAAATATGTTATAAAGAAATAAAGGGGAGGTATAATATGCTATTAGCCGGTTTAGCTGAAGTTTTGGTTCCTGTACTAATGTTGGTTGTGCTTGTTATACTTTTTTGTACTCTTGGGGTATAGGAGGATTATATGAATTTATTATTATTAGAAACTGCAAATATTTTTCAATGGGTTTTACTTGGGTTATTACTGCTTGTAATTATTGCTGCTCCATTCTATTTCCGTTTTATGAACAAAAAAGAATCAGACAAGCAAACAAAACTTATTGACAATCTCAAAAAAGGCGACAGAGTTTTAACTGCTGCCGGTATTGTTGGAAAAATTGTTTCATTTGAAAAGAGCGATAATTTTTCTTTGGTAACAATTGAAACAGGAACATCAAAAAATCCTGGTTATTTAACTCTTGATGTTTATGCAATTGTAGAAAACTTATCAAATGTTGCTGCAAAAGCTAATGAAGCAAAAGTTGAAGAAAAACAAGAACAACCTGCAGAAGAAGTAGTTGAAGAAAAACCAGTAGAAGTTCAAGAAGAAAATGAAGCCCCTGTTGAAGAAGAAGTAAAAGAAGAAAAGCCAAAGAAACCAAGAGCAAAAAAGACAACAGGAACAACAGCCAAAAAATCAACTTCAAAATCAAAATCAGCTAAAAAATAATTCATAATTTAATAAATTGCTTCATATTCATACATTGTAAACAGGAGAATGTGAATATGAAGTCAAATACAAAACAGTTAGAAAACAAAGCACCATTTTTTGTAACCATCCTAAAGGGTTCACTAATGGCGCTTTCTTTTTGTTTAATAGCAATTTTGATTTTTGCTTTTGCTTTAAGAATTTTTACAATAAGCGACAATGCAATCAGACCAGTTAATCAAGTAATAAAAATATTATCAATATTTTTTGGAACTTTGTTTGGTCTCAAAAAAGTCAAAGAAATGGGACTTATTTTGGGGATGCTTATTGGTTTGTTATTTACAATAATATCATATGTTTCATTTTCGTTGTTAGATGGAAATTTCCAATTTGGTATTTCATTTTTGAACGATTGTTTATTTGGTGCAATAACAGGTGGAATAAGTGGAATTATTGCCGTAAATTTCAAAAAAAAATAATATAAATATCTCTTGTTTACAAAGATAGCTACTTTGGCTATCTTTTTTTTTGTGTAAAATAGCAATTAAGTTAATAAATATTGTGTTAAAAACAAAAAAGTATTTGACTAATAATAATTATTTAATTATAATACTAACTTGTATGATTGTGTTTAACACAAAATTATGGAGAATATAATGGCTAAACGTTTTTCTAGAATTAATTTTATTTTGGTAACAATTTTGGTGGCACTTGGTCTTGTTTTATCATTTTGCTCATTCAAGTTACCATTTTACACAAATGACTATGCTGGCTTTGTTAATGCAATAAGCATGTCATATGATTTGGGAGATGCACAAACTGCTGTTTTTGAAGTAAAACCAGTTTCAGAAGAAGTAGAAAGTGTAACAGATGAACAACTATGCAACACATTAACATTTGTTCGCAAAGTTCTTGCTTCATTTGGTGCTTCAAACAATCAAGTAGGTTTGCAAAACTCAAATGAAATTAGGGCAATGATTCCTGCAAGTGACACAAGTGCAGACCTTATGGAAGCACTTGCAAATCCACTTAAAGTAACAATAAGGGGTGCAGAAACAACTGAAAAAACAAAGTATGATATTTCAGCAGAAAGAATTTCTTCTTGCAAAGCATCATATCAAAACACAAGTTCAACAACAAATGCATACAGTTTTGGTGTTTATATGACTTTTGATAGTCTTGGAACAAAGCAATACAAAGAATTAACAAAATATGTTGCAAACAACGGAAACACTTTGTATTTCTATGATGCAGATGGAAACAAACTTGGAAGTCTTGGAGAAATAACAAGAGAACAATTTGCAGGTGAAACATTTATGCCTATTTCATCACTCACAACAGAAAATGCAACAAACTTGTATGCAGCCAATGTTTTGATGGGAACAATAGACACAAAACTTGTTGTAAAAGAAAACAGTGTTGCTGCAGCATATATGGGCAACAATTCGGCTTTATTTGTTGGAATTGGCTTGGCAGTAGCATTTGTTCTTATTATGGTTTTAATGATTATAAGATATCGTGACCTTGGACTTATGTTTATGCTTACATCAGTTATTAATGTTATTTTGTACTTGTTCTTATTGCAAGCTCTTCCAATTGTAACATTATCAATAGCAGGTATTGCAGGTTGTGTACTTGGATTTGCTTTAACAACTCTTTGTCATATAATTGTTTTCCAAAACATTAAGCAAGAGTACCAAAATGGCAGAAGAATACCTTTGTCATTCAAATTAGGCTTCAAAAATTCATTGTTCAAAATAGTTGATATTTGCTCAGTATCATTCTTGGCTTCTTTGGCTTTGTATTTTGCTGGTTTTGATATAATCAAATCTTTTGCTGTTGCATTTGCAATTGGCAGCGTATTAGCAATTGTATCATCTCTACTTATAACAAGATTATTCACAAGATGGTATTTGCCACTCAATAGCACAAAAGAAAGTCACTTGGGATTAAAAAAGGAGACAGCAGCAGATGAAGAATAATTTTATTACAAACTTCAAGAATGAAGTAAAAAATCCAAAATATAACTTTTCAAAGAATTTTTGGTATCACTTAATTTGTCCACTTGTAATACTTGTACTTGGTGTTGTTTTGGCATTATGCGTAAACTTTAACCTTGGTATGGATTTCAAAGGTGGCACAGTTGCAACAGTTGTAATTGAACAAGACCTTGGTGATGCAAAAGTATACAAAGACACAAAAACAGAACTTGACAAAGTTCTAAAAGACAACAAAGTAACAGGTTTAATTTATCAAAAAGTAGAAACAAACTACTATGGCAATGCAATTTCAGTAAAATTTGATGCTGTTTCAGATGAATTAAGAGAAACAATAAAAAATGATTTAATTCAAGCGTTCCATAGCACAGCAACAGAACATGATCAACAAACATTTGTAAAAGTAGATAATTTTAAGGGAAGTGTAGACAACGGTGTAATGCTTTCAACTGCACTTGGCGTATTGATTGCAATTGTTTGCGTAACAATTTATCTTTGGATAAGATTTGGTGTTAGTGCTGGTTTTGTAACATTAATAATGGCATTACTTGATAATGCATTATTGTTAGCATTGTTAGCAATAACAAGAATTAAATTAGAAATTGGAACAATGGCAGCATTTGCTTTTGTAACAATATATTCAATTATATTGTCAACATTATATTTCTCAAGAATGAACGACAATATGAAAAAAGAAAAATTTGCAAAATCAACAAAACTTGAACTTGCAAATGAAGCAATAAAAAGTGGTTCAGTAACAAATTATATTATTGGATGTTTGCTTTTACTTATAACTTTAATACTTGATGCAGTACCAGTATATATGGTAAGCAGTGCATCACTTCCATTAATGATTGCAGTTATGATTCCATTCTTGTCTTCAATATATATCACACCAGGATTATGGGCAAGAACATATGTTAAGAGAAGACTCAAAAAAGCAGAAAAAGAAGACAAAAAAGCAGTTGTTGAAGAGAAACTCACAGAAGAAGACATCAAAGATGCTCCTGAAGTAATTGTAGAAACAGAAGCAAAAGAAGAAAATTAAAAATAAAAAAACAAGAACAGCCAATTTTGGTTGTTCTTTTTTTTTAAGTATTGTATAATCAAGTCATAAGGTGATGTCTGCTGTTATTGCAGATGGGTAGAAAAAATGAATTTAATAAAGTTTTATAATAATGGTGCAGATGGCACTGTTATTCGTCAATTATCAAAGCAATTTGATATAGATGAAAAAGTTATGGAAATAATATATTCCAAAGGTTATCAAACAAGCGAGCAGATAGCCACTTTTTTATCACCAACAAAACAAAAATATGTTGACCCATTTTTGCTTTCAGGAATGAAAGAATGTGTTGAAAAAATAAGAGAAGCAGTAAAGCAAAACAAAAAAATATTGATTTTTGGTGATTATGATGTTGATGGAATGTCAGCAACAGCAATAATGCTTGGTATACTCAAAAAATTAGGTACAAATGCGTCATATTATTTGCCAAATCGTTTTATTGATGGATATGGTCTAACAAACAGTGTTATAGACAAAATATGCCAAAAAAGCAAGCCAGACTTAATTATAACAGTTGACTGTGGAATTACTTGTCATGATGAAGTTGAATATTGCAAATCACTTGGAATAGACATAATAATAACAGACCATCACGAAATACCAGATGTTATTCCAGATTGCATTGTTGTTAATCCAAAACTAAAAGACCAAGCATACACATTCAATGGCCTTTGTGGAACAGGCGTGGCATTCAAGATTGCACAGGCCATTTTAGGCTTCCAAGAGAGCGAAATATTTATATCCATAGCAACAATCGCCACCATAGCAGATATCGTTCCATTAACAGATGAAAACAGGGTTATTGTGGCAAAAGGACTTAATGTTTTTGACAAATATCTTCCATATGGACTAAAAGTAATGTGCAAACAGAACAAATTGGACCCAAACAAACTGGAAGCATCAGATATTGCTTTCAAAATTGCGCCAAAACTCAATGCATCGGGAAGAATGGGTGATGCTGCTGTTTCGCTTGAACTAATGCTAGAAAGCAATGCAGCAAAGGTAAAAGCACTTATAGAAAAGATAAACAATTATAATCAAAAAAGACAGGAAATTTGCAATAAAGTATTTGATGATTGTGCAGAAATGCTAAAAAATCAAAATATGTCACAAACCCCAGTAATTATATTAAAATCAAAGGAATGGGATAGTGGCATACTTGGTATTGTTTGTTCAAGAATACTAGAAATATACAACAGACCAGTAATTTTGTTTGCTCAAGAAGGCGATGAACTCAAAGGCTCTGCAAGAAGTATTGATGATGTAAACATTCATCAAGTGCTTAGCTCTGTTAAAGATATTTTGGAAGTTTTTGGTGGGCACAAAGTGGCTGCGGGACTTACAATGAATGTAAATCATTTTGATGAATTCTGCAATCGTGTTTCATCATTTATAATTCAAAATATAAACACAAAGGCATTCATTCCAATCAATTACTATGATTTGGAAATTAATGTTAATGATATAACAGACAAATTTTTTAATGATTTAAGGAAAATTGAACCATGTGGCTGTGAAAATTCAAAGCCAAGATTTATGGTTAGAGCAGGAAATGCCAAAATTGTTCCATTAAAGCCTAATTCTTTGCATTCATATATTCATATTGACAAAAAATTGCACTTACTATTCTTTAATTATCTCAAAGATGCTGCAAGACTTAATTTTGGCAAAGAATATCAATTTGTATTCGAATTGCAATCATCATTTAAGGGTGTATATAAAGGGATAGTCAAAACTTTTGCTTCTAGCAATGAACTTAAGGATAGTGCCACAAAATACTTTAATCCGCTAAAATTCCAACAGCTAAAGTATGTAAATAACAACATAGAAAGTGAACTTGCCAATGTAAAAACCTATACACCAAATGAAGTAATAAATTTTGTAGTAAATTGTGCTTCATCTGTGTTTGGTACATGCTTTGTTTCATTTAACACAGAGTCATACAAAAAGTTCTATGAGTCATATGATTTAAGCAATATTTTTGAAGTAAATTTCATTTCAACAAATGTCACTGGTTTTAATGCAATTAACATTTGTCCAGAAGATATTTCCTTTGCAAAAAGTTATAAAAATATTATCTTTTTGGATGATATTTTGGACAAATCATACTTGCAGGAAATACAAAAAATCTCAGATGCAAATATATTTATTCCAGAGCTAAACAATCAAGACAAAAACTTGTTTACTTCTCTAAATTTAAACAGAGAAAATATTTTGGAATTATATAATGTTTTAACAAAATTAGAGAGTGAATTATTTACAAGTATTTTGGGACTTCACAGCAGAATATACAAAGAGAATATAAAAATCAGTTTTGAAAATTTTATTTTGTACTTTTATATTTTGTCAGAGTTAAATATAATAAATCATGGTACAAAGGATGGACTATTTTGTTATAAACTTAACAAATCAATTAAAACAGATTTATCACAATCAAAAATATATAATACAGCAAATTTAATAAGGAGGATATATGGACAAAATTAAAAAATTGATTATAGACAATTTTTCTCTTGATGAAAAAGAAAAAGAGCTTTTAGATATAATTTGTCAAAATAAAGCCCAAAATGACGAAAAAATATTCGAAATTGTCAGCAATTTAATCAATTTCAGGTTAGATTTTGACTCAATTATTGCATATCTTGCTTATGAGCTTGGTTACAAATTTGATGAACAAACAACAGATGTTGATATATTAAAAATATATAACACACTTTGCACAAACTTTAATTTTGCAGAAGGGACATCAAAACAAGAGCAAGCAGAAGTATTGCGTAAAATGTTTATTGCAATGAGCAGTGATATAAGAGTAATAGTCATAAGACTATACATTATGTTATATGACATATCAAAATACTCTTTGCCACTAACACGTGAGCAACATCAAACTCTTTTGGATGTAAGGGAAATATATGCTCCACTTGCAGAAAGACTTGGTCTAAATTCACTAAAATCAAATTTGGAAGACTATTGTCTAAAATTCCTTGACCCAAAAACTTATGACACATTGGCAACAAGTGTTATGCTTCAAAAAGATGTCAACGAAAAACAAATTCAAATAACAACAAAAAACATTCAAACAATATTGGATGAACTAAAACTAAGTGATGCAACAATAATGTCTAGACAAAAGCACTTTTCAAGCATTTACAAAAAAATACAATCAAAAGGCTATTCTCTAGCCAACATCTACGATTTAATTGCTGTAAGAGTGCTTGTTAATAGTGTTGAAGACTGCTATGCAGTACTTGGCAAAATTCACGGCATTTACAAGCCAATGGAAGGCAGATTTAAGGATTATATCGCATCACCAAAACCAAATGGCTATCAAAGCTTGCATACAACGGTAATTGCAGAGAACGAAAGACCATTAGAAATTCAAATTAGAACATACGAGATGCACAAATTGGCAGAATTTGGTGTGTTTGCCCATTGGTTATACAAAGAAAAGAAAAATAAATTAAGTGAACTAGACAAAAAAATATCTTGGCTTAGAGAAATGATGGAATCATCAAAAGACTTATCAAGCGAAGAATTTATTGACACATTAAGAACAAATCTTTGTGAAGGTCAAATTTATGTCCAAACACCAAAAGGCAAAGTACTTGAATTTGTTGAAGGTGCAACAGTTTTAGATTTTGCATACTCAATTCACAGTGAAATAGGCAACAAGTGTGTTGGTGCAAAAATAAATGGAAAAATCAAACCACTTTCAACCAAACTCAAAAATGGTGATGTTGTAGAGATTATCACATCTCAAAATTCAAAAGGACCATCACGAGACTGGCTCAAAATGGTAAAAACATCAAGTGCAAAATCAAAGATTAATGCATACTTCAAGCACGAATACAAAGAAGAGAACATCAAACTTGGTATTTCAATGCTTGAACAAGGCATAAAAGCAAAGGGATATTCTCCAAGCAAAGTATTGGTTGATAAATACCTTGCACTTGAGCAATTCAAATATGTATTCAACACACAAGAAGAATTGTTTGCTTCAATTGGTTATGGAAGCGTATCTGCAAATAATATTGTAAACAAACTATGTCAACTTTATGAACAAGACAACAAGGCAGAAATACAACAAATTCAACAAGAACACAATCAAAATTCATCTCTTGTAATCAAAAAGAACAAAGATGGAGTTCTGGTTGATGGTGATAGTGGAATGCTTGTTCGTTATGCTGGTTGCTGTTCTCCAGTATTTGGTGAAGAAATTGTTGGCTATATCTCTCGTGGTCGTGGTGTTACAATACACAGAAAAATGTGTCCAAATCTAAAATATTTGGAAGAAGAAAGGTTAATTGATGCACTATGGGACGGAGATGTAAAATCAAAGACAACAGGTGTTGTAATGAAGATAATTTCAACAAAATCAGACAAATTTTTGATTAAATTAACTCAAGATGTTGTTGGTGCAGGGTACAGAATACTTGGAATAGACAGCAAAGAAAATGTCAATGGCAAAATTGTTACAATGATGAAAGTTGAAGTTCAAAAGCAAGAAGATATCAAGAAAATAATAAACATTGTAAAAGACATAAATTCTGTCGAAGATGTATTTAGAGTGGGGATATAATGAAAATAAAAACAAATTACGAAAAAATTGAATATGATTTGTATGATGTTATGCATTTATTTTACCCAACCAGCACAAGTGATGATGAACTTCCTTATGTTGAACATACAATGACAAGAGAAAAAAATAATGTAAACAACAAATTTTTCATCAAAGATGAAACTGATGAGTTTACATTTGAAGAAAGCAAAGTAATGAAGCAAACTAATGACATTTTGGAAGACAAGCGTCAACTAAAAAGATTTGCCAAATTAACACTATACAAAATGTTGTCAAAGCACTTTGCTAAAGACTTGCCTTGGGGCTCTTTAACTGGCATCAGACCAACAAAAATAGGTTATGACTTACTAAATCAAGGTGTTGAACTTTATATGCTAGACAAAGCTTTAATGGACAATTTCTTACTTTCAAAAGAAAAGGCAAAACTCGTTCAAAATGTTATTCAAAATCAAAAGTGTATCATAAGAAATGACAATCTTGTTGATTTATATATCAATATACCATTTTGTCCAACAAGATGTGCATATTGCTCATTTATTTCTTCAGAAATAGACAAGGTGCGTGCACTAATGCCAGATTATCTTGCTGCACTCATCAAAGAAATAAACGCAACGAAAAAATTGATTTTTGATAATTCCTACATTTTAAGGACAATTTATATTGGCGGCGGAACTCCAACTGTTCTTTCTGCAGAAGAACTAGATATGTTGCTTGATAATCTAAATTATCCAGTTAGTGAATTTACTGTTGAATGTGGCAGACCAGACACAATAACAAAAGAAAAACTTGAAGTTCTAAAAAAACACAAAGTAACACGAATAAGCATCAATCCACAAACATTTGTTGATGCAACACTCAAAAGAATTGGCAGAAAACATACAGTAAAAGATGTTATTGATGCATACAAAATTGCAATACCATTTGATTTTTCAATTAATATGGACTTAATTGCAGGGCTCCCAGGTGAAACACTTCGTGGTTTCAAAAAGAGTATAGACACAGCAATTGAACTAGCTCCAGACAATATTACAGTTCACACATTATCACTAAAAAATGGTTCAATTTTGGCACAAAGTGCAGAAGAACAGAATGCTGTAACAGACAAAATGATTGATTATTCAGCAAGGGCACTTCGTGCAAATGGCTACAAACCATATTATTTATATAGACAAAAAAATCAAATTCAATGTCAAGAAAATGTAGGGTACTACAGAGAAAAAGTTTGTTTGTTCAATGTAGATAGCATGGAAGAAACACTTTCTATCCTTGCATGTGGTGCAAATGGTATCTCAAAAAGAATATATAATTACGAAAACAAAATAGAAAGATTTGCAAATGTAAAGGATATTAGGGAATATATTTCACGTATTGATGAAATGATTGAAAAAAAGAATAATCTTTTTTCAAAAAAACACTAGACTAGTTTAATATAATATGTTATATTATACACGTTGTCCACTTGCACAGGTTATTCGACAATCCTCTAACGGTAGTCTTTGCTTGTGGCGTAATAAAATTATAGGAGGAAAAAATAATGGAAAAGGCTAGAAAACAAGAGATTATTGCAAAGTTTGCAACATCAGAGCACGACACAGGTTCTGCACAAGTTCAAATCGCTCTCTTAACAGAAAGAATTAACGAACTCACAGAACACCTTAAGGTTAACAAAAAAGATAACCATTCAAGACGTGGTCTTTTGAAACTTGTTGGTAAAAGAAAAGGTTTCTTGGCATACTTAGAAGCAAGAGACATTGATGCTTACCGTGAACTTAAAAAAGAATTAAATATAAGATAATTTAATTTTGGGGGATTTTTCCCCCATTTATTTTGTAAAAAGAGGTAATTATGAGTAATATAGCAAAAGTTTTTGAAACCGAGATTGGTGGCAAAAAAGTTGTTGTAGAAACAGGAAAGTACTGTGAACAAGCAAATGGTTCATGTCTTGTTAGATGTGGCGAAACAGTTGTTATGGTTAACGTAACAATGGCCAAAGAAGCAAGAGAAGGTATTGACTTTTTCCCTCTTGGAGTAGATTTTGAAGAAAAAATGTACTCAGTAGGAAAAATCCCTGGGGGCTACAAGAAAAGAGAAGGTCGTCCAGCAGACAAGGCAATCCTTGTTTCAAGATTGATTGACCGTCCACTTCGTCCACTTTTCCCAAAAGGTTTCTTTAATGATGTTGCAGTTGTTGCAACAGCACTTTCTGTAGATCCAGATGTTGCTATTGAACCACTTGCAATGCTTGGTTCATCAATAGCATTAACAATTTCAGATATTCCATTCCAAGGTCCAACAGGTTCAGTACTTGTATCTTGTGTTGATGGAAAGTTTATTGTTAACGGAACAGAAGAAGAAAGAGAAAAGAGTAATATGCACTTAACAGTTAGTGGAACTAACGAAGCAATCTTAATGGTTGAAGCAGGTGCAGATGAAGTTAGTGAACAAACAATGCTTGATGCAATCATGTTCGCTCACGAAGAAATCAAAAAGCAAGTTGCTTTCCAATTAAAAATGAAAGAGGAAATTGGTAAGCCAGTTGCTGAATATGTGTCATATCTTCCAAAAGAAGATGTTGCCCAAGCAGTTAGAGAATTTGCTTATGACAAACTTGTTAAAGCATTAGACACATTTGACAGAGAAACAAGACAACAAAATCAAGAAGCAGTTGATGTAGAAACAAAAGAACACTTTGCCGAAATATTCCCAGACAGAGAAAGAGAAATAGGTGATGTGTTATACAAACTCACAAAAGAAATTGTAAGAAAGAAAATATTGAATGATGGTGTTCGTCCAGACGGAAGAAAATTAACAGAAATCAGACCAATTTGGTGTGAAGTTGGCGTTCTTCCAAGAGTTCATGGCACAGGTGTATTTACTCGTGGTCAAACACAAGTATTAACAACTTGTACATTAGGACCAATTTCAGACGCTCAAGAGATTGAAGTTCTTGACGAAGACGAAGAAGTAAAGAGATATATCCATCACTACAACATGCCACCTTATGCAACAGGTGAAGCTAGACCACTCAAGAGTCCAGGCAGAAGAGAAATTGGACACGGCGCACTTGCAGAAAGAGCACTTGTTCCAGTAATTCCATCAGAAGAAGACTTCCCATATGCAATAAGACTTGTTAGTGAAGTATTATCATCAAATGGTTCATCATCAATGGCATCAACTTGTGGCTCAACACTTGCTCTTATGGATGCTGGTGTTCCAATCAAAGCACCTGTTGGCGGTATTGCAATGGGATTAATCAAAGATACAGAATCAAATAACGTTGCAGTTCTTAGTGATATTCAAGGAATGGAGGATTTCCTTGGTGATATGGACTTCAAAGTTACAGGAACAACAAAAGGTATCACAGCAATCCAAATGGATATAAAAATCAAAGGAATTGACAAGCAAATATTAACAACAGCATTGGAACAAGCTCGTCAAGGCAGAATATTTATTTTGGATAAGATGTTGGCAGTTCTTCCACAACCAAGAAAAGAGCTTTCAAAATATGCTCCAAAAATCATTTCATTCAATATCAATCCAGACAAGATTAAAGATGTTATTGGTTCAGGTGGAAAAGTAATCAACAAGATTATCGAAGAAACAAAAGTTAAAATCGATATTAATGATGATGGTCTTGTATTTATTGCAACACCAAATGCAGAAATGGCAGAAAGAGCAAAAGAAATCATCCTTGCAATTGCTGAAGATTTTGAAGTAGGAAAAATTTATTCAGGAAAAGTTGTAAGAATAATGAACTTTGGTGCTTTTGTTGAAGTTGCACAAGGCAAAGAAGGAATGATTCACATTTCAAAACTTTCAGACAAGAGAGTAGAAAAAGTTGAAGATGTTGTCAATGTTGGTGACAGAGTTGAAGTTGAAGTACTCAAAATTGATGACAAGGGCAGAGTAGACTTCAAACTTATTGCAAAAGACTAATTAATAACAAAAAATTGACCGTAACTTACGGTCTTTTTTTATGCCATCATTCATACAAATATAGTATGAAAATCTCAGAAAAGTTTTTTAGAACAGTTGTTGCAAATATATTTATAATTTTTGCGTTAGTATCATTGGCTACAATCACAACACTCGGCCAAACAACAAGTGTTTTTTCTTCAAACAAAGCATCAGCAATATACCACGGGAACAAAAATAACAATAATATAAGTTTAATGTTCAATGTTTATCAAGGTGAAGAATATATTGATGATATCCTAGAAGAACTAAAAGTAGGTAATGCACAGGCAACATTTTTTGTTGGCGGATGCTGGGCAGTAAAAAATTCTGACACACTCAAAAAAATTATTGAGGCAGGGCATGAAGTAGGAAATCATGGTTATTGGCACAAAGACCACAAGCAATTAAATGAAGAAAAAAACAGAAGCGAAATGCTAATGACACACAAAATTGTTAGTGAATTATGCAATTATCAAATCAAACTTTTTGCTCCACCAAGTGGTTCATATAGTAGTACCACAATAAAAGTTGCACAAGATGTAGGGTATAAAACTATAATGTGGTCAAAGGACACAATTGATTGGCGTGACCAAAATGTTGAATTAATTATCTCTCGTGCGACCAAAAATCCAACTGGTGGCGACCTAATATTAATGCATCCAACAAAGTGTACAGCGCTAGCTGTTGGCGACATTATTTCATTTTATAACCAAAGAGGATATAAATTGACAACAGTTTCTCAAAATATTTTATAAATAACCTTTGAATTTTCTTGATAATAGTGCTATAGTATGTATAGTACTATTATTTATTTAAGGGGAGCAATTGTGGCAGTTTATAATTTATCTAATGAAACAAAGAAAGAAAAAAGTAAAAGAGATACAAACAAAACCATTGGTATAACATTGATTGTTATTGCTTCAGTAGCTTTTTTTGCTTTGCTTACTAGTTTTATTGGCTTTTTAAGGTCATTTTTATTAGGAAGTTTTGGATTGTTTTCATATCCACTTTTTATTGTTATTTTTGTTATAGGAATTGCACTTGTAAACAACAAAAAATATGTTATGACAACAAGATATATTGTTTACCTTGTTGGTGTTATCATGTCAGTGCTTTGCATTTTGCATTTGTTAACAATAAGCACAGAAGGAAACTTTTTTGATTACCTTGGCAGATGTTATTCTCAAAAAATGACTGCAGGTGGAATATTGTGTGGGATTTTAACAGCTCCAATTGTATTTATATTAAACAAAGCAGGTGCATATATAATTTTCAGTTTGGCACTTGTTATATTTGGTGCACTTTTAGCAGATTACATTTATTATCTAAAACGCACACAAATACTCAAAAATCCTATTGTAATAAATAAATTAAAAAATGATGAGCCAGCACTTGTTGTTGCTCAACCAAAACAAGAAAAGAAGACCAAGGAAGAACCACAAAAAGAGCCAAAAGAACCAATCAATGTTGTATATGGTGGTCAAGTTACAAATGAACCAGAAGAAGATGCCGCAAAAAGAAAACTTGGTTTACTTAAATCAAACATAGAAGAAAAACAAGACACAAATCAACAAGATGAAAAATTATCAGAGAGCAAAATTGATTTCTCAGACAAACAAGCAGTTAGAAATTATATTTTATCAAAATCAAATGACAGCAAAGTTGACATGGGTAAATATGCCGGACAAGGTTTATATAATTCCACAATTCAAAGAAGAATTGATGAAGTAAAAAACACAAATACTCAAACAGACGACAAAAAGCCATCTCCAATAATTGTTATTCATGATGATTCAGCAAACAAAGAACAAACAAACCAAGCAGAAGATGATAGCAAGAGAATTGGAATTGCTCCAATCGTTTCGCAACCAGAAAATACTGAAGTTCCAGAAGAAAAGCCAAAACCAGAAGAAAAATTATTTGATAACGGAGAAGATGACTTTACAAAAAAATTGGGTAATCTTCTAAAGAAAACAAAATTAGAAAACGAAAACAAACAAACCACAATTGACCAATTTACTGAACAAAATGAACAAATACAAGAAGAACAACAAAAAACAGAGTCAAAAACAATTATAAGCAAACCAGAGCCAGTAAAAGAAGAACCAAAAACTGAGCAAGAGCCAATTGTTGTTGCAAAAGTTCCAGAACCACCAAAACCAAAAAAGAAAATTAGATATATCACACCAACTCTTGATTTACTTACAACAATGAGCAAAGATTTGTCAGAACTAAATGATGATGTATCAAAAAAGAGTGCACAATTAGAAAATGCTCTTGATACTTTTGGTATTCCTGCAAAAGTAATCAATGTTGTTGTTGGGCCAGCAGTAACAAGATATGAACTAGAAATGCCTGTTGGAATTTCAGTTAAAAAGGTTTTGGCTCATCAAGACGATATTGCTTTGCACCTTGCATCAAGTGGTGGAATAAGAATAGAAGCACCAATCCCTGGCAAGAGTGCAGTTGGAATTGAAGTTCCAAACGAAAGTATTGCAACAGTTGGACTTCGTGATATGATTTCATCAATGGAATTTCAAACAGCGGAAAATCCATTAACATTTGTTTTGGGAAAAGACATTTCTGGTGCAGTTAGATTATGTAATTTAGCAAAAATGCCTCACTTGTTGGTTGCAGGTTCAACAGGAAGTGGAAAGTCTGTATGTATGAATGCAATCATCTTAAGCATCATCTACAAAACATCTCCAGACGATGTAAGATTTATTCTTATTGACCCAAAACAAGTTGAATTTTCAATTTATAATGGGCTTCCACATCTTTTAATTCCAAAAGTTGTAACAGATAGTGAAAAAGCACTAAATGCACTTTCTTGGGCAGTTGATGAAATGGAAAGAAGATACACATTGTTCCTTAACTCAAGAACAAAAGATATATCAGAATACAACAAAACAAGTGATGTTCTAGAAGGCAATGTAGACAAAATGCCATACATCGTTGTTATGATTGATGAAGTTGCAGACTTGCTTATGACTTCCAAAAAAGAAGTTGAAGAAAAAATTGCTCGTCTTGCACAAAAATCAAGAGCAGCAGGAATTCACTTGGTACTTGCAACACAACGTCCATCTGTTGATGTTATCACAGGTACAATGAAAAACAACTTCCCATCAAGAATTTCATTCAAACTTATGAGCTTCGCAGACAGTAAAACTATTTTGGATCAAGCTGGGGCAGAAAAGCTTTTAGGTAAAGGTGATATGCTCTACAAACCAAGCGATTTGGGTGAACCAAAGAGAATTCAAGGTTGTTTTGTAACAAGTGGTGAAATTGCAAATATCGTAGACTATGTAAAAGAAAAGAATAGTGAATACGATTATGACAGCAATGTAGAAACACAAATTATGAACCCACCAAAACAAGATGTTATGAGCGCAGCAAATGGCGAACCACCACCAGATACTGGTTATGATCCACTAATGCCACAAGCATTAAAATGTGTTATAGAAAATGGTCAAGCATCAATTTCTATGCTTCAAAGACGACTTGTTATTGGTTATCCAAGAGCAGCAAGAATTATTGACCAAATGCAAGATAACAACTTTATCTCAGCATCAGAAGGTAGTAAACCAAGAACAGTACTAATTACAATGGAACAATATGAAGAATTATTTGGTGATGAACAATGACAGAAAAAGAACTATTAGAAAAAAAAGTTAGCGCAATATGCTTAGGTTGTGATAAAAATCGTGTTGACTTAGAGCATATGCTTGGTAACTTAAGAGAATTTGGATTTGAAGTTATAGATGATATAACAAATGCACAAATAATAATTGTTAACACTTGTGCTTTTATCGCTCCAGCTGTCAAAGAATCAATTGATAACATACTTTTGGCAACAAAACAAAAAAATGGTGTATGCGAAAAAGTAATTGTCACAGGTTGCATCAATGAAAGATATTTTGAAGAAATAAAAGCAGAAATAGGTGAAGTAGATAAGTTTGTTAAAGTAAAAGATAACGACACAATTATTCAAACATTATTTGATTGTTATAATGTAGACAAAAAAATAAAAAATCATGATTCAGAAAGATTATTAACAACGCCATCACACTATGCATATCTCAAAATTGCAGATGGTTGCAATAATGGTTGTGCATTCTGTACAATTCCAAGAATTAGGGGAAGATATAAATCAGAAGAACTAAGTGATTTGGTTAAAGAAGCCAAAGAATTAGCTTCACAAGGCGTAAAAGAACTTATAATTGTTGCACAAGACATAACAAGATATGGTGAAGACTTGTACGAAAAAAATATGCTCATACCACTGCTAGAAAAATTAAGCAAAATTAAAGGTATTGAGTGGATAAGATTACATTATGCTTATCCAGAAAAAATTGATGATGAACTACTTGAGTATATATACAACAATGATAAGATTTGCAAATACTTAGACATTCCATTACAACACATAGATAACAAAATTTTGTATGAAATGAATAGGCGTTGTGATGAAAAACAAACAAGAGAATTGATAACAAAAATTAGAGAAAAATACCCAAAAATTGCTTTAAGAACAACATATATTGTTGGTTTCCCGGGTGAAACAAGAAAACAATTCAAAAATCTTCTTGAATTTATCAAGCAAAATCCGATGCCAAATGTTGGTTTCTTCCCATTCTATAGAGAAGAAAAAACAAAAGCATACTTTATGAAACACCAGGTGCCAAACTTTATAAAAAAGCACAGGCTAAAAGTAATTCAAAAGGCACAAGAAATAGTTTCTGATGAACTAAACAAACAAAGACTCAATCAAGTTGTTCAAGTGCTTGTTGATAGCTTTGATGAAAATACAGGCTACTTTGTCGCAAGAGATATGTATAATTCACCAGATGTTGATTTTTGCATTATGATAAAAGACAATTCAAAAATAGAAATTGGAAAGATGTATAATGTAAAATTAACAGATTACATAAATAGAATTTTTGTAGGAGAAATAGTATGAATTTACCAAACAAATTAAGTATTTTAAGAATATGTTTTATTCCTTTCATTATGTTTTTCTATCTCCAAAACTTTTGGACATGGGGGAAAATTGTTGCAATAGCACTATTTATCTTGGCAGCAGCAACAGATTCTCTTGATGGCTATATTGCAAGAAAATATAACATGGTTACAGACCTAGGAAAACTTTTGGATACAAATGCAGACAAAATCCTTATTTTGTCAGTATTATTAATGGTTGCAATTGATGGCACAATCCCAGCTCCATGGGGTGTTGTTGTTTCAATAATAATAATTGGCAGAGATATGATTATTGGTGCATTTAGACAAATTGCAGCAAGCAAAAACTTTGTTATGGCTGCAGACAAGCTTGGCAAAATAAAAGCAATAATAACAGATATTGCAATGCCAATGCTTATGCTTCTTGCATATTTCTATGCAATTAATCTAAACCCAGATTTTGTAAATGTTTATGCAATTGTTTGTTATGTAATAACAGGTATAGCTTGCGTATTGACAATTTGGTCAATGCTCAACTATATGATAAAGAACAGGAGAGTTCTAAAACAAGACTAATATGGTTAGTATATACACAATATCAGACAAAACCCTAATGGGTAAAAAATTTAGTGAATTGCCAAGCTACATTAGTGAATGTTTTTTCAAAAATAATATAAAAATTGATTTGCAGAGTATTGTTTCAACAAATGCAAACTTTAATGAATTGTTAGCAAACTCTCAATCCAAAATTTTTATATTTTTAGTAGATAAAGCATCAACAAAGTTGAACGAATGTTTGGCAAATTTATCTAATGCAAAAATAATAGAAAATCCATATGTAAAAAGTGCAATTTTGGACTATTACAAAAACATAGGTCAATTGGCAGAAAAAGAGTGCGAAAACGAATGGAATATTCCATCACTTGCTCGTGCAATAATAAATCCAAACAGCACAACCCAAGGTTACATATTGGAATACAAAGATAAATTATTTTGTGTTGTACCAAACAATATTTATGAATCAAGACAAATATTCAATGAAGTTGTTCTTGATTACATAATTTCAAAACAAAAAAAACAATATAACAGCTACACATTCAAAACATTTGGTTTGTCCGAAAGTGCAATAACACAAATAATTTCAGAACAGCTAAAGAACAAAGACAAGGTAACAATAAATTTGTTCTCAAAGCCATTTGAAGTTGATATTGTAATAAAAGCATCAAGTGATAGCACAAGCCTTGAAGATGTGGCAAAAATAATATTAATGAAGTTAGATAAATACATTTATGCAGTTGAAGATGTCCCTGCAGAAAATGTTGTATACAAAATGTTAAAACTAAATGACATAAAAGTATGCTTTATTGAAGATATAACAGGCGGAGAACTTGCTTACAGACTAACAAAGCAATGTAATGATGCAAAAAACTATATGGCGGCAAGTTACATTTTGGCAAATAATCAATCAAAAAAGACAGAATTTGATATATCAGAACAAGTTCTAAACGAAAATAATGGTTTGTCAGCAAATTTGGTTTATGAACTGGCAACAAAGGGAATAGCAAAAACAAATGCGCATCTTGTTGTTTGTTCAATTGGTAAAGCAAATGGTGAATGTTTTATCGCAATTGGTGACAAAAATGAAATTCATGTTTACAAAAATGTATTCAAAGGCAGTTATTCAGAAATACTTGATAGCATAACAACTGCAAGTTATTTTTATTTAATAAAAAAATTAAAGAAAAATGATTTTCATTTTGAGCAAACTACTGTATAATATAAAGTGAATTTTGGAGGAAAAATGGACGATAGTAAAAAGAAATTATTAGACCAAGCAATTCTATCAATAGAAAAGCAATTTGGAAAAGGTGCAATCATGAAATTAGGAGATGCTCCTGCTCAAAAAATTGATGTTATTCCATCAGGTTGCTTAAGTTTGGATATAGCGCTTGGAATCGGCGGTATTCCACGTGGCAGAATTATAGAAATATATGGACCAGAATCATCTGGTAAAACAACAAGTGCATTACACATCATTGCAGAAGCACAAAAAATGGGTGGAACAGCTGCATTTATTGACGCAGAACACGCTTTGGACCCAATTTATGCTCAAAAATTAGGTGTAAAGGTAGAAGATTTGTATGTATCCCAACCAGACAATGGTGAACAAGCACTTGATATCTGCGACACACTTGTTAGAACGGCAGCAGTAGATGTTGTTGTTGTAGACTCTGTTGCAGCATTAACACCAAAAGCAGAAATTGACGGCGACATGGGTGAAAATCATGTAGGTCTTCAAGCAAGACTTATGAGCCAAGCTCTTCGTAAACTTGCAGGTATTGCAAACAAAAGCAGAACTTGTGTGATATTCATTAACCAACTCCGTGAAAAAATTGGAGTTATGTTTGGAAACCCAGAAACAACTGCAGGTGGAAAAGCTCTCAAATTTTATGCAAGTATAAGAATGGATGTAAGAAAAGTTGATGCAATCAAACAAGGTGATGAAATTGTAGGAAACAGAACAAAAATCAAAATTGTAAAGAACAAACTTGCTCCACCATTCAAAGTTGTAGAATTTGATATTATGTATGGCAAAGGTATTTCTAACACAGGATGTGTTCTTGATATGGCTGTAGATTGTGGAATTTGTCAAAAAACAGGTTCTTGGTTCTCATACAATGATGAAAAAATTGGTCAAGGAAGAGAGAATGCAAAACAATATCTTGAAGAACATCCAGAATTAATGAAAGAAATAGAAACTCAAATTCGTGCAAAAAATGGATTAGTTGATTAATAATACCATTTTGAGTAATTGCTAACATTTTTATTTGGTAACAATTCAATAACATTACTTTTATCGCTGATAACTTCTGTGTTATCAGCGTAATTTTTTATTTTTGTAACAACAAAATAACTTGTTCTTTGGTTAATATCAAAACTTTGTGTGCATTTGCCATTTTTGTTTGCAACAACAGCAAGCAAAGTGTCATTTTCTCCATCTGTTTTGTATATTTCATAAATTAAATAGTCATTAGCTTCAAACCAAAGCTCTGCTTTTTTATTTTCAATTTTGCCACAAAGAACAGGTGGTGACAGACTAATAAAGTTTGTGCTTTTGTCTTTTGGCGGATTAAACTTTGAAAATATTTCTTCTTTAATGTATTTTTCTGGAATAAAATTATTTGCCTTATAAACAACATGGTCATTATTTAGACTTAGCATATCAATTCTTTCACAAAAAACACTGCTTGGCTGCTTAAACTTAGCAGGAGAGCTGTTTGTATATATTTTTTGCAAATACAATTTGACAATATCTGTAGGAATACCACTGCCAACTGTATCTATTGGATTGTTTTCAATATTTCCAATCCAAACGCCAACAATGTCTTTTGTTGTGTACGAAATATTGTAAGCATCAGTATTAAACTTTTTGCCAACTGTTCCTGTTTTGGTTGCAACATCAAATTTTAAGTCGCCAAGTTTTCTTCCTGTACCATTTTGGGCACATTCCTTTAACATATCAGTAACCAAATATGCAGTATCATCTCTTATTACTGATGTGCTTTTCGTTATATTTCTATAAATAATTTTTCCGTTTTTATCTGTAATATAATTAACAAACTTAGGTTCAATGTATTCTCCATTATTGCAAAAAATGCTATAAGCACCAGTCAAGTTTTTAAGCGACACTCCATAAGTCATTCCGCCTAGTGCTATTCCAAGATTGTTGTCATTTGAATCAAATTCAATACCACACTTTGTTGCATAGTCTTTTGACTTATCAATACCAGTATAGCCAAGAATTTTGACTGCAGGAACATTTAATGATTTGGCAAGACAATCTCTGGCACTAATATAGCCATAGTATTTGCTATTCACATTTGATGGTGAATAGCCATTTATATCAATCTTTTCATCTTTAATTTGGGTGATAGGTGAAATGATATTTTCATTAACTGCAGGTGAATAAACCAAAACTGGCTTAATTGTTGAACCTGGCTGTCTTTTAACATTAATCAATTCAATATTAGAATTGGCATAATATGCTTCAATTTTGCCATCATTAGAGATAGAAATTCCACTATAATCACAATCATTACTTGCATATGCAGAAAAGCAATTCTCCAAGTTCTCTTGTTTTTCCTTATCAAAATATGAGTAAATACAATAACCACCAATAGCAATTTGTTTTTGTGGCATTTTTAATATGTCGCAAGCTTCACAAATACAAGCATTTTTATAAGTATTTAGCAGGTTAGATGGCAAGTTAGTAATACAAACATTAACATCATTATTTTTTGCAGTATTGTACTCATCAAAAGATATTTTTTTGTCACTAAGCATTTCATCTAACACCAAATTTCTTCTCAATCTAGCCTTTTGGGGATTGCGAATAGGATTATAAGCATTAGGTGATTTAATCATACCAGCAAGCATTGCACACTCACTCAAATTGAGTTCTTTTGCAGATTTGGAAAAATAATGATTGCTTGCACTTTCAATTCCATAGCAATTATCACCAAAATAAATGATGTTAAGGTAGTATTCAAGAATTTCATCTTTTGATAATTTTTTCTCTAACTCTTTGGTCAATTTGATTTCATTAATCTTTCTAGAAAAAGTTTTTTCATTAGTTAGGTGAGTATTCTTTATTAGCTGTTGACTAATAGTTGATGCACCTTGTTTTAGACTAAACGAAGTTAAATTCTTTATTGTTGCACCCAAAATCCTTTTGTAATTTATGCCATGATGAGAATAAAACGATTTGTCTTCAATTGATATAAAAGCGTCTTTTGTTCGTTTATTTAGTGTATTTAATTTTATATACATACCATTTGTTGTGGTATTATGCAATAGACAGTTGTTATTATCAAGCACGTTAACACTAACATTTGAATACTTTATTTTTTCAATATCAAACTTCACTTTGCTTGGAAAAATAAACAATCCAAACACAAACAAAGCAAAAAGAACTATCACAACAAAGGTGATAATAAATGCATATTTTGTTATTCTTTTGACCATTTTCACAATTTTTATTATGAGTATAAATTATTCAATTATTACATTTTTGCTGATAATTTTATTGAAAAATTTATTTATGTATAGTATAATACTTTGTATTATTACTTAGGAGAATTTAATGTTATATCACATAGTTACATATGGTTGCCAAATGAATGTTCACGAATCAGAAAAAATCGCTGGAATGTTAGAAGATTTAGGTTACAGTCCAACAGACAAACGTGAAGATGCAGATATTATCGTCTTTAACACTTGTGCAATTCGTGAGGGAGCAGAAGACAGAGCATTTGGAAACATTGGCGCACTAAAGCAGCTAAAAAAACAAGACAGAAACAAGATTATTGCTGTTTGTGGCTGTATGACACAGCAAAAACAAGTTGCAGAAAAGATTTTCAAAACTTTCCCATTTGTTGATATTGTTGTTGGAACTCACAATTTATACCTTTTGGAAAAGTTAATCAAAAGAAAATTGAATGAAAATAAAAGAATACTTGACTATATGGAAAGTTCACCAGTTATTGAGGGCATTCCAACAAAACGTACAAGTGGAGATAATGCATGGATTAACATTATGTATGGCTGCAACAATTTTTGTACATACTGCATTGTTCCATATGTTCGTGGCAGAGAAATGAGTAGAAAAAAACAAGACATTTTGGATGAAATCAAAGAAGTTATCGATACAAAATGTTATAAAACAATAACTTTACTTGGTCAAAATGTTAACTCATATGGCAACGACAGCAAAGAAAATGGAAACTTTGCAGAACTAATAAATGATATTTGCAAACTTGATGGCGACTTTAAGTTAACATTTATGACATCGCACCCAAAAGATTTGTCAGATGAACTCATTGAAGCAATAAAAAACAATGATAAGGTGATAAAGGAAATTCATCTTCCAGTACAAAGTGGAAGCACAAAAATATTAAAAGCAATGAACAGAAATTATACCCGTGAACACTATCTTGATTTAATAAAAAAACTACGTGATGCTGTTCCAGACATAAGAATAACAACAGACATCATTGTAGGATTCCCAGGAGAGACAGAACAAGACTTTGAAGACACATGTTCACTTGTTAAACAAGTGAAATATGACGGAATATTTGCATTTATGTATTCAAAAAGAAGTGGTACAATTGCCGCCACAATGCCAAATCAAGTTGACGAAAGTGTAAAAAATTACAGAGTAAACTATTTACTCAACTTGGAAAAAGAAATCAAAGCACAAAAAGGATAAAAAATGGATATAAAAAAGATTTTAGATCTAAAAGAAGCTTCACCAATGATAAAAAGCTACATCAACACAAAGTTAGCCAATTCAGATGCAGTGCTTTTTTATCGTCTTGGTGATTTTTATGAGTTTTTCTTTGATGATGCAGTTGAAATGTCAAAAGTACTAGATTTAACACTAACAGGCAAGGATTGTGGATTACAAGAAAGAGCTCCAATGTGTGGAATACCATTTCATGCAGCAGAAGGCTATATCAACAAACTTATTTCTCTTGGCTACAAAGTAGCCATTTGCGAACAAGTAAGTGATGTTGCACAAAAGAAAAGTTACAAAGAACTTGTTTCTCGTGATGTTGTAAGGATAATCACACCAGGAACAGTTGTTGACGAAAGTATACTAAATGAAAAGAAAAACAATTATCTTGCAAGCGTTTACGAAAACAAAGGTTGCATTGGTTTTTCATATATTGATATTTCAACAGGCGAGTTCAAAACATTAGAGCTTAAAGGTGATAATCTTCAAAAAGACCTTAACGACATTTTGGTAAGAACAATGCCATCAGAAATATTAGCAAAGGTTGATAGCATAGTTGAATACAATTTACCTGTAAGACAATTGGACTTAATTCCAAAGTTTTCTTATGACAGAGAAAGTTATTTTCAATTAGATTTAGCAAATGATTGTTTGTCAAAACAATTTGGTGAAGATTACAAAAAGAATTTTGGGCTTCAAAATATGCCAAACTCAATAATTGCCAGCGGGGCACTTCTTAGTTATGTAAAGGAAACACAAAAGCGTGAACTTAGCCACATAAATAACTTAGAAAAAGTTTTCAATGACAAATATATGGTAATCGACATAAACACAAGAAGAAACCTAGAAATCATGGAAACTCTCAAGGACAGAAGAAAAAAAGGTTCACTCATCGGCGTTATTGACAAAACAAAATCAAGTATGGGTGCAAGAAAACTTCGTTCTTGGATTGAACAACCACTTTGTGATGCAAAAGAAATCAACAAACGTCTTGATGGTGTTGAAGAACTATGTGGCAAAATTGTCCTTCGTGATAATTTGTCAAAGTTATTGTCAAAGCTTCAAGATATTGAAAGAATATCTGGTAGAATTTCCTACGGAAATTTTAATCCACGTGACTGCAAGAGCTTAATTGAATCTCTAAATCTCTTGCCAGAAATAAAAAATCAATTATCAACTTGTTCAAGTGCAATAATAACAGAAATCAAAGATAATATCAGCGATTTTTCATACATAACAAGCACACTAAGCAATGCAATTGTTGACACACCACCAACAATAACAACAAATGGTAATTTTATAAAAACAGGCTTCAATGCTCAATTAGATGATTATAGAAACGCAAAAGACAACAGCACAGTTTTACTCAGCAATTATGAAGCAAAAGAACGTGAAGAAACAGGAATAAAAAACCTAAAAGTTGGTTTTAATCGTGTTTTTGGTTACTATATTGAAGTTAGCAAGCAATTTTCAATGAATATACCAATTTCTTATGTTCGCAAGCAAACAGTTGCAAACAGTGAAAGATATATAACAGAAGAATTAAAGCAACTTGAAGAAAAAATCTTGAGTGCAGAAGAAAATGGAATAAAACTTGAACAAAAACTATTCAACGATATCAGAAACATGCTTTTGACATATGTAAAACAACTTCAAAGCACATCTAATCAAATAGCAACACTTGATTGTGTTCTTTCATTAGCTGAACTTGCAATAAAAAACAACTACTGCAAGCCAAAAATAAACAGCAGAACAAATGAAATTGTAATAGTTGAAGGCAGACACCCAGTTATAGAAGACTTGTCAAAAGAGCAATTTATACCAAATGACACAAAACTAAACACAGATGACAACAGAACAATGATAATCACAGGTCCAAACATGGCAGGAAAGAGTACATATATGCGCCAAGTTGCATTAATTACTCTAATGGCACACATGGGCTCATTTGTTCCTGCAAAATCTGCAGAAATTGCGCTTACAGACAGAATATTCACTCGTGTTGGAGCAAGCGATGACTTGGCACTTGGCCAATCAACATTTATGGTAGAAATGATGGAAGTAGCAAACATTCTTCAAAATGCAACAAACAAAAGTTTGATTATTTTGGACGAAATAGGTCGTGGAACAAGTACATTTGATGGACTTAGCATTGCATGGGCAGTTATTGAATATTTGTCAAACAATATGAATGCAAAGACTTTATTTTCAACACACTATCACGAATTAACAGAACTAGAGAACTTTTTGCCAGGAGTTAAAAACTATAAGATTTCTGTAAAAGAATTTAACGGAAATATTGTTTTCTTACGAAAAATTGTAAGGGGCGGAGCATCAAGAAGTTTTGGAATTGAAGTTGCTGCACTTGCAGGTGTTCCAAATGAAGTTATTGTAAGAGCAAAACAAATATCAGAAATGCTTGAACAAAATGACACAACAAAAAATTTGAACATAAAAACAGCAACAGACAAAACAGAAGCAAAACAAAAAGACGCCAACTATACAGAAGTAATTGGAATACTCAAAGATATAGACATCAATTCAATGACACCACTTTCTGCATTTGAAACATTGTGTGATTTAATCGAAAGAGTAAAAAAATAAAAGGAAAAAGATATGGCAGAAATAAAATTATTAGACAAAAAAGTCTGGGGACAAATTGCTGCAGGTGAAGTTGTAGAAAAACCTGCATCAATAGTAAAAGAACTTGTTGAAAACAGTATTGATGCAAAAGCAAAGAATATCACCATAGAGATTGAAGAAGGTGGTGTTAAACTTGTTAGCATAACAGATGATGGCTGTGGTATTCAAGGTGAGCAACTTGAACTTGCTTTTTTGCCACATGCAACAAGCAAATTGCGTAATATAGAAGATTTGTCAACTCTTTCATCAATGGGATTTAGAGGTGAAGCTTTGGCAAGTATTTGTGCTGTTTCTCATGTGGAAATGACTTCAAAAACAGATGAAGAAGACATTGGCCACAAAATTGTTCTTGAAGGCGGCGACAAACTTAGTTTTAGTCAAATTGCTTGCAACAGTGGAACAAATATCAAAGTTCAAAACTTATTCTTTAACACTCCAGCAAGAGCCAAATTTTTAAGAAAGACCAAAACAGAAGAAAACGATATAACAAGCTATGTAGAAAAACTTATGCTTTCTCATCCAGAGATAAATTTCAAATACATTGTCAATGGAAAAATTATATATAACACAACAAATTGCACAATTTTGGATACAATTTATACAATTTATGGCAGTGAAGTATCTTCAAATATGATTGAAGTCAATTACAAAAAAGGTGATTACAAAGTATTTGGTTACATCAGCAAACCAACTGCATGCAAAGCAAACAGAACATATCAAACGCTATTTGTAAATTCAAGATATTGCATCAATTCAACAATTAGCGCAAGCATTTCTAATGCTTATGAAACATTTTTAATGAAAGGTAAATTCCCAGTTTATGTTTTGTTCTTGGAATTGCCAACAGGTAGCGTTGATGTTAATGTTCACCCAAACAAATTAGAAGTAAAGTTTGAAAATTCACAAGCAATATATATGCTATTTAACAATGCAGTTTATGATGCTTTAACAAGACAAACACACATCAAAGATGTGCTAACAAATGAAGAAAAAACAGAAGAAGCTCAACCAAATCTATTTGACACTCCATTTAACACAGTGGCAAATAACGAAGGAATAAGTTTTTCTGAAGTAGAAAACACAAAACCAGCAGAACAAGAAGTAGAAACAACTTTTAATCCAAATTTTGAGCAATTTACGCAAAAAAATGAAATAAAATTTGAGCAATCAACATATCCAATCGAAAGGGAAATATTTGTGGAGCCAGTAGCTCCAATGCCAGAACAACAAATTTCTCATCAAAAACCAATTGATGAACAAGTTGAACAGGTCAAATACGATAATTTATTCAATGAAACAAGACAAGTAGTTGGTGTTGCATTCAAAACATACATTATTGTCCACGATGAAAATAATATGTACCTAATTGACCAACACGCAGGTCATGAAAGATTTTTGTTTGATAAGTTTAACAAACAACTAGAAAAGCAAGAAGTTCAAGTCCAAGAATTACTTGTTCCATATGTATTAAAAGTAAATGACCAAGAAGCAGAATTTATTGAAAATCATATTGCAGAAATGGCAAAACAAGGTTTTGACATCTCATTATTTGGCAAAAATTGTTACAGAGTAACAAGTATTCCAATGCTTCTTAATGGTGTTAACCTGAAAGAATACTTTGATGAAGTTCTTTCAAATTTATCTACATACAAAACCCCACAACAAATGAGCAGACATATGATAGCCACAATGGCATGCAAAGCAGCTGTAAAGGCAGGCAACAAATTATCTAATCAAGAAGTCAATATGCTACTTGATGAACTCAAAGCAAACAAAAACACTTTATTATGTCCACATGGCAGACCAGTTGTTATCACATTTGAGAGAAAACAACTAGAAAAAATGTTCAAAAGGATTGTTTAATGAAAAATATAATCATTTATGGGCCAACAGCTGTAGGCAAAACAGCAATTTCTGTTATGCTAGCCAAAAAGCTTAATGCCGAAATAATCTCATGCGATTCTATGCAAATATACACAGATCTAAATATTGGTTCAGCAAAAGTAACTCAGGAAGAAATGCAAGGTATTCCACACTATCAAATAAACATTAGGCAGAGCAATCAAAACTACAGCGTTTTTGAATATGTCAACGATTGCAAAAAGTGCATAGAAGAAATCAAAAGCCGTGGCAAAAATGTAATAATTGTTGGTGGTACTGGACTCTACATTAAAGCACTAACAGAAAATTATAATTACGCAAATGCAAATGTTGACAAAACATTAAGAAATCAACTAGAAAACCTAGACACAACAGAGTTATGTGAAATTATAAAAGAAAACGGCATACAAATAAAGCAAGATGACAAAAACAACAAACCAAGACTAATTAGGCAAATAGAAATAATCAAATCAGGAAATATTCCAACAAAAAACATTGATGATAACTATATAATTTTTGGCTTAATATCAAATCGTGAAGCTTTATATAACAGAATAAATGCAAGAGTTGACAAAATGCTAGACATGGGACTTGTTGAAGAAACAAAATCTATCTACACAAAATACGGCGAAGACAATCAATGTTTTAAGGCAATAGGCTACAAAGAATTATTGCCATTCTTAAAAAATGAAGCAACATTAAGCGAGTGTGTTGACAAAATAAAGCAACACTCACGAAATTATGCAAAAAGACAAATTACATTTATGAATCAATTTCCAAGCATTATAAGAATAGAAGTTGAAAACATACAAACAGCATATGACCAAATACTAGGCAAAATAGAGGAGAAAAATGACTAATTACGAAATAATCAAACAATGCGAACAAAATCTAAAAGAACAATTTGAATATCTTGATGAAATTGCATACTATAACCAAAAAAAAGTTCTTGATGCATTTAGAAAAAATAATATTGAAACAAGACACTTTGCAGGCACAACTGGCTATGGATATAGTGATATAGGAAGAGAAACCTTAGCAAAACTTTATAGTGATGTTTTTGGCACAGAAAAAAGTTTGGTTAGTCCACTTATTACTTGTGCAACACAAGCACTAACAATGACACTTTTTGGGTTATTGCGACCAAATGACTTATTAATGTCAGTTACAGGTAGTGTTTATGACACAATGTATGAAAACATACTCGGCAAAAAAGATGAAGATATTGGAAGTCTAAAAGATTTTGGCGTAAAATATGAAGAAATACCACTACTAGATAACAAAATTGATGTCAAAAGTGTATTAAAGGCAGTAAAAGAAAAACAACCAAAGGTTGTTTTGTTGCAAAGAAGCAGGGGATATTCATCTCGTGCAGCATTTTCTGCTGAAGAGTTGGGCGAGTTAATACAAAAATTAAAAGAATTATCACCAAACTCAATTTATATGGTAGATAACTGTTATGGTGAATTTACAGAAAAACACGAAGTATCTGAATTTGGTGCAGATATAATCGTTGGTTCACTAATCAAAAATCCAGGCGGCGGTCTGGCTCAAACTGGAGCTTATGTCTCTGGAAAAGAAAAATATGTTGAACTGGTAGAAAAAAGATTTACTTGCCCATCATTAGGCGCAGAAACAGGTTCTTTTGAGCAAGGTTACAGAATGTTCTATCAAGGACTATTTATGGCTCCACACACCGTAATTCAAGCTCTAAAAGGTGCATATTTGGTTGGTGAAGTAATGAAATACAAAGGTTATAGCATAAATCCACAATCAAATGAAAAAAGTTTTGATATAATCAAATCAGTAACATTCAACACAGCAGATGAATTAATAAGATTTGTTCAACTCGTTCAAAAAAATTCACCAATAGACTCAAATGCAGTTCCACTTCCTTGGGATATGCCAGGATACCCAGACCAAGTTATAATGGCAGCAGGAACTTTTGTTAGTGGTGCAAGCATTGAGCTTAGTTGTGATTCACCAATAAGAGCCCCATATATCGCATATTTTCAAGGTGGCTTAACATACGAGCATATAAAATGTTTATGTGACGATTTGCTAAATAACTACTAATTGACAGAATAAATAATCTGTGTTATAAAAAAACTAGGAGTAATATTATGGAAAAAGAATTCGATTTATATGAATTATACAGATATGAAGAACAAAAAAAATTAAAATTAATGCAAGAAGAAAATGATGATTACTATGGAGATTTCTATCTTTGTCTTAATTCAAACACAAATAGCATTGATTTAATATATGCAATAGGCGAAAGGGTAAACAATTCTGTTGTTGTTAGAACAAAGCCAGACTTCATATTAAGATTTTACAAAGAAGGTGATACTGTTTGTGTTGAAAAATGTGAAGACCTTACAGCTTACTTGCGTAAAAATTTGGTTTGGGCAAACGATATGATTCAAGGATTTGATGATTGCATTTACAGAAAAAATCAAATAGAAATAAATGCTTTATTTAATAGAATATTCGCGTTATCAAATGTTAGCCAATTCAAAAGTGCATATGAACATAATGTTGAACTAAATAACAAAATTTTTGAAAGGACAACAGGCTTATCTTATGCTCGAGATGAATTAAACCAAAAACTTAGTTCAACAAACAAAGAATTAAAAGAGCTAGACGAATATTATACAAATGACAAAAAGAATATAAAACTATAATATATTTAAAATTAAAAAGCACTCAAAAATTTGAGTGTTTTTTTTTATTATTTAAAAAAAATTGCCGCACCAAAAGGAACAGCAATTGGTGGGCAGGGATGGATTCG
>DBWI01000026.1:0-162 GCA_002308915.1 Christensenella sp. UBA1242 | reverse complement strand
GCTCTACCGTTGAGCCACACTAGCATATTATTTAGTAGTTTTTGTAAGGGAAAATCAACAAAACCTGAAACTACCAAAATGAAAGGGGGATGTATGAAATGTGTTGATTTTTTACGGATTGGTCAAAGACACAATGTGGTGCCGCGGGGCGGAATCGAACCA
>DBWI01000035.1:557-56866 GCA_002308915.1 Christensenella sp. UBA1242 | reverse complement strand
ACGCAGCTGTTTGTTGTTCCTAAATCAATTCCTATAATTTTTGCCATAGTATTTATTTATCCTCCTTTAATTTATTTACTATAACTTGACTATATTTTATTACTTTGTCATTTAATATATAACCTGCTTGATATTCTTCCAAAATTTCATTATCTGGTTTTGTTTTGTCTTCTATAACCGTTAACGCATGATGATAATTTGGATTAAATTGTTCGCCAACTGATTTTATTTTTTGAACTCCAAGTGATTTTAATGAATTTTTTATTTCATCTTCAACCATTTCTACACCTTTGAGTGAGTTGGCATCTTTTATCATCTGTTTTGCTTTTTTGAATACATCAAGTGCTGGCAAAATTACTTCAATAGCACTAATCATTCCATCAATTTTTGCCTGTCTTACACTTTCTGCACTTCTCTTTCGGAAGTTATCAAAATCTGCTTGAATAACTCTTGCCATGTTAAGATATTCTGTTGCAAGTGAATTGTCTTCTTGCTCATGTTCACATTTGCAATGTTCGCATTCACATTCACAACATTCTTCTTGTGGTTCTTCCACTTCTTTTGGCTGTGGTTTTTCTTTTGGTTTTTTTTCTTCAATAACTTCTTTTTCTTTTAACTTGTCTTCTAGTGTGTCAATCTTTTTGTATGCCATTATGCCTCCTTACTTTGTTTTTCCTAACTCATTCATAACAACTTTAAGTGCACTTGCAATATTTGCATAATCCATTCTGTCTGGACCAATAACAGCAATTGATGCAACTGGTGTTCCATTTATTACAATTGGAGCAGAAATAAGTGCGCAACCTTCCATTTTGTCATTTTCTTCACCAATTTTTACTGTTATGTCATCACTTACAGTTTCGACTTGAGTTTTTAGTTCTTCTTTGTCACCCAGTAGCGACAAGATTTTTTTGGTTTGTTTTACACTTTTTTGTTCATTTTCATCTAATATGTTTACTGCACTTTCGCTACGAATATCTATTTGGTTTTTTCCAATAAACTTTCGCATACTGTCAAGCAAACTATTGATTAGTGAACCAAAAGTTTGAATTTCACCAAGTGATTTGGCAAGTGTTTCGCCTTCAAGCATTTCACCAATCGTATGACCAGCAAACTTTCTTGTTAAAAATGCAGAAGCATCATCACAAACTTTTTCACTTGCACTTGTTTGCATTGAATTTTTAACTATTCCACTTCTTGTTCTAAAAAGCACAAGTGCTTCGTTGTCAATAAGTGGAATAATTTTTACTTCTTCAATAACAAGTTTGTCATAACCATTTGCAATCATAACTGTTGGATAGTTTGTTGCCTTGCTAACAAGTTCTGCAATTCCTGAAAGAATTTGTGTTAATGAAGTTGTTTGACTGTTAAGTAAATCTTGAACTTTTTCTAACTGACTTTCTGAAACATGAAAATCTTCCAAAAGTGTTGATACATAGTACTTATACCCTTCTGGAGTTGGAATTCTTCCACCAGATGTATGAAGTTGCTTGAGATATCCCATACTCTCAAGTGCATTAAGTTCATTCCTGAGTGTTGCTGTGCTAACCTTTGGAATGTGTCTATCTTGAACGCCTGCACTTGTGATTGGAGAAGCATCTTTGATGTAATCTTCAATAACGCTACAAAGTATAAAATGTTTTCTTTCGCTGAGCTTCATATCCTCTCCTTTTTGTAGATTGCTAGCACTCTCTATTTGGTTGTGCTAACATTATTATATGCATAGTGTTAGCCAATGTCAACACTTTTATGTAATTTTTTTGAAAAATTTTTTACATAAAAAAAAAGAAGCCACAAAAGGAATAAAATTACATACATAAACAAAAAAATGCTCTATTTTGAGCATTTTTTTCATATTTCTAAATTAGTTTACTTCTATCTTTTTAATATTTTTCGATATTTTGTATATTCAGGGTCAAATTTTTCTAAATAATCATTTCCATTAAGCGGAACAATATTGTATCTTGAATACAATTCTTCCACTTTGTTTTGTTTGCCCCAGCTGCATGTAATATGTGTCCAATCATAAATCCAACCAAGTGGTATCTTTTCAATTTCTTCTTTTGTACAACTTAAAAAATCATCCCATGTTATATTTCGCATTATTGAAAACATTTCACGACGAATTTTTTCAGTTTCACCTCGCGAATATTTCTCCCAATCTATGCTATATTTCTCCCAATCTATAAACTTATTAAATGGTATATTCTCTTTCATATAATTTATATACAACACATATTATTAAAAGTCAAACAAAAAATATCTTACTGAATACCTTCAATTATTAATTATTTGTAAACTTTCCATAATTTGGAACAAAAACAATAACAAACAATAAACTCTCTAAACAAACTATTATATACCACCATTCAACATAAAGTTGAACAACTTGACCTTTTGCATGGGCAATTTTTATTTCTGCTTTACCACCAACAACACTATCTTTGTCGATACCAAAAGTGATGTTCCCCATTGTGTCTGTTCTGTAGATATTGTTTTCACCTATTTTTTCAACAACTCTTGCATATACTGTTTCGTTTGGATGATGATACTTGTTGTTTACTCCACAACTGATTGCAACATACTTTGGACTAACAGCATCCAAAAAATTTTGTGAAGTTGAAGTACTGCTTCCGTGATGACCAAGTTTTAATATGTCACAATTGAGATAATCATTTGAATAATCATCTAGCACTTCATTTTCAACAAGAGTTTCGGCATCACCTGTTAACATAACTTTTCTATTTTGATATGTAATTATTGTAATTGGTGAATAATCGTTTGGTGCATTGTACTTTATTCGCTTTGGTGATAAAAATTCAACTGTGTAATCTTCTGTTCCCGTAAGACCAAGTGGATTATTGCTTTGTGCATTGAATACAACTTTACAACCTTCTGCTTCCATTTTTGAAATCATTGTTTTGAATACTTTTGTATCACAAACATTTACTTCACTTGTACTATAACCGTATTTTGTCATTTCATCAGGAGTGTACACTGTTGGTCTGTGAAAACTTAATACTTCATAATTGTCAAAAACGATATCTGCTCCACCAATATGGTCTTCATCTTGATGAGTGACAATGAAATAGTCAATCTTTTTGTTATCTCTTTTTTCAAAGAAATTGTTTAGATATAATAAAAGGTTTTTCTCTCCAGAATTTGGACCTGCATCAACAAGCATAAGTTTGTTGTCAGGAAGCTCAACCAAAATGCTATCACCTTGACCTATGTCAATGAAATGAACTTTAAGTTCGCATCCATCAACATCAGCAGAAACTTGTGGATATAGCAAATTGTTAATCCAAATTTCTAGTGGTTTATAAAACAAAAAAGTTGAACACAAAATACAAGAAATTATCAAAAATACTATAAGTTTTGTTTTTGTAAATGAAAACTTTGGTTTTTTTGATGATTTTTTACTATTTTTTCTTTTAGCCACCATACACCTCTTCGTCGCCTTTATAGAATTGTTTCTTTATTTTTTCTTTTAATGGTTTTCTTTGAAGAAGCATTAATAAGTCTGGCATTTTATCTATTGCTTCTTTGTAGCCTTCTTCAATCATATCCATCATTCCATCTGTTTTTGAAGCTTTGAATCTTCTTGTTTCTGGCCCAATCATAACATCTGCGGCAAGATATCCACGAATTGCAGTGTTTTCCATTAATATTCTTATAGAACAACTTGCAACATCAATAACTTTTAAACTATCTGTGCCATATGTTCTATCTTTGTTTACATCAACACCAACAACATAGTCACAACCAAACTTTTTTGGTACACTTGCTGGAATAGTGTTTTTGAGTCCACCATCACAAAGATGATAATCTCCAAATTCAACAGGAACAAATATTCCTGGAACACAACAACTGCCTGCAATTGCTTTTGCAAGATTGCCCTTAGTTAAAATTACTTCTCTAGTTGTTTTTATATCACATGCAACAGCTGCAAAAGGAATTGGTAAATTCTCTATGTTAATATCGCCAAGGTTTTGTTTGATTAAATTTTGAATACCATCTGTTTTTGATGGCATAAAAGGTATTTTGTTTGTACGAATTTCTGACTCATTTATGCTTTGTGCAATTTCTAACATTTGAGCATAGCACATTCCTGCAGCATAAAAAGCACCGACAATGCTACCTGCACTTGTTCCTGTGATAAAATCAAAATCTGAAGCTTTGATGCCATACTCTTCAAAAGCTTTTATTACACCAAGATGTGCAAAGCCACGAGTTCCACCACCACCAAAGGCAATACCTATTCTTGTATTTTTTCTTCTGTTTAATATTCCGTTCTTAAAAAAATCCATAATGTTATATTATCCTTACTTTTATATAGTACCATAAAACAAATATAAAAACTAGTCATAATTTGAAAAATATTAAAAATTTTTGATAATAAAAAAGCCCTCAATTCGAGGACTTTTTTTATTAATAATATTATTCAGCATCTGTGTTATCTGTATCAGCATCGCCATTTGCAGCTTTGAGTTCTTCAATCTTAGCTTTTGTTTCTTCGATATCTGACTTAAGTGCTGTGTTGTTTTCAACTAAGATATTGTAAGTATTTTCCAAAATTGGAAGTCTTTCTTTATTTTCGTTGATTACTTCTTCACAGTGAGCAACGCTTGCTTTGAGTCCGTCCAAAAGATCAAGATCTTCTGAAAGTTTCTTTGCTCTGTCTTCATCAATATCACTGATATTGTTTACGCCGTAAAGAGATACTTTTTGTTTTGCAACAAGTGCTTCTCTTCTACGAAGTTTCTTCTTGTCTCTTTCTAAGCTATTTCTAACTCTTGCAAGTGGCAAGTATTCTTTCTTAACATTCTTAAGATCTTTTTCGTTGTTCTTAAGTCTTTCTTCCAAAGTAGCAAGTCTTGCTTCATATTCTTCAAGTGAAAGATTTGCTTCACCTTGTTCAGCAGCATTTTTTGCAGCTTCTTCGGCAGCAGCCTTTGCAGCAGCTTCTGCAGCTTTTGCTTCTTCTGCAGCTTTTGCAGCTTCTTCTGCTTTCTTCTTGTATTCTTCAAGTTCTGCTTTTTGTGCTTCGAGTTCTGCTTTGAGAGCTTCGAGTTCTTCATTTGTTGCAGCTGGTTCTTCAGCAACTTCTTCTACTGGTTCTTCAGCTACTTCTTCAACAACTGGTTCCTCTTCAACTTCTTCTGCAACTTCTTCTACTGGTTCCTCAACTTCTTCTACTGGTTCTTCAGCAGGTTCTTCAACAAGTTCTTCATCTTCATCAAAGAAAATATCATCAAGATCGATATCATCGTCTTCTTCAGCAGGTTCTTCAGCTTTTGCCTCTTCAGCGGCTTTTGCTTCTTCAGCAGCTTTTGCTTCTTCTTCTGCCTTTTGTTTTTCTTCTAAGAATTTAAGTCTTTCTTGTTTTAAAGCTTCTTGCTCTTCACGAAGTTTTGCATATTCATCATCAAGAGCTGAGTTTCTTTCTGCAAGAAGAGCTTCTTCTTCTGCAGCTTTATCCATATCAACATCTGTGTAACCAGCAACTTGGTATGTTGGTTCTGGTTCAACATATCTTTGTGGTTCTTGATATGTAATTTGCTCTGGTTGAGCTTGGTAATATTGTTGTGGTTGTTGTGGTTGATTTGCTTGTTTGTCTTTTGATGAAGAATCAAAAACGTTGAGGAATAAGTTGCCCAAGAATACAACAACGAAGCCACCTACAACAATAAGTCCGATTACTGCTAATACATTTAACAATACTTCTAACATTTTTTAATTTCCCTTCCTTTTTTTATTTTTGTTAGTTTTTTGCTGGATTTCTCTACATAACAAATTGGTGGAGACGGCGAGAATTGAACTCGCGTCCGTAAAAGTTTCTCTAAGTCTTTCTACATGTTTAGTTTATGCTTTATTTTCATTTTTAACACTTACATAAACACAATTGTTAAAAATTATCCCAAATTAAGATTGAATACTGGGAAATATTCAAAATTTTGTGTCTAGTCCGATCTTGCAAGCCCGACACAAACTTTGCAAGATAGCTAATTGCCCTTAGGCTGCCATAGCTACAGCGTTTGTATTGTTTGCGTTTAAGCATTTTCCGTTCTTTTAGGTATGCCAGAAAAATACCACATGCTTTATACCTAGTCAAGACTTTAACGTCGAAACCATGTCGTCCCCAAATTTAACGAATTTTTAGTTCCTTTTGAATTGTTCTGTCTATCGTCTTTTGTTTGAGAACTTCTCGCTTATCATAAAGTTTTTTACCTTTAGCAACGCCTACTTCAACTTTAACAAGACCATCACTGAGGTAAACTTTTGTTGGAACAAGAGTAAAACCCTTTTCTGTAATTTGTCTTGAAAGCTTTTGAATTTCTTGTTTGTGAAGTAATAGTTTTCTGTTCCTGAGTTCCTTTGGTGCATAGCTTGTTGTCTTTTCGTATGGTTTAATGTATGCATTTTTTAGAAAAACTTCATCATTTTTAACCGATACGTAAGCATCATTAATACTAACGCCCCCAGCCCTCACAGACTTTACTTCACTACCAAGCAAAACAATGCCAGCTTCGTAGGTGCTTTGGATAAAATAATTATGAAATGCCTTTTTGTTGTTGCAGATTATCCGCATTGCACGACTCATTATAACACTCCTTTTTTAATTTTTCAATAGATAATTTACATATTTTTACATTTTTTTTATATTTTTTTAATATTTTTTTAATAATAATACCATTAATTAGCTAAAATAAAGTCAATTTTTCTGTCGAAAACATTGGAATTTACGATTTTTACTCTAACTTTGTCTCCCATGGAGTAAACATGTGCATTACCCTTTAGCTTTAATGATTTTTCCATATATAAATATGAATCTTGTGGCAAATCATCAATTTTTACTAAGCCTTCAACAGTATTTTCTAGTTCAACATAAAACCCATAATTTTGAATACCAGATATAATACCATCAAATTCTTCGCCAATATGTTCACGAGCATAAACTGCCTTAAATAAATCATCAACATCTCTTTCTGCTTCATCTGCATTCTTTTCGCTTTCACTTGACCTAAAAGATGCATCCATAACAAAGTCAAATAATTCTTCTTTGCGTTGTTTACTAATTTTTGAGTGCAAATTTTCTTTAATAATTCTGTGGATACAGAGATCAGGATAACGTCTAATTGGTGAAGTAAAATGACAATAATGCTCCAAAGCAAGACCAAAATGCCCTAAATTTTCATCTAAATATCTTGCTTTTTGCAGTGAACGTAATAAAACTTTGCTAGCAACTTCATTATATGGCTTGTCTTCTGTGAGTTTTAACATCTCTTGCACAAACTGTGGAGAAACATCTTTTACTTCTGGAACGGAAACACCAAGTCCTTGCAAGAATAGTGCAACATTTCTTATCTTTTCCACAACAGGTTTTTCGTGAACACGATAAACAAATGGCAAATTAAGTGAAGAAAAATGTTTTGCAATTGTTTCATTGCATATTACCATAAAGTTTTCAATAATCTTGTGTGCTTCATTTCTTTCACGCTTTTTTAGGAATTTTACATTATAATTTTCATCAACTTCTATATAACTTTCTGGCAAATCTAAATCAAGCGCACCAGCATTTTTCCTTCTTTGCTCCAAAATATGACTAAGCTCATTCATTAAAAGAATCTCATCTTTTATGTCTGCCAACTTTTGAGTTGCTTCTTCTTTGCCCAAAATTACATCATAGACTTCATCATATGTTAATCTGTGACATGAACAAATAACACTTTCAAATATTTTGTGTTCTTTTACATCACCCTTTTCATCTATTACCATTTCACAAGAAAGGGCTAATCTATCTTCTTTTTCATTTAGTGAACAAATACCATTTGAAAGTTCTTTTGGAAGCATTGGAAGCACCATGTTAGGAAAATAAACACTTGTACCTCTTGTGTATGCTTCATTATCAAGTCCTGAACCATACTTTACATAATTGCCAACATCTGCAATATATACACCCAAAATATACTTTCCACCATCTTTTTTTATTGAAACGGCATCATCAAGGTCTTTTGCATCTGCACCATCAATGGTGAAAATCTTTTCTTTTCGCAAGTCAACTCTTTCAGTATAATCACTCATTTTTAGCTTTTGTGGTATATTTTGTGCATCTTCTAGTACTTTTTGTGGAAAATTTTCATATAATTTGTGATTTCTTATTATTCCAAGTTCCAAACTGCCTATATCATCACTTTCTCCAAGTATTTCGATTACTTCACCAGATAGGTTTTTTGGATTAGATTTGTTTACCCTAACAACTACACGATAACCATTTTTTGCTTTCATTGTTAACTTTTGAGGAACAAATATCTCTTTTTTTAGTTTTTTATTATCTGGAACAACAAAAGCATCTTTTCCGTTAAAATATGTTAATGTGCCAACAACTGTTCTATTTTCATTTTGTAAAATTGATATTACTTGACATTCTTGGTTAACTTCGTTTTCTTCCAAAATCTTTGCCAAAACCAAATCTCCGTCCATTGCACCATTCATATTCTTTTCTGTAATAAAAAAATCTGGTCTTGTTTTGTCAACAGGACTTAAAAATGAATAACTTTTTGTTGTTGCAATAATTTTTCCCTTTATTGTATCACTTCCTGCAACAACAAACTCACCACGTTTTTTCTCGTAAATATCACCACGAGCAATCATTTGCTCAACAACAATGCTTACTTCTTTTGGTGTTTTTGTGAATTTTCCAGAAAAAAACAAAACCATGTCATTCTTGGTTGAAAATTTTATTTTACTTGTTCTTAAAAACTCTAATATTTTATTTTTCATAAGTATATTAATAATATCATATTAAATAAAGTTTGTACATTTTTTTGCAGTAAAAACTAATTTTGAAGCAAAAAATAACCAAATCCTTCTTGATTAAAATCATGAACAATAGCCCTGCAATTTGATAAAATGTATTTTTTTATTTGATTAGGCGTGATATTTGGATACTTTTGTATAATATTTGCACACAATCCCGCAATCATTGGTGCAGCAACACTTGTTCCACTTAAAGTTGTGTAATTGTTGTTAAGACCACACGAAATTATATCAACACTTGGGGCTACCAAATCTGGTTTTATTCGTGAAAAAGCAGGTCCACGAGATGAAAATTTTGCTATTTCAAAGAAATTTTCATCATATTTGCCATCAAACCTATTATCATTAAAGCCACCAACTGTAATAATTTTTGGACTTATGCCTGGGCTTTTTATTGTTTGAAATTTGGGTCCACTATTACCTGCTGCTGCAACAACTGTTATTCCTTTATTCCAAAGTTTTTCTGCACCAATCATTATTGGATCATTATAGCTAAGTGGTTCACTTCCAAAACTCATACAAACAACCTTTATGCTATATTTTTTGTAGTTTTGGTATATCCATTCAAATGAATCAAGAATTTTTATTGTATTTGCCTCGCCATTTTTGTCAAGTGCTTTTATGGAGATAATATTGCAATTGGGTGCAAATCCTTTGTATTTTCCCGCAGAAATAAAGCCACTACCAGCCAAAACTCCTGAAACAAAAGTTCCATGACCATTGTCATCATATGGGAATTTTTTGCCATTAACAATGTCAATAAACTCAATTATTCTATTTTTTCCTATTACAAAATCAAAATGTTTACTTATTCCCGTATCAATAACTGCAACATTCACATTCTTGCCCGTGTATATACTTTTATCTATACCTGCAATTTTTCTTGAAATATCTGTTAGTGCCATAACACTGGTGGTATCTGCAATATAATCTACAAAAGATAGTTTTGAAGAACAAAAAATGCTATCACTACTAAGTTTTGCAGTAATAATATTCAAAAATTTGTACACTTTTACTATCTCAATATTGTTTGAAACAAAGTATTCTTTTGCAAAATCAATATTGTTTACATAAACTAAACACAAATAATCTTTGTTTTTTGAATTCAAAGATATTACTTTTTGCAAATTATAGTCTATTTTGTTCATATTATAATCTTATTTTATTTGATTCAAAATTGTTAATATTGAATTTTGTTGTTCACTGCTTAGATATGGCAAAACTTGCTCTATTGTCTTGGAAAGCTTACCAAAATCAAAAGTTCCATTTTGCTTTGATTTTTCAACATTATTAAGCAATTCTTTCATTAGGTCATTTGAACTTAAATCTTTATATTGGTTGAATAATTGTTCAATTGTTTTATCTTGTTTTGGTTGTTCTTGTGATTCAACTGTATCATTATTTTTGTTCTTATGATTATCCTTAAATTCGCTTAACTTCATACCATTATCCCTTTAACTAATTTATTATATGAGCCATATAATAATAATGTGTATGGAGAAAATATGAACAATCAAAACATTTATCCAAATATAAAATTTGATGAACCTAATATCACCAACTCAAATGATGATGAAAAAATAAATACTCAATCACAAACAAACTTTGATATACAAAAAATTCTGCCAGCAATTATTTCTGGAAAGGGACTGACAGAAATATTACCCAACCTTATTCCACAAAATCCAATGCTTAGCAGCATAATGAGTTTAAGTAAATCAAAAAATATAAAAACAGAAAAAATAAAGAGTGACATAATTGATGTCAGCTCTTTACACAAAATTCACTAATTACTTTTTCTTGCATAGTATGATATGGAGGTATAACAAATGAGAAATTGTAATTATTGCAATAGATGTTATTATGAGCATAGGTGTCCATATGATAACAAATTAAATTTTGATGATTTTGAAATAAATAACAACTGCAGACCACCATTTGTACCACAAATTGACAACATTTGCAGACCAACAAATTTTTGTCAAAATCAATGTCAAAACGCAATTTTATTGATTTTAAGTGGTATAATTATTGGAAAAACATTAGATTAAAGTAATTTTTTCCATTCATAAAGTAATTTTTCCATTTCTGAGAATGCATTATCAAATGTTTGTTTTTTACTTAAATCCACACCAGCAATTTTTAAGAGTTCCACAGGTGGTTTTGTTGACCCAAGTGTCAAAAATTCTCTGTAACCATTTAATACTTTTTTGTCACCTTCAAATATTCTTGATGCAATATAAAATGCAGAAATTAAACCAGTTGCATATTTGTAAACATAGAATGCATTATAAAAATGTGGAATTCTTAACCATTCATATTTGATTTCATCAACAAATTCAACATTTTCACCAAAGTAACGCTTGTTAAGGTTATAATAGTAATCACACAATGCTTCGGCAGTTGTATTTTCTCCATTTTCATAAGCTTCGTGAACATGCTCTTCAAATTCTGCAAAAAGAGTTTGACGGAATATTGTTGAATAGAACATCTTGAAGAGATAATCATAATAATAGATTTTCTCTTTTTTATCTTTTGCTTTTGAAAGTAAATTTTTTAGAATCAACATTTCATTAACAGTTGAAGCAACTTCTGCAACAAAAATTTCATAACCTGCTTTTTGTCTTACTTGAGTTTTGTTTGAATAATATGTGTGCATACTGTGCCCAAGTTCGTGACCAAGAGTAAATACATCAGTCATCGTTCCTTCAAAATTAAGCAAAACTACAGGATGTTTGCCATAAGCACCCCAACTAAACGCACCAGTATCTTTCCCTTTGTTTGGATAAACATCAATCCACCCAGAAGTTTTTGCATTTTTGATTATATCTTTGTAATCTTCACCTAAAACCTTTACTGAATCCAAAACAATATCGTATGCTTCATCATAAGTAAATTGCTTTGGTGATTTTAGTGTTCCTGCTCTTGTGTCAAAAACACCTAGTTTTTTTAGATGCAAAAGTTTTGCTTTTATATCAAAATAATTATGGAATATATCCAAGTTATCATTAACGCTCTTTATGAGAGTTTTATAAACCTTTTTGTCGACTTCTTCTCCATAAAGTGAAGCATCTAAAGCTGATGGGAAATTCCTTACTTTGGAATAAAAACAATCTGTTTTTACACTACCCAAATACACAAGAGCCAAAGTTTGATTTAACTTTCCATATGCTCCATTCATGCTTTTGTATGCATTTTGGCGCAATGTTCTGTCTGTGCTTTCTGTATATCTTGCATAAATAGAATTATTCATTTCATGCATTTCGCCTTTTGAATCTTTGACACTATCAAACTTAACATCTGATGTATCATATTTGTCGAATATGTCAGAAAACTCACCAGAAAACTCACCAGTCTTTGAAAGTAAAATTTCTTCTGCTTTTGAAAGCATATGCTTTTTATCTCTGATTATATCCTTGAACATTAAGTCATAATCTTTAAACTTTTCATCTTGTGCCAATTCATTTAGAAAAGTGTCACTAAGTTCTTTTAACTCAACAGAAATAAATGTTAGTTCACTATCCATTTGAACAGAAAGCTTTTGAAGTCTATTCATCCTATCTTGTGCAACTGCATTTGTTGAGTCTTCTTTTAGCTTAAGCTCAGCATAAACAAACAAAAGCTCAACGTCTTTTGAAAGTTCATTTTCTTGTGTTAAGCAATTATATATTTCTTCCTTTGTGTAGAGCTTATTTTCAAAATTTAATAGTTTTTTGTAGTTTTTTTGTGTTTTTTGCAGTAATTTTTCCCATTCTTCGTCATTTTTGAAGTATTCTGTTAAATCCCACTTGTATTTTTTGTTTATTTCATTTCTAGTTTTCATTTATCCCTCAATGTTATTTTAGATTGTTAATTTCATCTTCAAATACCTTCCAAGGCATGTCTTCTACCGGTGGCAAAACTTTGAATATCATTTTTTGTTTTAGTGTTGGATGTTCAAATGCCAAGTAGTAACTCCAAAGAGCTAAATTGCTCTTAACTTTATTTTTGCCATATTTTGCATCACCAAACACACTATGCCCAATTGAATTCATTTGAACTCTAATTTGATGACTTCTTCCAGTGTGCAAATCAACAGCTGCAAGTGACAAGTTGTTTTTTGAACTTATTGTTTGATAATCAAGAACTGCTTTTTTTGCCCCAAATGTATAGGATGGAACAAGTGAAACAATATTTGTTGCTTCATCTTTTTTTAAGTAACTTTCTATTGTATGCTTACCATGTTCTAATGTGCCATTTACAACTGTCAAATATTTCTTTTCACATTCTTTACTTGCAATTTGTGCACTTAGCCTTGATGCTGCTTTACTTGTTTTTGCAAATACCATCAATCCACCTGTTGGCCTATCTAATCTGTGAACAAGCCCTACATAAACATTCCCTGGCTTGTTGTATTTTTCTTTTATATATTCCTTTACAAGTGTAAGCATGTCCTTATCGCCAGAACTATCTTCTTGAGACGGAATATTTTGTGGCTTTATGCAAACCACAATATGATTGTCTTCATAAACTATATCTACCATTTTTTCACCCCACTTGCTCCACATGGCAAAATAATATTGTCTTCGCCCATGATACCAACTTCATATGCTTCAATATTCCCTTCTCCAAAAACAAGTTGCAATATGTTTCTAAGCACCAAAGGTTGAAGTCCTGTTGTGTAGGAATTAATTAAGACAAACAATGGATTGTTTGATAAAACACCCTTACAAAGTTTAACAAACTCAAAAAGATTTTCTTCAATTTTCCACATTTCACCACTTGGCCCTCTACCATAACTTGGTGGATCCATTATTATTGCATCATAAAAATTCCCACGCCTTATTTCCCTTTCAACAAACTTTTTGCAATCATCAACAATGTATCTTATTGGTTTGTCTTCTAGTCCAGATAATTTTATATTTTGCTTACATCTGTCAACCATATTTTTGCTTGCATCAACATGGGTAACAACTGCACCTGCTGAAGTGCATGCAACAGTTGCCCCACCAGTGTATGCAAATAAGTTTAGAACTTTGATTGGTCTGTTGGCATTTTTGATTAAGTCTATCATCATATCCCAATTAACTGCCTGCTCAGGAAATAAACCTGTATGTTTGAACCCCATTGGCTTAACCAAAAAGTTGAGATTACGCCAGCTAACTTGCCATTCTTCTGGCAACTTTTTTAGATATTCCCATTCACCACCACCAGTTGAACTTCTGTGATAGTGTGCATTCAAATCTTTTGTGATAAGACTTTTTCCACTATCCCAAATAACTTGTGGGTCTGGTCTAAGCAAATAATAACTTCCCCATCTTTCTAACTTTTCACCTTTTGATGTGGAAATAACTTTATAATCTTGCCATTCTGTGTTATATTTCATTTATTTTTTCACCTTTTTATTTTTTATAACTAAAAACTCCCAAGTACAATATGACACTCGGGAGTTTTATATCAATTTAATAATTCTCTATAATTTTGTTGAGTTCCATAAAGTCTGATGAAGTAATAATTCCAACAGGAGTTTCTCCCATCTTTCCATACTTGGTCAAAATGATGCACAATAATTTTCGATTTGTGAAGAACATATTCATTACATCTTCAACAGTAACATCAATGCTTGCAACTTCAAAATATTTTGTAACAGATGGAAGTGCAACAATTTCTTCAATTGACTTGTGTTGCAAGAAATCAATTGCATCACCACCAGCAAGCATAAACTCTCCAAATGCATCAATAATTTTTTGACCATTTGCAACGCCAATCAAAACACCATCTTTGAAAACTGGTATGTTTGAATATGTTGTTTGTGCCATAATTTCTATTACATTTTGAACAGTAACATCATAAGAAACAGTAAAAACATCGTGAACACAATTTGTTTCTATAACCTTTGGTGGAGTTGAAACAAGTTTTGCAATCTTTTCAATTTTTTCTGTTACATCTGTGTGTGGTTCTGCAATCAAAAACTTGTCGTTTGATTTGTGAATTATTGCATTACGGAGTCTTCCAAAATCAATTAAATCATCTTCATATTTTCTTACAATATGATTTTGAATAACAGCCTTTCGTATCATATCAGAAAAGCTTAAACTACGCTTAAAGTTGTGTTGAACTCTTAGAGCATAATCGATTTTGTTATATGCTTCAATAAAGCGTCTTGCATTACTTTTTTGTTCTTCCATACAATCCTCGTTACAATTATTTTATGTGTTTTTTATAAAAAAAGCAAACAAATTAACAAATACAAAAAAATTATTGATTTTTTTTGTTTTATTGTGTACAATACTAATGCTGTGCTAAGCGGGGAGTTAGTGGTTCCCTGAACCTGCAATCCACTATATGCAGGACTGACCAACTGACTGCGGTTTGCACGCGTATATTTATTTTGTATTTTTGTTATGATGAAATCAAGGTCTTGTGTGGCAGTTCTCTTGTGAACCATGTGAGGACCTGACGGTAGCAACATTAAGCTTGTTGACTGACGACTCAAGGTTGCTTTGGTGGAGTAACAAATTTATGGAGTGGTATATGTGTGCCTATCAAATCAGTCGCACAGTTTTTTTATGTAAAAAAATGGTTTAGTAATTAACTAAGCCATTTTATTTTTTTTCTACAATCACAATCTTATTGTAATTCGTAGTAAGCATAGAAAACTAAATTTCCGTGGAATTTTTCAGGATTAGCACTTGGGTAAATTCTTGTAAAACATTCATAGTATTCGCCAGTATCCTTATTGTTAAGGTGCCAACCTCTTAAAATCCAATGACCATAGGCGTTATCGAAATTTGAATAAGTTGGTATAAAGATACTTTCTGTTTCAATTGTGTAAGAAGATGTTAGATATGTTATTGGTCCATAAGTCCCAGTATTTACATCATTTGCGTAATAAGTTATGGTGTATGTGTCAAGGGTTTCTTTTGCATAAATTGTAATACCGTGGTCAAGTTCATTAGAAACTTCAGTTATTGGAATAGTTAAATCTGCATCAGTATAAAACCCTTCAAAAGTATAACCGATTGTGTATGTTTTTTCATTATACATATCTCTTGTTAAATCTCTTGGTTCTTCAGCCAAATTGAACCAATCAAGATAAGAAGAAGTTGCCAATGTTTTTCGTGTTCCGTCTGTGGAAATGCCAATTTTTACAAAATTTATATTAAAACTTTTCAAGCTCATTTTTGCATATAGCGTTATATCTTGAAGGTCATCTTCATCTTCAACATAAAGTGCTGTTACTTTGGTTTCTTCCTCAAATGTTGGAGATGTATACCAGCCTCCAAAGTCGCCATAGGCATAAATTGGATTTTGCAAAGTAAGAGTTTCTCCCAAAACATAAGTTGATGGGTTGTTGTCATTAACATATTTGCCATTAAAACCATCTAAATTATATGGAGAATAATGACTATAATCGTAAGTGATATTTGCAGCTTTAAGCCATCTTGCTGTTAGTGTTAAATCGTCTGAAAACACAAAAGGATATAATGATATTCCTCCTTCCAGAAATGTTATATGAATTAAGTCTTCTTCCCAACTTTCAAATTTATAACCATCTCTTGTTGGGTTTGGAATGTCAAGGGTAGCATCTGTTGATTTGAATGTCCTTGGAGCATAAGGGGCTATTGTTCCATTATCGCCCAGAACATAATTTATGCTATATGTATTTTCAACTAATTTCATTTTGACAGAAACAGTTACACTATCTGGAATCATAGTGAATTTATCTGTTGTGATGTGGTCTTCATGCGAACCATCATCATCATAATACCTCAAAATGTAATAATCAACAGCGAAGTTTTGATTGCTTGGCTCGCAATGAATTGTTATTTCATCGTCTGTTCTTGCTTTGTTTCGTTCATTTGTGTTTATGAGTTGGTCTATTCTCTGACCATCTTTGTTTGTAAGATAAAAACTAGATACACCAACTGAATTATATTCTCCATCTTCTGTCCATCTCTCATATATTCTGAGACCATATTGATTAGCACTTAATGTTGCCGAGATTACTAAGTTTGATTGAACTAAAATGCTTGTCGCATATAACCTTTCACCATTTTGATTTGTCCAACCATTAAGTGTATATCCTTGCACTTTGAATTCGTAAGAAAGTGTTATTCTGTCGTTATACTTTACAGAACCACCATTTTCAACAATACTATTGTTGTCATCTTCATTTCTAATAATGACATCAATGATTCTGGCCGTCTCTGTATCTACCGATACTGTATAGGTTTTTTCTGACACAATGGCAGAAATAATAACATTTGAGTTTGGCATAATAAATGAGTTGTCTGAATTAACTGTAATTCTGTTGCCATTAAAGTCCACAACATTCCAAGATTTAAATTCATATCCAACATTCAAAACTTCACAGTTAAGAACAACTCTTGTTCCTGCTGATATTTTACCTTGATTTCGTTCTAACTGTTCTTCATTTGGACTAATAAGTTCAATATTGTAGTAGATACTAGGCTCTATTTCCAAAAAATATTTTTGGTTTGAAATTCTTTCAAATGTTGCAGAAACTGTAACATCACTTGCTGGCATTGTGAATTTGTTGTCATTCAACTCAACATCTTGATTGTTGCCATCTTTTACTGTAAGTCTCACAAACAAATAACCATTGTTAGTTGTATAAGACAAAGTGATTTCTTCACCTTCTTGTGCAGAATTCTTGGAGGCATTAACTTGACCACCAGTTGTTTGCTGAACTGTTATTCTGTAATATCCCTCTGGTAGTGGCTCATTGTTATTGTTGTTATTATTATTGTTATCTCCAAAACAACTAGATAACATAAAGGCAAATGGTAAAATCAAAACCATTGCTAAAACTATTAAAAAACTCTTTCTTTTTGTCATAATAACCCCCTTATAATATATGATTTATCATAACATACAACTATTTATTATTTATTTTTTTAAATAGCATATAAACTTTCTTTACTGAATAGTCATCGCCAGTTTTGAATTCAAAAGTATTTGCCAAATTTTTTAGTGCTTCAATTTTTTGGTTTTCACTTAAGTTTGCAATTAATGGATATTCTTCAATTTCCATAAATGAACCATCAAGTTCTTCAACTGTTCCAACTGTTATTACAAACTCACCTTTTTTGAAAAAAGAATTTTGTTGCTTTAGGTTAACCCAGTTATTAAGTCCTGCCAATGTTAATGCCTTTTTGCAACTCTCAACATCTTTTATTTGTGTTGAAACTTTTTCTTCTGCAACAACATCTCCATTGTCATTTAGTGTTTTGTTTTTGAAAACCAAATAGTTGTTTTTTTCTTCATGACCTTTTGTTTGGAATGAACGAATAATTAAGCTGCTAGAAAGTAATTTTTTGTAATCTGCTACTTTTATTTCATCTTGTCTTAAGGTTGTAAAATAACTATCTTCACCAGTGAATATTTCAAATTCATCATAGCCAAGACTTGACAACTTTTTTTTGACATCTTGTATGTCTTCAAATATTTGAACTGTTATTTCTGTTTTTGCCATTTTTTAATCCTTTATAATTTATCAACAACTATAGTGCTTTCTTTTTCTTTTCTTTCAGCACTTATTGCTCCAAGCTTTTCCAATATTAAATTTTTTGTTTTATCTCTATCAAAATCACTGGAAACAAGAATTTCCATCATTTTTATTCCTAACTTGTTGATTATTTCTGTAACATATGGATCTTGCTCTTCAAGTCTTAGGTCATTGTATGTTTTATCGTATATATCCAAAATCAAAGCTGGATACATTGTTTTTTCATTGAATATAACATAGTCCATTGTTTTTGTTGCAATTCGGTTGTAAACACTTTTGTCGCCTTCAACTTCAACCAAATTACCAACTTCAACTTTTGGAACAACAATATATTCTTTGGGTAAAATTGTGTTAAGATATTTCCAAAACAAAACTTCTTTGCGCTGCATAAATACATTGTTTACTTTGTATGTGCTTTGCATAAAGGCTGGTTGTTCTTTGCCTTGTTTTAGTCTTTTTACTTTTACTTTTTTATCCTTTGGTGGACCATCTTTTTTGTGTTTTTTTATAAATGTATAAAGCCAACCAAGGAACAATACTCCCAAGCACACTCCCAAGATAATCATTAATTCCATATTAACAATTCCCCTTTTAATGCCAATCAATTGGCGTTTTGTTTAATTTTTGTAATATCTCATTTGTTTTTGAAAAATGTTTGCAACCAAAGAATCCGTTATATGCAGAAAGTGGACTTGGGTGTGCACACATTAAAACAAAATGCTTGTTTTTGTCTATCAGTTCAGCAAATACTTTTGCATTTCCGCCCCATAGCAAAAATACAATTGGCTCATCTCTTTGATTTAGTAATTCAATTATTTTTTTTGTTAAATTTTCCCAACCATAACCCTTGTGAGAATTTGCTTGGCTTTGTCTGACAGTTAAAACTGTATTCAAAAGCAAAACCCCCTGTTTTGCCCATCTTGACAAATCACCATTGTCTTCACAAGTGATACCAAGGTCTGAATGAATCTCTTTGAAAATATTTACAAGTGATGGTGGAAGCTTTTGACCAACAGGAACAGAAAAACTCATTCCCATTGCTTGACCTGGTTCATGATATGGNNAAATCCATCTTGCAATTATATTCTTGAGCAATCTCTTTATAGATGTTCACTAAAGATGGAGGAACCTTTACTCCTTTAGGCACAGAGAAAGATAAACCCATTGCTTGATCTGGTTCATGATATGGGTCTTGACCAATGATTACCACTTTGACATCTTGGTATTTTACATAGTTAAGTGCTGTAAAAATTTTCTCCATTGGTGGATAAATTGTGTAATGAGCATACTCATATTCCAACTTTTTTTGAAGCTCAACAAAATATGGTTTTTTGAACTCATCTGTTAACAAATTATACCAATTTTGACAAATTTTTAACATTATTACCTCTTATTATTTATTATTTTACCATAAAGGACATTTTCAAGTCAAATCTGAATGAAATAAAAAAATCAAATATTTATAGCAAACATTTGCTAAAAAAATATGTCCATGATATAATATTGTTAAGTTATAGGAGTGGATTATGACAATTTCAGAAATTAATAGCACATTTGCAACTGCCTTTACACTTTCTCCAGTAAATCTTAATGAATGGGAAGTTAAAACAAAGGCAAATTTCCAAAATGGTGAAGACATTAAAATTTATCTCGTAAACGAAAAAAATAGTTGGTATTTAACTGACAAAAAGAACACATTGAAATATATGAATGATGTGTATGACCTTAAAGCAACTGATGTAAAAAATTGCATTGCTGCTGTAATTAAAATTTATGGTTTCACAATCTCTGCAGGTGCATTAAAAGCAGAAGTTATGGACGAAGCTCAACTTGGCACAAGAATGTTTGATTTCCTTATGTGTATTGGTCAACTTGCCAATATGTATGCATTCTTTGATAAGCCATAATAATTTACACAAACAAAAAACTCTATCAATGTGATAGAGTTTTTTTGTTACCAATACATTTCCTTGAATATAGGATAACCATTGTTTATTTCAGTATTTGTTGTGTAATAACTATCATTAGTAAATTTGTTTTTGATATATGTAACATTTGATACAGTTGCATTTTTGTTCACACTATTATTATATGAAACATTTTTGAAATAACCACCAGTCTTGTAAGGAATGATATAATTTGCCCACCACTCATAACCTTGTGGTGAATAACCAAGTCGTCCTGTATAGTAAGAATTAAAACTTATACCATTAAGTGTGGAGTTCACAGCATTAACAGATGTAATTCCAGTATTACTATCTGATTTGTATGTTGCCATATGAACATAACATACAAGTGGAGCAATTGAAATTGTCCCTTTTGAATAATTACTTTCACCAGTCCAACTTGTTATCATTGCTCCAATAAGATAAGGGTTAAGACCACTAAATCCAGAAGTTATAGTTGCTCCCCACTTTGATTGTTCGTAATTTTTTGCATTAGTCACAAGACTTGTTGATGGTTCAAGTGTCATTGTCCTATTAAATGTGTATATTCGCCATTCCGTTGTGTTATTACCGTATTTAGGACTTGCATAATACTCATCAAAATATATATCTTTGCCAATATTTCCACTAATACCAGCAACAAAATCAAATATTGAAGAACCTGATGATGTCTTATATTCAAATTTTATGATTGGTGTATCAAAATTGCCAGCATAATAAACACAATTTGAGCTTGCATAAGACATATTTTTCCATTTGTCTGGATTGCCAATTATTTCAACATTATTACTAGCATTGTTTAATGAAGCATAAAGATAAACATCTGTTGTGGTTGAAGGAAAACTTGAACCATTATACAAAAATACTTTGAATGGTGTAGAATTAATTTTTACATTACGCATTACATATTTTTTTGATCCTGTGATTGTGCCAGTATTATATGCATAATAAAAATTAATATCACCTGATGCATCGCCTACAAGACCACCGGCAACACCATTACCTGAACGCAAATCACCCGTATTGTAAGCATACTTAATTGTTGCATTACCTTCAATAAAACCAGCAACACCACCAATATTTCCACCACAAACATTTATGTTCCCTGCATTATAACTTTGTAAATTATTAAAATTTGGATTTTTGGTCTTACCAACAAGACCACCTGCAGCAAAACTTGTTATTCCCGAATTTTGATTTTGTACCGTTATATTACCCTCATTAGCACATAAATTGAATGAAGTGTAATTTGTGGCTACTCCAGCAAAACCACCAATATATGTTGTTGAACCATGAAAATACTTACTCAAATTTGCAAAATTAAAACATCTAGTAAAAGAAGCATAATATGCACTCCCAACATATGCACCAGCACTGCAACTGCCATCTGTTCGAAGCTTAAATTCTCCCCTAACACAACATCTCGAAAAGTTCAAAGTTCCAGAATCTGTTTTGCCAACAAAACCACCAATATTATCGGCATCGATTGTATCACTGCCACTATCAACATACAAATTTACATTATTAAAAGTTATGCTACCACTTGTTACATATGGAATAATTCCTGCGTATGTTTTATTGTTTGTAGTAAATTTTGTAAGTTTTAGACCGATAATTGAGTAATTTTGACCATCAAAAGTAACATTATTTGAAAAAGAAATACCTTGCCAATAGTGAGCACTTAAATCAATGTTATTACAAAGCACCGCATTAGTTGTTTGATTGGTACAAAAAACATATGCAAAATCTTCTGGTGTATATATTTGATATATACCATCTTTTGTTTGAACTGATGATGCTTTGTAACTATTCCAATAACCAAAAACAGCATTGATATCTGAATCAAAAACTACATTGCTTGAAAGTATTGATAACAACAAAAAAAGAGCGAGCATTAAACAAATGCCACTTACAAAAACAACAACATTGTGTCTTTTAAAGTTTGAACGATAGTAACTACGCATTCGTTTAACTTATCACTCCTTTTTATAAAATTATATATGATAATTATTCTTTGCCCTTGTCTTGTTCTTTTTGAAAATCCTTAAGCAAGTTCGCTGTTGGAACACAATATTCCCTTCTGCCTGCATCAATTATTACACTGCACTTTAGATTATGTTTTTTATAGAATGTTTCATGCATTGCTCTGCTTGATGCATTTTGATTAACTATAACAGACATAATTTCTTTTGCATCTTTGAACATTGCCAAATTTGTTGCACTTTGTTCCAAAAGTGTGCCACCAAAACCACAGCCACGCCAACGCTTATTTGTTTGAATAAATTCCAAAAGCCAACTATCTGTTCTGTCTTTTTGACTCCAGATTGCATAGCTAACTGGCTCTCCATGAACATTATAAAGAATGTAAATCATGCCATCTCTTTCATCATCAAAAAAGTCTTCTGTAATTTTTTCAAAAGAATCCATTGCAAGTTGTTGTTCTTCATCAAAGTCTTCTTCCTGAGAATAGTCTTCTTCTTCGTAATCAAAATCATCATCATCTTTTTCATAACTTTCAATGATGTTCAAACACTCTTTGTTAATTTGCTCACTGTTTACCTTATAGTCTTCTGCAGCGTAAGCCTTCATAACCAAATATCCATTATCAATAACAATCTCTTGCATTTTTATCTCCCTACTAGTATTATATACCAAACTAAAATATTTTTCAATAGCTAATTCTTTTTGTATGTTCCGTTCATTACAGAAAAAAGAGTCTTTTTGCTGTCATCTTCTGCAGACCTATTGTTGTGAAGCTTACCACACTTTTCACACTTGTATGTGATTACATATCCTTTTTTTGCCGATGGCTCACAAGCAATTGGAACCAAAAGTCCTTTGCAATCATTTGCTCTGTCACCAGGGTTGATATCCACATGCAAACTGCATAAACATTTCGTGCAATGGTCACGTGATGTGTAACCAAGTTTTGAAACATGTTGACCACAATTTACACAAATAAATTCATCATCATTTTTTTGAAAAATCTTATCCATATTTATATAATAACACATCAAAATTTTATATCAAAATTTTTGCCATATGTTTTAAAAAATTTGTTGACAAGGCAATATGGTTATGCTATTATTTAAGAGCATTGTGTATGCGGGTGTAGCTCAGTGGTAGAGCCCCAGCCTTCCAAGCTGGTTGCGAGGGTCCGATTCCCTTCACCCGCTCCACTATGGGTTTGTAGCTCAGCTGGATAGAGCAGTGCCCTTCTAAGGCAAAGGTCGGGAGTTCGAATCTCTTCAAGCCCACCAAAATAACAAGCTTTGGCTTGTTTTTTTGTTTTTATGATAAAATTATACAAAAAAAGAGCATTTTTGCTCTTTTTTTTACTTTTTATTAACAATTTTGTTATAAGACTGTTTGTCGGTGTCGCCTTCGGTACTGAAACAAAGTATGACACTTTTTGAATTTATGCCAAGTTTTTTCTTTACTTCTGGCTCGTGTTTTAGTATTTCGAGAACAGTTCCAATACCCGCTGCACCACTCTCACCTGATACAATTTTTTTGTCGTTACCAATTGGATAAGCCAATGTTCTCATTCCATTTTTTGCAACACTGTCGGCAACTTTTGTAAAGGCACTAGCATATACATTCAAAATTTTGAAAGCAATTGAACAAGGCTCGCCACAAGAAAGTCCTGCCATAATTGTTTTTAACTCACCTTTAACATAGTGAAGTTTGCCATCATTCGCCTTGGCGGTTTTGAATATGCACCCTGCATTGTTTGGTTCAACAATGATAATCTTTGGCATTTTGTCTTTGTAGGCATTTGCAAAAAATGCAGTCACTGCTCCTGCCATTGACCCAACACCAGCCTGCAAGAATATGTGTGTTGGAACTGTGTCGCCAAGACTTTTGTATGCCTCATAAGCCATTGTCATATATCCTTGCATTATATGAAGTGGAATATCTTGATAATCACCAAAAGCAGTGTCTTGAACATATATCCAATTATTTTCTTGTGCAATTTGGGTAGCAATACGAACTGAGTCATCATAGTTGCAATCTGTTATGATGCATTTGGCTCCTGTTTTGACAATGTTGTCATATCTTTCCTTTGCGCTACCTTTTGGCATATAGATTATTGCATTTGCACCAAGTTCTTGTGCCATTGCTGCAACTCCTCTGCCATGGTTTCCGTCCGTTGCACTAACGAATGTCATTTTCTTTACAATGTCGTGATATTTTTTTGAAGTAATTTCCCCATACGACAAAACAGAAGATTCTATTCCTAGAATCTTCTGCAACTCTTTTGCTATTGCATAGCTTCCACCAAGAACTTTGAAAGAATTTAGACCAAAACGAGTACTCTCATCTTTTACATAAATGTCTTTTACACCATTCTTGATTGCTAAATTTTTTAGTTCAACCAAATCTGTTTGATTGTAATTTGGAAAACTTTTGTGAAATTCACAAACTTCTTGTGCTTTTTGTAAAGAAAAATTTTTTATATCAACTTTTTGTTCTTTGTTTTTGTTGTTATATAAAACTTTCATTTATCGCCTTTTAATTTTTAGAAACTTATATCCTTGTCATGATCATTTATGCTGTATGCAATTTTTTCATTGTTAAGTTTGTCTTCCAAACTGTTAACATCTCTTTCTGTTAATAGACCAATGTAGCAAACTTGTCTAACATTGTGTGCCATTGCAATATTTGCATAAATTGGTTCAAACTCGCCAACCAATTCCATTGCATCTGCATCAACCATTTTGTTCTTTGAAATCACATACAATTTGCCTTCTTCGTCTGGCATGCAAACATATCTGGTTTGTGTTGCATCGTTTTTGTCAACCGCAACAACAAGTTTGTCTAAAGCATAATCCCCTACTGGTTCATAATGTTTTCTGTTAACCTTTTGTTGAAGACTGATAACATCTGCTTCTGTTAAGTATCTTACAGATTGGAAAGTTTTAACTTCGCTTTTTCTGTGTGCATTGCGAACCAAAACAATTGGCTTGTCTTCGAATCTGCCATAATGTGTTAAACCAATTTTGGTTGGATCAGCAATAATCTTGCCACTTTCAATAAAATAAAACTTTGTGTTATCCCTGTTTGGATAAGCGATTGTTAAAAACCAATCATCATCTCTAAAAACAACTAATCTATTTTTATCAAAATACATTTTTCCACCTCTGTTATTATATTAACAAATATATATCTTAATGTCAATATGCAATTTTTAATAAAAACGAGTTTTTTCTAATAATTATTGAGTAAATAATCATACCGCAAAAAGAGAGCCAAGGATAAAACATAAAAACAAAAAAGAGAGATGAAGAACGAGGCTCGGTGGGTTTGTCTGCGAACAAATATTTCTAGCTTACATAAAAACAAAAAAGAGAGCCAAGGACAAGGCTCGGTGGGTTTGTCTGCGAACAAATATTTCTAGCTTACATAAAAACAAAAAAGAGAGATGAANNNAACGAGGCTCGGTGGGTTTGTCTGCGCACGAGTTTGCTAACGCAAATGACCGTGCAGGCAAGCCCACCAGAAACAAAGTTATTCGCTCTCTTTTTGGTTTTTATAGTAGGATGCAGATGATACCACCCTTCCCCTCATTAACAATTCTGCCAAGAGTTTTCTTTATTTTTCTCTGTGCTTCAGTTGGCATATTTTTGATTTTTGAAGACATTCCATCGCTAACCAAATCTTGAAGAGTTTTTCCAAACATGTTTGTCTTCCAAATTCCATCTGGATTTTTTTCAAATTCATCAGATAGATATTTGACAAGTTCTTTTGATTGTTCTTCGGTTCCAACAAGTGGATTTACTTCGGTTTCTACATCAACTTTCATAATATGTAAACTTGGAGCAGTTGCCTTGATTTTTACACCATACCTTGAACCTTGTTTTACTATTTGTGGATTTTCGAGCACCATGTTTTCTTGACCAGGAACGACTATGCCATAACCACTCTCATTTACTTCATTAAGTGCAGTGGCAAGTTTGTCATATTCTTGTTTCGCAAATGCCAAGTCTTTGATATATTTGACCAAAAAATAATCATCTTTTATTTCTGTACCACACTGACGAGAAAGTACTTTGTAGAACAAACTTTGCTTTGGCTTGACATCAAAAACAACACTTCCTTCTCCCATTTTGATTGAACCAACTGTGAGTGGTTCAAAGTCATCATTTTCCAAAAATGCAACATTTGTTTTGTCAATTTCACCAATTTTGTCTACATTTTCACCAAATTTTTCAACTTCTTCAATAATTTCCTTGATTATTTCATCATCGCCATCAAGTGCACAAAGCCAATCTGGCATATTAACTTTGAGAGATTTTAGTGGAAATTCCAAAAGCACTTTTTCGAATATTTTTGCAATATCTTCTTGACCTAGTTCTTTTACATTTATGGCAAGCGTGCTAACCTTGTATTTTTCTGCTAGGCTGCTTGTTAACTTTTTACACTCATCACTATTAGGCTGACTTGAGTTGACAATTAACACAAATGGTTTGCCTGTTTGTTTCAACTCATTAACAACTCTTTCTTCTGCTTCCGCATAAGCAGAATGTGGCAGCTCAGTAAAAGAGCCATCTGTGGTTATTGCAATGCCAATGCTAGAATGGTCTGTGATAACTTTTTTTGTTCCAACTTCGGCAGCTTGTTCGAATGGCATTTCTTTGTCGCTCCAAGGTGTTTTTACTAGTCGTGGTTTTTCATTCTCTTCGTGTCCCATTACACCATCAACAAGATATCCAACACAATCAACAAGACGAACTCTCATGTCAACATTGTCAACTTTTACATCAACTGCCTTTTCTGGCACAAACTTTGGTTGAGTTGTCATAATGGTTTTGCCTTCGGCACTCTGTGGCAACTCGTCAACTGCTCTATCTTTTTGCTTTTTGTCTTCTATATTAGGAATTACCAAACTCTGCATAAAACGAGAAATAAACATAGACTTTCCACTGCGAACGGGTCCAACTACACCAAGATAGATGTCTCCACCTGTTCTTTCGTTTATGTCCTCATAAATTTTGTAATTTTCCATAAAACCTCCAAACCGTTTCATACTGTAATTTATGCACCACAAAAATACAATATGCCTGACTCCAAAAAAATTTTTTAATAAAAATAGAACATTTGTTTTATTTTTGAAAAAATATATGATATACTAAGTTTGTAATAAGGAGGAAAAATGAAACAATACTTGATATTTGGAATTTTTTTGTTTCTCGCCAACAAAGAAAAAACCACAGCAAAAGAAATTGCCGAAAACTTTGAAATAAGCCCTCGTTCTGTATACAGATATATTGATGAATTATCAATGGCAGGCCTACCAATTTTTACACAATTAGGAAGATATGGCGGCATAAAACTAATGAAAAACTTTTTACTAGAAAAATATGTTCTATCAGACAAAGAAAAACAAACTCTTAAAAATGCACTAAGTTCAAACAGCTCCCCAGAAGTCCAAAATATCATGAATAAAATTATTGCATAAATATTTGTTATTTGGAATATTTATTCAATATATTGCTTTTATAATGAGACAAAACACCAGAAGAATATGTATATTTATTCATATTCTTTTTTTTATGTTTATCGATTGCAAGTTCAATCAATTTGTCAAGAAGTTCAAAAAAATCATATTGCTTTTTCCATAGATAAAATGCAAGACTGCCCGGTACCGTGTTAATCTCGTTCAAGAACACATCTTCGCCACTAACCATAAAATCCATTCTTACAACTCCAGACAAGTCAAAGGCACAAAATGCCCTTGTTGCAATGTCCTGTATTTTTTGTTTTACAACACTTGGAAGCTTTGGATTTACAATCTTTTTCTTTGTTATATCTGTGTTTGTGTACTTGTCATCAAAGTTCAAAAAATCTTGCCAACCAAGTGGCTCTTCCATTGCAGAAAGTTCACAATCGCCATTTCCAAGACAAGCTATGTTTACTTCTTTGAAATTCTCCAAGCACTTTTCAACAATTACTCTCGAGTCATAACAAAATGCAATTTCAAGAGCATCACAAAGTGTTACATCATCACTCGCCTTTGTTATGCCAATACTGCTCCCAAGATTTGATGGTTTGACTATGACAGGATAATTGAATTTTTGCTTAATCTTTTGAACCAAAGTTTTGTTGTTGTATTCCTCTTTTGTGGCAAGCATATAGTCCACACAAGGAATTTGATTGGCAACAAAAATGTCTTTCATTATCACTTTATCCATGCAAGTACTTGCACCCAAAATATCTGTTGAAGTGAGCGGAATATCACACAAATTGCACAGTGCCGAAATTGTACCATCTTCGCCAAAAAATCCATGACAGCAATTTATTGCACAATCAACTTTAACCTTTTTGTATTTGCCGATTTTTATGTAATTTTCACCAAAATTGAAGAAAATTGGCTTAAATTTGGTTATTTTTTGAGTGTAAATATCAATTTTTTGATAATTCGCTGGCATTATGAACTTATTCTCTCTTGTTAAGTAAACAGGAAAAATCTTGTACCTATTCTTATTCAAATTGTTCATAACAGAAATTGCAGTGAGCACAGAAATGTCATGCTCCACACTTTTCCCGCCATAAAAAATAACAATATTTTGCATATCAATATACCTCTATTATGTATATTCAATAATGCGGAATATTGTTAATTATGGTTAATAATTTATAAACCTAATTTTCTCTTGAATATTTCCACTAATTGACTAGCAGTCTCCTTGGTAAGCCCCAAGGTCTAATTATCTTAATAACAGAATTTTTTATCTGCTTATGTGGCTCAGTCAGTAGAGCACCACCTTGGTAAGGCGGAGGTCACGGGTTCGATTCCCGTCATAAGCTTCATTAAAATGCCCATTTTATGGGCTTTTTTTATTGCCCAAAATTCATCAAAAAATATTTGCATATAAATTGCATACTTTTTGCACATAAAAAAGACCAGCAATTCTCTTCAAATTTGCCAGTCTTTCACTTTCCTAAAATTCGCTCTAATTCTCCCATATTTTGCCTAAAACTGAGTGATTTGCATATAATTGCATATATTATTTTTTAAATGATTCTATTAACTTAATGCTCTCAACAAATTTACTATTCCCTTTAATATCTTTCATGATGTTTTGCATTTTATTATCAAAAGTAATTAATATATCAATATCTTGAAAATAGTAAAGTTTTCGCAGTATTTCATAATCAATAAAATCGTTTGGTTTTATTTTAGCGCTTTCCACACACAGTGATGTAATATTACGCTTAAGCCATACTTCTTCAAACTCGTTTTTTAAACTCGGATTTGGATAGTATATGCTATCGAGTATTCTTTGTATAAGTTGGTTCTTAACTTGGGATGACTTTAATTCACCACTTTCATTAAAATAATCAATTATGGAATAACAAACACTGAGTTTTGTAAAATCATATGAAATATCATCACTCATCTGATCATTTAATATTTTTCTTTTTAAAAATTTAAGTTTTTTTATTATCTTATAGTAAGCTTGGCTATCATTATTTTCAAATAAATCTTTGGCCACTCTAAGCAATTCATGATAATATGTCATAAGGTTTGCAATTAATAATAACAACATTCTCTGCACATTGTCAGCGTTAAATTCATCTTTATCTAATAAATTGTTTATCTCTCTTTCAACTATTTTCCCAATGTGTTTATCAATTTCTTTTTGTTCAATTTCAAAATGTTTTCTATAATAAAGTTTTTTCTCAGATAAACCTTTTTCGTAATTATCAATATATATTGTTGCACAATTATACGCATAACTTATGATAAAAAAAGTAATATTGTTTGATATAATAGGTATAATATGCTTTCCATAAATCATTTTTAGTTTATCATAGTATTTTTCATCCTTAGGTTGCCCAAATAACTGACTTTTGATTATTTCATTAAGTGTTGGATCACCCTCAACTTTAAAGCGATTTTTGGACATATAACTTATGACTTTATATTTCTCTTCAAACGAAAATTTCGAATTCAATATTTCAAAAAATGAAAACAATGAACAAAAACATTCCTTATCCATCAAATATTCATTTAATTCCCCAATATTAACATTACCCTCTTCTTCAATCCCTGATAAACGATATAGAACATTTGTATCTAGTAAAATCATATTATTACCTCATCTAAAATACTTAAAAAACTTTTCACAGCCCTTATTCTTTTTTAATAATTCATCAATTGAAATATTATCTTTCTCACATGTTGCCTTGATATACAACATAGACATCTCTGCATCATCACAACTCTTGTGCGTTGTTAAATTTGAAACATCTACATCTAAACTCTTAATGATTTTTGAAAGGGCTACTGTATTGTTTTTATTGTAGATGCACTGAGTATCATACGCTTTCATTGGAATTTTTTCCTTATGATAACGTTTACAAGCCTTAAACAAGTATTTTAAATCATAATTTACACAATGCCCCAAAATTATCCTATCTTCTTTCGTTAAAAGGTTTTTAATTTGTGTGTATCTATTTTTAAAATTAGGTTGTTTCAAAAATTCTTCTTCAGAGTATGCTAAATCATTTCTAGGGTCAAATCCAGCTCTCGCAATTTTGAATGGTCTTTCTGGATTAATAAGTATATCTTTTTTTTCTTTAATATTGAACTTATCATCAACAATCACATAACCAAACGAGCACATAGTGTTACCATCACAACATTCTATATCAAAATATAAATAATCCACAATTTCACCATCCCACTAAATTTTATCAACATGATCATTACATTTTTTAACAGGGCCAATTAATTGTTTTAAAAAATTTGCAGCTAATGATCTATCTAGCTTATCATGTATTTTCTGATTCTCATAACTTCTCAAACAGTTATAACAAGATGGATCGCATGAACATTTTTGCATGTTTTTGTATGCTAATTCTACAATGTGGTATAATGTCATACCATCGTTTGTAACCAGCCTACGAGAATGTCCAGCCCCACCAGGCACCGCATCATAAATTATAATAGAAAAATGGTGTATGTTATTTTTAATTTTTAATGACAAACATGCTTTTATATCTCTTCTTTCTATGTTCATTTCATTCGCCATTGTATACAACAAAGCATACATTGTTGATACCATTGTATTGTAGTCTGAGGTATCACAATCAAAACTTATTTTAACAACATCAGTATTAAATGTGTGATGCAATGAGTATCTATGCAGAACTTGAGAATCACATTTATATGGGCCAAACAAACTTTCATGTTTGTTACTTGTATGTATCTTATGTGCTTTATTTTTAATTGCTTTATTAGCTTCATCATCCCCTGAAATAGTTTCATCTGCCGCATATGAAAAACCGCATTTTGGACACACATAGAAATAATTTGAGGATTTAACCATTAAAGAATCGTTAGTCGTTGACTCCAGTGTAACCAAAACACTATTAAACATAAAAGATTGTTTATCTATGGTTTTTGATTCAGTGTTACCAATATAATAATCATCGGATTTATAATTTTTTTCTTGTCTTGTTAAAGGCACTTCTTTTGCTTCTTTTTCTGTAACAAAGCCGGAACGAGGTTCAATACTCTCAAAAAAATCTTTAGAATTCAATAGTTGCCCACATGAACAGCATGGAATTCCATTATCATCATCTACTGGAGTAACACTATAATTAACACACAAGCAATCAGGATTATGACAGATTCCAATATACCCAGTATGCCATTCTTTATTGTTATTACCTACATTGGTTTTCTTAATATATCTACTAGTATACAACTTGCCATCAGCAACCACCTCTGAAGATGGAGCATATTCAGCAATTGCCACTGATAAATCACGACTCAATCGTAATTTGTTGATATTTCCTGCTGTTGTATTTTGCTCTAACTCGACGGTATCAACAGGAAAACCATATCTAGGTAATATATTACCTCGAGCCAAGAAATCAATAAGCTTATTCTTCTTATAATTTCTTAACTTTCTTTCACATTTTGAAGCTGAATCCAAATCGTTTTTATTCTTAAACTTTTTAATCATAGATTCAAATTCTTCAATATTATTTTCATATTCTCTTATTAAAACGGTAAACACACCTTCATCACCAATGAAATCATTTAACCAGGTAAAATCTAATAATCCTAAACGGTTATGTAAATCCTCAATATTCGGAATTGACGCAACAAGCATTTCCGTTAATCTCTTTGGTCTATCCCTTAACCATGCATAAAAAACTTCATAGCCCTTCTCATTAATAAACTTTTCAGCCTCATTGTGATTATACATTTCAGGATTTTCTGAAAAAAACATACTCAAAGCTACTGCATAAATATGTCTTTTCACTATTTTTTCATTATCCACTTTAAATAATGGTGGCAAAATTATTCCATTAATCATCTTGTTGGGTTCTTTAAAGAAAGATAAGTCATGTGAACTTAATTTTGCATAAGTTAAAGCATAAGCAGCAGCATTAACACTTCTCCCAGCTCGTCCTGCACGCTGTGCATAGTTTGAAGGAAGAGGTGGAACGTCCCTTAAAAATACAGTTTCCAAATCACCAACATCAACCCCCATTTCAAAAGTAGTTGAACATGATAATGCATTTATTTCTTTTTTAATAAATTCTTCTTGATAAGTTGCACTTTCTTTCTTGCTTAATTGTGCTGTATGTTCTTTTATAAAAAGAGGTGACATTCTTTCACTAAAATATAGTTCCGCAAAATGGTTACCTTCATTTAGTGTATGAGCATCAACACAGACAATATCTCCTTCACATTTTGAAGAAATGCATTTACCATTATTATGGAATTGAGACACTTTCCCACATTTTTTACATTTATACCATTTTGCATTATTATCTTGAGATATTATCACTCTAAAAAATTTTGCAGGTAAAACATAAGTTCCATCCTTGTTTTTATCAATCAAGCAATACTCATTACCAAAATCCGGCTTAGTAAGATAATCAAAAAAGTCGCTCAAAAAAGTAGCAGCTTCTTTTTGATCAATATTTAAGAAGCTAGAAACATAAAATAATTTATTAGTTTTATAAAACTTTTCTTTATCTCCATCCTTGTTTTTTGGCATCCAAGAATCAATCGTTTTCATATTAGATATTTTTTCTTTTGATATAAACTTTTGGGAAGATGTATAAAAAATATATTCCCTATCATTATCATCAATATCCGTGTCTGAATCAGTGCAAATAGCTCCTGATTTCACTATTTCAAATACCAATAAATTAAGTAAATTATATGCTGTATCATAGCTTACATTATACTGATTGGCAACCATTTGTATGATTTCATCTTTTATTCCTAAATAAGAAAACTGCAAAACGCCTAAAGTGGTTAATGATGTTGAAGAACTAAAACGTGCCATCTCATTTAACACCGCAACCCAAGCATTTTTATTGCTAACTGTTGTTAAATTACTTGTGTCATTATTTTTTTCTGCAAAACTTCTCTTATTAGTAAAAAACGCAGTAAGCTTTTTAACAAAATCAGAAACAGTAAAAATATTACTTTTAATTAAATCTACATTCTCTTTAATAACCTGACAAATACCACGACGGCGCAAAAACTCATCATAACTTTTATGCAAATAACAAGCAAATTTTGCTGCTTCTTGTCTACTATCAGAAAAAGCCAAAAATTGTCTTCCTGTTTTTTGTGATTTCTTTTTATTCAAAAGTGATGCCTTAGCAAATATATTTGTTGTTGTAGTACTAACATCATTTTCTTCATATGTAATTTCAGGCAATTCTTCATATAATGCAGTCGCCAAAACAGATGTAGCCGCATCATTTCCTAAATACAATCTTTTGTAGGTTCCTCTATGGCAATTACCACATCGTGCGCCAATTTGAAGTTCTTTGGCTTTTATTATCTTGACATAATCCTTTGTCTTGCAATCACAAGCCATATATTTTAATTCATTTTGATGTGAAATCGCTCCGCAATGTGGACATAAATAATAGTATTCATACTTTCCTTCATCATCAATATCTTCATCTTCTATATCTTCGTTTACATCTTTCGCCAAGTAGAAATATTCAACTTTTTCGTCCATTTTTGACACTTGAACCAAATGTTTATTTTCTTCCTTACCAACCAAAGCAAATTTTCCACAATCATCACATAGAGCAATTTCAAAAACAGCAAATTCGGTATCATTTTCAAAATATGTTTTTTGTCTGGTTAAAAACAATTTTTCATTAAAAGTTATATAGCAACCTTCCAAACTCCTAATAAAAAAGTGATATCTGGCATCTATTAAAGATTTATTATCCTTTTGTGCTCGACTACATAATGAAACAAAGGCAATAGTTGTATTTAAATCTAAATTTAATATTGTTTTAATTTCTTGTATTGTACAAATTTTCTTAACATTGGATCGCATTATATTATATAATTGTGAATCAATTAAAAAATCATATAATAATTCGCTCTCACTTTTGTTGACGTCAACTGGAATTAAATATTTCCTAAAAATATCAGCAACAACATTTTCTTCATTCGCTAGCTCATTTATTAATTCAATAGAATATTCTTTTTGATTTTGACTTGCTATATATTTTTGTCTTTCTGCACGTATAATGTTTTCTTTTTTAAATTCCACACCACATAAATTATTGGCGAATGTTATAATATCATCATCTGAGTTTGATCCATTACCTAAAGTTGCACTAGTTAAAATAAACTGAGTCTGCCTTGTTGCGCTGATTCTTGCTCTCAATCTTCTTAACAATATAGATGTCTCAATTCCTGTTGCACCAGAATACACATGCGCCTCATCCAACACAACAAATTTAAAATCAGACCTTGAAAACAAAACATCATCTTTAGGTCTAAACAAAAGATGTTCAAGCATTGCGTAGTTAGTAAACAAAATATTAGGTGGCGAATTTTTTATCTCATCTCTAGACAATAACTCATTTGGCAATCTTTTTCTTAATTCTGGAATTGGTTCTGTTGCAAACATAGACTCGTATACTCTAATAGCATCTTCTTCATTGTTTTCAGTGCCTCCATTATAAACTCCAAAAGTAATATCAGGATAACACATCAAAATTTTTCTAAGATTTTTCATCTGGTCATTAGCAAGCGCATTCATTGGGTATATAAACAAAGCACGCACACCAGGGCCCAAAGTACCTTGTTCTTTTTCTTTCAACAATTCATTTAAAACAGGTATCAAAAAACAGTTTGTTTTACCACTACCTGTACCTGTTGAAACAACAGCATTCTCACCAGAAACTATGGTTCTTATTGCTTTTTCTTGATGCGAATATAGTGGCCTATCAATTGGAAGCATTTTTCTGTAAAGTTTAGAATTAGGTTTCTTAGCTTCTAAATCCCTGTAGGAATTAACAAGAACCCCCTCATCAATTAACTGATTGATTGACTTTCCTGTCTTAAATATATCATTTATCTCAAGCCATGGGCCATTAGATATTTGTGAATTTAATTCATTTACAAACTGTTTCCTTAAATTAGAATTTGCAAAAGAAAAAGATGTTGCAATATAACTAACGAACTCTTCTTTTATATTTTCAGAAGCTTTTACTGGATTAAACATTTTTCACCTCAAAAACAAAATAATTTATATTTTTTGATTTTATTCCATTCAATCTTGTCATCACATTTATTTTTCTTTGTGAATCTAAAACAAAATCATCATCATATTCAAAATCTTCATCAAATTCATAAAAATCATATCCTAAATAACATGATTTTTGACTTCTCATTTCTATTCGTACGGGGTTGATTTTTACCATTTGGCCATTATCATTTTTCATAAAATCTAAATAAGTTTTATGACCATTTGCAGGAATAATAAACATCTTGCCATAGTAATAATCAAATCCATCTTTAGTGCCACGATATTTAATGCAGTCAATATATGCTTTTTTAATATTACACAATCCCGTATCATCAAACAACATTACAGAATTAATTTCTAGCATTTTATTCTTAAATATTAGTTCTTTTTCATTTCCTAAAACAATTCTTTCTTCAAACAACAACTCTTTCTGTTTTAAAAATCCCGGCTTAATCAAACTCACCTTTAACTGATAAAAATCATCTTTAAAATTATTCAAACTAAATTTACTTTCTTTAAGATCACACTGTATAGTTTGCATTATATTATCCTGCCCATATATTTCAAGTTCAAATTTTGAATTTTTATCCCCAATAAAACCTCTAGGTATCCAAATCAACTCGTGTTTTTGTGAAAATACAAAAACTGGATTTTCTGCAAATTTCTCTTTTAGATATATTTGAGACAATAAGCATCTATTATGATAATCAGACCCATTGATATTTATATACAACAATAGTTCGGCGGAACCATTATTTGTCATTTCATATACTTTTTCCCCCAATTTATAGGTATAACTATTTGTAGATGACTCAAATTTTTCATTATTAATACAAACTTCGCAAATAACATCTTTTGGATAACTAACAAAAAGTTGGGATGTATTTGTGAAATTTTTATACCACAACCCATTTTGAATTGAGTGATAATGCCATTCGCCATCATCTATCTTCCATTTAAAAACAGGTGGGTTAATAATCAGATCACCATTTTTGATCTTTATATAAATTTCATTATCAGATATTGTGAAATTCTTTTTCTCTTCAAACTTATCACTAGTTATAATCACAAATCCACAATCATCCTGATCATAATATAATGGTTTATCAAAAACAATTTTTAATTGATTAAATTTAATAAAAGAAATAGCATTTACCACAGAATTATCACTATATTTAAAAATCTTAATTTCTTGTACATCTCCGGTGTCTGTTAATAATGAAAGCAAATATCTTCTTTTGTCTCCTAATAATTCAAAAGAAAAATCACTAAGCTTAAAAGTTTCATTTTCATATTTTACACCAAAATCTTTCACATCTACTTCATTATCAACATCAACCCAAACATCTCCGTCTATTACCTTATACTCTTTATCATTCATTCTATATTGCAATTTATTATTCTCATTAGCAACGAAATACAGCTTCCTTCCCTGTTTTTCATTTACAAAAAAGATAATATTTTCTTTACTTTGTAGAATATCTCCATTATTAGCATCTAAACTATATGTGTTTAAGGTTATTTTCCCAATATCTGAAGGATACTTATATAAATTTTCAAAATTATTTACATATAAGGTATAGTTACCAGGAAAACATTCTTTTGAAAAAACTTCTTTTTCATTTTTAAAAAGTATATAATCTCTTTTCATGCTATCTTTAGAATCATAAATTGTTTTACCGCAATGTGAAATTACAACCCTTATATTTTTAGCAAATGGCAAATCATTCAATGCCATTCTTTTTAGTTTAGTCGCCATAAGTATACCTGAACCATACAATTCTAGTGGTTCACATATTTTTTGTTCATTATTTACATAAATTTCTAAATATGGTTCAAAATCAACATTATCTAACAATCTTATGGCAGGAATTGTTAAATAAGCAATACCATCTATATAATTGTATTTTGTTTTTATTTGTGAATAATCTGAGACAATGCGTTCTCCACTAAACTTGCGAGGTTTTAATATTCCAAAACTAGCCTCTTTTTTAATCCACCAATCATGCATCAAATAATTCAAATAACTGTCATGCAAACTAATTGCTTGACCATAAAATAGATTATTAATGTTAATCATTATTTTATCCAACAGTTTTGATAACAACTCTGGTTGATCCACAGCCAAGCCTTTTATACCTGCTCTAAAAGAATATATTTTACTGCCTATCTGGAAATCATCATCACTATCAACATTAATTTTTAATTTCTGCTGTAAACTTTTTGTAATAACATCACATACGGGATCATTGGGCTCATAACTTTCATTTAAATCACAACAATATATTTCCCAACACATATCAAAAAAAGAATAACTCGACGAAATTGGGGCAAAAGCATGACTGCAAATTGTCGCATAATATTTTTTTGTAAATGAATCTAAAATAAAAATCTTGTTTTTTATCGCCAACCTATCAACAACATTTGTAACTTGTGAATAAATTTTTTGTTGAGATGAATTAACACCAAGTTTTTTAAATAAATATTCCCAAAAAGTATCAGAATCTGGAAGCCACTCTTTAATTAAATTTACCAAAGCAACAAAAACCATATCATAATCCAATGCAGATAAGGTAGCCCCTCGTTCTTTTGAAACATAATCAAGTTTAATACTTGTTTCTAAATAAATTTCCTCCAAATCATCTGGACTAAAGAAAAAGTCACCAACAAATGGTTGAGATAAAGCTTCATTTATTTTATTCTTTAGTAAATCATTCATTCTCGCCCCTCTCTTTCGTAAAATAACTAAAAATCGAAAAAACAAATAATAATTGCAATATATTATACCATAAATTCTACTGCTTTGCAATAATAACGCAAAAGAACCGAGGCAAAGATTTTACTCTTCACCTCAGCTTTATGTTTTTTATTTAAATTGGCACCACGCAAGCAACAGTTAGTTATTGGTTAAATGGCAAACAAGAGCCAAGATATTTTCAATTACAAAACATTGCAACAACATTTGATATTGATATTGAATTTTTGCTTGGATTATCAAAATAAATAAAAAATCGCTACCAGATAGCGATTTTTTTATGTTTTTTGATTGCTTTTTAGATATAGTTGTCTGGTAAGTCGTTTTCGAAGAGTACAACATCATTACCCGTTACTATGTCTTTGATAAGTTTTTTGGCATCACTAAGAGTGTCTGCAAAGAGTATGTCGTCTTGATTGAAATCACCAATAAGTAATCCTTCGGTTATTGCTTGCTTGTTGACTTTATTGACAATTATCACCTTGTTCGCTACCTTGGAAATTCTTTCACCAAATTTTTGATTTTCTTCATATTCTTTGTTACCAAGTTCAACAAGTCCTGGAGTAACGACAATTTTGTTACCTTGGAACAATGCCAAAGTTTTGAGTGAACTTGTGCTACTTTCTACTGATGAATTGAATGAGTTGTCTATGATTGTGAGTCCATTCTCTTCAATAAGTTCAAGACGATGTGCAACTGGTTTTAGACTTGCGATTGCTTGTTGAATTTGAGTGAGATTTACACCAAGCTTGTATGCCATTGCAGCTGACAAAGCAACATCTTGCAAGTTTTCTTCGCCCAAAAGTTTTGTTGAACAATGAATCGTTTTGTTGTCTATTGTTAAGTCAAATTCTGACCCCTTGGTGCCAAGTTGCGTGTTGGTGATGTTTGCAAAAGTGTTTTGTTCATTAACGCCACACAAAACACAATTCTTTTTGCATTCGTTATACATTTTTTGTGAGCCAGCATTGTTTGCATTGTAACAAATGAAACCATCTGTTATTGCGCTAACAAGTTCTTTTTTGGCTTTGTAAACATTTTCCACTGTTCCAAAAGTTGACAAGTGTTGATTCCCTATGCCAGTGATGATTGCATGCTTTGGCTGGATTAGTTTACAAAGGTATGAAATATCCCCAACCTGTCTTGCTCCCATTTCGGTAATAAGGACTTGATCTCCTTGTTCAAGATAGTTGTTAACAACTTTGGTTAAACCCATTGGAGTGTTAAAACTATGTGGCGACATACAAACTTTGTATTTGGTTGAAAGCATAACATTAAGAATGTGCTTTGTTGTGGTTTTGCCGTAACTTCCTGTAATGCCAATTTTGATTAGGTCTGGCATGCTGCTTAGTTTCTTTTTGGCTTTTTTTACATAAGCACTTCGTATTAACATTTCAAATGGATAACAAATAAAGTGTGCAAGCGGAACAATGATTGGAACAAGAATTGGTGTTACTGCAACAATACCAAACTTGACTTCTGGGAAGTGAATGCTAAAAAGTGCGATAAGTGAAAATGTTGCACATGCCATAAGCAAGAATACCATTCCCGTCAATCTGGTCATTCGACTTGTTTGTTTTAGTGGTGTTTTTTGTGGTGAGCGATACACATTGATGATAAATACAATACAAAAATAAAAGTAGAATAACAAATCTATATATGCGTAGTATTCACCATAGCCATCAAGAAGTGAGTTGGTTACAAGCATACAAGCAATAGACAAAAAAGATAAAACTGCAAGTCTGCCAATATATGAGCCTTTGCTTTCTTTTAGGTATGCCCTAAAACCATTTATTTTGTAACCAGAAAGTTGAATGACCTGCAAAAACTTGCTACCAATAAAACACATAATAACTGCGTTTATACATGATAGCACAACTGCAATAATAAGATGTAAATTACTTCCGTTAAAAAAATCCATATCAATCCTTTATAAATGTTTTTACATCAATCAAAAACTGTGTGAAATTCTCTAGGTATGCAAAATGTCCACAATTTTTGTAAACAATCAATTTTGAGTTCTTGATTAGTTTGTTGAATTTTTTTGCCATGTATAGCGGCGTTTCTTTGTCCTTATTTCCGTACACAAGCAAAGTTCTCGAATTTATGTTTTTTGCCAAGTTTGATACATCAAAATTAACAATGTTAACAAATGTCTTTTTCATCACATTTGACAAAAACTTGTAATCTTTTGAGCCAATTTGCGCATTTTTGTTGAAAAATTTGATAATTTTGTACTTAATTTGCCTAATTTTTCTTTTTAATGCATTATGTGGTTTGAGCCCTGCACCACCAGTTATTACTAACTTATTTATATTATACATATTACAAACACAAATGGCAACTCTTGTTCCAAAAGAGTGACTGATTATGTTTGTGGGGATAATATTCTCTTTTTCTATTATTGTCTTTACTATGTTGGCATAATCAAAAATGTTGAACGGAGTGCTTGGCTCTTGACTCTTTCCGAATGGTGGAAAGTCAATCAAGATATTCTTACCTGGAATATGTTTTGCTAGTTCAAAAAAACTATCTGTGCTTCCACCCCAACCATGAAGAAAAATATTGACTTGTCCTTTTCCAAACATTATGTAATGAATTTGGGTCTGCTTGTAAGTTGTTATCACATATTTATTTATGCAGTAAACAAAAAGTTGTTACAACTTGCAAAACATTACGATTGCGGTATCGCCATCTTTGTAGTAGTTTTTTCTTTCGTGGACTTTTTGAAATCCAAGTTTTTGGTATAAGTTTTTTGCCTTTTCATTTTTGGACTTAACTTCTAGTGAAAGTGTTTTGTCTACTTGAAGTGCAAGGTTTTTGTACCAAGTAATCATTCTTGTTGCATAGCCTTTGTTTTTGTGTTCTTCTTTGGTTGCAATACTCAAAATGTTTATATCGTCAAGAGATTGAATTGCAACAACATAACATAGTAACTTGTCGTCTTCAATTAATCCTGCACAAATATAGTTGTCATCAACAATACTTGACTCAAACTGTTCTTTTGTCCAACTCTCGGTCCCAAACTGCTCAAGTGATATATTGTATAACAAGTCAAGGTGCTGTGGCTTAATTTTTCTTATTTCCATTTTCCAAACTCACTTCTGCTTGAGATTTTCGTAAATATATTGGTAAGAAATTATTTTCTTCAACAAATGCATTTTGATTTACTTTTTGAATTGTGTAATCCAACAATAGTTGTGAAGAAAATTCAACAAATTTATTGCAAAAACCAAGATTTTCTTGATTTAACCCAATAATTTCGCCGTTTATTGTGTCAATATTCTCACCTGTAAGCATTGTTGGTTCTGTCAATCTGTTACCATTTTTGTCATATTTGCAAACAAAAATATTGCCACTTAATGCATCCAAAACACACCAAAATTCACCTTTTGCATCTTTGTTTACATATGCCATAAGGTCAAGTGAACAAATTGAAATTAGTTTAAGTTCTGGCTTTACTACATACATTCCTTTAATGAGTCCAACACCAATTCTAACGCCAGTGAAAGAACCTGGCCCAACAACACATGACATAACATCAATATCTTGAATTTTGGCATTGTTTTTTTTGAGTAAATCATCAACACAAACCAAAATATTTTCGGAATGTTTTGCTGAGCTGTCTAAACTGATATAATCTTTTTTATCATTATATAAAACTGCAACATCACTATTTGTGAAAGCAGTGTTAAGAGCAAGTATATTCACAATTACACCCAACCTTTTACGCCAATAGAAATTTCTCTTTTGTTTTCATCAAGTTTTGTAAAAACAACTTCTATATAAAGTGCTGGCAAAAGCCCTTGAACATTTTCTGCCCATTCAACAATGCTAACACCTTTTAACTTTCTTAAATCAAAATATTCAGCAAAGCCAAGTTCTTCTGCTTCTTCTTTGCTGCCAAGTCTGTACATATCAAAATGATAAAGTGGCATTCTTCCACTTGTGTAATCATTCATTATGGTAAAAGTTGGACTGGTCACCAAATCATCAATCCCCATTCCCTTGCAAAAACCTTTTGTGAATGTTGTTTTGCCTGCACCAAGGTCACCAACAAGAGAAATTACAACTGGTGATTTTATGCTCTGCGCATACTTTTCTGCAATTAACTGTGTCATCTCTGCACTGTCCGAAACTACTTTTATCTGCATAATTTTCTCCCTACTTTTGAATTATAACACTTATATAGAAAAAAATAAACTAATGAAAGGATAAAAACAAAAAAAGCAAGATTCATACAGTTTTTTGTATTATGTAAAAATAAAAATAGCCTAAAAAACAAGGCTCGACAGGTATGTTCACGCACGAGCTTAGTTACCTAAGTGACTGTGTTGACTGTGTGAATATTCCTGACAGTGAACGAAGTATTTCGGGCTATTTTTGTTTTAATCGTCTGTGAAGAAATCAAATGCTTTCATAATCTCATCAAGATCTTCTTTGGGATTAACAGCTTCCTTTAAATCAAATCCTGTTTCATTGACTTCTGGAACTGCTCTTGATTTTGATGTGATTATGTTTGAATATGCTGTATCCATGGTATCTTGCTCACTTAAAAACTTGTCTGCAAGGTTTTCATATTTTCCATCAATCTTGCTTTGATAAATTGGCTTGATGAGTGATGATTTATCTTCTATTCTTGAAAGTTCGGTTTGAGCTGTTAGCATATCTTTTGAAAGTTGTTTTCTTTCGACCTTGACTGTTTTTTGTGGCTCTGTTTTTGTGTTATGTGAACCAAGTTTTTTGAGTAGTTGTCTTATTGTGTCATTATCTGATTTTACTTGTGAATTTGATGAAAATAGTTTGTAATCATCTTTGAGTGTTGTTTTTATATTATCTTTGAATTCTGAGACTAGTTTTTTAACATTTTCAACTTCTTCTATTTGTGGGTACTTTTCTAAAATAACATTAAGTAATTTTTCCCATTTTGCATATAGCAAATTTACTTGTTGAATTTTTAATTTGTATACGTTTTCTGAACTCTTTTCAATTTGTTTTGCTTTTTCTACTGCTGCTGTTAGTGCTATTGAAATGCTATTTTGTTTGTCATTATAATTTTTGTCTTTTTTACGATATTCTTCTAACTCTTTTTTGTCCTTGGCATTATTTTGAGATAGAGTTGAAATTTTTGTATTGAGATCTTCAATATACAAATCAACTTCTTTTTTGTTATAGCCATTTTTTACAATAGAAAAATTCATACTAACTCCTAAAATTTATTACCAATCTTGTCATGAGTTTGGTTGCAATGTAATACAATAACATAATCTCAATAAACCAAAACTCAAATAAGGTTAAATATTCAAATGCTTTCACAAATAATAATAACACTTGCAATGTAGATAAAACAAACACTTTTAATTGCATTTTTTGACGAAATATAAGAAAAATGAGCAAAGAAGAAAAGCCAAATGCAAATACAAACAAAGCAACAATGTTGGGTGCGATGATGTTATATTTTTGTATACATATTAATATACAACCACATTCAATTAGAAAACTTCCAAGCCAAAAACTTGAATCTTGCCAAAAACAAATACTTTTGACAATTAAATATGTTCCAACAAAAAGTAAGAAAGTAGAGAACCACAACTCCCTAACCAATGGAATTATTAATAGTCCAATATATAAAAATATGAAAATTACTTTAATTGTTTTTAGAAATTTCGCTATTTTCAACTTTTGCTGCCTTTGAATTGTTTTTTCTAGTATTAATCACAATAATCAAAACTATTCCTGCAACCATCAAAAGCAAGCTGAGCATTTGAGAAACTTTTGCTCCCCAAAGATATAAGCTGTCACCTCTAAATGTTTCTATGATACATCTTATTGCCCCATACATAATAAAGTACAAAGCCATTATTATACCTTTTCTTTTGACCTTTTTGAGATACAAAAACAATAATACAATAAAAATAATAAGATTACAAAAACTTTCGTAAAAGAATGTACTATAATGCCAAACTCCAGCAATTTGAGTCCCAAGTGGGAACCACATTAAATTGGGATTAGTTATTTCTATTCCATAGCAACAATCACCAAAATAGCATGCTATTCTGCCTATTGCTTGACCAAGAATTAAACAGACAGCTGCAACATCAGCAATTGCAAGAAAGTTCTTTTTGTGAATTAAACAAAATAGAATAACTCCAACTGCCCCACCAATAACGCCACCATAAATTGCAAGTCCACCTTCCCACACTCTTAAAATTTCAAGAAATGTGTACTGATGCTCGCTAAACAAAACATAATATAATCTTGCGCCAATAACGGCAAGTGGCAAACAATATAATGCCAAAACAATTATATCATCTGATGTAAATCCCCTACGCTTGCATATTCTTGTTGCAACAAGAACTCCTGCAAGCATACCAACTGCAACAATAATTCCATATATTGCAATTTCAAATCCAAATATATTAATACTCTTTATATGTAATAAATTTTCCATACCACAATTATATTCTTCATACCCATTTATGTCAATAAAAAAACTTTGACATAATTGTCAAAGTTTTTGTTATAAACAACTATTAAGCTTGCATTTCTGGACCTGTTGTTCCAGCTGTGTCTTCATATCTTCTGCTAAGATATCCATTACGTCTTCTGATTGATGAACTTGGAGCAATTGCTTTTTCCAAAAGTTCTATTCTTTCATCAAGTTCTTCCATTGTTCTGATTTCACTGTTTCTGTCATGTGAACCATATTCAACGTCTTTGTTTAACTTGTTGTCTGAATAGTAGTGCATCTTGTTTACTGTTAAAGGTTCGAATTGAACATCACCTTTTTCGATTGAACGTTTGATATCTTTAAGAAGCATAAGTTCGAAGAGTTCCATTTCTTCTTCTGCATTTGAACCAGCATAAACTGGAACTAACTTACCATTGTTTCTTGATTTAACTTCTACAACATAACCATAATCTTTTTTGCTTCCTGGTCCATATCTTAATTCAACTGATTTGTCTGAATTGATATATGAAACGAATTCATTTTTTGTTTCTGAGTTATTGAAACCACCAAATGTTCTGCCATCGTACATGCCTTCATGTGATCTCATTTCGTATGTTGCTTCATATCTTGGTGTGTTTACAGTTGAAGCTTCACCTGTTTTTGCACGCAATCTTGCGATTACACCATTGAGTTGTTGAATCTTTGTTCCTGATTTTCTGATATGTCTTTGTGAACCATGTATTTGAGCAACGTTGTTCATTTGTTCCCAAGCTCTAAGTTCGTTTTCTGCTTTGAGTAATCTAGCTTGATTTCTGTCTCCTGAATAACCAGCTCTGTATCTGAATCCATAAAGATTTGAATGATTGTTTCTTGCTAGGTATACCATACTCTTTGCAAGTTTTAAATCTCTTCTCTTCATTTTTGCCATGCTCATTACTTTTGTGTTGTCTTTTGCTTTTACAAGTTGATATTCTGCTTGAGCTGCATTAACTTGAGTTCTCTTTGCTGCACCTCTTTTGATTGCACCTTCAACAACAATTCCTACTGTTGTTAAAAGACCTACAATACCAACTGCTGCACCTATTATGCCAACACCAACAACTGATGTTGTTAAAAAGAAAGGAGCAAAGCCAAAACCAACAAGAGCTGTTGCTGCTCCAACAATAGCTGCAAGTACTGCTGTGACTAATATTCCTGTTTTTGTTTTCTTTCTCATAATATCATCTCCTTATTTATGATTAAATTATATTACACAACTTGACTAATGTCAATACCCAATATTAAACATTTTTTAATTATTGTCATTGATGACAACAAAATTCTTTGCATCTTTGTAGAGCTTTTCAATATTGAACTTTTGCCTTGTTTCTTTTGTAAATATATGAATAATAATATCATTATAGTCAAGAACAATCCAATCGCCCTTAAAAATACCATCTGTGTGAAAACATTGTAAAGTATCTTTTAATGCTTCTTTTATTTCAAAAGCAACTTTTTTTGCACATGCATTATCATGAACAGTACAAACAACCAAACGCTTTGCAAGTTTGCTTTTTTGTTCTACTTGCAAAAGTTCAATTTCTGTTGCTCCTTTACTTTGTAGTTCTTTGCCAATGTCTAGTGTTAATTCATCTAAGTCCATATTCTCTCCTAATTCGCAATAATTATTATACAATAACTACTCTTCAATGTCAACATATGTTTTAATATTATATTATTGTTAATAATATATGTATGAAAAATTTTTCTATAGTAAAATACATTAGTCATCTGATTAGAATTTTTGTGTTGTTTTTGATATGTTTAATTTGGTCAAGATATTTTATTTATGATAACTTGGCACTAAGTATTTTTGTGGCAATATTGCTCTCATTTGTAATTGATTTTGCGATAAACTCATTAACAAATAGAAAAAAAAATAAAAACAATATCAAAAACGATGAAAATAAGAAAATTCAAAATTATGCAAACTCTTTTTTATTTTCTACACCTGCAAAAAGTGTTGATTTTTTCTATCAATTAGCAACAATCAAACACCAATGTACAAAGCATAGTAAATTTGTGACCATAAAAAATGAAAAAAGTAATATTGTTTTATACCCTTTCTTTTTGCATAAAATATTCTGTGAAGACGATTTGATTACAATATATAAATCATTGTACAATACAAATTTTAATAGATTGATTATTTGTACAATTCAAGTTGATGTAAAAGTATTTGATTTAGCTTCAAAACTACCAAAAGAAATTTTTATTCTTGACTCAACTGAAACATATCAAAAACTCTACAAACATTACAATAAATTCCCAGATGAATTTGAACTTAAAACTGAAAACTCAAAAGATTACAAAAAACTACTCACTTATGCGTTAAATAAAAAACGCACCAAAAGTTATTTTGTTGCGTCATTGTTTTTAATATTTTCAAGTTTTTTTACACCATTAAAAATCTATTACTTGATTGTGTCAACCATACTTTTGTTGTTGACTTTTATATCGCTTTTTAATGTTAGATTTAATAAGACACCAATTGCTTCACCACTTGATGACTAGAACTCAATGTGTTTGATACCTTTTTTGTTTGAACGTCTGTAAAGTACAAACACTCCACCGATAACTTGAACACACTCTGCTCCAAGTTTTTGTGCAACATCATTTGCCAAACTCTTGATATCTTCATCACTATTTTTTAGTATTCTAACCTTGATAAGTTCTCTTGCTTCAAGCATTTCTTCAATTTGAACAACAGACTCTGGCTTTAGCCCATCTTTACCAATTTGCATAGTTGGCTCAAGTTTCATTGCAAGACCTCTAAGACTTGCCCTTTGTTTTGTTGTAATCATAAAATCTCCTTTATTGCTCATATGTGAATGAAATATCTTTTATAACAACTGTGTCGCCGTCTTTCATTCCACTATCTAATAATTTTTGAATAATACCAAATTTTTTGAGTGCATTTTGAAAATATGCAAACGAAGTTGGGTCACTAAGAACAATACCCCTAATCATATTATCAACAAGCCCACCCTTAACTTCATATGTTTCTTCATCAATTTTTACAATCTCAAATGATTGCTTGTCACGAGTGTCAAAATCTGTTAGTTCAACATCAATTGGTGCTGGTTTTGGTGTTTTTTCTAGCACTTGCCAAACCTTACCTAAAAGTTCATCAACACCTTCGTGAATTATTGAACAAATTGGAATTGCTTTGACTTTTGTCTTACTTTCAAAATCTTTGATTTTGTCTTCCAATTCATCTTGAGTTAACAAATCTGTTTTTGTTAAAGCAACAACTTGTGGCACAGTTGCAAGTTTGGGACTATATTTTTCAAGTTCACTATTTATACTAAAGTAATCTTCAACTGGGTTTCTTCCTTCACTTCCAGAAATGTCAACAAGATGAACTATAACCCTTACTCTTTCTACATGCTTCAAAAAGTAATGACCAAGTCCAACGCCCTCACTTGCACCTTCAATAAGTCCTGGAATATCTGCAGCAACAAAGCTATTCCCCTTGTATGCAACCATTCCAAGATTTGGATAAATTGTTGTAAAGTGATAATTTGCAATTTTTGGAGTTGCATTTGAAATAACAGAAAGAAGAGTACTCTTCCCAACATTTGGATATCCAACAAGTCCAACATCTGCAATACTTTTTAGTTCTAATATAACTTGTTTCTCTTTAACAACTTCACCAGTTTGAGAAAATCTTGGAGCCTGTCTTGTGGATGTTTTAAAATATTCATTTCCATGTCCACCAGCACCACCACGAAGAGCAACAAACTTTTGTCCATTTTCAACAAGGTCTGCAACAACTTTTTCACTTTCTGCATCTAAGATAACTGTTCCACAAGGTACTTTGATTAAAACATCATTTCCATCTGCACCCTTTTTATGTTTTTTGTCTCCTTTTAAGCCATCTGTTGCAACAAACTTTTTCTTAAAAGAAAAACTATAAAGCGTATTCATTCCTTCGTCTGCGACAAAAATAATGCTACCACCTTTTCCACCATCGCCACCATCTGGCCCACCATTCATTGTGAGTTTTGAGCGATAAAAAGAAACAGCACCATTGCCGCCATTACCTGCTTTGATTGTAATTTTTACTCTGTCTAAAAACATATACTATCCTTTATTCAAATATTAACACAAAAAAAACATTTTGTATATCATTTGTGTTTATAATAATCACAAACATTCTTTAATCCACAATTTTCACACTTTGGATTTTGAGATTTGCAATAATATCTACCAAATAGAACAAACCTGTGATGAACGCTTGTTATATCATCGGCAAACATTTTTTCTAACATAATTGAAATCTTGTCTGCATTTTGTTCATTCACAAGTCCAAGTCTGTTGCTTACTCTTTTTACATGAGTATCAACAGCAATAACTTTGCTTTTATACAAATCACCACAAACAACTTTTGCAGTTTTCATTCCAACACCCGGAAGTGTCATCATTTCTTCAACTGTTTTTGGAAGCTCCCCACCATACTTTTCAACAATAGCTTTACTGCATGCAATAATATTTTTTGCTTTGTTGTGATAAAATCCACAAGGTTTTATGATATCTTCAACATCACTTTGATTTGCTTTTGCCAAATCGTAAACAGTTGGATATTTTGCAAAAAGTGCAGGCGTTGTTTGATTAACCCTTTTGTCTGTACATTGTGCAGAAAGAATAACACTCACAATAAGTTCATAACCATTATTGCTAACAAGTTCACATCCTGCATCAGGAAACAAATTGTGCATATATTCCAAAATAATTTTTTGCTTATTTTTCATATTCAAAAAATACCACAAATCCACATTTTGTGTCAAATATAAAAGCATCAAAAAAGACAAGCCAAACGACTTGTCTTTTTGTTAATTTTTAAGAATCATTTCTCTTCCAGTAATATTGAGTGTATGTTGATTTAAGATTTGTTGCATTAGTAGAAGGTGTAGATACATCTATAGAAGTTCCACTTGTTGCTGAAGCTGTACTAGCATAATACCAACCACTTGTATTTTCAAATGTTACACTTATCAAGTTTGTGCAAGCTGAAAAAGCATATTGTACTATACTTGTTACACTGCTTGGTATTGTGATTTCTGTTAAACTTGTACAATTTTCAAACGCATAACTTGCTATACTTGTCAATTGTGAATTCTCGGCAAATGTCACACTTGTAAGTCTAGTACAACCATTAAATGCAGAATAACCTATACTAGTTACACTACTTGGGATTGTGATACTTGTTAGACCTTTGCATCCAAAGAATGCATATTGATTTATAACTGTGATTGTATTTGGTATTACAAGGTCTGTCACTTCATTTTCACCTATATACAAATGATTTGCATAATCTAATGGATTAGAACTACCATCATTGAATGATATCTTTAACCAATCTTCTATACTTGATATAGTTACTTTATTTAGGCTATTACATCTATAAAATGCTTGTTGCCCAATATCTGTCATACTACCGAGTATTGTGATTCCTGTTAAACTACTGCAATCATAGAATGCATCTTCTCCTATACTTGTTACACAATTTAGAATTATGGTTCCTGTTAAACCTGTACATTTATAGAATGCATATACTCCTATGCTTGTTACACTACTTGGAATTGTGATACTTGTTAAACCTTTACAATTATAAAATGCATATTTTTTTATTTCTTTTATTGTATTTGGTATTGTTAATTCCGTTACTTCATTTTCACCTATATAAAGATGCTGCGTGTAAAATAATGGGTTCGATTGGGTACTACCAAATGATATCTTTAACCAATCTTCTATGCTTGATGTTGTTACTTTTGTTAATCCTATACAATTATAAAATGCAAATTGGCTTATACTTATTACATTACTTGGCATTGTGAACTCTGTTAAATTTTTACAACTTTGGAATGCATATTGACCAATACTTGTAAGTTGTGAATTTTCTGCAAATGTTACACTTGTAAGTCCAGTACAATTATAGAATGCACGATCTCCTATACTTGTTACATTGTTTGGTATTGTGATTTCGGTTAAACCAGTACAATCTTTGAAGACATTTGCACAAATAACCTTACAATCAGGGTGAATATTAAATTCTGTAACATCTGTACTATTTATATTAGACAAAATTGCATGACTATTACCATTTTGTCTAATATATGTTGCATTTTCATATATTGTACTCACTAGAAAGCCAGTACAGCCATCAAATGCATGCTCACTAACAGAGTTTACATTGGCACCAATAACTATACTTGTGAGCATTGAACAATTAGAAAATGCCCCATAGAACAAGCTTCCACCATTTACAACAACAGTTCTGAGTGACGATGGTATATAATATGTTGAACTGGTTGTTGATGATGAACTTGAACCATAATAAGATTGTGAAACACTTATTCCACCTGTATAACTTGATGAACCAAATATATATCCGAATGGATTTTGATATGTATCACCTGCAATTTTTTTACCGCTACCAACAAATGGTAAAGTCATTTCAACAAGATTGCCACAGCCTGAGAATGCATACTGTCCAATACTTATTACACTGCTTGGTATTGAGATGTTTGTTAAAACACTACAATCTCTAAATGCATCTTGTTCTATACGTGTGAGTTGTGAATTATTTTCAAACGTTACACTTGTTAGACCAATGCAATTATAAAATGCAAAACGGTTTATAACTGTTGCTGTGTTTGGTATTACAAGTTCTGTTACTTCATTCTCACCTATATATAAGTGTTTTGCATTACATAATGGATTTGATGTGCTGTTTCCAAATGATATCTTTAACCAATCTTCTAGGCTTGATATAACTACTTTTGTTAATCCAGTACAATCTTTGAATGCATAATTACCTATGCTTGTAAGTTGTGAATTCTCGGCAATAGTTATGCTTGTGAGTCCTCTGCAATAATAGAATGCATCTTCTCCTATACTTGTTACACTGCTTGGTATTATAATTTCTGTGAGCCCACTACATCCCATAAATGCATAACTTCCTATACTTGTTACACTGCTTGGTATTGTGATGCTCGTAATTAAAGAACAATAATAGAATACACTAGAATATATTGATGTTATTGTATTTGGAATAACAACTTCACCAGATATCTCATTTCCATCAATATACAAATGCTTTGCATAATATAATGGATTTGCTGCATGATCATTAATTGATATCTTTAACCAATCTTCTAGGCTTGATACTTCTACTTTTGTTAATCCAGTACAATTATAGAATGCAACATTCCCCATACTTTCAAGTTGTGCATTCTCGGCAAGAGTCACAATTTTGAGTTCAGTGCAATTATAGAATGCAGAAGCACCTATACTTGTGACACTACTTGGAATTAATATATTTGTTAAACCTTTACAATTATAGAATGCATAAGCATTTATTGAAGTTACTGTGTTTGGCATTACTAGTTCTGTTAATTCATTTTCCCATATATATAAATGTTTTGCATATCCTAATGGATTTGATGCAGGAGTTCCAAATGATATTTTTAACCAATCTTCTAGACTTGATATTGTTACTTTAATGATTGAGCTACAGCCCTCAAATGCATAATTATCTATGATTGTAAGTTGTGAATCCTCGGCAATGGTTACACTTGTAATTCCACTGCAGCCATAGAATGCATATTTACCTATACTTGTTACACTGCTTGGAATGGTAAGTTCTATTATTCCGCTGCAGCCATAGAATGCATCTTCTCCTATACTTGTTACACTGCTTGGTATTGTGATACTTGTTAAACCTATACAATTATAGAATGCATAAGCATTTATTGAAGTTACTGTGTTTGGTATCACAAGTTCTGTTACTTCATTTTCACCAATGTATAAATGCTTTGCATAATATAATGGATTTGATTGCTCACTACCAAATGATATCTTTAACCAATCTTCTAGGCTTGATGTAACTACTTTTGTTAAACGTGTACAAATTTGGAATGCGCCATATTTTATACTTGTTACAGTGTTTGGAATTGTGATTTCTGTAAACCTACAATTATAGAACGCATATTGACCAATACTTGTTACACTGCTTGGTATGATTATGCTTGTTATACCTGTACAATTATAGAATGCATTATCTCCTATGCTTGTTGAATTAGTTGGCAATATAATGCTTGTTAGCATTGAACAACCATAAAATGCACCATATAATATATTTCCACCTGTGATTGTTACTGACCTTAAACTTGATGGAATATAATAAGTTACAATGGTTGTTGATGATGTACTTGAACCATAATAATATTGTGTAACAGCTGTTCCACCTGTATAACTTGTTGAGCCAAATAAATATCCAAGTGGGTATTGGTTTGTGTCACTTGAAGTTTTTATACTTTCTCCAACAAATGGCAATGTTAGTTCAACAAGATTACTACAATATTTAAATATATAATATCCAATACTTGTTACACTGCTTGGAATAGTTATACTAGTGAGCCCAGTACATCCATTGAATGCTTCTTGCCCAATGCTTGTTACACTACTTGAAATGGTTATACTTGTTAAACCCGTACAATTATAGAATACATTGTCTTTTATAAGATTTACTCCAGTACCCAATGTGATATTTGTAAGCATTGAACAACCATAAAATGCACCATATAATATATCCCCACCTAAGATTGTTACTGACCTTAAATTTGATGGAATATAATAAGTTGAATATTTTGTAGGACTATAGTATTGTTTAATACTTGTTCCACCTGTGTAACTTGATGAACCAAACATGTATCCGAATAATGTTGATGAACTTGCTGTAGTTGACGACAAACTTGTACCAATAAATGGTAATGTCATTTCAACAAGACTTCCACAACCGAAGAACACACCACTTCCCAAACTTGTTACACTATTGGGGATTTCTATACTTGTGATACCCATGCAATTTTGGAATGCATAATGTCCTATACTTGCAAGTTGTGAATTATTGTCAAATGTTACACTCGTAAGTCCACTGCAGCCATAAAATGCATACTCACCTATGCTCGTTACACTACTTGGAATTATTATTTCTGATAATCCAGTACAATTTTGAAATGTATTTTTCCCTATACTTGCAAGTTGTGAATTCTCGGCAATAGTTATGCTTGTGAGTTGACAACAATCAGAAAATACATAATCTCCTATACTTATGACACTGTTTGGAATTGTTATACTTGTTAAGCCTGCACAACCAATGAATGCCCCATATCCTATGCCAATTACCGTGTTTGGAATTGTGATTTCAGTTAGTCCACTGCAATTATATAATGCATAACCTTCTATACTTGCTAAATTTGTTGGCAATATAATGCATGTTAGCATTGAACAATTAGAAAATGCTCCATATAATATATTCCCACCTAAGATTGTTACTGATCTTAAACTTGATGGAATATAGTAATTACCATTGGTTGTTGATGATGTATTTTGCCCATAATAAGGTTGTCTAACACTTGTTCCACCAACATAACTTGATGTACCAAATAGATAACCAAATGGATATTGATATGTTTCACTTGAAGTTTTTATTTTTGAACCAACAAATGGTAATATCATACTTTCAAGAGAAGAACAACCCGCGAATGCACCACCACCTATATAAATTACACTATTGGGTATTGTTATGCTTGTTATACCTGTACAATTTTGGAATACACCATTTTGTATGTATTCAAGTTGTGAATTCTCGGCAAATGTCACACTTGTAAGTCCAGTGCAACCAAATGCATTACCACCTATACTTGTTACACTGCTTGGAATTGTTAAGCTTGTAATTAATGAACAACTATAGAATGTATATGAAGGTATTGATGTTATTGTATTTGGAATAACAACTTCACCAGATACTTCATTTTCACCTACATATAAATGATGTGCAAAATATAATGGATTTGCCTCTTCATTATCAAAAAATATCTTTAACCAATCTTCTAGACTTGATGTAATTACTTTTGTTAATCTATTACAAAATGAAAATGCACCATATTCTATACTTGTTACACCACTTGGAATTGCTATTTCTGTTAAATTTGTACATCCATTGAACACACATCGATAAATTTTTGTAAGTTGTGAATTCTCAGAAAATGTTATACTTGTAAGTTTGGTACACCATTGGAATGCATTTTGTCCTAAACTTGTAATACCATCTTGAATTTTTACAGTTTCAAGAGTTGTGTTATTATCGAATGTTGCATCAACTGTTCCAACTCCTGATGGAATTGTTACATTCTTTAATTGTGTGTTGTTTTGGAATACATCAAGGCTTGCATATTGTGCATCATCTTCAAAGTCTATTGTTACAAGGTTTGTGCAACCATTGAATATCTTTCCTCTACCATCTGTACTACCTTTAACTTGTCCTATCTCTGTTACTGATGCTGGTATCTTTATGGATGTTAAACTTGTACAATTCTTGAATGAATCATTTCCAAGAAGTGTTAATTCTGTACAATTATCGAATATTACTGTTTGCAAGTTTGTACAGCCATTAAATGAATTGCTCCAAACTTCCTTCATTGTACTTGGTATTGTTATACTTGTAAGTTCTGTGCAATCTTGGAAACCTTTTGAATATACTATTGTTACTGTATATTCTTTGCCATCCTTTTTTATTTTGTTTGGTATCGTGATATTCCCAGATATATTGGTATTTTTGGCTCCAACTTGAACTGTGTATGGTTCTTCTGTGCTATAATTTTTGAAGTTTAACATTGGATAATCATTTGGTGTAGGTATATACTCTTCTACCCTATATTCAATGGTAACAGCACCTGTAACCTGATATGTATTAACTTGTCCCGTTACTGCTGTTGCGCCTGTTACTGTAAATACTGCTCTGTATCCATCTTCTGGTTCTGTGCTTGGAGATAATACTATTATGTCAGAATAATAAACATGATCTCCAGATGTTAGTGCTATGTCATTTCTCTTTACTACTACTTCTGCTGGGAATGTTATTGTGTATAAAGTTTTTACCACACCTTCTACAGTTATCTCTATGTTTTCTGTAATATTTGAAATTGTATATACTTCTGCATTTGGTTCTATTACTGTTGTATTACACTTTACAACAACTACACTTTGTGAATATGCTGCTGCTAATACTACTTTGAAAGAGATGCTATCGCCATACTCTACACTTGTTGTACCAAAGTTAGCTGTGCCTTCTTTGTTCATTAGTGTATAGCCTGTTTGTGTGGTTGGTAGTGTTACTGTGTATACGTTTTTGTTTACATCTTCTACTATGATGTTTGTATTTCTTGTTATATTA
>DBWI01000035.1:0-418 GCA_002308915.1 Christensenella sp. UBA1242 | reverse complement strand
AATGCTGTGTTATCTGAGTTTTTGAGTGTAAATCCTGTTTGTTCTGGAAGTGTGATTAAATATGTATTCTTTTGTACGCCTTCTATTACTATGTTAACGTCTTTTATTACATTTGTTATTGTGTATACGCCATTATCTGGGTTTAATACTATTGCATTGTCTTTTACTACAATATTACTTTGTGTATATGCTTCATCTAATTGTATCTTGAATGATACATTTGAATTTGCTTCTACTCCTGTTAATGTGAATGGTGTTCCATCTGGGTTTGTTATTGTATATCCTGTTCTATCTTCTGGGAGGGTTACGTTGAAGTCTGCTTTCTCAAATTCTGCTGAGATTGTTACTTCGCTTTCTGGCATTGTAAACTTGTTCTCTACGATTTCTACTTCTGTTTCATCTGCTTGTTTACATTCTA
>DBWI01000024.1 GCA_002308915.1 Christensenella sp. UBA1242 | reverse complement strand
GAAAAGTTACTTTGAGATATAATGAACAATACACAGTAACATACACTGTATATGACAAAGATACAAACAAAAATTCAACAGTAAAAACATTTACAATCAAAGTTGGTGATCTTGTTGCTCCAACAGTAAAAGTTGCTGATGATATTGTTGCAAGTAATGTAAAAATTAACACAAAACTTACAATTGATATTTCAAAGATAACAGTTAGTGATAACATCACAACAACACTTTCTAATAAAGATGTTACGATTGTTGTTAAAAATACAACTACAGGTGAAACAATAGAGAATGATCTTAAAGATCAAGAAAACATGTATGAATACACAATCAAGACAGCTGGTGAATATTCTGTAACATTCTCTGCAACAGATGATGCAGGAAACAAGAAAACAGTTACAAGAACATTTACAGTTAATGAAGAAACAAATACTGGTGTATCAACAAACGAAGTTGTAACAATAGTATTAACTTGCGTTGCAGTTGTTGTACTTGCTGGTGCAGTAGTTTATATGGTTGTTTCAAAAAAGAAAACACAACAATATAAATAAAAGTAATTGTTAATAAAAAGTAACGGAAATCCGTTACTTTTTTTTGTTAAAATCAAATTTTGTGATATTATTATTATATGAGAACATTAATTGATGTTGAAGAAATGATAACTGGCTTTAAAGAATATGACTTTAAGCTTTTTTATGATGTTCTTTGTGAAAAGACTAATACAGAAAAAGAACTGTTCGAAAGAATGGAAATATGTAAGTATATAAAAAAGAATTACGAATTTGAGAAAAATGAAGTATTCAAAAGAATTGGAGAATTAGATGTTCAATTTTTTAAATATATAGAGAGAAAAGTAGACTTAAAGTATGGTAAAAAACAATATCAACTAATGCTTGATTATTTAAGAAGATTAAAAGATTATTTTGAAATATCAGAAGTGCAAATATCCTTTGACACTATCTTTGATTACTTTTTGTATGTTACCATGTTTCCAGACATCTCAAAAGGAGTTGCATTTAATAACAACATAAATGGTTGGCTATTTTACAAAATGGGTATTGCATATGAAAATCTTAAGATATATGATGTAGCTGAGTATAATTTTAATAAATGCATTAGTTGTTTGCCTATGTCTTTTACTCCATATGAAGAATTATGCAGGTGTAGTTATATGCAAGGCGATTATGAAAAACTTGAAAAATATTTAAAAAATTGCTATAAATTTGCAAAAACATCGCAAGATTTAGGTAATTTTTATTATTATTACTGTTTATACTTTTTTAAGACAAATAATTTTCAGGCAGCAAAAGCCGCTGCTATGATTGCATATAAGTTTGATATTCAATTAAGTTACCGAAACAAAATTCTTGAAATATTCAAAGAAATAGATGAGAATGAAGATGTTATATCTAATGTATTTGTTTCGAAGCCAGAGAATGTTTTAAAACAGAATGGTTTGCCTTTGTGGTTTTCAAAAGATATTGTTTTTGCTACATTGGTTGTGTATAAAGCATGCGTTACAAAAGCAATAGATGATAAAAAAATAAAAGCAACTGCAAGAAAAAATTTAATGTATTATAAGTTAAATGCCTACATAGAACAAATAGAAACAAATGTTTTTACTGATTATAATCAAATTTTATTAGAAGACTATGAGATTTCAATAAAGCTAAACAAAAAATGGAAAACTAGGTATGTTAATGATAGTACAAATGATAAAGGATTTATACTAGAAGCTGTAGACAGCGATAATACATTGTTAATTGCATTAGACAAACATAATAATATTAGTTTTGATGATTTGTGTAATGATTTTGTTGATGGCTTAGCAAAGAATAATTTTAATATGTCAGCACCACAGCATGTATTAACAATTGATAAAAGGGATATTGTTGTATTTGAAGCTGATGATGGGTTAAAGCTAAAAGAATGCTATATGATTGTTGAAATTAATGGCTTAAATTTTGTATTAAGCATTAATACAAACATAAACAAAGAAAAAAATATCAAAGAATTGTATGAAATAATTCATTCAATGAAGCATTTTGATTCAATAAATAAAAAATATTGATTGTGTTTGTTTTTGTATTTTTGTTAATTTATGGTAAAATAATAGAAATGAAGAATATTGTTATTTTGGGTATTGATTATGAATATAATATTCACATAGCCGAACTTTTAACTAAAAGTTTGGATATGTATTTTCTTGATGTAAATCATTATCTAAGCTATTCTTTGTTTTCAAGATCAGAAATGCTTGCAAAGTGTGGTTTGGAATATTTGAATAGACAAGAAAATTTGGTTGTTAAAAGCTGTGCTGATTTTGAAAATACTATTATGTGTATTCCATATAATAATTTTTTTAGAGAAGAAATATACAAAAACTTCTTAGAAAAATCATATATTATCTATTTGTATTTCTCAAAAGAAAAATTACAAGAAAAACAATGTAGTTCTAATGATTTGGGAGTTGATTTACTTGTTTTTGATGATAGAAACAACAAAATCAACAATATTTGTAACAAAAAAATCTGTATTGGAAATAAAAAAGATAATACAGTAATAAATGAGATATTAAACCTAAGGGGCGAATATGAATGTTAATCAAAAATGTATAAATCAATTAAGATGTCTTTCTGCTGAAATAATAACAAATGCAAAAAGTGGACATCCAGGAGTAGCACTTGGTGCAACTACAATAATGTATGCACTTTTTAAGGACCATTATTTTTATGATGTAAAAGACCATAATTTTATGGCACGTGATAGATTGGTCCTATCTGCTGGACATGCAAGTGCTTTGTATTATTCCGCTGCATACATGTTTAATTTTGGCTTAACAGAAAACGATTTAAAGAATTTTAGAAAATTAAACTCAATCACACCAGGTCATCCGGAGTATGGTGTGACAAATTTTGTTGAAGTGTCAACTGGTCCGCTTGGACAAGGAATTGCAAATGCTGTTGGTATGGCAATTGGGCAAACTATGGTTGCTAGTAGATTTAATATTAACAAATATCCTGTATTTGATAATTACACATATTGTTTTGCGGGTGATGGATGTTTAATGGAAGGGGTTGCTCAAGAAGCTATAAGCTTGGCAGGAACATTAAAGCTTAATAAGTTAATATTGTTGTATGATTATAATAATATAACAATTGACGGAAAAGCCGAGATGGCAAATTCCGAGAATGTTGCAAAAAAGTTTAGAGCAATGAATTGGAATGTTATTACTGTTAATAATGGAAATAACTATTTCTTTGTTACAAATGCCATAGCAAGAGCTAAAAAAAGTAAAAATAAACCTACTGTTATTATTTTTAAGACACAAATTGGTTATGGTACACAAAATGCTGGAAAAAACACTATTCATGGCAAACCATTAAGTGTAGAAGAATTAAATGAATACAAACAAAAATTTGGTATTGAAAATCCATATCTGTTGACAAAAGAAATAAAAGATGTTGCGTATAAAACATTACAAAGAAATAATTTGCAATTAGAAAAATGGAATAATATGTTTGCTGTTTATAAAACAAGCAATCCAGAATTATATAAACAACTTAATGCATTTGTAGAGAATAAGAGTATAGATGCAACTAAACTGCTTAAAGATGATGTAATTGCACAAAATTTGAGTGGAAGAGATGCAAATGAGTTGATATTAAAAGAATTATCAAGCAAAATGCCAAGATTGTGTGGTGGAAATGCAGATCTTGTTCCTTCAACAAAAGTGTATATAAAGGAAGGTGGAGATTATTCTGCCCAAAATCGTCGTGGTAAAAATATTCATTTTGGAATAAGAGAACATGCAATGGGTGCAGTTTGTAATGGATTGACTATATACTTAAATAATCCTACTTTCTGTTCTACATTTTTGGCATTTTCAAACTATATGATTCCACCAATTAGAATGAGTGCACTTATGAATATTCCTACACTATTTATGTATTCACATGATAGTTATAAAGTGGGGGAAGATGGGCCAACTCATCAATGTGTCGATCAACTTGGTCAATTAAGGCTAATACCAAACCTAAATGTATTTAGGCCTTGTGATACAAAAGAATTGCTTGGTTGCTATAATATTGCATTAAAAGATAAAAAACCATGCGTATTTGCATTAACAAAGCAAAATTTAACAAATATTAGCGCAGATTATACCGAAATACAAAAGGGTGGTTATATTTTAGCAGGTGACTTTGGTGAAGTTGAGATTTTGGCAACTGGAAGTGAAGTTGAACTTGCACTAAAAGTAAAAAATATTCTAGATGGTCAAGACATAAAAACTGTTGTATGTAGTTTCCCTTGTCTTGAAAAATTTGATGCACAAGCCAAAGAGTATCAGGATGATGTATTGTCAAGAGGAAAGTTGTTGGTAAGTCTGGAAGCATCAAATGATAATATATGGTATAAATATATTGGTAAAGATGGATTAAAGTTATCAATAGAAGATTTTGGAAAAAGTGCGAATGGTAGTGTACTAGATGATTATTTTGGTTTTGTTCCAACAGGAATTGTAAATAAAATTAAAAAAATATTAAAAAATTAGAATATTATTGTATGATGTTGCATATAATAATTATGTAGAAGGTTAAAAGTCGTACTTCTACTCAGGCAAAAACTGTAAATTATTAGATTTACAGTTTTTTGCTTTTATATAAACAAGTAAAAAAAATAGTGGCATTTTTTGCCACTATTTTTGTGATAAACACGAACAATATTATAATCAATATTTCTGTGCTCACTTTAGTAATATTTGCAAAAATAAACGATTTATGCATTATTTTCTTGATTTTTTAGTATATTTTCAAGAAATTTTCGTCTTTCAATAGCATTTTGTTTGCTTTGTTCAAATAACTTATTTGCTTCTTTTGGATTGATTTTTTCTAGTGCAGAATATCTTGTTTCTGTTTTTAAGAATTCAAAATAATCTTTTGTTGGTTCACCACTGTCTAGTGTAAGTGGTTGTTTGTTATGTGGATTATATCTATACAAATTCCAATAGCCACATTCAACACAAAGTTTTGTGTGTGCATTGCTTTGTGACATATCTAAACCATGATTTATACAAGGAGCATATGCAATAACAATGCTTGGGCCATTAAATTCTTCAGCCTCTTTTAGTGCTTTAATAGTTTGGTTAAAGTCGGCACCAAGGCTTACAGATGCAACATAGCAATTATTATTTGCAATTAGCATTGCTCCCAAATCTTTCTTTTTTGTTGTTTTACCATTTGAGTTAAATTTTGAAATACTAGCTATAGGGGAACTTTTTGATGATTGACCACCAGTATTTGAGTAAACTTCGCTATCAAGAACTAGCACATTGATATTTTCATGACTATTTAGAATATGGTCTAGTCCACCAAATCCAATATCATAAGCCCAGCCATCACCACCAACGACCCAAATTGATTTTTTTGTTAAGCTATCTGAATACGACAATAACATTTTTGAATATTCATTATTTAATTCATTTAACAGCAATATGATTTCTTGTTTTTCTTCATATGAACAATCAAGATTTTTCTTCCAATTAGTCAAATAATTATTCAACTGTTCATTTTTTGTTGGTAAAATTTTGTCTATTAAATTATTAATGGCTTTTTGGTTTTGAATTTCTGTTAAAGCCATTCCATAGCCATACTCTGCGTTATCTTCAAACAGACTATTACTCCATGCAACGCCATGACCATTACTGTCTTTTGTGTAAGGGCATACTGGATATGAACCACCATAAATACTTGAACAGCCTGTTGCGTTTGCAATTAGCATTTTATCGCCAAAAAGTTGAGTAAGTATTTTTATGTATGGAGTTTCACCACAACCGGCACAAGCATAACTATATTCAAAATATGGGTCAAAGAATTGTAAGCCTTTTGCAGTATACTTATTGAAAATTGATTTACATTTATTAATATTTTGCGAGTTTTTGTATTCATTTTCCAATTTATCAGTAATTTTTGTATTTTCAACCATTTGAATTGCTTTTTTAAGTGCAGGGCATACTTTTGAGCAAACTCCACAACCAGTACAATCCATTGGGCTTACTTGTACTTTAAATTTGTAGTCTTTCATCCCTAAAGCATCTGCATAAGAATTATCGTTTTTAACTTCTTCACTTTTTGCCAATATACTTCTAATTGCAGCATGTGGACAGGCGAGGGTACAAAAGCCACACTGAGCACAATTCTCTTTTATCCATTCTGGCAGACTTGTTGAAACTCCTCTTTTAAGATATTTTGAAGTTCCAGTTGGTATTTCGCCAGATGGGGTAAAGGTTGATACTGGTAATTCATTTCCTTGTAATTTTTCTGTTTTTGTGATTACTTCATCAAAGAATTGGTTGCCAGTTTTTTCTTGTATTTTTTCTGCTTTTTTGTGTGTATAGTTGAATTGTTGTTCAATTATATTATCTTCAACAACATCAACTATTTTTGTATTTCTATCAACAAGGTCGTCTCCTTTTGAGGAGTATGCTTTTGTTATTGATTGTTTTATTTCTTGTTTTGCATTTTCAAAAGGTATAATGTTAGATAACTTAAAGAATGCAGTTTGCATTATTACATTTATTTTTCCATTTAAACCAAAATCACTTGCGATTTTGTTCGCAGTAATTGTATATAATTTTGCATTTTTTTGTTTTAATTGTTCTACAAAAGTTTCTGGTAAGTTATTGAAAAGTTCTTCGCTACTTAGTTTTGTGTTAAGAAGAACTGTCCCATTATTTTTTAAATTTGATATCAGGTCATATTTTGAAATAAAATTGAAATTGTGTATTGATATAAAATCATACTTATTTGGTTTATATGGCATTGATATTTCTTTTTCTGAAATTCTAAGGAAAGAAGTGGTTAGACTTCCAGATTTTTTTGAGTCATATTCAAAATAACCTTGAACGTATTTGTTAGTATTTTCACCAATTATTTTTATAGTACTTTTATTTGCACTAACTGTGCCATCAGATCCAAAACCATACATTTTTATATTAAATGTATTTGATTCTTCATCAATAGTTGGTATTTTTAAACTTAAATGAGTAATATCGTCATCAATACCAACAGTAAAATGATTTTTTCTTTCATTTATTAGATTGTCAAAAATGCCAACTGCTTGGCTTAAGTCAAATTCTTTTCCACCAAGTCCGTATCTGCCACCAATAACTTGTAAATTTACATTATTTTCAAATAGTGCAGTACAAACATCAGTATACAATGGTTCTCCAACAGAACCGTTTTCTTTTGTCCTATCAAGGGCACAAATATACTTACATGTTTTTGGGAGAGTTTTTATGAATTCTTGTGCAAAAAATGGGCGATACATTCTTACATTTATTACACCAACATTTTTTCCTGTTTTTGATAAGTGATCTACTGCATTTTTTAGAGTTAAATAACTGCTTCCCATTGTAACAACTACATATTCAGCGTTTTTTGTGCCATAGTATTCAAAAGGAGCATATTTTCTTCCGGTTAATTTTTCTATATCATCAAAAACTTGTTTTGCTTGACTTAAAACATTATCATACAAAGAATTTGCTCTTTCTCTATTTTGAAAATAAACATCTGGGTTTTGAGCTGTTCCAGTTGCTTTTGGATTATTTGGAGTCAAACAATTGTTTTTGAAATCTTTTAATTCTTCAAATGGATAAATATTTATAATATCATCGTCTTCTATTGTGCTAATTTTTTGTATTTCATGTGATGTTCTAAATCCGTCAAAAAAGTGAACAATAGGTAATTTTGTTTTTAGTGTTAAAATATGACTAAACAAAGCCATGTCGTAACAATCTTGTACGCTTGATGAGCATACCATATTAAAACCAGTATTTCTTACAGCCATAACATCACTATGATCGCAAAAAATAGATAGGGCATGGGTGGCAACAGCTCTTGCTGCAACGTGAAAAACGCAAGGTAGGCATTCACCAGCAATTTTATACATGTTAGGTATCATAAGTAACAGACCTTGACTTGATGTAAATGTTGTTGCAAGCCCGCCTGTCTGTAAACTGCCATGAATTGCACCACTAACTCCGCCTTCTGATTGCATTTCTTTTACAAGTAAAGTTTGGCCAAATATATTTTGTTTTCCTTCATTTGACCATTTCTCAACTTGTTCTCCCATTGGACTTGATGGGGTTATTGGATAAATTGCACAAATTTCACTTAATTTATAAGCCATTGTTGCACATGCTGAATTTCCATCTGTGGTTATATATTTCATAATATCTCCATAATTTTCTATTTATTAGTATAACATAAAAACATTGTTTAGGCAAAATGTTTGATTATTTATAAAAAATATTTTACACTTATATATATGAGAAGAATTTTAATTTGTTTTGGATATAAAGGAACTGGTTATGCAGGGTATCAAAAGCAACCAGGGAAGAATACAATTCAAGAAAAGCTTGAAAATGCAATACAAAGTGTTACAAAAGAAAAAATAACTGTTTTTGCAAGTGGAAGGACTGATGCTGGGGTGCATGCAATAAAACAATATGCACATTTTGATACTCAATCAAGAATAAAGACAGAAAAAATTGTAGAAGCACTTAATACATTTTTGCCACAAGATATTAGGGTTTTTTCTGCAAAAGAAGTTGATGAAAATTTTAATGCTAGGTTTAATGCAAAAAAGAAGACATACATTTATGTTTTTTCCACACAGCAAGTATTAAATCCACTATTTTATGATATGGCAACTGAGTTAAAGTATAAACTAGATTTTGACAAGGTTGAGCAAGCAATGAATATGCTTAAAGGTGAGCATAATTTTAAGGCTTTTTGTAGTTCTGGAAGCAGTGTTGAAAATTTTGAACGTACTATTTTTGATTTCTCACTACAAAAACAAGGTGATTATTTGGTTTTTAAGGTAACAGGTAATGGATTTTTATACAATATGGTGCGAATTATGATAGGTACAATTGTTGATGTTGGTAGGGGAAAATTAGAACTGGATAATATACAAAAAATGTTTGAAACAGGCGAAAGAAAGTATGGTGGAAAAACTGTTTCTGCAAATGGCCTATACCTTTATGATGTTGAATATTTATAAACATAATTGCATAAATATACAAAATAATTCTACTGTAAATTTTTGCAAAAATTCTCTTGACAAAATTATTATATTATAATAGAATAATACACGTCTTTGACTATAAGACATATTTTTTTGTAAAGTTAGCCCCTTAAAAAAGAATTTGTCTTATCACAAACACACACAATTTTTGGAGGAAAATTTTTAATGAAAACATTTATGGAAAAGCCAGAAAATGTGGAAAGAAAATGGTATGTTGTTGATGCAACCAATATGCCACTTGGCAGACTTGCTTCTCAAGTTGCAGATATCTTGACAGGTAAGAATAAGCCTTCATACACTCCACATGTAGATACAGGTGACCACGTTATAGTTATCAATTCAGATAAAGTAGTTTTAACTGGCAAAAAACTTACACAAAAAATGCTTAGACATCACTCAGGTTACATTGGTGGCCTTAAAGAGATGGATTATAAAACAGTTATGGCAACAAAATCAAATGTTGCTGTTGAACATGCTGTAAAAGGTATGCTTCCAAAGAATTCACTTGGAAGAAAAGCATACACAAGACTTAGAGTTTACAAAGATGCTAATCATAACCATGCAGCACAACAACCAACTCTTGTTGAGTTAAAAGGAGTTAGAAACTAATGGCAGAGAAGAAAACAACAAAAGCAACAAAACCTGCACTCAAACAAAAAGGTGTTCAATTCCTTGGAACAGGTAGAAGAAAAAAAGCTATTGCAAGAGTACGCTTACTTCCAAACGGAACAGGTAAGATAACAGTTAACAAAGTAGATATTGATGAATACTTTGGTCTTGACACATTAAAATTAATTGTTCGTCAACCAATGGAACTCACAAACACAACAACAAAATATGATGTTGTAGTTAATGTAATTGGTGGTGGACTTAGCGGTCAAGCAGGTGCTATTAACCATGGAATTTCAAGAGCATTAGTTCTTGCAGAAGAAAATCTTAAACCAGAACTCAAAAAAGCAGGATTCTTGACTCGTGATTCAAGAATGAAAGAAAGAAAGAAATATGGTTTAAAGAAAGCACGTAAAGCTAGTCAATTTAGTAAACGTTAATATAAAAACAGCCTTTGTGGCTGTTTTTTTTATGCTCTTAAATATTCTTTAATTTTTTCATAACTTTGTTCTTCAAATTCTAATAGTTTTTTTGCAATATCAATTATATCTTGGTCGGCATTTTTATATGTTTTTAAGTCTTTGTACAAAGACAGTGTCCCACGTACTGTTCCAAGCAAAAATAATTCGGCAATATGACTGGCAGATTTTTTGAATAGGGTAGAACAATTTATTGATGTCCAAAGCATTATTTTTGAAAACAAGTTTGAATCTTTGAGTTCAATGTTTTTTTGCTTTGCAATGCTTAAGCATTGATTTGCATATGATGTATATCCTTCTTCATAATCTTTCATTAGTTGTTTTAGTTTTGAGCTTCTAAACTTGGGGTACATATCGTTAATTGATTGTATTGCCATTTTTGTGTTTTGATATATTGCTGTTAAAAATTTTTTATTCATACTTTTCTCCTTGTTGCTAGTATGAATATTTTTTGTTATATTATGCAAAACAATAGTATGAAAACTAGTACAAAAATTTGGATTTTTCTATTTTTATCTTCATTAATTGGAGCAATATTCACAACAAAATTTTTATTTAACGCAATAATAATATTATCAAGTGGAATTTACTTTAATATGGATGTTCTTGCATGGATGGGCGTTGTTTTTAATGCAATAAATATTTTGAGTGGTAATGTTCTATTTATTAGGTTTTTAAGAACAAGAAAATTTAATACAATGTTGTTTTTTGCAACAGTGCCAATGGGAATTGTATTTGGATTAGCAGTATATTTTTTGTCTGGTATAGAGAATTATTCAGGGCAAACTGCAGGTATAGTTAAAACGGCATTAAATATATCTCAAAACAACACAAATAAGTATTTGTGGATTGGGGTTGTGGGTGTTGTTTATATTATTGTTATGTTCTTAACTTTTACACTTCTATCTTTTCCAATAAAAAAGGTAGAGAATGCAGTAAGACGACTTTCATATGGAGAAGTTAAAGACAGAATAGATATTGGTGGAAATAAACAATTTTTGGAAATTGAGCATTCGTTAAATCGAATAAACCAAAATCTAAAAATAAAAGATTACCAAATAAACCAATCAAAAATTGTTTATAAAAAATATCTTCCAAAAAACATCTTAAAGAGTTTGGGAAAAGAAAGTATAATAAGTTTAAGAGAAGGTAATCAAATAAAAAAGAATGTTTCTTTGCTGTATTTTTCAATCAAAAATACAGATTTTGTAAGAGAATTAAGTGTTTCAAAAAGTTTAACGAAATATTTAAGTTTGGCATCATCAATTACCCAAAAATATAATGGCTATGTAGATAAATATTTGAATGAAAGTATTTTATGCATATTTGTTAATTGTCAAGATGCTATTAATTGTGCAAAAAGTATTTCAAAAAGTTGTGAAAGTTTTAAAACCAAAAACAATAAAAATGCAATAGACTATAGCATTGTGGTTGACGTTGCAGAAGTTGAAATTGGATTAATTGAAGAAAGTAATAAGCATTCATATTCTATAATAACAAACTTTGATTCTATGTCAGAAAATTTGGATAATTTAATTTTGGCATATGATACAAAATTTATTTTTTCAAAAGATGTTTTAAATAACTTGCCATCAAAATACAAAATCACATATCGCTACATTGGTGATGCGATTATTAAGGGAAATATAACAACGCCAATTTTTGAGTGTTTGGACATATATTCTAAACAGAAAATAGAAAAAATTAAAAAAGCATATTGTTATTTTGAAAATGCTGTAAGATTATACCAAAACAACAAAATTAGCGAAGCTAAAAACTTATTTGAAAAAATTTACAAAGATGAAAAGGATGACAAAATATGTTATGGTTATTACAACAAATGTTGTGAAGCAATCAACAAATTTGTACAGTAATCTTTTTTGATGCCAACTGCATATAATACTAGCAGGGGTTATATTTTGGAAAGTTCATTTTTGGAACTAAGATGCAAAGAAGTTGTGAATGTTGTGGACGGAAAGAGACTAGGCCATATAGTTGATATTGTTTTTGAACTTTCCAGTGGCAGAATAACTGGATTAGTTGTTCCAGGTGATAAAAATTTTTGGAATGTGTTCAAGTCTGGTGGTGAACTTTTTATTCCTTATAACCAAATATGCAAAATAGGTGATGACACAATACTTGTTGAACTTTATTCTCAAGTTCCAAGGAACAATAACACAATCACATTTAAAGCACCAAATGATAAAAAATAATTTTTGCAATTTTTGAATATGTATAGACAAAAAAAATATTATAGTATATAATGAAACTACAACATAAACATAGGAGAAAGCAAATGAAGTGTATATATTGTGGTTGTCCAGATAGCAAGGTTATTGATTCTCGTGCAACAGTTGAGACAAATTCCATTAGAAGAAGAAGGGAATGTATTAAATGCGGAAGACGTTGGACAACTTACGAAACAGTAGAAAGTGTTCCAATTCTTGTAATAAAGAAAAATGGCAGCATTCAACCATTTGATAAGAACAAAATTATTTCAGGAATAATCAAGGCTTGTGAAAAAAGACCAGTTAGTCTTATTCAAATAGAAACAATAGCAAGTGATATAGAACAAAAGTTGAAAGATAACGGACTTCAAGAAGTTGAATCTATTAAAATTGGTGAACTTGTTATGAATATGTTAAAGCCTTTAGATCAAGTTTCATACATTAGATTTGCATCAGTTTATAGACAATTTACAGATGCAACAAACTTTATAAATTTCTTAAAAGATAATGGTTAAAATCTTGCATTTGCAAGATTTTTTTTTACATATTATTTTGCATACTGCTAAACATATAATTGGAGTAAAAAATGAGTTTATATTCAATTATTAGTGGTGTGTTATTTTTTTTAAGTGCATTTGGAGTTTTTGAAAGTTTTTTGAGAGTAAACAAAATAAATAGATTCTTTGTTAGTATTTTCTTTTTGTTTACATTTGTTATATCATTTTTACCAGATATTTATATTTGGAAATTTTATGTAAGTCCAAATTTGTTTTTATATCTTGCTGCAGCATTGTTTTTGTTGTTAAGAAAGAATACATTAAAAGGGATTATAGGTGGAGTTGTCGTTTTTTTAACAACCATTACAATTCTTGTTGTTTACTTTGCAACAAATTTGAATTTGCAATTTACTTATGTTGAACCAATTGCTTATTTGGCATTGGTTGTTGGTTGTGTTTTTGTATTTTCTTGTGATAGTTTTAATAATATGTTTTTGGGGTTACTATTAGGGAGTATAATTTTTCAATTGGCAAAACTAAGTTTTGGTAGTTTTATTTTTGATGATTTTGTACTTTTTGATAATAGTATTTTGACTTTTGTTTTAATTTGTTCAATTACTTATGTTTTTGTTAAAGGAATATTATGTGCACTAAGTAGCATAAAAGTAAAAAGACAACAAAAAAATATGGTAAATTAAAGTTGTTTTTGATAAGTAATATGTGATACAATTATTGCATAGGAGATAATTGTGGCAAAACCATTAGTGGCAATCGTTGGTCGCCCAAATGTTGGGAAGAGTACCTTTTTTAATAAGATTTGCGGACAAAGATTAAGTATTGTTGATGACACGCCGGGAGTAACAAGAGATAGAATTTATGCTGATGCCGAATGGTGTGGCTATAATTTTAGATTAATTGATACCGGTGGTATTGACGAAAAAAGCGATGATGTATTTCAAGGAAATATAAGGGAACAAGTTGATATTGCAATTGACCTTGCTGATGTTATTGTTTTTATTGTTGATGGTCAAGATGGATTAACGCAAACAGACCACGAAGTAGGGAATATCTTAAGAAGAACAAACAAAAAAGTTATTCTTGTTGTAAACAAGTTAGATAATTTTGAAGTAGAAAACACATATGAGTTCTATGAACTTGGTTTTGGCGAGCCTTTTCCTATTTCTTGTGAACAAGCCAAAGGGCTTGGCGAAGTGCTAGATGAAATTGTTAAGGATCTAAAAAAGAGTGATGCAAGTGAAGATGAAGATACAATTAAGATTGCACTTGTCGGACGTCCAAATGTTGGAAAAAGTAGTTTGACTAACAGAATTTTAGGATTTGATAGAGTTGTTGTTAGTCCTGTTGCAGGAACAACAAGAGATGCTATAGAAACAGATTTTGTTTTTGATGGTCAAAAGTTTACACTTATTGATACTGCTGGACTTAGACGTCAAAGAAGTTATGAAAAGCAAAGTGTTGAGGGATATTCTGTTATTAGGTCAATGGAAGCGATTGAAAGGGCAGATGTTGTTTTGATTGTATTTGATGCTAGTCAAGAAATATCTGAGCAAGATGTGAGAGTTGCCGGATATGTACACGAAGCAGGAAAACCTAGTGTTGTTATTATGAACAAATGGGATTTGGTTCAAAAAGATGGTAGTACAATAAATCAATATGAAAGTAAGTTAAAAGATAGTTTATCTTTTATGAGTTATTTTAAGTCAATGTATGTTTCTGCAGTTACTGGAAAAAGATTAACAAATGTAATTGAAACAATCAAAGAAGTTTATGCAAATAATTCACGAAGAATTCCAACTGGTACTCTTAATGAATTATTAAGTCAAGCTATGCTTTCAAATGAGCCACCATACAGAAATGGTAGACGATTGAAAATATCATACATTACACAGTTCAAAACAAATCCACCAACTTTTGTTTTGTTCTGCAATGATGCTTCACTTATGCATTTTTCATATTTAAGATATCTAGAAAACAGATTCCGCGAAGCTGTGGATTTTTCTGGAACTCCAATAAAATTTGTCACAAGGTCAAAGGGAGATAAAGAGTAGTTTGGAAATAGTAAATTACGTCGTTTTAATTTTATGTGGTTATCTTTTGGGGAATATTAGTTCTGCCAAAATTATTTCACGCATTAAAAAAGATGACATAACAAAGCATGGCAGTGGTAATCCAGGCTCAATGAATATGCTTAGAACATTTGGATTTAAACTTGGATTGCTTACTTTGTTTTTTGATGCTCTAAAAGGAGCTATTCCAGCACTAATTGGCTTCTTTATGTTTGGTGGCTATTCTTCTGGAGAAACAGCATTCATTGGTTTGTATGTTGGAGGAATGAGTGCCATTATTGGACATTGTTTTCCAATATTTTACAAATTTAAAGGTGGCAAAGGTGTTGCAACAATGCTTGGTATGTTTGCTGTTGCAGAACCATATTGGGCACTTGCTATGTTTTTGGTTTGCTTTTTATATTTAATTATATTTGATTATGGTGCTCTTGCTTCGTTTTTATATATTACAGCATTAACACTTGTTGAAGGATACAGATTTCATTCTAATGTTGCAATAACTGTTATATTATTTGTTTTATATTTCCTTGTGTGGTTTAAGCATAGAGGGAACATTAATAGATTGCTTATTGGAAAAGAAAACAAAGTAAATTTTTTGGACAAACTCAAAAAGATTGGAAAGAAAAAAGATGGCGTAAACATAAAACAACGTCACAAAATTAAGAAAGAGAAAAAACAATTAGAAAAGAATAGAGAAATTGGATAATACCACCATAGGTGGTATTTTTTTTAAATTTAACTAATATTGACAAAAACGACAAAATTTGTTATCATATAAGAGAAATTGAAATACAAATATTAGGGAGAAATTAGCTAAATGAAAACAAAAGTTGCTCTTATATATGATTTTGATAAAACACTTTCACCAAATGATATGCAAGCCTATGGTTATATGCAAAGAATAAATATGCCAGAAGATGAATTTTGGGGAATGTGTGCAGAGTTTACCAAAAAGCATCAAGTTGACAATATTTTGTCATATATGTATTTAATGATAAGAACATACAAAGAAAAAGGGATAAAACTAACAAGAGACTTTTTGGTTGAGTCTGGTAAGAGTGTTGAACTTTACGAAGGTGTAGAAACTTGGTTTGAAAGAATAAATGATTTTGGAAAATCAATTGGTGTAGAAGTAGAGCACTATGTCGTTTCTTCTGGATTAAAAGAAATTATTGAAGGAACAAGCATTTCAAAGTTTTTTAAAGAAATCTATGCTGGTTATTTTGTTTATGATGACGATGGAAATCCAATTTGGCCAGCTTTAGCAATCAATTATACAAACAAAACACAATATATCTATAGAATTAACAAAGGTATTCTTAATGTAACAGACAACAGTGTTAATGACAGAATGTCTCATGACAAGCGTCCTGTTCCATTCAAAAATATGATATACATCGGAGATAGCACAACGGATATTCCTTGTATGAGATTGATTTCAAAAAGTGGTGGATATTCAGTTGGTGTTTATCAAAAAGGTGAGAAGAATGAAGAGTTTTTACATAACCTTTTAAAAGACAATCGTGTCGATTTTATTGCTCCAGCTGTTTACACAAAAGATAGTGAACTAGAAAATGTTGTTAAAGAAATTATAAAAGCAATCAAAAGTACATATGCACTCAAACAATTAAATGAGAAGCAAAAACGTGCAAAATGATATAGACAAATAACAAAATACATGGTATAATAAAATCAGAATTTAGGAGGATAATATGAAAAAAACTTACTTTTTTGTTTTGACAGTTATTACTACTGCATTTGTTTTGGGACTTGCAGCATTAAAAATTAATGAGGCATGTAACAACACATTATTTTCAATTCCAACAGAGTATCAAAAGTATGTAGATTTTGCTAGGGATTATGGTGCAATGACACTTCTTTGCTTATTTGCTTTTGGTGGACTTGCTGGAAAAGCAATTAAAATTGTATTTGGTATTTTAATTATTCTTGCAATAGTGATATTTATTGTAGCTGCAGCTGCTCCACAATTTTTCCATAATATATTCAATGGAAGCCCAGAAGCTATAGTAAGGTTGGTATTAAAAGCATAATAATTGGAAATAAAATATAAATGAAGAAGTTATTGATTGTTGATGGCAATAGCTTAGTTAATCGTGCCTTTTATGCGTTGCCACTTTTAACAAATCAAAATGGCGAATATTCTAATGCCGTTTATGGTTTTTGTAACATTTTAATAAAATTTATCACAGAGCAACACCCAGATTATTTGTGTGTTGCTTTTGATCATTCTAGGCATACTTTTAGAACAGATATGTATGCAGAATACAAAGGTACAAGAAAAAAGATGCCAGATGAACTTGCCAGTCAAATGCCAATACTCAAAAACTTATTACAAAAAATGAATATCAAAATTTTTGAAGAGAATGGAATAGAGGCAGATGACATTATTGGTACAGTTGCAAAAAATTCTGGTGTTAGCAATATTATTTTATCTGGGGATAGGGATGTATTGCAACTTATAGACAATAACACAGAAGTATGGCTAACCAAAAAGGGCATTACAGATGTTCAAGTTGTTAATCAAGATAACATCAAAGATTTGTTTGGAGTTTCTCCAAGTCAAATAATTGACCTAAAATCACTTATGGGTGACAGTTCAGATAATATTCCTGGTGTTTCTGGGATTGGAGAAATTACTGCTAAAAAACTTATTGCAGATAATTCAACTCTTGATGGTGTGTATGCAAATATAGAAAGTACAACAGGGAAGTTAAGAGAAAAGCTTGAGAATGGAAAAGATAGTGCATACTTATCATACAAACTTGCAACAATAAAAACAGATTGCAATATTGATGTAAATATTCAAAATTTTGGTTATGATTTTCCATTTAACAATAATGTAAAAGAAATCTTCAAAAACTATGAATTCAAATCATTATTAAAAAGAAATGAATTGTTTTTGAACCAAGAAGATTTTGTTCAAGAAAAAATAACAGAAGTTTTTGAAAACAAGCAAACGCTTGATGATATAAAAAGCATAGAAAAAATACTAAAAGATGAAAAGATTGAATATTTTGCTTTTAATTTTTTGAATGATTATTTGATATGCTTTAATAGTGAAAAATATTATTCAATTAGCAAAAATATTCAATTAAATGATATTCTTTTGTGTTTAAAAGATGTTTTTGAGAGTGATTTTATTCAAAAAATAACATTTGACCTAAAATCTCATTTGCATTTATTTGGAAATTTTGTTAATGTAAAAGGCAATATTTTTGATTTGTCTATTGCAGAATATCTTGTTCATGCAGGAGAAAAATATGGTGCCGAATATACCATTCAAGAATATGCTTCAGTAAAGAACGAACTCGAAAAAATCATGGATAAATATGAGCTTACTTCTGTTTATTATGACATAGAGTTGCCATTAACATATGTTTTGTACGAAATGGAAAATAATGGATTCTATGTTAACAAAACAACATTAGATGAACTTGCTGAAAAATATAAAGAAGAAGTTGATGATTTGACAGAACAGATTTTTGATTGTGTTGGATATGAGTTTAACATTAATTCACCAAAGCAAGTTGCAAGTGTTTTGTTTGATGAGTTGGGTTTAAGTGATTTTAATAATAAAAAACATTCAACTAGCATAGAAAATTTGATTATGTTGCAATATTCACACGAAGTTGTGCCACTTATTATTAGGTATCGTAAAATTCAAAAATTATCAAGCACATACCTTGAGCCATATCGCAAAATTGTTGAAGAAAAGGGTGAGTGTATTCACACAATATTTAATCAAACTTTAACATCAACAGGCAGATTGTCTTCAAGTGAACCAAATTTACAAAATATTCCAGTCAGAGATGATGAAGGCAAAAATCTACGCAAAATGTTTATTTCAAGATTTAATGATGGTGAAATAATTTCAGCAGATTACAGCCAAATTGAATTAAGATTATTGGCATCACTTTCTGGAGACAAAAATCTAATCGAAGCATACAAGAATAATCAAGATATTCACAGGTCAACTGCAAGTCAAATTTTTGATAAACCAATTGAATTGGTGACAGAGCATGAACGTTCAAGTGCAAAGGCAACTAACTTTGGTATAATTTATGGGATAAGTGCTTATGGTCTTGCAAATCAAATAGGTGAAAGTCCAAAGAATGCCAAAAAGTTTTTAGATAAATATCTTGCAACATATCCAGATGTTACTGTGTATATGAAAAATAATATTGAGTTTGCAAAGCAAAATGGATATGTAAAAACATTATTTGGAAGAATTAGAAAAATTAATGAAATTAGTTCATCAAACTTTAATATCAGACAATTTGGTGAAAGGGTTGCAATGAATATGCCTTTGCAGGGAACTGCAAGTGATGTTATTAAAATTGCAATGATAAAAGTTAACAATGAATTAAAGAATAAAAAACTAAAAAGCAAGTTAATTCTTCAAATCCATGATGAACTTATGATTGATTCTCCAAAAGAAGAAATTGAAATTGTAAAAAAGATTTTGCATTCTTGTATGGAGAATGTAGTTAATTTAATAGTTCCACTAATTGTAAACATAAGTAGTGGAAAAACTTGGTTTGATGCAAAATAACAAAAAAATCACATTTATTTGTGATTTTTTTTATGTTTCTTCATCATTATTGTTTGTTTTTAACGCATCTCTGTTTATTACTTCATCATTGTTTGTTATTAGTGGGGATATACTTTTGTAGCCATATTTTTGTCGGATTTTGTCTATTGCAGAATTAAGTTTATCTTTGTTTTGTTTATCTTCAAAAAGATTAATTTGCTCATTTTCATCTGTAATATTTGATACGCTTATTCTAATACTTCTAATAAGGAAACCAGGTTTCCACATTGTATTTATTAGTTTAAGAGCCTCAGTATATAAATCTTTTGCAGTATTTGTTGGGGTTAAAACTGTATAACTTTTTCCAAACCAAGTTAAATCATTCTTTCTTAAGCTTACATGTATTGTTGTGCCTTTAAGGTGGTGATATCTCATACGTGATGCGATTTCATCACATAGGAACATAACAACGCTTTGCATATCGTACTCAGTTTGAATATCAACAAGAGTTGTTGTGCCATTGCCAATGCTTTTTAATTTTTTAATTTCATCTATGCTTGCAATTTCATTATCACCAATACCATTTATCTTGTTGTACATTTCTTCGCCAACAACACCAAAGTGTTTTTTTATTACATATTTGTCATAATTTGCAAAATCGCCAAGCGTAAAAATGTTTAATTTATTAAGTTTGGGTTCCATTTTTCTACCAATGCCAATAACACTTGATAAAGGTAATTTGTAGGTCATTTTTTTAAAATTATCATATGAAATAATTGTTACAGCATCGGGTTTTTTCATATCACTTCCCAGTTTTGCATAAAGTTTTGAAAAGCTTATACCAACAGAAATAGTAACTCCTATTTCTTTTTTTATTCTTTCTCTTAATTGATTTGCAACATCAAGGGGAGTTCCAAAAAATTTTACAGTATCAGTTATATCTAGCCAACATTCATCAATTCCAAATGGCTCAACTCGGTCTGTGTATTCTTCATAAATAGAACGAATTCGTTTTGAGTAACTTTCGTATATATCGTGATGTGGTTTTACGCAAATAAGGTTAGGACATTTTTTCTTTGCTTCAAAAATGATATCTCCTGTTTTAACTCCAAAACTTTTTGCAATACTATTTTTTGCCAAAACTATTCCTGTTCTTTTTGATTTTTCACCAGTTACGGCAACGGGCATATCTTTTATACTTGGGTTTAATGCGCATTCAACGGAAGCGAAAAAATTATTTACATCACAATGCAATATTATTCTTTGTTTCATTTGCACATCAAACTCCTTTTTGATATAATAAATATGTCATAAATATTATGACACAAATAGGTGTATTTATGAAAGTATTATTTAAAAATGCAAAAATTTTAAGGCTAGATTTTGATGAAGGGTTGTTTGATGGAGATGTGGTAGTAAATGGCAATTTAATTGAATTTGTTGGTCCAAAAGCTCCAGAAGATAACTATGATAAAATAATTGATGTTAAAGGTAACATTTTAATGCCAGGATTTGTTGACACTCATTGCCACACAGCAATGACATTGCTTAGGGGCTTAAAAGATGACGCACAACTAAATGAATGGCTATTTGATAATATTATACCAACTGAGGCAAAATTAAAGCCTAGTGATGTATATTGGGGACAAAAATTAGGTATTTTAGAATATTTGGCTGCTGGAATAACAACAATTGAAGAAGGTTACTTTTATAATGAAGAAATTGTTAAGGCAATGAAGGAAAGTAAACTTAGAGGTCGTATTGGATTTGGCCCAACAACAAGAGATGTTGGTATGAGTAATATGGATTACCTAAAATCTCAATACGAAATGATAGGTGATTCGGATTTGATAAAACCAGTTTGCTTTATTCATGCAATATACACAACAGATGACAAAAGTATTATGGAATGTGTGGATTTTACTGCAAAGCATAACATTCCAAGAAGCATTCATTTGAGTGAAACCCTAAAAGAAGTTGGTGATTGTACTGTTGAACACAATCAAAAAACCCCACCACAATATTTGGAAGATTTGGGCTTTTTTGACAGGCCAGCTCTTTGTTACCATTGCGTCCACATGGACAAAGATGATTTGCAGATATTGGCCGATTATGATGCCAGTGTGTCAACTTGTCCATCATCAAACATAAAATTGGCAAGTGGGATTGCTCCAATTTATGCAATGCAAAATAAAGGAATTAATGTAACAATTGGAACAGATGGTGTAGCTTCAAACAATAGTTTGGATATGTTTAAGGAAATGTTTTTGGTTGCAACATTAAGCAAGGTTAACATATACAACGCAGAAGTTGTAAAGGCAAAAGAAGTTTTGGCTATGGCTACCATTAATGGAGCAAAAGCACTTGGATTTAATTCTGGTGAAATTAAAGTAGGTAAGCTTGCAGACATTATTTTGATAGATATAAACAAGCCACATTTTTATCCACATAGTAATTTGTTATCACACCTTGTATATTCTGCAAAGTCAAGTGATGTATATTTGACAATGGTAAATGGTGAAGTGTTATATCACAATGGTGAATTTTTAAATGAGAACAAAGAATTGATATACAAAAAAGCTAATGAGATTAGGGAGAGATTAACAAAATGAATATAAATGAAACACTTGCAAGTGAATTTGGCGTAAGATTAGACAGAGTAGAAAATATTGTAAATTTAATTGATGAGGGCTGTACAATTCCTTTTATTGCTAGATATAGAAAAGAAATGACAGGAAGTCTTGATGATCAAGTTTTAAGAGAAATGAATGACAGATTGAATTATCTTAGAAATCTTGAAAAAAGAAAAGGCGAAGTTGAAAATAGTATAAAAGAACAAGAAAAATGGACTGATGAGCTTGCAGAAAAACTAGCTAATGCAAGAACTTTAACAGAAGTTGAAGATATATACAGACCTTATAAACCAAAAAGAAAGACTCGTGCTTCTGTTGCTATTGCAAGAGGATTGGAACCACTTGCAGATATTTTGCAACAACAAGAGACAAAAGAAGACATGCTTGTTTTGGCTGCTGAATATATCAATGAAGAAAAAGAAGTACCAACTGCACAAGACGCACTTAATGGAGCAAAAGATATAGTAGCAGAAAGAATTAGTGATGATAGTGAGTTAAGAAAAGAATTAAGACAACTTTTATTTGATAAAGCAGACATCAAAACTACATTAGTTGAAAATGAAAAATCAAAAACATATGAAATGTATGCTGAACATACTGAGCCAGTATGCAAGATACCAAGCCACAGAATACTTGCAATAAATCGTGGTGAAAATGAAGAATGTTTAAAAGTTAATATTGTGCTAGAGGATAAAATTGCTCTTGAAGTAATTGAAAAATATTATCTAAAAGATAATACAGCCACATATAATTATATGAAAGAAACAATTGAAGATAGTTATTCAAGACTTTTATTCCCATCTCTTGAAAGAGAGTTAAGAACAAACTTAACAGATACAGCAAACGAGCAAGCAATAAAAATGTTTGAAGTTAATCTAAAACCATTATTGTTGCAATCTCCATTAAAGAACAATGTAATTCTTGGATTAGATCCAGGATATAGAATGGGATGTAAAATTGCTGTTATAGACAAAAAAGGTGATGTTCTTGATACAACAGTTATTTATCCAACTCCACCACAATCAAAAACAGAAGAAAGTATTGAAAAGTTAAAAGTTTTAATAGAAAAATATAATGTTGACACAATAGCAATAGGAAATGGCACTGCAAGCAAAGAAAGTGAAATTTTTGTTTGTGAGTTATTAAAGCATTTGTCTAGACCAGTTAACTATGCAATGGTTAATGAAGCAGGAGCATCTGTTTATAGTGCATCACCACTTGGAGCAAAGGAGTTCCCTGATTATGATGTTAATCTTAGAAGTGCTGTAAGTATTGCTAGAAGACTACAAGATCCATTAAGTGAACTTATTAAGATTGATGTAAAATCTATTGGAGTTGGACAATATCAACATGATATGCCACAAAATAGACTTACAGAAGTTTTAACAGGTGTTGTTGAAGATTGTGTTAATAGTGTTGGTGTAGATCTTAATACCGCAAGCCCAAGACTTTTGGAGTTTGTATCTGGAATGAATAGTGGTGTTGCGAAAAATGTTTGTGAATATCGTAAGAAAATTGTTAAATTCACTGATAGAAAACAATTGCTTGATGTTCCAAAATTAGGGCAAAAAGCATATGAGCAATGTGCAGGTTTCTTGCGTATTACTGACGGCGACAATGTTTTGGATAATACTGCTGTTCATCCAGAAAGTTATGAGGCAGCACAAAAATTATTAAAATTATTTAATTTAACAACTGAAGATGTCAAATCTGGAAAGATTTCAAATTTAACAGAATTGGTACATGAGTATGGAGAAGAAAAAGTAGCTAATGAATGTGGTATTGGTGTTCCAACACTTTTGGATATGGTTGCAGAAATTATAAAGCCAGGTAGAGATATTCGTGAAAGTATGCCAAAGCCAGTTCTTAGAAGCGACTTACTATCATTGGAAGACTTGAAGGAAGGAATGATTTTAACTGGAACAGTTAGAAATGTAATTGATTTTGGTGCTTTTATTGATATTGGAGTGCATCAAGATGGATTAGTGCATATTTCTCAAATTTGTGATAGGTATATAAAACATCCAAGCGAAGAATTAACTGTTGGAGATGTTGTTACAGTTAAAGTATTGGGTGTTGATGTTGAAAAGAAGAGAATTTCTTTGTCAATAAAAGATGCAATAGTAAAAGAAAATGCTTAATTTAATATAGTATATTGACATAATATTTACATAGTGTTAAAATAAACTTAATTGGAGAGAATTATGTCTAGAAAAAAAATGAAAAAGAGTCAAAAAACAACAATTTTGGGAGGAGTTGGTAAGCTTGTTGGGTTGGCAATTGCAACGGTTGGAGTTATTGCCGGATTTATGTTATTAGCTTCAGCATTGCCACTTGCTATTGGCCTTTTGGTTGGTGGATTAGTTTTGGGCGTGGGCTCAATTGCTTTCGGTGTTGAAATGGAAGAAAGAGCAACCAAGCAATCAGAGCAAGAAGCACGTAACAGACATAAAACTAGTGCATATGTTGTAGAAGATTTTGAATTAAGCAAGCAAGAAGAGAAAAATAATGAATCTACAAATCAACCAGTTGCTAAATCAAGTGAAACTCAAAAAGTAGAAGAATCAACTGATGAAATCATATTAACAAAAGAGTAGGAGGTTATTATGAACAGAAAACAAGGTGGAATATTATTGGGATGTGCTGCTGCTGTTTTGGTTGGATTAGTTTTAGTTGTAGTTGGAACATTGGTTCCTGCTGCATATTTACCATTGATGATTACTGGTGGAGTTATTGAAGCAGGTGGTATTCTTGTTGGACTTCCAATGGCATTTATGGATTATGCTGGAAATGAGAAAAAAATGAGAGAATATCAAAAATCAAAACCACCAATTGAAGAAGTGTTTGAAGGCAAGCAAGGTGAGAAGCAAGATGAAAAGCAAACAATTGTAATAAATCAATATAATAACTCAAACACAAAAGATGATGAAAGAAGTTTATAATATATTAAAAATGAGCAAATAGCTCATTTTTTTTGACATATTTTTGGCTGTATGATAAAAATAAAATGTTATTTATAAAAATATTTAATTAAATCATAATAAAACTATTAATTTGTTTTGGAGATAATTATGTACGATATTATTATTATAGGTGCAGGTGCAGCAGGACTTACGGCTGCAATATATGCAAGGCGTGCCAATAAATCGGTTTTGGTATTTGATAAAATGGGATATGGTGGACAAATATTAAATACGGATAATATCGAGAATTATCCAGCAACGCCACATATATCTGGGTTTGATCTTGCAACTTTAATGTTTAATCAAGCAAAAGAATTGGGGACAGAGTTCAAGTTTGAGAATGTTGAAAAAATTGATGACAAAGGTGAATATAAAGAAGTTAAAACATCAAAAGATGTATATCAAGCAAAAGCCATTATACTTGCTTGTGGTTCAAAAAATAAAAAATTAGGATTAGATAACGAAGATAAGTTAATTGGCAAAGGTGTGGCATATTGTGCAACTTGTGATGGTGCATTTTATCGTGGTAAAGATGTTGCTGTTGTGGGTGGTGGTAATTCTGCACTTGAAGAAGCAAAATATTTATCAAGTATTGTAAATAAGGTTTATATAATTATTAGAAGTGATAAATTTAGAGGTGATGCTAGCTCAGTTGAATTTCTAAAGAATAAAAACAATGTTGAAATAATTATGAATACTCATATTACAAAACTTAATTTTGAAGACAAACTAAAAAGTATTCAACTTACAAATAATGATGGAAAGGTATATGATTTGCCAGTAGATGGATTATTTGTGGCAATAGGGAGAATTCCTGAAAATTCATGTTATGCACATTTGGTTAAGTTAGACGAATATGGTTATGTGGAAGCTGACGAAAAGTGTCAAACTAGTGTTCCGGGAATATTTGTTGCAGGGGATAATAGGAAAAAAGAAGTAAGACAATTGGTAACTGCTACAAGCGATGGAGCAATAGCTGTTAAGGAAATAATAAAGTATCTTGAAAAACTGTCATAATGGCAGTTTTTTTGTTCTTATTTGACATCAAATTTGTTTGCTTTATTTGTTTAAGTGTGCCATAATTATTTCGTGAAGAAAAAAAGCTTTTTGGAGTTTAATACTTACAAACAAAATAAAAGGTTTAATGCATTTAATGTTATAAATGCTATGCTTTTTGTTGCAATACTATCTTTGTTTGTTTTTTCACTTTGCTTTTGCATTAGGGATATGCTTGAAGGTAAAACAGATAGGGACTATACATTATTTTTAATAATGCATATTTCTGTAATTATAATTATTTTTTTACCATTGCTTGCAAAAAAAATATTTAAAATTCAAATACCATATTTTGCAACAAGTTTGTTTTATTTCTTTTTGTTTTTAACGAGTTATTTGGGAACATTTAGAAATTTATATCAAGTTATTCCATATTGGGATAATATTGTACATTTTGTAAGTGGTATACTGCTAGGTTTTTTGGCTATGTTCTTTTTGAATTTTGTATACAAAAAACAGCAAAAATCAAATGCATTCTTTGTTTTTATTTTTGTGTTTAGTTTTGCAATTGCAATTGGTACAATTTGGGAAATATATGAATTCACTTGTGATAGTTTGTTTGGCTTAAATCTTCAAAGGTATTTAAATCCACAAGGTGTTGCATATGTTGGACATGATGCCGTTGTTGATACAATGATAGATATCATCATGAGTTGTTGTGGAGCATTGTTAATTGGTATTGTGTGTTCAATTTGGTCACATTTTGATAAGAATTTTATTTCATACTTTACTATAAAAAAGACAAAAAAGAAAAAAGAAGATATATCACAGATTGAGGAATAAAAATGAAAGTATTTAATGTTTTGCATAGAAAAAAAGAAGAATTTGAAACGCTAGAACCTGGCGTAATAAAAATGTATGTTTGTGGTATGACAGTAAATGGCGAAGCTCATTTGGGTCATGCAAGACAAGCAATTACATTTGATGTTATTGTTAATTATTTCAGATTTAAGGGATATAAGGTTGAGTATGCTTCAAATTATACAGATATTGATGACAGAATAATAAATCAATCAAAAGAACTTGGAATATCTCCATTAGAACTTGCAGAACAAAGAGTTCAATCAATAAACAAAACATGGGAAGCTCTTGGGGTTAGTGAACCAACATATCGTCCAAGAGTAACAAAGTGTATACCGGAGATAATAGAATTTGTTAGTGATTTAATAGATAAGGGATATGCATATGCAACACCTGTTGGTGATGTTTATTTTTGCGTAAAAAAATATCACGGCTATGGAACTTTGTCTAACAGAAAAATTGATGAACTAATTAATTCAGTAAGAATTGAAAGTGCAGAGAGCAAAGAAGATGCTTTGGATTTTGCTTTGTGGAAGGCTGTTGGACAAGGTGAGTTTGGTTGGGATAGCCCATGGGGTAAAGGTAGACCAGGTTGGCATATAGAATGTTCAACAATGATAAAAAAATTTCTTGGCAAACAGATAGATATTCATGGTGGTGGAAAAGACTTAGTTTTCCCTCATCACGAGAATGAAATTGCACAAAGTAAATGCGAAAATGATTGCGACTTAGCTAATTATTGGATTCATAATGGTTTAATCACTGTTGATGGTCAAAAAATGAGCAAAAGTCTTGGCAATTTCATGTTGGTTAATGATTTACTTAAAGTCTATGACAAAGAGGTAATTAGATATGCTATTTTGGTTAATCATTATACTTCAACATTAGATTTAGGCGAGAATGCATTAAAACAAGCAGAAAAAAGTTTATATTATTTCTACAATGTAATTAATAATGTTGAAAATGCATTAAAAAATTCACAACAAGAAATTACTCCAAATGCTGATATATTAAATCAATTTATTGAATGTATGGATGATGATTTTAATACAGCTAAATTTATTGCAGATATGTTTACAATTTGTTCAAAATTTGGAAAATATAATGATTTCAAATTACTATCATCTTTTAGCTATGCAATACAAAAAATTAAGGATATATTTGGTTTGTTTACGCATTCACCAAGTGAATTTATTAAAAATATTAAATTTAAGTATTTGAATGCATTAAATGTAACTGAACAATACATAGAAGACAAGATTGCTTTGAGAGCAGATTTTAAAGCTAACAAAGATTATGCAAAGGCTGATGAAATTAGAAATGAATTGGACAGCAAAGGCATTATGTTGAAAGATAGTTCAAATGGAACTACATGGGATATAAAACAATTATATTAACAAAAGGAAGAAATATAAAATGAAGATTGGTGTAGTAGGTTTACCAAATGTTGGTAAAAGTACATTATTTAATGCAATAACAGAAGCAGGAGCAGAAAGCGCAAACTATCCTTTCTGTACAATTGAACCTAATGTTGGTGTTGTTGATGTTAAAGATGAAAGACTAAATGTTTTAGGTAAAATGTATAATACAAAAAAGATTACTCCTGCATCTATAGAGTTTGTTGATATAGCAGGACTTGTTGCAGGGGCAAGTAAAGGAGAAGGACTTGGAAATAAATTTTTGAGTCATATTAGAGAAGTTGATGCTATTTGTCATGTTGTTAGATGTTTTGACGATCCTAACATAATAAATGTAAATGCAACAGTTGATCCAATTAGAGATATAGAAATAATCAATTTGGAACTTATACTTTCTGACTTGGAAACAGTTTCTAAGAGATATGAAAAACTATATAAACTCGCAAGAGTTGGAGAAAAACAATCAGAGAAAGAACTTGCTATTTTACTAAAATTGAAAGAAGCATTAGAAAATGGACAAAATGCAAGAACAGTAAAATTTGAAGATGAAGATGATATAAAAATTGTCAATTCATTCTTTTTGCTTACAACAAAGCCAATTATATATTGTGCAAATATATCAGAAAACGATATAACAAATCCAAATAATGAATATGTAAAAAAAGTTCAAGAGTACGCAAAAAAAGAAGGGGCTGAAACAATAGCTTTATGTGCTCGCATTGAAGAAGAATTAACAAAGCTTGACCCAGATGAAAGAGAACTATTCAAACAAGAACTTGGAATAACAGAAAGTGGATTAGACAAACTTGTTACAGCAAGTTATAGTTTGTTGGGACTTATGAGTTATCTTACAGCAGGTGAAACAGAATGTAGAGCGTGGACAATTAAAAAGGGAACAAAAGCTCCACAAGCTGCTGGAAAAATTCATACAGACTTTGAAAGGGGCTTTATAAAGGCAGAAGTTGTTAAGTATGATGATTTAGTCGCCTGCGGTAGTTACGTCGCTGCAAGAGAAAAAGGCAAGGTTAGAATAGAAGGTAAAGATTATGTTGTTCAAGATGGCGATGTGATGTTGTTTAGGTTTAATGTTTAATATAATTTGAAAAAAATACCAGATGTTATATATCTGGTATTTTTTATGTTTTATTTGTTTTTGTTAGCAAGTTTTGCTTGTTTTTGTTCTTGCTTTTTTTGTTTGTTTACTCTGTCTTTTTCTTCACGTTCTTTTTTCACTTTTTCAAGTATTAAAGATTTTTGAATTGAGAGTAAATATTCAGGCATATTCAAAGAATCAATTTTGCTATTGAGTAATTCAATTTGATTTTCAAGTTTTGTATGTCTTTGAGCATATGCTTTAAAGTCTCTTTCAGCTTCTCTAGAAACTTTTTTGTCTGTAGTTGGACGATTAGCTTTAACATTTTCTTTATGAAGTTCTTCAATTCTTGTTAACTCTTCTTGAATTTCTGCAATTTGTTTTTTGAGTTCTTTTACTTTGTCATCTCTTATCTTTTCAGCATCTTTTCTTACAACATCACGATGAACAGTTGCGTCTCTGTCATATTCTGCAACTTTCTTTTTCTCCCACTTTTTGATTGTGATATTTTTTCCAAAGTAGGCGATAAGTGCAATAACAAGTGCTGCAAATAATAATCCAGTTGGTATTAAATACCAAATCATTGCATTGTTTTGTGAATCATTGTTTGTATTGTCTTCTTGCTGCTCTTCATCATCAACAACTTCACCAGAAACAATTATTGTTGCATCTGATTTTGCAATGTTTGTTGCTTGATTATATTCTGTTTCTTCAATTGTTTCAAATTTGAAATTATCAAAGAATGCTTGTCCAAGTATTCCATCACTATTGCTTGTGATGCCAAATCTTAAATTAACAGATGTTGAACTATCAACTTTTGCATATAAAGTATATGTTGTCCATTCATCATTTGATACTATATTATCAAATTGTTTTTCAAGGCCCTTAATTGCAAATACTGCACCATATTTTGCTTCTTCGTTTTCATTAATAGGGGAGAAGTCACCTGAAAATCTTGTATAAACATCAACTGAGAATTTATAATAATTGCTAGAATCTAATGAAAGTGCGTCTTTTGCTGTCAAGTAATATGTTGCAACACCATTTGATACAAATGCTGGCATATACTTAAGACCATTATTTGTTTCTGAATTTGTTATGCCAAATATGTTATCTTCTCCATCAATAATTCCACCATAAGCAACAGGGTTTCCTTGGTCTTGATTTGTTCCTTTTGCCAATTCTGCTGTATAGCGATAAGCAGTATACATATCATGTTGTTGTGTTGGAGAAATTAAATTAAAGTTTGTAACAGAAAAATCTAATGTTTTGTGTGCACCTATATATGCTTCATATAATTCATCTGTCATTGAACTGTCGTTTTCAAATTTTACATTATCTACAAAAAGATAACCATTTACTTTTGAATCTGAAGTTCCAAGTGATAATTTGAGTTTTATTGTTGATGAATATCCATATGATTTAATTAAAAGTGTGTATTTTGTCCAGTTTTCACTATATAAATTTTCATCAGCAAATAATATATTATTATCACTATCCAAAACATAAACATTAAGTAAGTTTGTATTTAATGATTGAGCAACTGTTTTGTAATCAAAAGTAATTTTTTGATAGGTATCTAATGTTGTTGAAAGTGTTTCACTTGTAATTGATTGATATGCTTGTTGTGGGTTGTAGAGAACTACAACATTGTTTACATCATTATTAACATCAACAGCTGAAGGGTTTCCTGGGTTTTGAATATTTCCAATCTTATCTTTGTAATTTTCATATAAAGGTGAATATGTGTTAATAATACCATATTTTGCTGCTGCGTCGTTTGATTCGTTTGTCCAACCACTTGGAGTTACTGGATATTCAAAATCTTTTTCAAGATCTTTTGCAACATTAAAGGTACCATTTGTAACACTTGGAGTTCCACTTAATGTTGATAAGGTAACAGTTTTTGTGTTTGTTGAACTAGCTGAACTAAATTGATTCCATGATATTTTTTCAAATTTTACATTATCAAATACAACACAACCTGTTGCACCTTCTGTGCTTGTTCCAAGCCAAAGTTGGAGAGTAAATGATGTTTGATATAGTTCATGTCCTTTAATATAGAAATAATAAGGTGTATAGTTATTTGTTATTGAATTTGATGTGTTGCTTGTAATTTCTAAGACTTGATTTACAGGTGAATAAAAATCTTCATCTTCACCATACATTGCTGTAACATCATTTCCTTCTTTAAGAACAATGCTTGCTTTTGATTTTAAATCAGAGCTTACTTTTGCCCAAACTGTTATTTTGTAAGTTTCAAATGGTTGAATAACGAAAGAAGTGCTTTCATAACCAATACTTGCTGCATTATCATTTGAATATAATAATAATGAATATCTATTGTTTTCGCTTAGGTCACTTCCTAAATATTCGAGACCTAAGTTTGTCATACTTTCTGTATATTGGATGCTTATTATCTTAGCATCACCATATGTTAGGGGATTAACGGTATGCCAACCTTCAAATCCATTTTCAAAGTCTGCATTTGTAATCATATCATCTTTGTAATCTCTTAAGTCGATTATATTTATTCTTGAATTTGGAGTTGTTGTTTCGCTTGCATAATAACTTCCAGAAAGTTTAAGTGCTGTTATATGATCAAAGAAAACTGCATTCATACTATCTTGTGTTGTTGAACCTAACCAAAGTTCAATTTTTACTGATTGAGAATCAATTCCTGTTGCAATGTAGAATCTATATTCTGTCCAAACAGTGCTTGAATATCTTTCAAAAGATGTGTTCGCTACTTCATCATTGAGTCCACTAAGATAAATTGAAGCAACAGCATGTTCTTGTGTTAAAGTCCATACACTTAATCTGTAATATGAATAACTTGTTAATGATATAGAATTTGAAACATATCCAATATGGTTTGTTTCATTTGTTGTAGTTGATGATTTTGCGTTTATCATCAAAACATGGTCATCAAGTTGTGAATATGCTTTATATGGATTTTGACTAGATTGTAAAGCATATGATGAACTTGCTCTTGATGAAAAATTGTCTGAGTTAACGCTTATTACACCATTTTTTCCAGATGAAGTTCCACTTCTTGTCCAACCAGTAGGTGATGATTGAAGTGCTGTGGTTGTACTTGAATTGAAGTCACTGTTTGTAATTGTTACCTCAGAAAAAGCTACCTCATCTTCTGCTAATACTTTTTGTTGTGGAAATGCCACAAACGACAAAGCAAAAGATAAGAGTAGCAATAGAACTGATAAAGCAATGTTTTTAAATTTTTTTGTTGTAGTCATTTTTTTAGTTTCACCTTTTAATATATTATAATAACTTAAGTATTATAGAACATATCTTAAATATTTGCAAATATTTTTTTGCAAATTGTGCAACAATATTTTTATAAAAATGAAGAAGAAAGTCAAACAAAGAATTTATTGTGCATTAGTTGGTGTTATTACAGGTTTTGTTAATGGATTTTGGGGCGGTGGAGGAGGAATGATTTGTGTGCCATTGCTTGAGAAATTATGCAAAATTTCAGAAAAAGAAGCACATGCAACTTCGCTGTGCATAATTCTACCACTTAGCATCTGTTCTTCATTTGTTTATGTATATAAAAACGATATTGACTTTTATTGTCTATTAATGATTTCAATGGGTTCAGTTATAGGTGGTTATTTTGGTGCTAAATTTTTGGCAAAAATAAATAAAAAGGTTTTAACTATTATATTTGCAATATTGATGTTGGTTATTGGTGTTAAGTCGGTTATATGTTAATATATTTGTTATTTGGAATTTTGGCTGGTGTTTTGGGTGGTATGGGTATGGGAGGAGGAACAGTTTTGATACCCTTATTAACATTTTTTATTGGTACCAGTCAAAACTTGGCTCAAGGCTTAAATTTATTGGCATTTTTGCCTATGAGTATTATTGCGATTTTAATTCACAGCCAAAACAATTTGGTAAAATTTAGTTATGGTATTATAACAATACTGGCAGGGGTTTTAAGTGCGTTTTTGGGTGGGTTGATTGCTAATTATTTAGATCAAAATCAGTTAAGAATTTCATTTGGTGTATTTTTGATTTTATTGTCTATATTTGAGCTTATTAAAATATTTAAAAAATAATTTTTTAATAGTGGACAAAATTCTTGTATTATGCTACAATACTCCAGTAAAGGAGTAAGTGCGCGTGGTAGATCCAAAGAAATGTATTGGTTGTGGAACTTGTGTAAACATGTGTCCAGTTGAAGCTATTTCATTTGACAATAATGGAAGAGCTGTAATAAATCAAGAATTGTGCATAAAATGTGGGACATGTGAAGCGGTTTGCCCAGTTAATGCAATAGAAATAAAAAGGTAATAATATGGAAAAAGTTGCAATTATTGAAATGAATGAAGTCAATTTGAAATTACTCATAATTGATGTCGCAAAAAATCAGTTTTTTAATTTAGCAGATAGTGTTAGTGAAAATTTACAACTTGGTGTTGGAATTTCAAAAGATGGTATTGTTTCTGCAGCAAAAGTTAACGAGACTTTGTCTGTGTTAAAAATGTTTAGAAAGGTTTGTGAAAACAATCAAGTAACAAGATTTGTTGCAGTTGCAAAAAATTTTATTAAAGAAGCCAAAAACCAAAAGAGCTTTTTTGATGAGATATATAATCACACATCATTCACATTTACAATTTTGACACCAGAAGAAGAAGTTAAGTCAATATATGGTGGAATTATCAACACTATAGATGTACCAAAAGGGATTATAATTGATGTTGAACCTAGTGTTACACATGTAATACAATATAATCGTAGAATGATTATAGCTTCTGTTACTTATAATAAAGGTGCTGTTACATTTGCTGAAGAAAAGGCAAGTCTTGATGATATAAGAAAAGAAGTAACAGATTGGGTAAACAAAACAGAATTTTTTGCTAATATAGAAGAAGATACATTGTTTGTAGGTGCTGGTGAAGTAATGCTTGCAGTTGGAAGACTTGCTAAAAAAGTTTCACATTATCCATTAAATGTTGATAATAATTATGTTGTTACACATGATGTATTTGATGGTGTTTATGCTAAAGTTAAGGATGTACAATTAGATAAAGGTTCAAAACTTAAAGGAATAAGTGATGAAAGGGCTGATGCAATAGTTGCAGGTATGGCAATTGTGAGAGCTCTTGTTGAAAGATTAAACATCAATTCATTCTCAATTTCATCTGGTGGGCTTCAAGAAGGTTTGATTTATAATAATATTGTACCAGAAACCTATGACAAGCCATTTAATGATATGTTGTCATATAGTTTGGATTCAATTAGAACATTTTATGACAAACCACTTTCAAATAGTGAAAATATTCATAATTTAGCAATAGTAATGTTCAAGCAATTGAGAGTTATTCACAAGTTGCCAAGATCGTATGTTAAAGCATTAAGAATTGCTGCATCAATGTATGATTGTGGAACAAGAGTTAATTATGAGAATTATTCTAATTATAGTTTTGATATAATAGTTAATTCTAAGCTATATGGTGTTTCACATAGAGATTTATTGTTGGCAGCTTTTGCTTGTAAGTATCAAAATCTTGACAATATAGTTCTTTCAGAATGGGTAAAGTATAAAGATATTCTTACAGAAGAAGATTTGGAAGCAGTTAGAAAGTTGGCAGTAATTATAAGTTTATCTGCAAGTTTGGATAAATCAAAGAGTGGAAATGTTACAGATATCTGTTGTGATATTTTGGGTGACTCAATTATTATGAAAACTGTTGTAAAAGATGATGCTAGTTTTGATATAAGACAAGGAATGAAACTTGGTGCTGATTTCAAAAAGATTTTGAAAAAGTTTTTACAAATTATATAAAATATAAGCATACAATAACCATTCTTTGGTTGTTGTATGATTTTTTAAAGGAAAATATATGTCTGAAATTGTATTGGGATTAAATTTTGGTAGTTCAAATGTTGTAATTGCCAAAAGTAATGAAGGAATAGTTTTAAGAGAGACTAATTTAATTTCTGCAAATAAAGGAAATAATAATAATCTTATAATTACTGGTGTTGGTAAAGAAGTAGAAAATGTCTTAGGTAAAACAGACTCAAATAAGGTTATATTTAGTCCAGTTAGTTATGGTGAAATAGTAAGTACGGATTATGCAAGTTTTGTGCTTAAATCTTTTTTGTCAAAATTAAATATTCATGCGTCAGTTTTTAACCCATTAAAAATAATATCAACAATTCCTGTAGGAATTGATTATGAACAAAAGCAAAAATATATTGATATGTGTTTAATGGCAAAGGCAAAAGATGTTGTATTAATTCCAAGAATATTTTGTTGTGCTCTTGGTGAAAATATTAATATTTCAGCTAATAATGCTCATATGATTGTTGATATTGGTGGTGGAACTGTTGATTGTGCAGTAATAAACATGAACACAATTATTAGTGGTGCAACTCTTTGTATTGGTGGCAGAAGTATGGATAGTTCAATTGTCAGTTTTATAAAATTTAAGTACGGCGTTACAATTGGATTAAAAACAGCTGCTTACTTAAAGGAAAATATTGGAAGTTTATACGAAAATGACATGGCAAAATATGAAGTTACAGCTATTGATGATAAAACAGGAAGCCCAATACAGGTAATTGTTACTGCAAAGGATATATTCGAAGCTACAAGTGTGTATTTGGATGAAATAGTAAAAATTATAAAAACAATGGTAAACACGCTTTCTCCAGAGATATCTAATGATGTTGTGCGTAATGGTATAACTATTTGTGGTGGATATTCAAAAGTTTCAGGATTGGAAAAATATTTAAGAAACAAATTAGGTTTTTCAATAAACATTTCAGATGAATCAAATAATGCTGCGGCAAATGGTTTGGCAAAATTAATAAATTCACTTAATTTAGTTGAAGAATTGGTAAAAAATTTATAATAAACAAATTTAGTATTAAAAGGACATTTTGTTACAAAATGTTCTTTTGTTTTTTTATGCAATAAAACTAAAATCAAAATTAGGAGAAATAAAATGGCAAGAAGAATTGTATTTACTAGCGGTAAAGGGGGTGTTGGAAAAACAACTATTTGCGCCAACCTTGGTGCCACATTGTCCAATTTGGGATTTAGGGTTGCAATCTTGGATGTTGATATTGGACTGAATAATTTAGATGTTGTTATGGGCGTGGAACAAAGAATTGTTTTTGATATTGTTGATGTAATTGAGGGAAGATGTAGGACGACACAAGCTCTTATTCAAGACAAAAGATATGAGAATCTTTATATTTTACCATCTGCACATTCTTATAGGGGAGAAGAAATAACTGGTGAAGATATAAAAAATGTTGTTTGTTCATTGGAAAATACTTTTGATTATATTTTTATTGATTGTCCTGCTGGCGTTGAACAAGGGTTTAAAAGAGCTATTGTATGTGCAAATGAAGCAGTTGTTGTTGTTACTCCTCACATTTCTAGTATTAGAGATGCAGATAAAGTTTTATCGATATTATCTTCTTATAACCTTAACGAAAAGTATTTAGTGGTTAACCGGGTTAGAGGAGATTTGATGGTTAATGGTGAAATGATTGATGTTGACGAAATAATTAATTTTTTACACATACCAATTCTGGGGGTTGTTCCAGAAGATGATGATATATCTGCATTAAGTAGTCTTGGCGTTTTGGGGGGAAGTGTTTCAAATAGGGCATGGGTTTTGCTAGCTGAAAATTTACATAATGGCACTCAAAAGGTTTTTGATTGTAAGCAAAAATACAAAGGTGTCCTTGGTGCACTTAGGCGTAATATAAAGAGGAGAATATAATGAAATTTACTATAGCTCAGATTGGTAAAAATAGATTAAAAAAGGTTCTTGTTGATGATAGGGAACAAGATCCTGAAAAATTGTGTGATGTACTAAAAAGTGATTTTTTAAGAATATCAAAATGTTATATGGAGCAACCAGAAATTTTTGTTGAAGTTAAAGAGTCTGATGATGAAATATTGTTTAATATTACGTTAAAAACAAGAAGGGTAAAATCTATTGGTGTTTTAAGTTTTTAGCATAACAAAATTGTTTTGATAATATAGTATACTATGGGAGATTTTGGGAGAAATATTATTATCGTAAAGAGTAGTGAAAATGATAATATAAAAACCAAATATATACCAAATATTGTAGTTATATTTAATAACATAATCAATATATCGATATTTATAACTGTTTTATACAATTTGTATTTTGTAATAAATATTATTTTGTTATTATCAAAATGAAAAAAATAATTCTTCATCCATTGTTCTTAATCTACCTTATTTTCCTTCTTTTATTACAACAATATGAAAGCGTTTTTGTGTATCTTATTGTTGTAATTTTTCACGAATTTGGACATAGCTTTGTTGCAAAGAAATTAGGTTACATGTTAAACAAAATTGTACTTATGCCATATGGTGTTTGTCTTAATTATGGTACAAATTTTTTTTCTTCTAATGATGAAATTTTAATTGCATTGGCTGGGCCTATGGTTAATATTTTTTTGTGTATTTGTTGTTTTGCTTTGTGGTGGTTGTTTCCTATTTCATACATTTATACAAGATTGTTTTGTTATGCAAATTTGTCTATTTTTATTTTCAATTTGTTGCCTTGTTATCCTTTGGATGGGGGAAGAGTGCTTGCTGGATTTTTATCAAAAAAATATGACTATCAAAATGTAATAAAGTTTGTCGTTTTCCTTAATTTGGTAGTTTGCCTTGTTTTTGTTATTACTTTTTTTGTCGGGCTTGTATTTGGAGTGATGAATGTTAATTTAATAATTATCACTTTGTTTTTGTTTGTTGGGATTTTTCAACCAAATAACAAATCAACCTATAACTACTTAACGTTGAGTGCAAACAGAATAAAAATGCTAGATACTGGTAGACAAATTAAGTTTACTTTAATAAAGTCTAGTGAAAGATTATACAAAGTGATAACAAGGATTTCAAAGCATAAATTCAATGTATTTTATGTGGTTTGTGCTGATGAGAGAATAAAGATTATAACAGAATTAACTATTATAAAATTAGCAGCCAAATATAGTCCGATAAGTACATTAGAAGATATTTTATTGTAAATTTATTTTTTTTTTTATATTAATATAAAAAATATTAATTATTGATTTGATTTTTTATCAATCTTTGATAAAATACTATCGGAGTAAATATGGAAGTATTAAGAAGTTATAGTCAGTTGGTTAACAAAACCGAATCAGTTTTAAAGTACGATATTAGTGAAACGCCAATACTTGATGATATGCCAGAAGAGAATTTGGAATACATAGCAAATCATTCTGTTTTGTGTGAAGATAAGAAAAAAATAGGTGAATTGGCGGAATTGGTATTCCAATTAAACAACTATGTTCCAGCACTTGTAAATTATACGAAAATTTTTTTGTATATGAGTGAATTTGCTGCAGTAGAAGAATTTATATCTAAACTATTTGTTGGGCATGTTGGCAATATGAATTATGTTAGCAAGTTTAAAGATTATAATATTCAAGAAAGATTGTTTGATAGATTTATTGAAGTTGTAAAATACGCAAATATTTCAGTAGAATTATATATGCCATTGGTGCTTGATAGTATTTTTAATGAAGATTCAAGTTTGTATGTTTGGCATGATATAGCATTAGAATATATGCAAAATTTCATGAGAGAGAATGAAGAACAACTAGAAGATTATATATCTCAGAACTCAAAGTATGAGTTGGAATATTTGTCGTTAATTCTCAATTTTGACACATTAAAAGGGATAGATATTTTGTTTAATGTTAAGTCATTTGAAGAAGTTAGTGAACAAAATGCAGAATTATTTCTTAAAACATACATAACAGATACACTTGCATACTTTGATAAATATTTGCCTCATGATGCAGAAAAACGTTTGCATTACATAAAAGTTCTTTCTGCAATAACAAATAATGTTGAAGTTGAAACAAGACTTGCAAATTTATACGAAGAAGAAAAAGATACAAAAATAAAAGAATACCTTGCGCAAAGGTTGGGAATAACTCAAAATTTAACATTTGGAACAGAACAACACTTTAAAGTTTTGGCACAAAAGAAAGTTGAAATGGTACAAGAGCGTTCACTTGGGGTTGCATTTGAGAATATGCCACTTTTATTTAAAAGTGGAGAGAGTGCAAACGATTTAGAAAAAACATTTTTAATCGACATTTTTAGAAATGAAAAAAACTTATTAAATTTACTTAGTTTAAAATCTTTGTATGAAGTATTTGATGCTGCAAGTTTGAATGGATTTGCTCAAAAATTATTTGATAAGCATTCACAAAGTAAAGATATTCTTTCTGCAAAATGGTGTGTAAGAATGTTTGCTTTGTTTAGTGATGGATTGTTTGAAAGAGCAATATTTGAGCTATTATTTGCATTATATAAGCTTGGCAGAAATAAGGAAGCAAATTATTTGGCGGAGTGCTTAATTTACAGCAAAAAACCTAATTTTATTGAAATGTTTTCTAGGTTGCAAAACTTTGATGCTTTTGCACAAAGAAGAGAACAATATATGCAATTATTTGCTTCAATAAATAATAAAAATGTTGAAGAAGTAAAAGACTTGACTGTTGGTGAAAATTTGACAGATGCTGAGATTGAACAGGAAAGGAAAAGACTGTATGTAAACTTTATTTCTGGAAGAAGATACTCTAGAGATATGTTTAAAAGGTTATTTTTACATAACAAAGTTTTCAATGGATTTGCTAATCGACTTGTATTTGGTGAATATAAACAAGGCAAGCTATATTCAATATTTATTGTGAGAGATAAAGAAATTATTTACATTTATGGAGGTATGCAACAAACGTCTGAAAATGATGTTTATATTTCAATTGTTCATCAACTAGACCTTGATGAAAGATTTGAAAAAGCAGATTTAAATTTACCTAATCCATTATTTAAGCAATTTGGTCCAAATGTAATTGATATTAACAATTTTAATCGTGCAAATATGTCAGTTGGTAATTTTATGGGAACAATTGTTAATGGTGAAGATTTTGTCAAAACATTAAAGAAAAAGGGATTTGTCCCAAATATCAATGTTGGCGAAGTTCAATTTTCTAGTCTCGTTTATGCTAACAGTGTTTTGAATATTTTGGTTGAAATTGAATTTCAAAAACCAATAACAGTTATTTCAGCAATGGCAACACTTGGTCATATTAGATTCTATAGGCTAAGTGAAGTCATGAGAGATGGGGATAAGTATATTACAAATAAGTCTCAAAGTCTGAGTCTTGGTGGTGTAAACGAAAGATTCTTTGATTTTGTTTTATCAAGTATAAAAACAAGATAAAATTAAGAAAAGAAGTACAATTTTTATGTAATTTGAGGAGTTTTTTATGGAAGCCTTTAAGGGAAGAATTATTTATGATTATTTTGAACAACCAAGAAGACAGTATGTTGTTCCTGTTTATCAAAGAAATTATGATTGGGGTATTGCTCAAGCACAAAATTTATTTGAAGACATAGTTGAAGCTCAAAAGAACAATAAAAATCACTATGTGGGTTCTGTTGTTACAGCAACAGGCAACAAGGTTGGTGGTGTTGAAAATTATTATATTATAGATGGGCAACAAAGACTTACTACTACTTATATTTTATTGAAAGCTCTATATGATTTAGCAGATACCGAAGTTGAAAAAGAAACAATTAAAGAGTGGCTTTTTAATAAAGACAGATTTCAAGAGTTGAGTACTGATTTGGCAAGTAAACTTAAATTAAAATCTGATAATGAACAAATACAATTATTGATGCAAGATAGATTTGAAGAAATGGATAAAACTTCAAATGTTTATGCTAATTATCAAAAGTTTTTGGAGTTAGTTCAACAAGAGAAAGAAAATTGTATGACTGTTAAGGATATATCAGCAGGAATTGATAAACTTGTATGTGCAAGAGTTGAATTAGACCAAAATGATAATCCACAAGAAGTTTTTGAGTCAATTAACTCAAAAGGTTGTCCATTAACGATTTCAGACCTTATCAGAAACTATATTTTAATGATAGATGAAGACCAAGTAAGGCTTTATAACACATATTGGTTAAAAATAGAAAAGTATGTAAAGAAAGAATATATGACGCCATTTATTCTTGATTTTTTAAATTTCAAATTAGATGGTTGGACTTTGGAGAGGTCTGCTTACAATTCTTTCAAGAGATTGTTTGTTAAAGGTGGATATACTCATGAGTCAATGTTGCAAGAATTGTCTCACTATGCGAAATTTTACAATTATTTCATGGAAACCAATGAGGAGTTGCCTATTGGAATAAGAAAATATTTGAATAATTTAAGACAATTAAGGCAGACAACTATTTATGTTTTTCTTTTTCCTGTGTTTGAAGATTATGAAAAAGGACTAATTTCTGAAACTGATTTGGAAAAACTTCTTAAATTCTTTTTAAATTATCTTGTTAGAAGAATTGTATGTGAAGTTGGTTCTAACTCATTGAGGGGATTATTTAAGACATTATATGCCAGAATTTTTAATAAACAAGATAATTATCAATATTATTTGGATGCAGTATTATCTTTCTTTCAACAATTAAATACAAAAGATAAAATTCCAACAGATACATCATTTATTGAGTGTCTTGAAGAAAAAGATTTGTACCATAAAAACTTGGTATGTAAATATATTTTGTCTTCTATCGAAAATCAAGGTACAAAAGAATTTATTGATATTACAAATTTAACAATAGAACATATTATGCCACAAAATGAAGACCTTTCAAAAGAGTGGCGAATGATGCTTGGTGAAAATTGGCTTGATGTTCATAGTAAATATCTTAATACATTGGGCAATCTTACTTTGACTGGCTATAATAGCGAACTTTCTGATAAACCATTTGCTGAAAAAAAGAAAATGGTAGAAGAAAACTCTAAAATTAAGAACCTTAACAAAGATGTTATAGATAAAGAAGAATGGAACAAAGATACAATAACTGCTAGAGCGAATAGGTTGTCTAAAGAAGTTGCTTCATTGTTTGAGATTGAAAAGCCAATTCAAGAAATTTCGTTTAGAGATACAAGTTATAAAGAATATGGAATTGATAATCCTGACGATGCAAAGTTTAAGTATCCAAATTATTATGTTCTTCAAGGTGAAAAAGTAGAAGTAAATGACTTTACAAAGATGCTTGCTTCTGTAATGAAATCTCTTTATGAACAAGATAACACAATCATGGAAAGAATCGCTAAAAATAATGAAAAAGTTATTTCTTGGTCTCAAAGACCTTATGTTAGTTATGATAAAGAAGAGTTTAGATACTTTGAAGAAATTGAGGGAACTGGAATTTATTATGATACCAATCTATCTGCACCTCATAAAATATGTTTGATAAAAGGTATGTTAAATGAGTATGGAATAGAATTAAGCGAGTTTATTTATAGTGCGAAAAGCAATAGAAAAAATTAATAAATTTATAATAAATAAAGTAAGTGAAAACATAGTTGTAAATAGAACTATGTTTTTTATATACAATTTTCTCCAACAAAATACCTAATTGACATCTGAAAGTATGTTTTTTTGTTTTTTTTTTGATTTTTTTTAAAATTTGTCAATTATCGACATAAAAAGTAGTGTCATTTTTGACATATATATTTTAAACTTATCATTGTAAAAGGAGACACTATGAACGGAAGGGAAATGCTTAAAGCATTGGCACAACAGGCAAAGGATAGACTTCGTGCAAGAAATTGCAAAGGGGTTAATTGTGTAAAGGACAATGTTATAAGAACAGTGATAATAAAATCTGATGATGAGCAGTTATATAACAAGGTAAAAGATGTTGTGAATTTGGACATAGTAAATCCAATGGCAGAATTAATTGATATAAATTATTATAAGACATTAACTAACGAGCAAAAAGAGAGATATTTTTTTGAACTTTCTGACAAATTCAGGGAACTAAAATCAAGGTACGAAAAAGAAAAAATTAAGCAAGTAAATTAAAGTTTAATTTGCTATAAATTACGAATATGTGATATACTTATAATATGGATATATTATACGGGCTAAACAATGAACAAAAACAGGCACTTTTGCAAACCAAAGGTGCTGTTTTGGTAACTGCTGGTGCAGGTAGTGGAAAAACAAAACTTTTAACTCATAGAATTGCATATTTAATTGAAAACGAAAATGTTAATCCAGAAAATATTTTGGCAATAACATTCACGAACAAAGCAGCAAATGAAATGAGAGAAAGAGTCGCAATGCTCTTAAATCATTCAAATGATATTTGGATTTCAACTTTTCATTCTATGTGTTTACGAATATTAAGAGTATATGCTTCAAGATTGGAAGGTTACACTTCCAATTTTACTGTTTATAGCGAAAGTGATAGTGAAAAAGCACTAAAACAAGTTATAAAAGATCTTGGATTGCCAAATGAAGAATACAAACACTATGCAAATATTATTAGCACTTGTCAAAACCAAAATATTGACATATATGCCTACACAAAAGATAAGACGAACGAAAAAGATGATTTAATAAAAGTTTATGAGGCTTATGAAAAATTCTTGCAAACAAATAATGCAATGGATTTTGACCATTTGTTATCAAAGGCTTATGAATTACTTGTGTGCAACAAAGATATTCTTGAATTTTATGCGAATAAATTTGAATATGTATTTGTTGATGAATTTCAGGACACAAACATTATTCAATACGATATAATAAAACTTTTAACTTCCGTTCATAAAAATATTTTTGTTGTTGGAGATGAAGACCAATGTATTTACACTTGGCGTGGGGCAAATTTTAAGAATATATTCAATTTCAAACAAGATTTTGCTCCTGTAAAGATGTATAAATTGGAACAAAATTACAGAAGTACAAAGCTTATACTTGAAAAAGCAAACAAGCTTATTGCAAATAATCAAGAAAGATTTGACAAGGTGCTTTGGACAAGCAATGAAGATGGTAAGAATGTTGAAACAAATCAATATTATGACGAGCAAAGTGAAGCGGAAAATGTTATTCAAAAGATTTATGCTTTAACTCAAAAAGGTGATTATGATTACAAAGATATTGCAATTCTTATGAGAATAAATGCTTTAACTTTGCCATTTGAACAAAAACTTTTGAATTATAATATTCCATACAGAATTTATGGTGGGTTTAAGTTTTATGAGCGTCAAGAAATTAAGAATATTTTAAGCTATTTAAGATTGTATGTTAATCCCAAAGATGATGTGTCTCTTATGAGAATTATAAATTTCCCAAAGCGTGGAATTGGCGATACAGCAATAAAGAAAATAAGAGATTATGCAATTGAACATAAATTGAGTATGCTTGAAGGATTATTATATTTGTATGACCATAAGCAAGATGATTCTGCTTTGTATTCAAAAATTGAATCTTTTGTTAGAATTTTCTTAAAAGTAAAAGAAAATTATGAAAAATTATCATTAGATGAATTTACAAAACTTTTGATTGAAGATTTTGAAATAAAAACAGCATATCTTGAGCAAAATGAAGATAATATTGAAAAACTAATGAATATTGATATGTTAGTCAATTCAATTCAACAATTTGTGTATGCAAATGGAAATTGTACTTTAACAGAATATTTGGAGAGTGTTACTCTTGAATCTGATATTGACTATATTGGAACAGATAATACAATTACAATTTCAACAATACATTCAGTTAAAGGGCTTGAATTTAAGGTTGTGTTTATTGTTGGAGTGGAAGAAGGGATTTTCCCAATTTCACGTAGTTTTTATAGCGAAAAAGAAATGGAAGAAGAACGCCGACTTATGTATGTTGCAATAACTCGTGCAAAAGAGAGACTATTTGTTTCTTATGCACAAACAAGATATTTGCATGGCAACAGGTCAAGAACAATTGCTAGCAAGTTTTTGGAAGAGGCAGATTTATTGGTTAAGACTTCTCCAATATCATACAATAACACAAGATATAATAATTTTGGATATGAACATTCATCTTATGATTATGATAGTGATTATTCATATCATAGTTATGATAGGTTTAATTCAAACAAAATGCAAAAAAGTACATTACATAACACAATTCAAAGCAATGGGTATGTTTCTGCAAAACCAATTGAAAACAATGATAACAAGGCTGAAAACAAGGATAAAACAGGGTTTGATGCTGGCGTTAAGGTTGAGCATCCAAAATTTGGAACAGGTACCGTAATTGGTTTTGTTGATGATGGTGTTTGTATTGAAATAGATTTTGACGGATTTGGCAAAAAAACATTAATGTTTGATATTGCACCACTCAAAATAATAAAATAGGAGTTTTTATGAAGGATGAAATGCATGAACTTGTTGAAAAACTAAACAAATATGCTTATGACTATTATGTTTTGGATAAACCAACAATTTCAGATATTGAATATGACAAAATGTATGACAAACTTGTTAAAATGGAAAAAGAAACAGGTGTTATTTTGCCAGATTCTCCAACGCAAAGGGTTGGTGATACAGTTTTGGACAATTTTGTTAAAGTGCATCACAAAGTTCAACTATACAGTCTTGACAAGTGTCAATCACAAGATGATTTAAAAAAATGGATTGATAATGTAAAACAAGAAGAAAAAGATGTAAAATTTACTTTGGAATACAAGTTTGATGGTTTAACAATTGTGTGCACATACAAAGATGGTTATTTTGTATCTGCTGCAACAAGAGGAAATGGTAGCATTGGTGAGGATGTTACAAATCAAGTAAAAACAATAAAAAGTGTACCACTAAAAATCAATTTTAAGGGTGAGTTAATTGTTCAAGGTGAAGGAATGATTACACTAAGTAATCTGAAAATATTCAATCAAAAATACCCAGATGAAGCACTTAAAAATGCGAGAAATGCAGTAAGTGGTGCAATACGAAATCTTGATTCAAAACAAACTGCAAAAAGAAATTTGGATTGGTTTTGTTACAATGTATGCTATGCAGAAGGCAAAAATTTTGCTTCACAAGAGGAAATGTTTGACTTTTTAAAGGACAACAACTTTCAAACTTCTCCATACAAAGTTTTTGACAATTCAAATGATATTTTGGAAGAGATAAATAGTGTTGATAAGACAAAAGCACAACTAGACATTTTGATAGATGGAATGGTTGTAAAAATAAATCAAACAAGCATAAGACAAGAATTTGGTTTTACAACCAAATTTCCAAAATGGGCTATGGCATTCAAGTTTGAAGCGCAGGAACTAACAACAACACTAAAGGATGTTGTTTGGCAAGTTGGAAGAACAGGTAAGATAACGCCAATTGCAATTATTGAGCCTGTTGAACTTAGTGGTGCAACAATTAATAGGGCAACACTAAATAACTATTCAGATATACAGCGAAAAGATGTTGAAATTGGCTCAAAAGTCTTTGTTAGAAGAAGTAATGAAGTAATACCAGAAATCATGGGAATTGCTCAAAAAATGCCTGGCTCAAAACAAATTAAAAAGCCAATAGTTTGTCCTTGTTGTGGAACTCCACTTATAAATACCGGCGTGTTGGATTTTTGTCCAAATACCAATGGATGCAAAGAGCAAATAATAGACAGAATATCGCACTTTGCAACTCGTGATGCAATGAATATTGAAGGGTTTAGTACTTCAACTTGTGAACTTCTTTATGACTATAAGGGAGTAAAAAGCCCTGTTGATTTATATAAGCTAACAATAGAAGATTTTTTAGACTTACCAAAGTTCAAGCATAAAAAAGCAGAAAACTTATATAACGCAATTCAAAAGAGTAAAAATGTGGATCTGCCAAGTTTTGTGTATGCACTTAGTATTTTGAATGTAGGGAAGAAAACTGCAAAAGATTTAGCAAAATATTATCATTCACTTGATGAACTTATGAATGCTCAACTTGAAGATTTATCAAAAATTAGAGATATTGGTGAAGTTGTTGCAAAGTGTATTTGTGATTATTTCAATAATCAAGATAATGTTAATATGATCAATGAACTTTGCTTATCTGGTGTTAGTATAAATAATACAAACACAATATCTAGTGGTAAATTGAGCGGATTAACATTTGTCTTGACAGGTACACTTTTGGAATTTACACGAAACGAAGCAACTGCACTAATAGAAAAAAATGGTGGACAAACTACTTCAAGTGTTTCAAAAAATACAGATTATGTTGTTGCTGGAGACAGTGCAGGAAGTAAACTTGTTAAAGCACAAAATCTTGGTGTTAAAATAATTAACGAACAAGAATTCAAAAATTTATTAAAAATATAAAAAAAGTTATTCACAAAATAATTTTTATGTGTTATAATCAAACAGAATTTTGTAAAAAGAGGTAATTTTATTATGATGATAGAACCACCAATTGATGAACTTGCAGCAAAAATGGGCGGAAACAAGTACAAACTTTGTTGCGTTATGGAAAAGCGTGCAAAAGAACTTGAAAAGCGTATTCCAGATGTAATCAATAATAGCGACAAAAAGGCAATAAGCATTGCTGCAGATGAAATCTTTGAAGGTAAGATTGTTGCTAGTGATGACAAACAATAATTTATTATGAAAGGAAACAACCTCTAAAAAGAGGTTGTTTTTTTAAGTAATTTTATGATAATATACAGGTGTTAATGAAAATTGCAGAAGTAATTGTTGACATAACAAATAGTCAGGTTGACAAGATATTTGATTATTATATTCCAGAATGGGGACAAGTAGGACAAAGAGTACTTGTTCCTTTTGGCAAACTTGTTATTCAAGGCTTTGTTATAAAAATAAAAGACAATTCAAATTATGATGCTTCAAAATTAAAAAGTGTTATCAGTTCAGTTGATGAGTTTCCAGTTATTTTGCCAGAACAAATTGAGTTGATGAGTTTTATGATAAAAAAATATCACTTGCGCTATGTTGATGTGCTTAGGTTATTTATTCCTTCTGAACTTAGAAGTGACAAAGTTAAACCACTTGTTGAGTTTTTGGTTAAACTTTGTGATGGTGCTGACCTTAAACAATACAAGTTGTCATTAAGGAAAAATGCGAAAAATCAACTAGCATTATGTGATTACTTGGAGAAAGAAAAATTATACCAAAAGAGTATGCTTGCAAAACAATTTTCTAATCTTGCTATAAGCAAGTTAGAAAGTGATGGTATTATTGAAGTTTTTGAAGAGGAAAAGTTAAGAACTCCAAACTTTAATATTGTTAAACCCATCGCTCATACCCACACCAAGTTGCAAAAAAGAGCTATTGATGAAATTTTGAATTGTAATGACACATACTTGTTATTTGGTGTTACAGGCAGTGGAAAAACAGAAGTGTATATGTCTGTGATTGAAAATATAATTGCCAAAAACAAGACTGCACTTATGCTTGTTCCAGAAATTTCTTTAACACCACAAGTTTTGTCTCAATTTAAGGCAAGGTTTGGAGAAGAAGTTGCAATAATCCACAGCGGGTTGAGTGCAGGCGAAAGGTTTGATGAATGGCGAAGAATTTTATTTAACAAAGTTAAAATTGTTGTTGGAGCCAGGTCTGCAATTTTTGCTCCAATACAAAATCTTGGCATTATTATTATTGATGAAGAGCATGAAACAAGTTACATAAGCGAGTCAAATCCAAGGTATAATGCTTTTGATGTTGCAGAGTTTAGAAAAAATTACAACAATTGTTCTTTGGTTCTTGCAAGTGCAACTCCAGATATTGCTTCATTCAAAAATGCAAGTGAAAATAAGTATAAGTTAATTGAACTTCCAGAAAGAGTCAATGGTAAGCCAATGCCAAAGATACAAATTGTTGATATGCTATCTGAGATTAGAAATGGCAATACGGGTATATTTTCTAGTACATTTTTGTATGAGCTTGACAAATGTATAAAAGAAAAACACCAAGCAATGATCTTTATCAATCGTAGGGGATTTAGTTCTTTTATGAGATGTCAAGATTGTGGTTATATTGCAAAGTGTGATGATTGTGATGTTTCATTGGTATATCACAAATATGAAGATAAGTTGAAATGTCATTATTGTGGAAAAAGGTATAAAGCATTAACCAAATGCCCAGAATGTGGCAGTTCAACAATAAGGAATGGAGCAGTTGGTACTGAACAAGTTGTATCAAAATTAAAAGAATTATATCCAAATGTTAAAATTTTAAGAATGGATAATGACACAACACGAACAAAAAATGCTTATCAAAAAATATTAAGCGAATTTGGCATGTCTAAACCTGGAATTTTGGTTGGAACACAAATGATTGCAAAGGGGCATGATTTTAGTGATGTAACATTTGTTGGAATTGTTGATGCTGACCAAAGTTTGTATCATTCTGATTACAGGAGTACTGAAAAAACATTTGAACTTATTACACAAATGGCAGGCAGAGCAGGTAGAGATGAAAGTGAAGGCAAAGTAATTTTACAAACTTATGTTCCAAGACATTATGCATATAGGTTTATTGCCAATTATGACTATAAGGGATTTTTTGATAAAGAGTTAAATTTGAGAAAAGTAACACAGTTTCCACCATTCACAACGATTATCAGATTACTTTTTAATGCTGATGTTGATGAAATTGTTAGGGAAACTACAAAAATGTGTTATACTGAAATAAAGGAACTCAAAAATAATTATCCAAAGGATTTTGTTTATTTGGATGTTATGAAAAGTCCAATTGGCAAAATTAAAAATAAAATTAGATATCAAATTTTGATGAGAATAACACATGATAATGAAAATGAATTGATTTCACAAATATATAATATTTGTGACAAGTATATGAATTCAAAAGTTAGTGTATTTGTTGAAATAAATCCACAAAACTTGAGTTAGGAGGGAAAATGGCAGTAAGAAATGTAATACAAAAAGAAGATGAACTATTAAGAATGCGTAGCAAAGAAGTCAAAGTTTTTGACAAGAAACTACGAGATTTGATTGATGATATGTGGGATACCATGTACGCAAATAATGGTATGGGATTGGCTTGTCCACAAGTTGGAATTCTAAAGAGAATTGTTGTTATGGAAGTTAACAATATGAAATTTGAACTTGTTAATCCTGTTATAATCAAAGAAGAGGGTTGTGATATTGATGAAGAAGGATGTTTGTCTTGTGGCAAAATTAAAGGTAAAGTAAAAAGACCAATGGTTGTTACTGTTACTGCACAAGACAGATATGGATACAATATTGCAATAACAGGTGAAAAACTTTTGGCAAGATGCATTTGTCATGAAGTTGACCATCTTAATGGCGTACTTTTTATTGATAAGCTAGAAAAGAAGGAGAGCTAATGAAAGTAATTTTTTTGGGAACACCAGAATTTGCATGTAATGTTTTGCAAGAAATAATAAATTCAAAGCATCAAGTTGTTGCTGTTGTTTGTCAACCAGACAAGGTTAGTGGAAGGGGGAACAAAGTTCTTCCACCACCTGCAAAAGTGTTGGCAAATCAATATAATATACCAGTTTATCAATTCAACAAGATTCGTGTTGATGGTGTTGAAACATTAAAGAGCATTGATGCTGATATAATGGTTACTGCTGCATATGGTCAAATATTAAGTCAAGAAATTATTGATATTTGTAAACACAAAATAATAAATGTTCATGGTTCGCTTCTTCCAAAATTAAGAGGTGCTTCACCAATTCAATATAGCATATTGAATGGTGATGATGTAACAGGTATCACAATAATGAGAACAGAAGCGGGAGTTGATACTGGTCCAATTTTGTTGCAAGAAAAGGTTGCAATTGATGAAAGAGACACTTATGGAACATTAAGTGAAAAGCTTTCAAAAGTTGGGGCAAAACTTTTGGTTAATGCATTGGATATTATAGAAAGTGGAAAAGATACTTGGACAGCACAAAATGATGAGGAAGCAACTTTTACAAAAATGATTAAGCCAGAATTTGAAATGCTTGATTTTGGAGATACCAGCAAAAATATTGTTAACAAGGTTAGAGCATTAAATCCAAATCCTGTTGCAAAAATGGTTTTTGGTGAACAAGTATTCAAAATATTTGAAGCAAAATCAAGTGATGCATTATTTAATAATGCAAGAATTGGAGAAGTTGTTGTTTCAAGTCCAAAACAAGGACTTGTTATAAAATGTGGTGATGGTGCTGTTGAAATTGTTGAATTACAAGCACCAAATGGGAAAAGAATGAGTGCCAAAAGTTATCTTAATGGCAAAAAGATTGAAGTAGGTAGTGTAGTTAATGAGTAATCTTTTGGATTTTAGTTATGATGAATTAGAAGAACTTGTTTTATCTTTAGGAGAAAAGAAATTTAGAACAAGTCAGCTTTTTTCTGCTCTTTATAACTACAAATCTTGTGATGAAATCACAAATCTTCCAAAAATATTTTTGGAAAAGTTACAAACTGAATATGTTTTTAATCCACTTCAGATATATAAAAAACTTGAAGGAAAAGATGGTACAAAAAAATACTTATATAAACTTGCAGATGGTAACTTAATTGAGGGTGTTTTGATGTCCTATAAGTATGGCAATACACTTTGCGTATCAACGCAAGTTGGTTGCAGAATGGGCTGTACTTTTTGTGCTTCAACTCTTGGTGGTTTAATTAGAAATTTAACTGCAGGTGAGATATTATCTCAAGTTTTGTGCGTGAACAGAGATATTGGTGGCAGCTATGATAAGCGAAAGATTACAAATATTGTACTTATGGGCAGTGGTGAACCACTTGATAACTATGATAATGTTGTAAAGTTTTTACATTTGGTTTCTGCTCAAAATGGGATAAATATTAGTCAAAGAAATATCTCACTTTCAACTTGTGGACTTGTTGATAGAATTGACAAATTGGCAGATGAAGATTTGCAAATTACTTTAACAATTTCACTTCATGCACCTAATGATGAAATAAGAAAGCAAACTATGCCAATAGCAAATAGATATTCTATTAAAGAATTAATTGCGGCAACAAAGAGATATTTTGAAAAAATAAAAAGAAGAATTGTTTTTGAATATGCTTTAATAAGTGGGGTAAATGACACATTTGAGTGTGCTGATGAACTCTCAAAGCTATTGAAAGGTATGAGTTGCCATGTAAACTTGATTCCACTTAACGAAGTTAAGGAAAGGAACTTGGTTGGAACAACAAGGAAGAGAGCATATGCTTTTATGGAACGACTCAACAAAAATGGCATTTCAGCAACTGTTAGAAGAACAATGGGTGAAGATATTGATGGGGCTTGTGGACAACTAAGAGCAAAGGTGTTAAAGGAAGGCAAATGAAAGGTATTGTTACAAAAAAAATAGCTGATAGTTTTTGTGTTAAAGTATCTAATGATACTTTTATTTGCAAGCCTAGGGGTAATTTAAAGGCAAAAGGAATATATGTTGGCGATCATGTTGAAATTAGCAAAGTTGATGATTTGTATGTAGTTGACAAGGTTGACCAAAGACATAATCTGCTAATTCGTCCACCACTTGCTAATTTGGAGCAAATTATCATTGTAATCTCTCCTGTTCCAAAGCCTGATTTTTATATTTTGGACAAGTTGATTTTATTCGCTTATTGCTATGACATTGAGCCAATTATTGTAATAAATAAGCAAGATATTTCTGATGAAATAAACGAATATGTAATTAAAACATATTCAACTTTTGTTAAAGTTGTAAATGTTTCTGCAAAGACAAAAAATGGTTTGGAGCAGTTAAAAACAGTTTTGAAAGGCAAATTGTCTGCTTTTGCAGGGCAATCTGCAGTTGGGAAAAGTGCACTTGTTAATGCACTATTTGGAGATAAGGCAAAAGAAGGGGAACTAAGTAAAAAAGTTAATCGTGGAAAAAATACAACAAGGCATTGTGAAATTTTCTATGATGATGATATAATGGTTGCAGACACTGCTGGTTTTACTTCTTTGGATGAAACTTTGCTTCCAATAGCATACTATGAATTGCCTTATTATTACAGGGATTATAATGTGTATAAAGATAAATGCAAATACACAAGTTGCGTTCATGTTGCAGAAAGTGTAAATGAATGCAAGGTAAAAGAAATGGTTAAGGCAGGAGTTCTTGATAGAGCCAGATATGACAGATATGCAAAAATGTATAATTTGTTAAAAGATAAATGGGAGAGAACACATGGATAAATTATTAGTTGCACCTTCAACAGATCCAATTGTTAAGGGTATTGAAGATATGATAAATTATGCCGATGAAATCAAAAATGTGGCAGATTTTTTGCATTGTGACATTATGGATGGACAATTTGTTGAAAAAACTACTTTTGATTATGTTGCCCTAAAATTATTAAAAGAAAGAACTTTATTACCATTAGATGTGCACTTGATGGTTAAAGAACCAAGTAGGGTTATACAAAAGTATATAGATGCAGGAGCAAATGTTATTACAATCCATTATGAAGCATATAAAGATAAGAAAAAACTAGAAAATGATTTAAAGAAGATACGAAAGAGTAATGCACTTTGTGGGTTAAGCATAAAGCCCAAAACAAGTGTATATGAGATATTACAATTTTTGAGTTATGTTGACATTGTATTGCTTATGAGTGTTGAGCCGGGGAAGAGTGGACAAAAGTTTTTTAATGAAACATATTCAAAACTTATTGAATTAGATAAGATAAGAGAAGATTATTCTTCCCACTTCAAAATAGAAGTTGATGGGGGAGTTAATCCAACAATAAGCAAAAAATTAAAGAGATTAGGTGCAGATATTGTTGTTAGTGGCAGTTATGTTTATAATTCACAAAATAGAGAAGAAGCAATATTGTCACTAAAGAAATAAATAACAAAAAATAAACCTTCCTAGTATAATATTACATAGGGAGGTTTTTTATGAAAATAATTTGCATAAAAGTTCCAAGGTTTTTATCTGGCATACTAAAAATAGTATGTAGGAAAGTTATAATAAAATAACCAAATACATAAACAAAAAACTCACCAAACGGTGAGTTTATTTACAAAGTAAAACTATGGTTATGCTTTTTTTGCTGTTTTGATGCATTTTGTGCAAGCTCTAACAGTTTTTTCTTTTCCATCAACTTCTATAGTTGTTTTTTGTAAGTTTACTTCATAAGTTCTGTTTGATTTACGATTGCTGTGGCTAACGTTGTGTCCACCCATTTTTCCTTTGCCACAAATTTCACATACTCTGCTCATAGTTTCCTCCGATTTCTTTTTTAGTCTAAATATTTCAACAGGACATATACTAACATTTTTTTTTTACTTTTGCAACACTTTTCTTTAATTTTTTATAAAAATGTAAAAAATACTTGAAACATTTATAAAATTATAGTATATTATTTCTGCGAATTTATCGAAATGGAGGATTAAATGGCAGTAGAAACAAATAATTTCTATGGCAAAATAACAATTTCTAACGACGCTATTGCTGCTGTCGCTGGTTTTACCACCTTAGATTCTTATGGTGTTGTTGATCTTGTTTCAAGAAACCTCAAAGATGGTATTCGTGAACTTTTAATTAAACAACCATATTCCAAAGGAATTAAAATATCAAATATAGAAAATAGAATATTCATCGACATTTACTGTATCTTAAAATACGGTATTTCAGTGAGCGCTGTTGCAGAAAGTTTAAAAAAGACTATCAAATACAGTGTTGAAGATTTTACTGGCATGATTGTTGATACTGTTAACATTCATGTTGTTGGTGTTAGAGTTTAGGAGATAAAAATGCAAAAGTCCATAAATGGCGCAACATTTAGAAAGATGATTCTAGGGGGCGTTAGCCTTTTAGACCAAAATAAGCAAATAGTTGATGCACTCAACGTTTTTCCTGTTCCAGATGGTGACACTGGAACTAATATGTTTTTAACAATGAAATCTGCAGGCAATGAAGTTAATAATTGCCCAGATAATACTATTCAACATCTTTGCGAAGCATTTGCAAAAGGTGCTCTTCGTGGTGCAAGAGGTAATAGTGGTGTTATTACTTCTCAAATTGTAAAAGGTATGTGTTCAGTTTTGTCAAATTGCGAAAACATCACTACCAAGAATTTTGCAAAGGCAATGGCAGAAGGTAGCAAAGTTGCTTACAAAGCTGTTACAAAGCCAAAGGAAGGAACAATTTTAACTGTTATTAGAGTAATGAGTGAATGTGCAGTTGAAACAGCAAAGAAAGTATCAGATCACGAAGCTTTCCTTAAAACTGTTCTTGACAAAGGTGAAGAAATATTACAACAAACACCAGAAATGCTTCCTGTACTCAAAAAAGCAGGGGTTGTTGACTCTGGTGGTAGAGGTATTATTGTTATCTTTACTGGCTTTTATAAGGCACTTATTGGTGAAACAGATTTCACAACAGTATTCAATGATGGACAACCTGTTCAAACAGCAGATGATGTTATTGCAGACATAAATAACCTTGCAGATATTGAATTTGGTTATTGTACAGAATATATGATAATCAATATGAAGAAAAAGACAACAGAAGCTGATATTGAAAAACTTAAAGAAAAATTGATGAAGATTGGTGATTCTGTTCTTTGTATTGGTGACTTGCTCTTAGTTAAGGTACACGTTCATACAAACGAACCAAACTTAGCATTAGGTTATGCTCTTGAACTTGGTGAACTCTATAATCTTAAGATAGAAAACATGCGTGAACAAAATCGTGAACTCAAGAAAAAAGCTGGACAAAGACAAGAAGATTTGAAGGAATTAGGCATGGTTTCTGTGGCTCCTGGAAAGGGAATTGCAGATCTTATGCGTGATTTGATGGTTGATGAGATTATCACTGGTGGACAAACAATGAATCCAAGTGCAGCAGATATCGCTCAAGCTGCAGATAAAGTTCCTGCAAAGACAGTTTTTGTTTTCCCAAATAACAAGAATATTATTTTAGCAGCAGAACAAGCAAAAGGGCTTACAACAAAAAATCTTGTTGTTATTCCTACTCGTAATGTACCAGAAGGAATTAGTGCTTCACTTGCATTTAATCCAGATGGAACACTTGAAGAAAACAAAGAGAGTATGAGTGGAGCATTTGTTAATGTAAAGAGCGCTTCTGTTACTTATGCAGTTCGTGCAACTCACGTTGATGGATTTGATCTTTCTGTTGGTGAAGTTATTGGTCTTGATGACAAAACAATTTTGGCCAAAGGAAATCTTGTAAATCCAACAACAGAAGATTTGGTTGCAAAGATGATAGATGAAAGTGTTGTTAGCATAACATTGTTCTATGGTGAAGATGTTAAACAACAAGATGCAGAAGAACTTAGAGATACACTTTCAAATAAATATCCAGAATGTGAAGTAAATATCATTGATGGCGGACAACCAGTTTACTATTACATCATATCAATGGAATAATTTAACATAATTAAAGAACAAGGTATTTGCCTTGTTCTTTTTTATTTTTTGCATAAATATTTTTTAATTAAGTAAATACGTGATATAATAAAAATATGGTAAAATTTAAGAAAATATCATGTTTTTTGTTAATTTGTATGTGTTTTTTTACATTTTTTGCATGCAAAGAGTATAATTATGCTCAAAACAGTGATAACGAAACACAGCAAACAGAGAATCCTGAAAATAATAATGATGCTAACAATATTGATGGTATTGAAGATCAAGATGACTATGTTCCAACAACCCCAGAGGAGCTTGCTTTTGAAAAATTCACAAATGATTTATTAGCATTGGAAGCTCTTTCAAAACAATATAATCAAACAAACTATATTTCAAGAGTTGTAATTTACATTAGAAGTAGCAAGTATAACACAAATCAATGGTCAATTTTGGGTGGAAGTATTGATGAGGACTTTGCCAACTATGTGCATAACAATAATGCAGAATTGGAGTATTTACGAACAAAAGAAGTATTAACTTATCCTGGAAGTAATGAAGAAATTGATTTTATTCACATGATTGCAACAATAAATTTAAGCATGATTGGAAATGAAATGTATTCGGACCTTGGTGGTTGGGGTGGAGACCTTTGTCAGCTTGTAAAAGAAATTAAAAATACAGACAAAACAGATGATGAACTAAAAACAATGGTTGAACAAAAATTCAACCATAATAGTTCGTTCGGAAGTCAAGATGTTTTGGCAGATTTTGATGCTATAAATATAACTAATTTATATAATAACCTAAGTGAAAAATCACTCGCAAAAGCAATAAAAAAATATTATAGGGAAGTTACAAATATTACCAGAAAAGATGGCGTAAAGTCATATCTTTTTGATGGTAAAAATAATTTAGAAACAATTAGTCAAAAGGTTGATTTTCTATATTCACGATTATGCAATAATCAATTATTAGTTTATCTAAACAACACCTATGAAATTGACTTTGAAAATCACAAAAATTTGTTTGATGCTTGCTTAACTGTTTTTGTTGAATTTTTGTATATTTAATATATTTTTTTTATTGAAAAAATACTTGATTTTAATTTTTATATATGTTATATATTACAAGGTCATTCATTGACAAATTAACACTTGGTAGTAAATTTCAAAGCGGTTGCCTATGCATTTTGCAGGTTGCGATGAGAGTTTTAAAACACCAAGGAAGACTAAAAACAAAGGAGGATAAAAATTTTATGTCAGTTATTTCAATGAAACAACTTCTAGAAGCAGGTGTTCACTTTGGTCATCAAACAAGAAAGTGGAATCCTAAGATGGCTCCATACATCTACACAGCAAGAAATGATATTCATATCATCAATCTAGAAGAAACATCAGTTCTCGTTGACAATGCTTATGCATTTGTTAGAGACGTAGTTGCTTCAGGCAAATCAGTATTGTTTGTAGGCACAAAGAAACAAGCTCAAGAAGCTGTAAAAGAAGAAGCAGAGAGATGCGGTATGTTCTATGTTAACAATCGTTGGCTAGGTGGTACACTCACAAACTTCAAAACAATTAAACAAAGAGTAGAAAGATTAAACAAACTTAATCAAATGGAGAAATTAGGTGAATTTGAACTTCTTCCAAAGAAAGAAGTAGCTATTCTTAAACATGAAAGAGAAAAACTAGAAGCTAACCTTGGTGGCATTAAAGAAATGAGAGAAATGCCAGGCGTTATCTTTGTTGTTGACTCAACAAAAGAACACATTTGTATTAAAGAAGCAAAAGCTCTTAATATTCCACTTGTTGGACTTATTGATACAAATTGTGACCCAACAGGAATTGATTATGTAATTCCAGGAAATGACGATGCAATTCGTTCAGTAAAACTTATTGCTGGTGCTATGGCAGACGCTGTTATTGAAGCAAGAGAAGGCGTAAGTGTTCAAAAAGAAGAAACAGAAGAAGATGGCAATATCGATATGGCTGATGTTTTGGCAGAAGTTAAAACAGCAGAAGTAAAAGATGAAGACAAAGAAAAGCCAAAGAAAAAACCAAGAAAATCAACAAAGAAAGTTGAAAAAGCTGAAGAAACAGAAGAAGTAGCAGAAGCTCCTGCTGCAGAAGATAAAGGAGAATAATATAATGTTTACTGCACAAGATGTTGTTAAACTTCGTACCGCAACAGGTGCTGGTATGATGGATTGTAAAAAAGCTTTAACAGAAAGCGATGGAGATTTTGACAAAGCTGTTACATGGCTTCGTGAAAAAGGTATTGCAGCAGCAGCAAAAAAACAAGATAGAATTGCTGCAGAAGGTGCTGTTGGCTCATATATTCATATGGGTGGAAAGATTGGTGTTTTGGTTGAAATCAACTGTGAAACAGATTTCGTTGCAAGAAGTGATCAATTCAAAACATTATTAAAAGATGTTGCAATGCAAATTGCAGCTGCTAATCCAAAGTATGTAAGACAAGATGAAGTTCCTGCAGAAGAAGTTGCAAAAGAAAAAGAAGTTTTAACTGCTCAATCTCTCAATGAGGGTAAACCAGCTGCAGTTGTTGAAAGAATGGTTGAGGGAAGAATAAACAAGTTCTATAAAGAAATTTGTTTGCTTGAACAAGATTTTGTAAAAGATCCTTCAAAGACTGTAAAAGAAGTTGTTAATGAAGCAGTTTTAGCACTTGGTGAAAAAATTAGTATTAGAAGATTTGTTCGTTACGAAATGGGCGAAGGTCTTGAAAAAAGACAAGATAATCTTGCTGAAGAAATTGCCAAGATGACTGCAAAGAAAAACTAAGTCAAAAAAAATCCACTAAATTTGATAGTGGATTTTTCTTTTTGTACAAAAACATTTGATTTATGTTGCTTAATATTGTAATATTATGAATAGTAATAAAATATTATATAAGGAGAAATTATGCAAGACGAAGAAATGGTAAATGAGGTTAAGTTGGAATATGAAGAAGACTTAACTAAAGCACTTGACCACCTTATTTCTGAGTATCAAATTATAAGGGCAGGAAGAGCAAATCCACATATTTTGGATAAAGTTGTTGTTGAATATTATGGTGTGCCAACTCCAATAAATCAAATGGCAAACATAAATGTTCAAGAAGCAAGAGTTCTTGCGATAAATGTGTGGGATCAAAGTCAACTTAAAAATGTTTCAAAGGCAATTCAAGCTGCTGACCTTGGAGTGCAACCAACTGATGATGGAAAAATTATCAGATTAATTTTCCCAGCTTTAACAGAAGAACGCAGAAGAGAAATTGTTAAACAAGTTAAAAAACTTGCTGAGGAAACAAAAGTTGTTATGAGAAATGCAAGACGTGATTGTCTTGATATGTTTAAGCAGATGAAAAAAGATTCTGAAATAAGTGAAGATGAATATTCAGGACTTGAAGATGAAGTTCAAAAGCTTCAAGATAAATATATTTCCCTTTGTGACAAAGAAAGTGCCGACAAAGAAAAAGAAGTGATGGAAATCTAATGGAACATTTAATCGGTAGAACGTTGACAGATTGCCAAAAAGAACTTGAAAGCAAAAATATAAAGTATACTGTAGTAAGCAATAATCATAATGTCAATGGTGATACTGTTTTGGTTACAAATGTAAAAGTGTTACAAGATAATTCAGTTATCTTAACAACAGGGGAATTTATATTTAATTTAAAGGATTGACTTGATGTTCAAAAAAATAGATTCAAATAATATTCCAGTTCACATTGCAATAATAATGGATGGGAATGGCAGATGGGCAAAGAAGAGATTATTGCCCAGACTTGCAGGCCACAAGGCTGGCGTCAATGCTTTAAAAAGAGTTGTTGATGCTGCTAAAGAGCTTGGTGTTAAAGTTATGTCTTTTTTTGCTTTTTCAACAGAAAATTGGAATAGGAGCAAAGAAGAAGTTGACGGAATATTTGACTTAATTGAAAACTATATTGATACAAACTATGAACAATTAATGTCCAGTAATATTAAAATAAGAACTATGGGTGACATATCAAAACTTCCAAGTTCTTTATATAAAAAGTTAATAGATATAATCGAAAAAACCCAAAATAATAATAGCATTATTATCAATATAGGATTAAATTATGGTTCAAGAGCAGAAGTTGTTAGAGCTTATAATTCTCTTATTAATAAAGGTGCAAAGAGTATTACTGAACAAGAACTAATGAAAGAACTTTATACCTTTGATTTGCCAGATCCAGATTTGATAATCAGGACAAGTGGAGAACAAAGATTGAGTAATTTCATGTTATTACAAGGGGCATATAGTGAACTATATTTTCCTAAAATTTATTGGCCTGATTTTGATAAAAAAGCTTTAATTAGGGCAATAATTAATTACCAAAAACGAGAAAGACGTTTTGGAAGCATAAAACAGGAGAAAAAATAATGAAACAAAGATTTTTTACAGGCATCACAATGATTGCAGCATTGGTATTAGCTCTTATTTCAAGACAGTTAACACCATATATTTTTGATGCATTTATTTTGGTTTTAGCAGTTATTGGTTGCTATGAAATGAGTAAACTTATGGCAAAGATGGGTTTATACAATAATTTATATTTTGCTGTTGTTTATCCAGTATTTGCTTATGGATTTTATATTTTGGGGATTAATGTAAACATGAAGTGGTATCTTCTTGTTTTAGTTCAATTGTCATTAATAATTGTTTTTGTTATGGCACAATGGTTTTATTGCCTTATTACTTACAAAAAGACTCAAAATGAAATTCAAACAAGAAATTTGAAATTAAAAGTAGAAACTTTTTCAATATACAAATCTATTCAAACAATGTTAATCGATTTATATCCAGCACTTTTGATGTTATTATTTGTATTTGTTAATCAATTAAATGGCTTGCAATATTTATTTAATAATTCTGCAAATAGCTTAACTATGATTGCAACTTTTGCTTTAATATTAGCATTTTGTATGCCAATTTTCACAGATACATTCGCATACTTAACAGGAATGTTATTTAAAGGGCCAAAACTTTGTCCAAAGATTAGTCCAAACAAGACAATCTCTGGAGCAATAGGAGGTTTTGTCTGGGGAACAATAAGTGCAGTTGCTTTGTTCTTGATTTTTGATGCTATACCAGAATATTCTGCTACTTTTGCAAGTGTTGGGCTTCATTTCTGGCAGTTGATTATAGTTGGTGCTGTTGCTAGTATTTTGTGTCAACTTGGTGACCTTTTTGAAAGTTGGTTAAAGCGTAAAGCAAATGTAAAAGATTCAGGAACTCTTTTGCCAGGACATGGTGGTATATTGGATAGAATGGATAGCCATTTGTTAAGTATACTTGTTGTAATGCTATTCTTAATTATTGTATTATAGGAGAATTTGATGAGTTTAATTTGTGCAGGTATTTTTTCTACTATTATGTATGTAGTTCTTGCTATTGTTATTCTTCTTTTAATGGTATTGATTCATGAATTTGGACATTACATTATAGGAAGATGGCTTGGTTTCAAAATCAATGAATTTTCCGTTGGTTTTGGAAAAGCAATAATTCAACATAAGAACAAACGAGGTGAGTTAATTTCACTTCGTATTTTTCCTTTAGGTGGTTATTGTGCATTTGCTGGTGAAGAAGATGAAGAAGACGTAGACGAGAATAAAGATGAAAAAACTTCAGATAACAATGAAATAAATAATGAAGCAGAAGTTCAAATCGACTCTTCAAATGCAGATGAAAACAAAGAACTCAAAGTGAGTGAAAAAGCATCAGAGATTATTGATGAAATAAAAGAAATACCAAACAAGGAAATAATTGAAAACAAAAAAGAAAGAGATTATTTGTTGTTTAATGAACAAAAGCCATGGAAAAGGCTTTTGGTATACGCTGCAGGAGTTACATTTAACTTTTTGAGTGCTATTTTGTTTTCTTTTATATTGTTGCTAGGGTTTGGATACGATATTCCAAAAGTATCACAACTAAATCCAGATTATGCTGCATATTATGGGGAACTTCAAGAAGGTGATGTTATTTGGAAAGTAAATGGCAAACAAATTAGTTTTGCTTTCTCTGGAACTTTTAGCCAATTTCTTGGAGAACAAGGTGCAGATAAGGACATAACATTAACAGTAAAACGTGATAATAAAATGGTTGATGTTGTGATTAGATTAAAAGAAGAAGTGGAAACAAAAGAAGATGGAACAACAGCAAATGTTTTAGTTGGCGGATTTTCTTGTTCAGCTTATCAACATAGTTTTCTTGAAGCACTTGGTAGGTCTTTTGAAGTTGCATTTGGTTTTGCATGGGTAGTTTTAAAAGGCTTTGGACAAATAATTACTGGACAAATTGCGTTTAAAGAATTGGGTGGTTCAATATCAACAATTGCAGTAATGTCTGCACGCATACAAGAAAACTTTGTGAATTTGTTTATATTACTTCCATTATTGGCTTCAAATCTTGCTGTATTTAACTTTTTACCAATACCAGCATTAGATGGTGGGCATGCTGTATTTACCTTGCTAGAGTGGATATTCAGAAAGCCAGTCGTTTCAAGAAAAGTTGAAAATTATATCCATACTTATGGACTATTATTCTTGTTAGGCTTTGTTATAGTTGCCGATATAGTGCATTTAATTTTTAGTGGTATATGATGGAAATATTAAATTTATTAAATAAGGAATTTAATAATAAATATGAAAGGTTAAGAGTGTTAGGTGTAGATTATAACACTCTTTTGTCTTGTGCAGAAGTTTGTTTTTTGCATCCTAACGATCTTGAATTGTCTTCAAACGAAAAAAAAGAAATAACAAATTTTGTTATATCAACACTGCAAGTGGGTTGCAATGTAAAAGTAAAATTCAAAAAAAGCTATTTAGATAAAGAATTAATTCAAAAATTCTTGTTAAATTACTTTAAGGATACATTGCCATCTATGTTTGTTTATTACAAACAGGATAGTGTTGAGGTAAATATTAATGAGGATCAAGTTGAAATTGTATTATATTTAATAAAAGAACTATATGATTATTTTTTTAATAATAATTTAAAGTTCAAGTTAATTGAGGCATTGGATAGAAATTTTATTGGAAGTTTTTCAATAAAGGCATGCCAAAGCAACAAACAAATTGATGAGTCAGCTTTAGTTGATCATGAAAAACAAATATATGAAAATATTCCAAAGCCTAAAAATGTTGCCAGATATTTGGTTTATGAACCAGAAGTGATATTTGGTAAAGAGATTACTCCAATGCCTGAACAAATTATTGACCAAGAGGAAAGCAAGCTTTCTGTGATTCTTGCTGGGAAGGTTGAAAATTTGGTTGAAAAGACATATATATCAAGAAGATCAAAAAAGAAAGGCAGCGAAGAGCCTAGTTACTATTATAAATTCACTTTAACTGATCATACTAAATCAATTTCTGCCATATATTTTTCAACAAAAGCCAATTTGCCAAAAATTAGGAAAATTAAAGATGGCGACAAAATATTAGTTATTGGGGATATCAAAAAGACAGAAAGAGATACTACTTTGTATATAAGAAGTTTATCTTTATGTGAAATAATAAATCCGCAAGTTATTGTTGATGAAAAAGTTGAAATTCAACATGATGTACATATTGACAAATATCAACTCATCAAACCAAAGCCATATATTGAGAATAAACAAGCCAATTTGTTTGACACAGTTGCAAAATACAATGATTTTATAATGAATAATACATTTGTTGTATTTGATTGTGAGACAACTGGCCTAGATAGTCGTTTTGATGAAATAATAGAAATTGGTGCAGTAAAATTGGACAAGGGGGTTATCACTGAACAATTTCAAACACTAGTTTATACTTCAAAAGAACTTGAAGAAAAAATTGTTGATATTACATCAATTACACAGGAAATGCTTCAAGATGCACCAAAATGTGATGTTGTTATACAAGATTTTTACAAGTTCTGTGAAGGAAGTATTTTGTCTGGTTATAATGTACTTTTTGATGTTGGGTTTATACAATCTGCAGCAGAAAGAGTTGCATTGTCATTTGATAATAAAATAGTTGATTGTTTGGAACTTGTTAGAAAAAAGTTATATCTTCCAAAATATAAACTTTCAAATGTTGTTGATGCATTAGAATTAGGTGATTTTAATGCACACAGAGCTTTGGCAGATGCATTGATGACTGCAAAAGTTTTATTAAAAATAAATGAAATATAAAAAAAACAATAAAAGTTATTGATTTTATATTATAGTTTATGTTAGAATAAATTATGCTAGATTAAGAGTGGGCGAACAGCCCACTCTTAATTGTAGATAGGAGAAAATTTATGGCAAGTAAGGTTGTAGAAATTTGCGAACAAAAAATCAATCCAATAATAGAAAGTCTTGGCTATGAAGTTGTTGAGGTTGAGTACGCAAAAAAAGTTGATGGAATGAATTTGACTTTTTACATTGATTCATCAAATGGTATACAAATTGATGATTGTGAAAAAGTTAATAATGCAATTACAGATTTATTGGATGAAATCAATATTACAAACGACGAACCATATATTTTGAATGTTAGTTCACCTGGTTTAGATAGACCAATAAAAAATCAAAGAGATTTTATTAAAAATAAAGGCAAAAAGGTTGAAATAACACTCTACAAACAAAAAAATGGGGCAAAAAGGTTTGTCGGAGAACTTATTGATTTTTCTGAAACAGAAGTTACAATATTTGATGGTAAACAAAATTTAACTTTTGATAGAAAAGAAGTTGCACAAATTAGCCCAGTGATAGAATTTTAAGGAGAAAAGAAATGACAAATAAAGATTTTTTTCAAGCATTAGAAGAACTTGAAGTAACAAAAAAGATTAACGCACAACAACTTATTGAAACATTAGAAAACGCATTAACTTCAGCATACAAAAAAATGTATGGCGAAGCAAAAAGTGCTTTTGTTAAACTTGTTCCAGAAAAGAATACTATTAAAATTTATAGTTACAAAACAGTAGTTGAAGAAGTTGAAAATCAAGACAAGGAAATCAGTCTTGAAGATGCCAAAAAGATTAAAGCATCTTACAAGATTGGTGATACAATAATGCAAGAAGAAAACACAAAAGATTTCGGAAGAATTGCAGCACAAACAGCAAAACAAGTTGTTATGCAAAAACTTAAAGAAATTGAAAGACAATATGCTATTGAAGAACTTAATCAAAAAGAAGATGAACTATTAACAACAATAGTAAAAAGAATAGACAAAAATATTGTTTATGTTCAAATTGCTGGTTCTCATACAGAAGGTGTTATGCTTGAACAAGATCAAATACCTGGTGAAAAATATCATGTTAATGATAGAATTAAAGTATATGTTAAGAAAATTAAAGATACTTTCAAAGGTATTCAAATTCAAGTATCAAGAACAGCTGTTGGATTTTTAAGAAGATTAATGGAAGTTGAAATTCCAGAAATCGAAAGTGGTGATGTTGTTATCAAAAATCTTGTTAGAGATGCTGGAAATAGATCTAAGATTGCTATTATGTCAACTAAACCACACATTGATGCATTAGGTGCTTGTGTTGGTAATCATGGAGTAAGAATTAATACAATAATGAATGAACTTAATGGAGAAAAGATTGATTTGGTTCCATATTCAGATGACCCAATTGAATATATTGCAAATGCATTAAGTCCAGCAAAAGTAATCAGTATAGAAATAAATGAAAGTTTAAAATCTTCAAGAGCAATTGTTCCTGATGACAAACTTAGTCTTGCAATAGGTAAAAGTGGTCAAAATGTTAGATTAGCTGCAAGACTTACTGGTTGGAAAATTGATGTTAAGCCATTATCAGAAACGCAAAACAATGAAGTTAAAGATGTTGAATATGAACTTTCTGATGTTTCTGGTGATGATGACATGGATTCATTTGCAAGTTTGGAAGAAATTCAACTTGACCCAATGTCAAATGATGAATTAAGTGAAGTTGTTGAACTTACAGATTTTGATGATACAGATGGTGAATAATGAAAGAAATCATTCGAACTTGTTGCGTTTGTAAAAAGAAACAAGACAAAAAGAATATGATAAGAATTACACTTGTCAATGATGAAGTTTATTTAGATAACTTAAAACAAAAGACTGGAAAAGGTTGTTATGTTTGTAATGACAATTCATGCAAAACAGCATTAATTTCAAAAAAAATACTTAATCGCGTATATAAGCTCAATATTTCACAAGAAATATATAATAAATTATTTGAGGAGTTGAATATTGCAGAAGGAAATAATTCAAAAAATTAAAGGTTACATCAATATTGCACGCAAAGCAGGATACTTAATAATTGGAAGTGACTATTTAAAGAATTATGATAAAAAGTTGTATTTGGTAATCAAAAGTGATAATGGAGGAAAAAACCTAAGCAAAATCGTTGAGGATAATGCCAAAAGAACGAATTGTGAAGTTTTAACATTAATACCAGATGACTTTGATAAAATTGTTAATATTTCAAATTGCAAAGTTGTTGGAATAAAAAACAAGGGCATTGCAGATGAAGTAATAAAATTATGTAAGGAGTAAAATAATTTGACTGAACAAGAAAAAGAAATTGGATTAAATAATTTGAAAGCTATTTTTAATGTTCAAAAAAGTGGCCAAATCCAAGTTATGATTAGAGATGTTAGATCATCTAGAGATCAAATGGAAGACACTTTAAAGAAAATTAGAGAATTGCAAAGAAATTTCTCTCAACTTCAAAATGAATCCAAAAAAGAAGAAAAGATTGATTTGCATGTTGTAGAAGTTGTTGATGAACCAAAACAGAGCTCTGATACAAAAAATAATAATGTAAGTTCTGTTGAAAAAACATCAAAAGAGAGTGATTTTGCAAAATCTAATAACAAACTAGATGTTAAAAATAGAAATGATATTAAACAAAAAAATACTACTTTCACAAAGAGTAGAGATTTTTCAAACAATCAAAATAGTAATGACCAAAGAAGATGGCAAGACAACAGACAACAAAACAGAGGTCAATTCCAAAATAATCAACAACAAAGAAAACCTCAAGGTCAACAAAACAGACAATTTAATCCAACAAAACCTGGCCAAAAACCATTTGAAAAAAGACCACTACAAGGTGGAAGAAACTTTGTTTCAACAAAATCAAATCAATTCAAAGTATTTGCTCCAACAGAAAGCAGTAGTGTTCTTGCTCAACCAGAAAGAAATTTTGGAAACAAGAACAAATCTAATAGAAATTTAGAAGAGAAAAAACAAATAAACAAAAAAGCTTTAATGAGAAAAAATATCATTGTTGACAATGATATTGATGATTATGATGGCGACAGAATGGGCAACAGAAAGTTGGCAAAGAAAAAGAAAGAGCAAAAAACTTTTGTTGCACCACAAATTGAAAGTGCAGTTATAACAACAGAAGATGTAACAGTAAAAACACTTTCTGAAAAAACAGGTAAACCTGTTACAGAAATCATAAAACAACTTATGATGCTTGGAATTATGGCTAACATAAACTCAAGTATTGATTTTATGACTGCTGAACTAGTTGCGGGTGAACTTGGTGTAAAACTTGAACAAAAATTAGAAAAAACATATGAAGAACAATTGTATGATGATGTTGCTGATCAGGATGAAAGCAATATGGTTAAGCGTCCGCCAGTTGTTGCTGTTATGGGACACGTTGACCATGGTAAGACTTCATTATTGGATGCAATCAGAAAGACAAATGTGGTAAGCGGTGAAGCTGGTGGAATTACACAAAAAATAGGTGCTTATCAAGTCAACTTTAATGGTGAAAAGATAACATTTATTGATACACCAGGACACGCAGCATTTACTGCTATGAGAGCTAGAGGGGCAGAAGTTACAGATATTGCAATTCTTGTTGTTGCCGCTGATGATGGTATTATGCCTCAAACAATTGAAGCAATTAACCATATAAAAGCTGCAAATGTTCCAATGATAGTTGCAATTAACAAAATTGATAAGCCAGAAGCCAATATTGACAAATGTAAACAACAACTTGCAGAAAATGGTGTTCTTCCTGAAGAATGGGGTGGAGATGCAATTCTTGTTCCTGTTTCAGCTAAAAAAGGTATAGGCATTGATGATTTATTAAAAATGATATTACTTGTTGCTGAAATTCAAGAGTTGAAAGCAAATCCAAATCAAAGTGCAGTTGGTACAGTTATTGAAGCTGAACTTGACAAAAACAGAGGTGCAATTGCAACTGTCCTTGTTCAAAGTGGTACTCTTAAAGTTGGTGATTCAATAATGAGTGGTATTAGCTTTGGTAAGGTTAGAGCAATGTTTGATGAAAATGGTAAAACAATAAAAGTTGCACCACCTAGCACTCCTGTTGCAGTATTGGGACTTGATAGTGTTCCTAATTCTGGTGATAGAGTGTTCGCTGTTGATGAGAAATTATCAAAACAAGTTATTCAAGAAAGAATTGCAAAAGCAAAAGAAATGCGTGCCAACTCAACAAGTGGTGTTTCTCTTGAAGACTTTATGGATAAAGTTAATGAAGGAAAACTTAAAGCGCTAAATATTATTATCAAAGCAGATGTTCAAGGTTCTGTTGAAGCACTTAAACAGTCTTTAACAGCTATAAGAAATGAAGAAGCTAGAGTTGTATGCATTCATAGTGGTGCTGGTGCTGTTACTGAATCTGATATCGTTCTTGCACAAGCGTCTGGGGCTGTAATTATCAACTTTAACCTTAAGATGTCTTCAAAAATAGAACAAATTGCAGATTCTATGTCTGTTCAAATCAAAAGTTATAAAGTAATTTATGAAGTTGTAGACGAAATCACAAAAGCTCTTAATGGTATGCTTTCTGTTAAGTATGAAAATCAATATATTGGTAAAGCAGAAGTTAGAGCAATGTTTAAGCTTTCTACAAGTGGTGTTGTTTGTGGTTGTTATATTCTTGATGGTAAAGCAATAAGAAATGGTATAGTTAATGTTTATCATGGAGATGAAAAGCTTCTAGAAACAGAAATTCAAGCATTACGTATTCAAAAAGATGACAAAGCTGAAGTAAATTATGGCTATGAATGTGGTATAAAGCTTAAAGATTCAACTGGTATTCAAGTTGGTGATACACTTGAAATATTCCAAAAAGTTGAAATTAAAAGAGGTTAATTATGCAAAATCTTAGAATAGAAAGAGCAAATTCTGAAGTTGAAAAGGCAATTTCTAATATATTAAGAAACAAAGTTAATGATCCTAGACTTAATGAGTTTATTACAGTTACTTATGCTAACTTATCTAGTGATTTTAGACATTGCAAAATTGGAATAAGCATATATACTGGTGATAAAAATATTGTAATGAAACAACTAAGAAAAAGTGAAGGATTTATCAAACGTGAGCTTATCAAAGAAGTTAAGTTGCCATATACTCCAGAAATTGTATTTATTCTTGATGAAGGTGCAAGTCATAGTGATAAAATAAATGCTATACTTAGCACATTAAACATTCCTGAAGCTGATGAAGGTGATAATGAAGAAGATTTTTAAAATAATTAAAAATAGTAAAAGAGTGGCAGTATTTGCTCATCAATCTCCAGATGGAGATTGTTTGGGCAGTTCTTATGCCATTTCTTTTTTATGTAAAAAATTTGGAAAAGATGTAGATGTTTTTATTGATGATGATTTAACTGCTCCATATGATTTCATTAAATACGAGAACTTAAATACTTGTGAATTTGATGAAAATAATTATGATTTACTAATTTCAACTGATGTTGCTACTTCAAAATTGCTTGGTAAATATGCTGAAGTATTTCAAAAATTTAATAATACAATTGTTATAGATCATCATTTAAGTCGTGACTTGACTGGTAAATATACATATGTAGAGCACAGAGCATCTTGTGCTGAAATTGTTTATGAGATGATAAAAAAGAGTAAAGTTAAAATTACAAAAGATGTTGCAACAATGCTTTACTTGGGTGTAAGTGATGATACAGGTTGTTTTATGCATGATAACACAACTTCAACAACTCATAAAATTGCTGGTGACTTAATTGACCTTGGTGCAGATATTAGCTTAGTAAATTATCATGTATTCAAACTTGAACCACTAAAAACTTTTAAGATGACAACAGAACTAGACCAAAATATAGTTATGGACAATGGATTAACATATAATGTTGTTAGTTATGATTTTATGAATAAAAATGGCTACACATCGCATGATTTAGGTGATTATGTTAACAGATTACTTAATTTAGAAGGTACAAAAGTTGCAGTTTTATTTGTAGAGAAACAAAAAAATGTGTTTAGATTAAATTTTAGATGTCTAAAGGGATATAATGTAAGTAAAGTTGCTAATCAATTCAATGGTGGTGGCCATACTCAAGCAAGTGGCGCTACATACTATGGTACAAAAAAAGAAGCTTTAGAAAATGTAATTAAAGCATGTAAAGAAGCAGTAGAAGAGGGGAATGATAATGTTTGACAAAAATGCCATTATTGTTCTAAACAAACCGACGGGGATGTCTTCAAGTCTTGCTGTTCAAATAGTAAAAAGAACAATTAAACCTAACAAAATAGGACATATGGGCACTTTGGATCCGCTTGGAAGTGGAGTTTTGGTCCTGGGTATAAATAAAGGAACAAAGCTATTTGATGAGTTTTTGAATAAAGTTAAAACATATCGTGCTGTGTTCAGTTTTGGAATAGAAACAGATACATTAGATAGTGAAGGTGTGGTTATAAATAAATGTGATACCAATATATCACTAGAGCAAGTTAAGGAATGTTGTAAGAATTTTGTTGGAGAGTTTGATCAAATTCCACCAAAATATTCAGCCAAAAAAGTGAATGGCAAAAAAGCATATAATCTTGCACGTCAGGGTGAGGAATTTGAACTAAAAACAAGACATATTACAATTTATTCATGTGATGTTTTATATCAAGTAGGCAATAATACATTTATGTTTGAAATAACCTGTTCAGGAGGAACCTATATTAGAAGTTTATGTCGTGATATTGCATATTCTTTATCAACATATGGCACAATGCTTGCAATAATACGTACAAGATGTGCTGATTTAACTTTAAAACAAGCCTACACTTTGGAAGAAATTAAAAGTGGAAAATTTGAATATATTGAGGTATAAAACATGGAGAAAAAATTGAGATTTGGACCATCTGGGAATGAACAAATTTTTTATGATGAAGGTTACAAGCATTCTGTTGAAGCACCAGCTTGGTTGAAGAGTAAAGGTCTATCTGCTTATGAATTTTCTTTTGGTAGGGGCTTTACTGTAAAAGAAGATACTGCAACAAAAATTGGTGAGGCAGCAAGAGAAAATGACATTTTGGTTTCTGCTCATGCTCCATATTATATCAACCTTGCTAATCCAGATGAAGAAATGATACAAAAATCTTTTAATTACATCACAAGAGGTTTGGAATTATTAGATTGCTTTGGTGGCACTGATTATGTTGTTCATGTTGGTTCTTGTGGAAAATTAGAAAGAAGTGTTGCAATTGATTTAGTTAAGAAAAACCTTAAAAGAGCTATTGATATTTGTAGAGAGAAAAATTTATTGAAACCAGGTATGAGAATTTGTCCTGAAGCCATGGGGAAACCTCAACAAATTGGCACTTATCAAGAGATTATTGATATTTGTACACTTGATGAATGCTTGGTTCCAACATTTGATTTTGGTCACATTAATGCTTTAACAGGTGGAACTTTGAAAACATATGATGATTACAAAAAAGTATTTGATTTGGCTATAGAAAAGCTGGGTAACAGAGCAAAAAATTGCCATATACATTTTTCAAAAATTGAATATGGTGAAAAAGGTGAAATTAGACACTTGAACTATGATGATGAAATTTATGGTCCTGACTTTGAACCACTTGCAAGGGTTATAAAAGATATGGGATTAACTCCAACAATAATTTGTGAATCGCAAAGTCATCAAACTACTGATAGTTTAATTATGAAAGGAATATATGATAGTTTATTATGATATATAAAATAGTTCTTGGCGAATTAATGGAGAATTGCTATATAATTACTGAAGATAATAAGTCTTGCGTAATAATTGATGCTGGTGAAGAATATGAAAAAATAGATGCCTTTTTACACGAAAAAAATCTTTCACCTAAGGCAATATTATTAACGCATGGTCATTTTGATCATTGTGCAAGTTGTAAAAAATTTCAAGAAAAAGGTGTTAAGATTTATATACATCAAGCCGATGCTGACAAATTATATACAAATGGGAATTTGTCATATATAGTCCAAAAAAGTTTTGATAGTTTTACCGCAGATGTTCTATTGCAAGAAGGAGAGATTGAAGTCAATAATATTGTATTCAAAGTGTTGCATACTCCCGGACATTCAAAAGGGAGTGTTGTTTATATATATAAAAACAATGTATTTTGTGGCGATTTGCTATTTGAAAATGGTTATGGAAGAACAGATTTTTATGATGGCAATTTTTCAGAATTGATTTCAAGTATAAAAAAAATTAAACCCTATTTGAATAGCAATTACACAATTTTGTATGGACATTAAAAAATTACTTGATTAAGTGTTATTTTGTATGTTATAATTTTTTTAGTTTAATAAGGAGAAAATTTATTTATGGTTACAGCAGGTGATTTTAGAAAGGGTGTTACCTTTGAAATGGAAGGAAATGTTTATGTTGTTGTTGAGTTTTTACATGTAAAACCAGGCAAGGGTTCACCATTTGTAAGAACAAAATTAAAAAATGTTATTACTGGACAAGTTTTGGAGAGAACATTCAATCCAACAGATAAGTTCCAAGTTGCAGTTATTGAAAGAAAGGAAATGCAATATCTTTATAATGAAGGTGATCTTTATTATTTTATGGATATGGAAACATATGATCAAATTCCTCTCAATAAATCTCAAGTTGAAGATGCAATGAATTTTATGACAGAGAACATGATGGCAAACATTCAATTCTACAAAGGTGTTGCTTTCTCTGTTGAACCACCAACATTCGTTGAACTTACAATTGTTGATTGTGAGCCAGGTGTTCAAGGTGATACAACAAAGTCAAGTTACAAGCCAGCAACTCTTGAAACAGGTTATGTTATTGGTGTTCCACTTTTTGTTAATAATGGCGAAAAAATCAGAGTTGATACTCGTGATGGTAGCTATATGGAAAGAGTTAAATAATAAATTGCCACTTATTCAAGTGGCTTTTATTTTGTAGAAAATACCTTTTATATAGGTATTTTTTTTTATTTCAAAAATATATATATCATGTGGAGATGTTATGCTTAAGGATATTTTACCATGTGATTTGTATAATATCATAAATAACAAAATTGCAATAGGCGAATTGTCAGAAATAAGAATTAGACAAGATAAGCCTATTGTTGTTTTTATAAAATCACAGCCATATTATATATATCAAAATGGAATAACTTGTAATATAAATTTGGCATTATATGCAACTCAAGATATGATTGCAGATATCATTTACAAGGCAAGTGATTTTTCTATTTATTCAATTAATGAGCAAATTAAACAAGGGTATATTATTCTTCCAAGTGGAATAAGAATTGGTATTGCAGGAACATTTGTATACGAGAATAATCAAATAAAAACTATAACCAATTGGACAAGTTTAAATATAAGAATTCCACATTATATAAAAAATGCATCATTATGTGCTTTTGACGATATCGTTTCAAATAATGAAATAAAAAATGCACTAATAATATCACCACCAGGAGCCGGAAAAACAACTTTTATAAGAGACTTTATTAATCAATTATCAGAGAGGAACTATTGTTTGAATGTTTGTATCCTAGATGAGCGTGGAGAAATATCGTGTGATATGGTAGGTATTGGCATTTTTTGTGATGTACTACGTAATGTTGATAAAAGTTATGGTTTTATGTGTGCAATAAGATCATTAAACCCAAGTGTTATTGTTACTGATGAAATTGGTAGTGAAGATGATATAAATAGTTTGATCTCTGCTATGAATTGTGGTGTTAAAGTAATTGCAACAATTCATGCAAATAATCTTGATGAATTAAGAAGAAAAGAGTTTTTTTGTAAACTTCCAAATTATTATTTTCAGAGATATGTTTTATTGTCTAATAGAGAAGGGCCAGGAACATTTGAAGGTGTTTATAACGAGAAGTTTTCTAGAATAGTTAGATGGTGAAATATGAAAATTGCTTTAATTTTGTTAATTGTTTTCTGTTTCGCTTTTTTGGGATATAAAATTGCAGATTATTATATAAGCAGAAAAAAATTCTTTTCTAGTTTTGAGATATTAATGAGTTCAATAGAGGCAGATGTTACTTTTACTCATGATAAGTTGAAATATGTAATCAAAAGAAATTGTGAAAAGTTAAATAGTCGAGAGTTAATTGCATTATGTGATTTAATATATCAAAGATTAGAAGACAAAAAAAATATTGAAGTAAGTCTGTTAGACAATATTTCAATACTAAAAAAAGATGAGAAAGAATTTATTTATAAGTATTTTTCGAATATTGGTAGATTTGATGTTATGTCACTTAGCAATGAAATGGGTACATACAAAAATAAGATAAAAATAAAATGTGATGAGTCAAGAGAAGAATGTAAAAAATACGCAAGCCTATTTATTAAATTGGGAATAATAGTTGGCCTTCTTGTTTGTTTGCTTGTTATTTGATGGGAGAGAATATGGGAGTAGAGATAATTTTTAAAATTGCTGCAGTTGGTATTTTAACAACTGTTGTTGGACAAATCCTAAAGCAAAGCGGCAAAGAAGATATTGCTACTTTTTCTACTTTGGCAGGGCTGATAATTGTACTGCTAATGGTTCTTGATTTAATTAGTAATTTATTTGATAAAGTAAGGAATCTTTTTGGCCTTTAGGAGATAATTTTGGATTTGATTCGTATATTAGGAATTGCTTTGGTAACAGTTTTTGCTAGTATGTTAATAAAACCTGTAAGACCAGAAATAAGTTTGATAATTGGTCTTTGTGGTGGTGTTTTAATACTATCTCAAACTATAAATTATCTCTTTCAAATCCTAGAAACATTTACCAATTTGGTGCAACGAACAGGAGTTAATACTGGTTTATTTAAAACAATACTAAAAATAATAGGCATAGGATATTTAACAGAATTTGGGGCAGATGCATGTGTTGATGCTGGAAATACTGGTATTGCAAGTAAAATTGTTTTTGCTGGTAAGGTTATTATACTTGCAATGTCATTGCCGATTATTACTAATATAATACAAATAATCGTGGAGATATTGCCATGAAACGATTTTGTATTTTACTTATTGCTGTTTTTATTGGATTATATATTCCATTTGCGTTGCAAGCCAATTCATTAGATGTTGTCTACTGTGATGATGAACTAACTGCTAGTGAACTTGAAAAGACTATTGAGAATAATATTTCATCTCAGTTATCTAATCTTGATTTTGATAAGTTTGAAAGTATTTTATCAGAATTGAGAGATGAAGAAAAAGAAATATTTGATTCACCATCATTTTTGGACAAGTTAAAAAAGATTATTTCTGGAGAGTTTTCTCAAAATCAAGTTTCAATTTTTTTAAGTATAACAAATTTATTTTTTGACAATTTGCTTTCTTTTTTGCCCACATTGTCATTGGTTATTGCAATAAGTGTTGTATTTAGTTTGGTTTCTGCATCAAAAACAAATTCAAAGATGAAATCTTTGGATGATGTAATACATTTTGTTTGTTTTGGAAGTATAGTTGTAATACTTGTAGCTTATTCTGTTAATATGATAACCTTAACATCAAGTACAATACAAAGTATAAAAAAACAAATGGATATATCATTTCCAATATTATTGACATTGCTAACTGCAGTTGGGGGAACAACTTCAGTGTCTGTTTATCAACCAACAGTTGCGGTTTTGAGTGGAACTATAATAAATATTTTTACTTCTGTATTGATGCCGATTTTTATTTTTAGGTTGGTTTTTTCTGTTATTTCAAATTTGTCAAATAATATTAAATTGAGTAAATTTGCAGACTTTTTTTCAAGTGGTTTTAAGTGGATAATAGGTATTATATTTACTGTTTTTTCTGCTTTTTTGGCAATACAGGGGATAACGGCAGGTAGTATTGATGGTATATCTTTTAGAACGGCAAAATATGCAATAAAAAATTCAGTTCCTATTGTTGGCAGGTATTTATCTGATGGATTGAATTTAATTATCGCATCTAGTGTTTTAATTAAAAACGCTGTTGGTGTGTGTGGATTGCTGTTACTATTTGCTACTATTGTTATTCCTTTAATAAAAATTATTGTGTTTATGTTTGGTCTAAAACTTGCTTCTGCTGTACTTGAGCCGATTACTGATTCAAGAATAACAAATTTTTTATCTATGATTGCTAGTAGTGTATCACTTCTTATTGTGCTTATTCTTGGTTGTTCTTTTATGTATATGATTATGAGTGGAATGATTATTTTTAGTGCAAATTTTATTTAGGAGTTCTATGACTATTTCAAATTGGATTTTATCAATAGCTGGGATTGTTGTTTTAAGTGTTTTGGTAGATTTGTTTTTACCTGATGGAAGATTAAATGGTTTTATTAAAACAATTTTTAATTTTTCAATTATATTAGTTGTTGTAACACCATTACCAAACCTATTAAAAAAAGATTACAACATAAATGATATGTTCCCAACTCAAAGTATTGATTTACAAGAGGATTACATATATCAACTTAATCACGATAAGCTTATGTTGTTAGAGGATAAGATAGAGAGTAGTTTGGAAAAATCGGGAATTGATGGGGTTGAAGTATATATATCTGCTGACATATTTACATTACAAATGAAGATAGAAAAAGTTTTTGTCGATTTGAGTCAAATGGTTATACAAGGAAATTTGCAGAATATAAATATAGAGAATGAAGTTGTTAAGTGTATTACTACATATATAGACATTCAAATGGAGAATATTGTAATTAGTGAATGACCAAAAAGAGAAAAAGTTTATGTTTTTTGATAAGTTAAAGAAAATAAAACATTTTGAGCTTATTGTTATTGCTATTTTTTGTGCAATTTTGCTTTTAATCTATTTTTCAACATTTACTTCTTCAAATTCTCAAAAAAATACATTAACAACTTTAACAACTGAGGAATATGCAGAATACTTAGAGAATAAATTGTGTAATGTATTGACACACATATCTGGAGCAGGTAAGGTTAAAGTCATGATTACGCTTGAATGTGGAGTGGAATACATATATGCAACAAATACTACAGAAGAGACAACGTCGCAAACCAGTAATGGAAACACTACAACAAAGACAACAAAAAAAGACGAGGTGCTACTTGTGTCTGTTTCCGGAAAATCTTCGCCTATTATTTTGCAAGAGAATTTGCCAAAAGTTGGAGGGGTTTTGGTTGTTGCGAGTGGAGCAAAGAACATAAGTGTAAGATTGGAACTTCAAAAAGCAGTTGAAGCTCTGTTGGAAGTGAATTCAAAAGATATAGAAATTTTAGTTGGAGAATAAAAGGAGTATATTATGTTGAAAAAAAGAACAAAGATTATTATTTTGGCTGCTATGGTTTTATTACTTGGGGTTACTGGTTATCTTAATATAACATTAAACAAAAATGCAGAAACGGCGCAAACGACTGCAACTGTTACAACAATGAATTATTTTGATACTTATAGAGAAGATAGACAATCAACAAGAAATCAAGAACTTCTTTACTATGATGCTATCATTAATTCAGAAAGTTCAACTGAAGAGGCAAAAGCAAATGCTGAAGCAAAAAAATTGGAAATTGTAAATCAAATGGAATCAGAGTTGGTTATGGAAGGACTAATTAAAGCAAAGGGATTTCAAGATGTTATTGTTACAAATTCTGCAACAAATGTTAATGTAATTGTAAAGTGTACAAACCTAGAAAGTACTCAAGTTGCGCAAATTGTGTCAATTGTTAAGGAACAAACATCAAAATCATTAGATAATATTAAAATAATTCCAGTAGAATAATTGCAATAAGGAAAATTTTGTGTTATATTATATTGTGTAAGGGATAACCTAATATTAAGAGTACAAAGTGAGGATGTTGTGGCAGAATTATACAACGAATTGCAAGATAATAAAGGCAAGATAACTTGTGATAGAAATATTTTACTTTCAATAATATCATTAGCAACTAAAGAGATTAATGGTGTTTCTAGAATGCAAGATAGTTTTGCAATGAAATTTAAAAAATTTTTTACAAGAGCAGATTCAACTGGTGTAAAGTTAAAAGTTGCCTCAAATGGTCAACTTGTTATTGATGTGTTTATAAGAATATATAGTGGAAACAAAGTTCCAGATGTGGCGTTTAAAGTACAAGAGAATATCAAAAACAATATTGTATCTATGGTAGAAATGAGAGTAGGCAAGATAAATGTGCATATTGTTGGCGTTGATTTTAAGACAGAAGAATAACAGCTAATCCACTTATATGTGGATTTTTTGTTTTAGGGGAAGATATATGAGAGCATTAGCAAGAGAAGTAGCATTTAAAAAAGTATATGAAAGTATGTTTACTGAAAATCAAGATGATTTGCAGAGTTTTTTTGATTTAGAAAATTTGACAAAAGAAGATGATAAAAATTTTGCTGAAACTCTTGTGTTCTTATATTTTGAAAACAAAATTAAAATTGATGAAATTATTAGTGAAAATTTAAGAGATTATTCATTAGACAGAATATATAGAATAGATAGAGCAATTATTTCAGTTGCTGTAACTGAGCTTTTATTTTACAAAAAGACGGCTCTTGGTATTGTAATAAATGAAGCTGTCGAATTGGCAAAAAAGTATGGCACAGAAAAAAGTTATTCTTTTGTTAATGGCATTCTTAAAAGTATTAGCGAGGCAAACAAATAGTGGATAATGGAATAAAAGCATTAACCGTTACACAGATATCAACTTATTTTAAGCAGATATTTGATGCTGAAGAGATGCTTTTTAATGTATGTGTTATTGGCGAAATTTCTGGCTTATCATTAGTTAGAGGTGTCGCTTATTTTACTCTTAAAGATGAAAACGCAATGATGTCTTGCGTTTGTTTTGATGCTAGTAACTTTAGTTATAACAATGGTGATAAAGTTTTGTTAACAGGAACACCAAGATATTATATCAAGGGTGGCAAACTAAATTTTAATGTTTCAAAAATTGAAAAATATGGACAAGGCGAGTTGTATCAAAAATTTCTCGAGCTATTGGGTGAGTTAGAGAAGAAGGGATATTTTGATTCAGCAATAAAAAAGCAGATGCCAAAAGATATAAAAAGAATTGGAGTTGTTACGAGTAAAGAAGGCGCGGTCATACAAGATATAATAAATGTTCGTACAAGACGTAATCCGCAAATCGATATTGTTTTGTTCCCAGTAAAAGTACAAGGAGTAAATGCTGAATACGAAATAGCGAATGGTATAGAGACTTTAGATAATTATGATGTTGATTTGATAATAGTTGCTAGAGGTGGTGGCTCTTTTGAAGACTTGGCACCTTTTAATACAAGAGTGGTTGCTGATGCTGTGCATAATGCGAAGAAATTTATAGTATCTGCAGTTGGACATGAAACAGATTTTTCTATTTGTGATTATTGTAGTGATATGAGAGCACCAACACCAAGTGCAGCAGCAGAGTTGGTGTGTGATGATTTTCAGCTAAAAGCAAAGAATCTTTTTGAATTAATAGCAAGGTTAAAAAAATCAATTAACGCAATTTATTTAGATAAGCATCAAGAATACTTTAGTCTTGTTAATGAGTTGATTAATAACTATAGCACAAAAAGCGTAGACTATGAAAAGAAGATAGTTGCCTTGTGTTCAAAGTTAAAATTTTTAATCATGCAAAAAGTTTTGATGGCAGAAAATAATCTTGAAGTTATCAATTCAAAATTATTAAAGATGAATCCGTCGGATGTTCTTAGGTTAGGGTATGCAACTTTATTTAAGAATAATGAAGTTATTTCTAATATATCTAAACTTAAAATTGGTGATGAAGTTGTGGTAAAAATGAGAGATGGTGAAATTGATGCCAAAATAAATAATATTAGGGAGAAAAAGTAGATGAGTTTTGAAAAGGATATGTCTAGAATTGAAGAGATAGTAAACAAAATAGAAAGTGGAGAATGTGGACTTGATGAGGCAAGCGTTCTTTTTGAAGAAGGGAAAAATCTTGCTATACAGTGTGCCAAATGCTTAGATGAGAAAAAAGGTAAGATTGTTGAATTGACAAAAGAATTGGATGCTCTTGTTGAGAAAGATATGAAATAAAACTACTTGTATTATGTTTTGTTTTGTGTTAAGATAATTATGAAGGCGCAGTATTCTAGTCAGTTTATTTTGCTTGGAAGTTGATAAATAAGCAACGAAGGGCACAACTGTGAAGTTTCTGGTGCATGCTTTGGTTGCCCAAACTGGGGTGTGTGCTGGAAGTTAAGATTTTTGGGCGCGTTATAACGGCATATAACTTCCGTCCCAATTATCGTGGAGACCCAATTCGGTGCAAATACATTTTGTACTGGTTGGATTAAAAACCTGCATTGCGGTTAAAAAAAAACGGCTGTGTGCAGAGTAGCCTGCTTTGAGTGGGGTTGTAGGAATTACGCGGTAAAGGGAAAATTTAAAATAAAGGCCTATTTTGAATATTTCTTTGTGTATGAAATCAGATCTGCAAAAAAAGCTAAGAGCATAGTAAACTGTCAAGGAAAACTTCTAGACTGTTGACGAGAGTTTGACACTTTGGGGATTATAGTGTGATCTAAGTGGCGATTCGGTGTATGTTTTTACTTAAAAGGAAACTGCCCACACGGTGACGGTGGGTGTTAAAAACTGGGGAAATCCTACCGAACCTATGTCGCAAGGTTTACTCAAGGTGTTGCCTTCATTTTTTTATTTATGAAATCAATATATACTATATATAAAAAGGAATAATATGAAAGAGAAACCAAACCCGAATAAGCAAAAAGTAAAAAAGCAAAGTTCAAGCCAAATTAGATGGTCACTAAAAATTTTGTTATTGTCATTTGCATTGTCTATGTGCTTTGCTATTCTTAGTGAAGTATTCCTGTCGGGGACAGGAGTTGTTATAGCGGTAATAATAATTTTAGTGTTTATGTCAATAGCAATTATAACAGATATGATAGGTGTTGCTACAACTGCTGCCAATGTTGAACCGTTTAGGGCTATGGCTGCAAGAAAGGTTAGGGGAGCAAAAGAAGCAATAAGACTAATCAACAACGCAGACAAAGTTTCTTCAATATCGGCAGATGTTATAGGAGATGTTTGTGGAATTCTTTCTGGTTCGGCTGGAGCGAGTATTGTTATAAAAATAGCCATTCAGTCAAATTCAGCTTTAAGTATAATAGTTGCTTCTTTGGTTAGTGCACTAGTTGCAAGTCTTACAATTTTTGGAAAATCAATTTGTAAAAAATATGCTATTGATAATTGTGACAAGATACTTCTAAGAGTAGGTAAGGTGATGAGTTGGTTTACTCCACAAAACAAAAACAAACCCAAAAAGCATTCACAAATTGAGAATGTAAACTCAGATGAATTAGGACAAGAAAACTTGGCTAATGATAACATGGAACCAGGTGAGGGTAATAATAAGGACAGGGTATAAACCTGTCTTTTTTTTGTTAATTTTGTGTTATAAATTTTGTGAATATTTATGAATAGGCGATTTATAATTTTTCAGTATTGTTTATAATCATAAAAATTGCTGTGAATATTTATGCAAAAAGTGCTTGCATAATTATAAATTATATTGTATAATAATTCCAAAGTGGTTGAATAATTATGAATGTATAAATATTCAAAACACGCTAATCCCCTTTATTTATAAGGGAATTAGGCTATGCAAAGGAGAAGTAAAATGGCTAGGTCATCAAGACAATCAAAGATACTAGAACTCATCTCAACTAAGGAAATTGGTTCACAAGACGAACTTGTTGCTTACCTAAAAGCAGCAAATTTTGACATCACACAAGCAACAATTTCTAGAGATATTAAAGAACTAGGTCTTATCAAATTACAAACCGGAGATGGTAAATATAAGTATGCTTTAATGGATGGTGGTGAACAACAAGTTTCAAACAAGAACCTATCTATTTTTAAGGATACTGTTATTTCTGTTAAATCAGCAAACAATCTGTGTGTAATAAAAACAGTAAGAGGATTGGCTTGTGGTATTTGTGCTATGATAGATAAACTTAATGTTGATGGTGTTATGGGTTCCGTTTATGGAGATGATACCGTTATGATTATATTACCTACTTCAGACGAAGCTGTAAAAGCAACTCAAACTTTGGAGCAATTGTTAAGATAAATGTTAGATACACTTTTAATAAAAAATTTTGCAATAATAGAAAACACAAGCCTAAAATTTGATTTAGGCTTTAATGTTTTGATAGGGGCTTCTGGGGCTGGAAAGAGTATAGTCCTTGACGCCATTTCTTTTGTGCTTGGTGAAAAGCCAAATAGGGAAATGATAAGGCATGGACAAAACGAAACTCTTGTTAAGGCAACATTTACAAATTTGTCATCTGAAGTTGTAGACAAATTAAAAGCATTTCAAATTGATGCTGATGATGACTTGTTGGTTGTTTCAAGAACTTTTAATGTTGATGGAAAATCATCTTGTGTAATAAATGGTGAGCCAGTTACAGTTTCAATGCTTAGACAAGTTGGAATTTTGCTTTATGATATTTTTGGTCAAAATGAAAGCATAATGGTACTCAATTCAAAGAACCACCTTGCAATGCTAGATGCTTATGATTCTGTTAGAATTGATGAGTATAAGGCTAAGATAAAAGAATTGCTTGTAGAATATAAAGCAATCAATGATAAGATTGATGATCTTGGTGGACAAGGTGAAAATCGAGAAAGAGTATTGGACTTGCTCAAATATCAAATTGATGAAATTCAAAATTCAAATTTGAGAATAGGTGAAGATGAAGAGTTAGAAAACCAGATTAGAATTATGTCTAATTTTGAAAAGATTTCCAATAATCTTAAACAAAGCTATAACCTTCTTTCTCAAGACAATGTGGGTGCTGCTATTTCATTTTTAGATAATGCAAAAAACTATGATAGCAAGTTAGATGATATTTACTCTAGATTAAAAAGTGTTGAAATTGATTTAGAAGATATTACATCAAGTATTAATGAATATGTTTCTAATATAAGCTATTCAGAGGCAGAACTTGATGAAATGGTTTCAAGATTAGATAATATTAAATTGCTTAAAAAGAAATATGGTTCATCTATTGATGATGTATTAAAATTCTGTGATGATGCAAAAGTTAAGTATGATGAATTATTGAATAGTGAAGCAAATCTTGTAAAACTAGAAAAAGAAAAAAGTTTACTCGCAAAGAAGTTATATGATGTAAGTTTGGAATTACATAATATCAGAGTTAAAAATGGACGAGAGATTGTATCAAAGATTGAGCAACAATTAAAAGAACTGGGCATGAATAATACTTCAGTTGGAATAGATTTTAAGCCTGTTGATAATATTGATAATTGTTCTTTTACAACAAATGGAATTGATCAAATTGAATTTTTGTTATCAGCAAATGCTGGTGAACAACAAAAGAGTTTATCAAAGATTATTTCTGGTGGAGAAATGAGTAGATTTATGCTTGCTCTAAAAAATGTGCTTTGCAGCAAAGAAGAAGGTACATTGATATTTGATGAAATTGATTCAGGTGTTAGTGGTGAAATTGGTTATAAGGTTGGACAAAAACTATACTTATTATCAAAGAATACGCAAGTTATTTGTATAACACACTTACCACAAGTTACTGCTTTGGCAGATAGATGTTTATTGATGAGCAAAAGCGTAATCAATAATATTACTGTTAGTTCGTCAAAGGTACTTAATGAAGAAGATCTAATTGAGTATTTGGCATCACTATTTGGAAGCTATCAAAGTGAAGCTGCTATTACTCATGCAAAAGAGTTGCTTGCTCAAGCTAAAGCTTTTAAATTAAATTTGAATAATTAAATAAAAATGTTTCAAACTACCTTATAAATATAAGGTGGTTTTTTTATGCTTAAAAAGTTTTTTATTAAAACATTAGGTGTGATTTTATCTGTATGCTTTGTTATAGTTGTAAAAAATGTTAATTTTTCTGATATATTTGAGATACCAAATAATGTTTCTGTAACATTAGAAACTTTAGAACAACTTAATGCAGAACATATATTAGGTGAATTTGTAGATACAAAGTTAACGGAAGATATTTGGACCACAGGTGGAGTTAAAGAGAAAAAAACTTCAATGGTAATAAAACTATTTGGCTTTATACCAATTAAAAAAGTTAGTGTTGTTGTTTGTGATGAAAAGAATGTTTATATTGGTGGTATACCACTAGGTTTTAGTATAAATACTAATGGAGTGTTGATTGTTGGCAATGGCAGAGTATTAACAAACTCAACCCATGACATAAACAACGAACTTCAATCTGGTGATATATTGACACAAATTAATGGCATGGCAATTTATAATATTGACGATATAAAAAGTCAATTAAAAGATTGTAATGGAGAAAAAGTAAACATCACATATAATCGTAATGGCAAAGAAATAAACTGTGATATTGTACCAATTTTTGATAATCAAAGTAATGAATATAAACTTGGTGTTTGGATAAAAAATGATGCACAAGGCATTGGTACTTTAACTTTTGTTACACAAGACAATAAATTTGGAGCACTTGGGCATGCTGTTTCTGATTACGAAACTGGTTCGGTGATACCTGTAAAAGATGGAAAAATATATTCATGCACAATGCTTGGAATTACAAAGGGTGTAGCTGGAAAAGCAGGTGAATTAAGATGTTTGTTTGTTGATGGCTCAATGGACAAAGGTAATATAAGTAAAAATACTGAATGTGGAGTTTTTGGTATGGTGACAGATGTAAGTGATATCATAGACCCCAATATGGATTGTGTTGTAGCTTCAAGACTGTTGGTAAAACCAGGTAAAGCAAAGCTAATAAGTAGTGTAAGTGGAGTAAGAGAAGAATATGATATAGAAATAATAAAAACATATAATCAAAATAAAGTTAATAACAAGGGATTTGTGTTTAGAGTAAAAGATAAAAGGTTATTAGAATTAACAGGCGGAATAGTTCAAGGTATGAGTGGTTCACCAATAATACAAGATGGAAAATTAATTGGGGCAGTAACACATGTATTTTTATATGACTCAACAAAAGGATATGGGGTTTATTCAGATTGGATGATGGATGAAGTTGTGTAGTTTTCATAATTATTATGTTAGTGAATAGACATATAATATGAAATATAACAAGATTTCAAGAAACTTATATTCTTTTAAATATTCATTTATTGAATTTTTCTCAAATAATAAAATTAAGATTTTTGTTAGTTTGATATTTTTTCTTATTGGAATATTGACTGGAGTATTTACGGCAATAAAGATTTTTAACTCTGGTGATATAGAAATATTTGAAAGTTTTAATTTAACATATCAGTTATCAGACTTAGAAAATTTTTCATCTAACTTTTTTAGCCGTTTGCTAAGTTATGAATTGGTTTTGGCACTGTTATTTGTTTTTGCACTAAATCCTTTTCTATACTTATTTGGTTGGTGTTTAATTGCATACAGATCGTTTTTGGTATCAATTAATTGTGTAATGATTGTTTTGTTATTTAGTTTTAATGGAATAATAAAAGGAATATTAATAATTCTTCCTTGTCAATTGCTAATGTTAATTGTTATGATATTGTATTTTTCATTTGTATCAAAATTAATAAATAATGACAAGTGTTTTAAAAATAAGAACACAAAGACGGTTGTTTTAACATTTATAATTTCAAGTATTGTACTTACTGCTATTAATTTGCTTGAAACATTGTTGTTATTCCTTTTTAGAAGTAGTGTAATATTGGTAATTTAATTGACATTAAACATACTAATTGATAAACTTATTTGCGAATAGGAGTTAATATGATATCAGTAGAAAAAATCGTAAATAAGATTAATAAAAAATATAATATAAATAAGGTTGATTTTGCTATTGTTATTGGCAGTGGACTTATGGAAGCTGCAGTTGATTTGACTGATACAGTAACAATACCTTATGACAAACTCGGTATGCCAAAATCTAAAGTAAAAGGGCATAGTGGAAAGTTTGTTTTTGGCAAGTTTGGTGACAGAATGGGAGTACTTGTATCTCGTCTTCATTTTTATGAAAGTGGGGATATGTCAAAAGTTAGATTACCTTTTGAAATTATTGCCAAATTAGGATGTAAAGACATTGTTCTATTAACATCATCTGGTGGAGTTAATACTTCATTTGCTGTTGGAGATATTATGGTAATAAATGACCATATAAATCTTTCTGGATATAATCCACTTGTTGGAATCAATCCAATCGTGTTTGTTCCAATGGCACATGCTTATGACATTGAAGTAATAAAAAGATTAAAGGAAATAGCAAAAGAAGAAAAAATTGATATTAAAGAAGGTGTGCATTTTCAATTTGCAGGTCCATCATATGAAACACTTTCTGAAATTTATGTTGCCAGAAAGTTAGGTGCTGATAGTATTTCAATGAGTACATCATATGATTGTATTATAAGCAAATACTTGCAAATGAGAGTATGTGGTATTGCTGTTATTGTTAATACATTTGAAGAGAATGATTCAATGAATAAACTTAATCATGAAGAAGTTCTTGAAAATGCAAGCAAGGCATGCAAAAGAATAAAAATATTGTTAACAAAACTTCTTCAAGAATAAAATTTTATAATTTGAAAAAACTACTCCTATGAAAGGAGTATTTTTTTTATGAAGAAAAGTTGTTTTATTATATTTAGTATATTACTACTTATTACATCTACTATATGTAGTGTTTTTACAAACAACAAAATAGTATATGCTGATGATGTACCAGTTGATGCCAAAGCTTGTTTGCTTGTTGATTACAATACAGATACAGTTTTATTTGAGAATAACCAAAATGCAAGGTTTCCTATTGCAAGTATGGTTAAACTTATGACAATACTTTTAACATATGAAGAGATTGAAGCAGGTAATTTAACTCTTGATACAATGATTACAACTTCAGAAAATGCTTCAGGAATGGGTGGTTCTCAAGTTTTTATTGATCCATATGTTGAATATAAAACCGAAGATTTGCTTAGGAGTGTTATAATGGCTTCAGCAAATGATGCCAGTGTTGCTCTTGCTGAACAAATATCTGGGAGCGAAGAAGTTTTTGTTTCAAAAATGAACAAAAGAGCAAAAGAGCTTGGTATGAATAACACAGTATATGTTAATTGTACTGGGCTTCCAGCACCAGAACAATATTCATGTGCAAGCGATTGTGCAAAGATTTTAAAAAAAATAATTAGTTTTGAGCATTATCATACCATAAGTACAACTTGGATGGATACTTTAACACATCCTTCTGGCAGAACAACTGAATTAGTAAATACAAATAAGTTAGTAAGATATTACAAAGGTTGTGATAGTGGAAAAACTGGGTCAACGAATGAAGCGGGATATTGTTTGACGGCATCAGCAATCCGGGGTGATTTTAGGTTGATAGCTGTTGTTATTGGAGCAAAAACAAGTCAAGATAGATTTTCGGGAGTTTCTAATTTGTTTAATTATGGTTTTGCAAACTTTGAAAATAAGATGTTGATTGATAGTGAATTACCAATTTTAAAAGGGGTACAAGTTATTAAAAGCAAAACAAACATAGTTGATTTATATGCAAAAGAAAGTTATTTTGGATTGTGCAAAAAAGGCGATAATAGTGGCTATAGTATTGAGTACAATATTAATGAAATAAAAGCACCATTAAAATCAAATTCTGTTGTTGGCTTTTTAACCATAACAAAAAATGGTCAAGTAATAAAAAATATTGAACTAATAACAAAGCAAGATTTGGAAGTAATAAGTTACTTTGATGGCATTAAGAAGATTGCTAATGAGTGGTAAAAAATTAACCTCATTATGAGGTTAATTTTTTTAACTTTTTCTTGCAAAAATACTAATATATATGTATAATATATAAAGTATGTTATATAGTTTAATTGGCTCAAATTTATCATTTTTAGAAATATTGGCACTACTAATTGGTTATATGCTTGCGCTTATGATTTCTTTTTGTGTACATGAATTTTCACATGCCTTTGTTGCTTACAAATGTGGGGATCCAACAGCCAAAGCTCTTGGAAGAATGAGTCTGAACCCTATAAAGCATATTGACCCTATGGGATTTTTGTTTTTAATATTCTTTGGCTTTGGTTGGGCAAAGCCTGTTGCAGTAAATCCAATGTATTTCAAACATTACAAAAGGTCAATGGTCCTTGTATCTTTAGCAGGAGTAATTTCAAATATTATTTTGGCATTTATATTTTCTGGGATTTACTATTTTACAATTGGATATATTTTTGATTCATTAAACTTATTTATGGTATTTTTGAAGTACTTTTTAGTTTATTCTGTTATTATAAATATATCGTTGTTTATTTTTAACTTGATTCCAGTATTTCCACTTGATGGTTTTAATGTTATCAAGGCATTAACAAAACCAAATAATAGGTTTATAGAGTTTATGCAAAGGTATGGAATGATTATTTTGATTATTATATTGATTTTGCCTGTATTTGATTATGTTCATTCCTATATAACAAATGGAATATTGGATTTGTTTTTAAGTTTTTGGAGGTTGTTCTAGTGGAAGAAGAAATTGATTATGAGTCTATAGATAAGTACACAGTTAAGCTTGAAAATTTTGAAGGCCCACTTGACTTGTTGCTTGAAATTATAAAAAACAACAAGATGGACATTGAAACAGTAAAGTTGTCTGACTTAACTGAACAATATCTTGAATATATTGCAGGCATTGAAGAGCTTGATATGGAAAACGCAAGTGAATTTATTGAAATAGCTGCACAACTTATTGAAATTAAATCTAGAACATTGCTTCCACCAGATGGTGAAGAAGAAGAAATTGAAGATGATCCAGAAGCAAATCTTCTTGCTAGGTTAAAAGAATTAAAGTTATTCAGAGAAGCAAGTGAAAAGTTGGCAAATCAAGAAGATATTGATACAATGTACAAAAAACCAGACAAAATGGCAGGTAATGTAAAAATTATTCTAAAAGATATGTCATTGGATTTGATGCTTGATGCTTTTGCAATAATGATGGCAACAGCACCAAAAAAGATGATTGAAATTGAGCCAAAGCAAATTTCAAAAGACAGATTTACTGTTGCCGAAAAAATGATTAGCATAAAAAATGTAATTAGAGATAAAAAGATGATAAAGTTTACGGAGTTGTTTGAAGATGATTTAACAAAAAGTGAGCTTATTAACACATTTTTGGCTTTACTAGAATTGTTGAAACGACAATTCATTAAGGCTCAACAAACAACGATTTTTGGCGAGATTGATATTATTGCAAACGAAGAAGGAATTGATAAGGAGATTGAACTAGATGAAGAAGTTGAAGGAAATAATTAAGGCTGTTCTATTTATTGCGGGTGAAGGTGTTGAATGTGATGCTATTATGGAAAAGTTAGAGATAGACAAAAAAACATTCAATAAAATAGTTGAAGAATTAAAACAAGAGTTTGCTGGTGATTGTGGAATACATATCATTGAATATAAAAACAAAATTCAGTTGTGTTCAAATCCAGCGTATGCTGAAGAAATATCAACAGTATTAAATCCAATAAGAGAAAAGGCATTAACAAAAGCTGCATTAGAAACTGTTGCAATAATTGCATACAAGCAACCAATAACAAAACTAGAAATTGAAGAAATAAGAAAAATCAATTCTGCAGATTATGCAATACAGGTTTTGCTTGATAACAAAATGATAGAAATAGTTGGAAGAAAAGATGCTGTTGGCAAGCCATATATGTTTGGAACAACAGATGAGTTTCTAAAGCGCTTTGGGTTAAAAGATATAAATGATTTGCCTGATTATGAAGAATTATTAGAAAGAATCAATGTTATTAGAAGTGAAACATATGATAATCAACTTGCTACGGACGGACTTTATAGAGCATATGATGTGCCTGATGAAGAAGAGATTCCTGACTTCTTAAAGAATGAAGAAGATGTAAAGAGAATTAAAGCAGAAGATCAAGCCAAGTTGGATGTTATTGATGAAATACTAAAAGCAAATAACATTCAAAGAATGGACTTTACACAAAAGACAGAAGACGATGAGCAACAATAATTGAATAAATTTATTGCATTAACAAATAATAGTGATATGGAAAATTTATTTTTTCTCATACCACTATTTTTTATTATCATATTAGTACTTCCTTTATTAGTTAAAATTAAGCTATCAATTGATGCAAAAAGCTTAACAGGAATTATGGTTTTATATTTATGGAATATAAAAATACGCATTATACGGGTATATGTTAAAGATAATAAAATTTTTATGTATTCAAAAAAGAAGAAAGAAATAAAATTTTCCTTTTCTTCAAAATCCGTTATGTTTATGCAACAATTTATTTCAAACTTAAAAGATAAAATACAACCAAGACAAATATGTGTTTATTCAAAAATAGGCACTAGTGATGCCAAAAATACTGCTGTGATAAATGGTAATATGTTGATATTATTAAAAACATTGTTTTGCTATATAAAAAACAAAAAACCAATGTGTAGCATTGATTACAAAATATATCCAAGTTTTAATAATGATTGTTTTTTAGTTTGTGTATACTCAAGTTTTGTAATTTCTATTTTTGATGTTTTGTTTAGTTTTATTTGTTCAGTTTTCAGTTTGAGGAGGTATTATGGAAAACAATGAGAACTATATTGATGATTTTATTAATTCTTCAATCAGTAATATAAAGGATTTAGCTAGAACCAGTACAATTATTGGCGATCCAATCATAAGCCCAACAGGCAACATTTTAATTCCAGTCAGCAAAGTTTCAGTTGGTTTTGTTGTTGGTGGTGGGCAGTACAATTCAATTTCAAAAAAGCTTCCTTATCCAATGGCTGGTGGTAGTGGCGGAGGTGTTTCTGTAACGCCTATTGGTTTTATTGTTGAAGATGACAATAACGTTAAATATATTGATATTGAGAACAAAAGTTCATATCAAACTATGTTAAATATCATTAACGCAATAGCAAAAAGATTTGGTGGAGATGATAAGAATGATAAATAGTCGCAAATATATTTATATTTTACTAATTTTTATTTTTATATTTAGTTTACCAGTGGTATCGATTCATAACAATAAAATAGTCTTTGCTGATCAAAATTCTGCAAAGGCTATGATTGTTATTGAAGCTAATTCAAATAGAGTTCTTGAAAGTTTAAATGAAGATTTACAATTACCAAATGCAAGCACAACAAAAATTGCAACCTTTTTAACTGTATTAAAGCATTGTAAAAATTTAGATGAACAAATAGAAATTGACCCAAGAGCAGTTGGGGTAAGTGGAACATCAATTTATTTGAAAAAAGGTGAAAAATTAACTATAAAAGAGTTACTTTATGGAATGATGCTTGTTTCTGGTAATGATGCAGCAACAGCATTAGCATTGCATGTATGTAATTCTATATCAGATTTTGCAGAGTTGATGACAAGTGATGCAAAAGATGCTGGAGCCAAAAATACAATATTCAAAAATCCACATGGATTAGATGAAAATGGCCACAAGACAACTGCATATGATTTGGCTCAAATTGCAAGAGAATGTTATAAATATGAAATTTTTGAAGAAATTGTCTCATGTAAAAATACAAAGGTTTCAAACGGAGAAAACGATTATAGATACCTGAAAAATAAGAATAAGTTATTGTGGACACTGGAAGGTGCAAATGGAGTAAAAACAGGATACACAGACGATGCAGGAAGATGTTTGGTTTCTAGTTGCAAAAGAGGCAAAATGCATTTGATATGTGTTGTATTAAATTGTGGTCCAATGTTTGAAGAGAGTGCTGCACATATGGAAAATTGCTTTTCAAAATATAACATGGTTAAATTGCTGCCGGCTTATTCAATTCAAAATAATATAATTATAGAAGATGGTAAAAAGGCAGAAATAAAATCATACACTCAAAAAGAGTTTTGTTATCCTTTAACCAAACAAGAAGAATTAAAAGTTCAAGTACTAGTTGATGAAATAGAATGCTTAAAAGCACCAGTAAAAAGAGATACAATTGTTGGTGAAGTAAAAATATATTTCGATAATTGCTTGCTATTTTCTGAAAAAATATATACTATGGAAGATGTAAAATCTAATAGTGTAGGTGGAAGTATTCAAAGAATAATTTCCAAATGGTGAGGAATGCGAATAAACAAATATTTGGCACTTTGTGGAGTTGCCTCAAGAAGAAAAAGTGAACAATTTGTTATTGATGGCAAAGTATTTGTCAACGGAAAAGTTATAACAGATTTGTCATATGATGTTAATGTAAAAAAAGACAAAGTTGAGTTAGAAGGCAAACAATTAAGTTTGCCTTCTAACTATGTCTATTACAAATTAAATAAACCTAAAGGTTATATTTGTAGTGCAATGGACGATAGAGGTAGAAAAACTGTTTTTGACATTGTAAAAAGCGATGTAAGATTATTTACAATTGGAAGACTTGACTATGATACAGAAGGTTTAATTATTCTAACAAATGATGGTGATTTGGCTCAAAAGATTAGTCATCCATCGCATGAGACCGAAAAAGAATATATTGTTAAAATTGAAGGTGGCATACTTGAAAGTGAACTTGCTGTTTTAAGAAATGGCGTTGTAGAAAAAGGTGTAAGAATGCCAAAAGCAAAAGTTGAGTTTTTGGAATTGATTAATGGTGATGCAAAACTGTCAGTAGTTATTCATGAAGGTAAAAATAGACAAATTAGAAGAATGTTTGAAGCAATTGGCAAAAATATAAAACTGTTAAAAAGAGTAAGAATAGGTGAAATAAAATTAGGTGGGCTAAGCAGAGGAGAATATAGACCATTGAATGATTTTGAAATTTGTAGCCTATTAGGAGAAAAATGAAAGTAATAGTTATTGGTGGTGGTCCAAGTGGCATGTTTTCTTCTAGTATTATTTCAAACGCTGGGCATGAAGTGATATTGATTGAAAAAAATGAAAAACTTGGCAAAAAATTATATATAACAGGCAAAGGTAGATGTAATGTCACAAATAATTGTTTACCACAAGATTTTTTAAGCAATGTTGTGACTAATTCAAAGTTTTTATATGGTAGCATATTTTCATTTTCTCCAAGTGATACAATTGATATGATACAAAGCGAAGGTATTGAATTAAAAACAGAAAGAGGTAATAGAGTATTCCCAGTTAGCGACAAATCTAGTGATATTATCAAGGCTTTGCAAAACAGATGTCAAAATTCTGGTGTAAAAGTTTTGCTTAACACAGAAGTAAAAGATGTGTATAAAGATGAAAATTCTTTTGTTGTTAAAACTAATGTGGGTGATTATAAATCAGATTCATTGGTTGTCTGTACAGGCGGATTATCTTATAAGGCAACTGGCAGTACTGGATTTGGTTACAAAATTGCAAAAAAGTTTGGGCATAACATAATTGAACAAAGACCAGCTCTTTGTCCAATAAAATTAAAAAATTCCTACATAAAAGAGCTTGAAGGACTTAGTTTGAAGAATGTAGAATTGTCTGCATATTCAAATAACAAACTAATAAAAAGTGAATTTGGTGAAATGTTATTCACAAGAGATGGTATAAGTGGACCTATTGCACTAACAATATCTAGTTATATTAACAAAATTTCTAATATCGATTTGTTTATTGATTTCAAGCCAGCTTTAACATTTGAAAAGTTAGAAAACAGATTATTACGTGAGTTTGATGAAAACAAAAATTTACAGATAAATAATATATTAAAGAACTTGCTTCCAAAAAATTTAATTAGTGTATTTTTAAATCAAATTGGAATTGATGAAAAACTTAAAGCTAATTCAATCACTATTGAGATTAGAAGAAAAATAGTTGATGGGTTAAAGAAATTTAAGCTTGATTTTGATAGATTATATGACATCGATTATGCTATAATTACTAATGGTGGAGTTGATACAAAACAAATTAATCCAAAAACAATGGAAAGCAAATTAGTTGAAAATTTGTTTTTTGCAGGTGAAGTATTGGATGTTGATGCTCTTACTGGTGGTTATAATATTCAAATTGCACTTTCCACAGCAAATAGTGCAGCAAAAGGAGTGATAAGTAAATGGTTATAGCAATTGATGGACCAGCTTGTGCTGGTAAGTCTACTTTGGCAGTTATGGTGGCAGATGAATTAGAATTTCATTCACTAAATACTGGTATGATATTTAGGGCAATTGCTTATTATTTGGATAAGCATAATGTTAGTGAACTTGATAGTGAAAAGATTCATAATCTTTTAACTTCTTGCAAAATTGATGTTGAGTTTGTTGGTAAAGATCAGATTGTTTATGTTGATGGAGAAAACACACTTCCTTTTGTTGCTTTACCACATATTAGTTCAAAAGCATCAACTTTTTCACAAGTTCCAGAGATTAGAGAAATTGTAAAAAACATACAACACAAATTTGCTGAAAAATATGATTTGGTTATTGAAGGTAGAGATATTGGGACTGAAGTTTTTCCTAATGCTGAGTTTAAGTTCTTTATAACAGCAAGCATAGATGCTCGTGCAAATAGAAGATATGCAACACTAGTTGCTAATGGAGAAAAAATAACATTAGATGAAGTTAAAGAAAGTTTGCTAGCAAGGGATTACAATGATACACATAGACAAATTAGTCCATTAAAGCAAGCTGATGATGCAATTCTTATTGACACTTCAAATGATACAACTGAACAAAGTTTGCAAAAAATCATAAAATTCATTAAGGAGAAATAATGTTTTATTGGTTTATAAAAATTATTGCATTTATTCCTTTTTGGTTGTTATACCCAACTTTTGTTAAACGAAAGTCCAAGTTGCCTAAAGGTAAGTGCATTTTTGTGTGCAATCATTTAAGTAATATTGATGCACTATTACTTTTGAATATTTTTACAAGAACTCAACATGTTTTAGCAAAAAAAGAATTATATAAAAGGCCTTTATTGCGTGCATTTTTAAAGGGTATGAAAACAATTCCTATTGATAGAGAAAATGTAGAAATATCAACAGTTAAGCAATGTTTAAAACTATTAAAAAATAACAAAACATTAACAATATTTCCAGAAGGGACTAGAAATAAAACCCAAGAACCTATTTTGGAAATTAAAAATGGTGCTGGCATTTTTGCAGTAAAATCTTCTGCACCAATTGTTCCAATTTGGATAAAGAAAAAACCAAGATTATTTAGATTTAACACAATATATATTGGTGAGCCATTTTATATAACAAAAGAACAAAGCGACAATAGTGGGGAAATAATCAAGGAACAATTACTCAAACTTAGAGAAGAATCATTAAAATAGTGGACAAATTTTTTTTGTACTGCTAACATAATTACAGGAGAAAACATGGAAGAAATAAAATTTGACTTAAACGAAATTGACAAGACTTTTGCTAGATACAAAAAAGATGATATCTACGATGGTGTTATCATCTTAAAAAGAGAAGATGGTGCAATTTTTAATATTGGTGGAAAGAGTGATGCTTTCATTAAAAGCACTGATTTTGAAGATTACAGTTTGGTAAAAGTTGGAGATAGATTTAAGGTTGCTATTTTAGGAGAAAAAAATGATGAAGGAATGATTTTGGTTTCAAAAAAATTAGCCGACCAAATCATTATTGGATCTAATACTGCAGAAAAATTAAAAATAGGGTCAGAAACATCTTTTTATGTTACTGGGATAAAAAATGGATGTTTGGTTTCAAGACTTGGATTATATAATTTAGTTGTTCCACATGATGAAATAGATATAAGAACTAGAAATTTAAATTATTACCTTAACAAGCAACTAACAGGTATTGTTACTGAAATTGACCGTGATTCAAAAAGTATAGTATGTTCTGTAAAAATGCTTAAAGAGCAAATAAAAGAAAGTCAAGAAAATTTGTTTTGGAGCAGTATTTTTATTAACAAAATTGTTAGTGGAAAAGTTGAAAGAATTATGCCTTATGGTGCATTTGTTGATGTTGATGGCGTAAGTTGCTTTATACACATATCAGATATTGCTTATGAAAGAGTAACCAAGATTGATGAATATATTAAAGAAGGCGAAACATATAATTTTCGTGTTATAAAAATTGATAAGTTAAACAAAAAAGTTTCACTTGGACTAAAACAAATGACAGAAAATCCAAGATCTGCACTTTTAAAAACTTTAAAAGTTGGCGACAGATACATGGGAACTGTAGTTAAAATTTTGGCATTTGGAGCAATTGTTAGACTCAATGATTACAAAATTGAAGGTTTATTACATGTTGCAGATGCAACAGAACATAATGATAAAAGAATTTATCAACTTGTTAAATTGGGTGAAGAAATTGAAGTTGAAATAAAAAATATTGATACAGAAAAAGATAGAATAAGTTTTAAATTGTAATTTATTTTAATTTTTGAATAAAAAAAGCATCAGTTGTTTACTGATGCTTTTTAATTTGTAATATTATTTTTCTTCAAGTTCTTTTTCAACTTTGTCAATTTTGTCTTGAATTTTTTTCATTTCCAACTTTCTATTAAGTTCATTCAATTTCTTTTTTAGTTGAACTTCATCGTCAAAATTTGGAACTTCGCTTGCAGAGTCGATAATGATTGTTGAATTTTTGTTTAATCTTGTTAAATATATACCAAGCATTAAGTTGATTATAAGAACAAGTTCAACACCATAAATCAATCCTAGAGGCAATGCATAAGTTACATATGACAAAACATCAATATTTTGGACATAACAATATACAGCTAGAACAATTGCAGCCAAGAAACTTAGTTTAAAGAAATGATAAAAGAATTTAGCAACGCCATATTGATTTGATGTTTTTTTGGTTTTAACATTTTCAACCAATATGTATAGGAGTAATATACCAGATACGCTTAAGAATGTTATATCTAGCCATAAAACATTATTTGTTGCTTTTACAATTTTGTCAATTGCCAAATAAATTGTTAATCCAATTGCAAGAACAGAAAAAAATGTTATTGTTCTGTATATTGCTGACAATAATTTTCTTCTTTGTTTATTATCCATAATCCACCATCCTTCAAATATATTATATAATGATAAAATGCTTTTGTCAATAACAATAAATTGCTTGATGTTTACTTTCAAATATATTAGTATTTTATTAGGAGACAAAATGAAAACAATTCTAATTACTGGTGCATCTAGGGGAATAGGTAAAGCTATTGCAGAAGGTTTTGCAAAAAAAGGTTATTGCGTTGGCATTAACTATAAACAATCAGATAAAGATGCAAAAGAAGTTTATAACAAAATAATTGATAATGGTGGTAATGCCATCTTGCTAAAAGGTGATGTTGGCAATGATGCTGATGTAAAAAATATAGTCAATCAATTTATAAATGCTTTTGGTCATATTGATGTTTTAGTAAATAATGCAGGCATAAGCAATAAGGGTTTGTTTATTGATGAAACAAATGAAAAAACTTTCGATATTATAAATACTAATCTTGTTGGATGTCTAAACACTTGTAAAGCTGTTTTACCTAATATGGTTGCAAATAATTATGGTAAAATAATCAATATATCATCAATATGGGGGCAAGTTGGTGCAAGTATGGAGGCAACATATTCTGCATCAAAAGCAGGTATAATAGGATTAACAAAAGCATTGGCAAAAGAATATGGATATTCGAATATAACTGTTAATGCAATATGTCCAGGTGTTATTGACACAGATATGAATAATAACTTATCTCATGAAGAAAAAAACGAATTAAAAAAATCTATATTAGTGCAGAGATTTGGAGAACCTAGTGAAGTTTTTGATTTGGTTGAGTTTTTGGTTGAAAAAGGTGATTATATTACTGGCCAAATTATTACTTTGGATGGAGGGTTTATATTATAAATGTAAACAAAAAAACCACATTTTTTGTGGTTTTTTTTATTAAATCAATTTTAACTTTATTAGTACATAATTTGCAAGTGGAAGTAAAGCATAGTTAGAAGCCATTAAAATTAAGTACCATAATGTTGTCGCATATTTTCCTACTTGTGATAAATCCATTCCAAACAAAATATTTAATGAGAATAATATAAGGGATGCAACAATAAAGAAAATAATGTTATACATCCAATTGTTATTTTGCACACCATATTTTGGAGTTAGCTTGTTTTTTTCTTTTAAGTATTTTATAACAAAGAAAACAGTAAATCCAATAAAGGCGATAGGAACGATAATATATAACCAGTTCCAAGATTGTTGCAAAGTCATATTAGCAAGAAACATTATTAGTGATTCTAAGATTGCTATAATTGAAATACAGGAAAATGATAGTAAGTTTAATTTGTTGATTTTGACATAATTTGATTGATCAAGAGTTTTATTTTGTTTGTCATAAATACCAAACTTAATTTTTTGTGAATTATAATATCTTTGCAAATCAGTCAATGAATTATAATTTTTTCTTACATTATCAAATTCTTGTACATTAGAAGTATAGTTTGCTTTGTTTTCGTACTCAACTTCTTGTTCACTTGCATTGTTATCATATGTTTCTTTTATTTCTTCAGCATAATCAACAGGTGTTTTATTTTCAGTTTCATATGAGTTATTGTATCTATTTTCATAAAGCTGTGTTAATTTCTTATCAAATGATGAATTGTGTTGTGCGTATTTTTCAAAACGATTTGGTTCAATCTTTTTAACTTTTGGCAAAGTTTCAAAATTTAATCGTTCAGTTATGTATATCGCATCATCTTTTGTTTCAAAACTAGGTTGATTATCTTTAATAGGTTGTTCTTCATTTTCTTCCAAAATAGGTGAATAGTCTTTTTCATTATTGATAACATCAATATTATTGTTATTATCTTCAAAATTTTCCTCAAACTCTTCGTTTGTAGGTTCTTGTGGTTCTGCTGCATTTAAGGAAGAAAAGCTAATATTATTTAAATCAATAAATTCTGTAGATAATGAATCACTATTTTCATTTTCATCATATGTTTCAATAAATTGCTTTGTGTCTTGAAAAATTGTAGGTTTTTCATCAACTGGAACTTCGACATTGTCATTAGATTCATTGTTTTGTTCAAAGATATTATTTTCTTCTTTGTAAACATTATTTTGTTCATTTAAGTCCAATTGAATATTGTCATTGTTTGATTTCTGATTTTCGTAATAGTCGTTTGCTTCATTGTGTACATAAAAACTATTATTTTCAAATATTTGTGTTTCGTTGCTTTTAATTGATTCAGAAAAACTTTTTTGATTTTTCTTTAATTGAGAAAATTCTTTGCTAAGGTCAATTGGTGCAGGTGAGTCTGTTGTGTTATTTGTTACTCCAGTATTTCTTAATGAATTAATCATATTGTCCGCAGACTCAGGAATTTGTTCATTGTCAGCTTCTTGACGTAATTTTTTGATTGAATCAAATACTTCATCAGAAGGCTCACTTATTAATGTTGGGTTAGAGAATAGGTCATATTGAACAAAACCTTTTGGCTTATTGTCTTCATGCTTTTCTGTTTCTTCTACAGTTTTAGTTTTGTTAGTATTCTTTATATTTTCACTTGTCCAATCAGCTTGCCATTTTTCAGCATATTTTTTTCCATAATCAGTAATGCTGTAATAGTGTCTTCTGCCACCAATTTCGCTATCTCTCCAATAAGATGAAATAAGACCTTGATCTTGCATTCTCTTTAAACTGCTGTACAAACTAGGTTGTTTAATATTTACATCTCCATTGGTTTTTTCTCTTATTAATTCTATTATTTCATAACCATATTTGTCATTATCCAATAATGTTGAAAGAATTATAGTGGATAATTGACCTCTTGGTAGTTCTTCTTTTGCCATTTTTTGACCTCATATATATTTCTTTTAAAGTATAAACAAAAAAGTAGCTAATTGTCAATGTTTTTAAGGGTATTCTGTTTTTGCATAGTACATATTTTTATTTTGCATAGTACCATATTTTGGTATATAATAGAAAATATGAAAGTAGTAGTTAAAAGAAGTAGAAGAAGAACGATATCGATAAAGATATTAAATAGTGGAGAAGTACAAGTTAATTGCCCATTAAGGTATTCAGATAATCAAGTTAATAAAATATTAGAAGAAAAAGAAGAATGGATACAAAAAGGCATAGCAAAGGTACAACAAAGGTATAGTGAACACAAAGAGTTTTATAATTATAGTAAAATAATGTTTTTAGGTACTACATATGAGATAAAATATGTTGAAAATAATATTCAAATTGGTGATTATTTAATACCATACAGGAAGGGTAGTAGCGCTCAAAATGTCATCAAAAAATGGTTACTAAAAATGGCTAAATCCCTTATTTTACCGAGGATTTCACATCTTTCAGAATATTGTGATTTAAGATATAAATCAACAAAAATTATATCAGCAAGAAAGAAATGGGGCAGTTGCAATAGCGAAAAGGAAATTAGACTAAATTTTAGAATGATAATGCTTTCACAAAGTTGTATTGATTATGTTTGTATACATGAACTATGCCACTTAAAATATATGAACCATAGCAAATATTTTTGGAGTTTGGTACAAAAACATTTGAGTAATTACAGGCAAATAAAGAAAGAAATTAGTCAAAATAATTTTGTTTTAGATTTGTTTTAATAAGTTAGGGGAAGTAAAAATTGTATTAAAGCATAAATAAAAACTATTCGCAAAAGACAGCTTTTGCGAATAGTTATACCTATTTTAACACAAATTTAGATAAGTTTTGCCATTAATTTGATAAATTTGTTAAATTCATAATAACTGATTGTAACCAAATTGTCGTCAAATATATTTAAGTTTGAGTTTGTAATTGATTTAAAATTTTGATAGTTACTTATGTTTATATAATTAACAATTTTTAAGAAAGCTTGATATGTTGTTCCTTTAAATAATTCATCTGGACAGTTATACAAGATGCTTTCAATGAATATTTGATTAAGTTTGTAGTTCATTAAGTTTGCAAACATTCCATTAAAAATTCTTAAAATTGTTCTAAAAGCATAGTTTGTTGCGTTGTTCTTAGATTCGATATTTTGCATACGAGAACCAAAATCAATTGTTGTTAATCTATATTCGTTTGAATTAAAGATTTTAAGTTCTTCGCCATTTTGGAATGTAACATAAATATTAACATTCATTCCAATTTCTTCTTCACCTAATATTGTTATTCCATAGTTATTTACGTATAATTGAGTTTGTTCAGTTAAGTTTTTGGCCATTTCACTTACCAAATCTACTTCAAAATTGATTATATTGTATTTGTCATTATTTATAGTTAAGTTTTTATTGCTAATCTCATCATCTTTTTTCTTTTTGTCTTTCTTAAAAAAGTTAAACCACCTTCTTTTGTTTTTTGGTTTCATAGTTGCATGCCAAGCATTTTTAAAACGCAAGTTCACCTTTTTTAATATGTTGTTGTTAAGTTTAAGAACGCTTAGTTCTAGTTGTGGTGATTTTATTGATAAAAAGATGTCAAGTGATGATTTTGAATTTTCACTAAATGTTGCACATTCGTTTACAATTTCAGTTTCGTAATCTGCAATAATCGGTCTTTTTTTACATAGTTCATCAATTGCAGTATTCAAAATATTGCATACATATTCATATGCATTATCAACATATTGTGTATCTATTTGTTTTGCAAATGTGTTAATGTACTTTTCATCAAAAACAGTAATTTTGTTTTTCATATTATTATAATACCACAGCAAATTAAAATAGTCAAAATTTTGATTGTATTAAGATAAATAATTTGTTATAATTACAATGTTAATTATGAGTAGTTACATATTGCAAAGGAATAAAAAAAGTATAGAAGGTTTAAGCAAAAATTTGGAAAACTTACCAGACTTTTGCTTAGATTATTTTTTGGGTATAGAAAATTATACATCACCTTTGACACGATTGAATTATAGTCGTGATTTGGAGATTTTTTTTGATTATCTATCAAAAAATTTGTTTTTTAAGCCGGTCAAGAGTATCACCTATTCTGATTTAGAAAAATTAAAAGTGCGTGATTTAGAACAATATGTAAGTTATTTGTCTTATCATGAGTTTAATGGAAAAACATATCATAATGGCGAAAAAGGCAAAGCAAGAAAAATTGCTTCAATCAAAAGTTTTTTTAAATATAACTTTAAAAATGAAAATTTATCTGTTGATGTTGCTTCAAAGCTCACCTCTCCAAAAATTCATACAAAAGAGATTGTAAGGCTTGAAGTTGATGAAGTTTGTAAATTAATTAATGAAGCAGAAACACCTGAGCACATGACAAAGATGCAACAGGCCTTTAATCAACACACAAAAACTCGTGATGTAGCAATGCTTTCTTTGTTTTTAGGTACAGGCATAAGAGTTAGTGAATGTGTTGGAATTAACTTAAATGATGTAGATTTTGACAACAATTGTTTTAAGGTAACAAGAAAAGGTGGAAATCAAGTTATTTTATATTTTTCAGATGAAGTAAAAGATTCTTTGCTTGCTTGGCTTGAAGACAGAAAAAAACTTATGGAAGATGTAATAAATGAAAATGCTCTATTTGTTTCTTTGCAGAAAAAAAGAATATCTACTCGTGCTGTTGAAAATTTAGTAAAGAAATATAGTCAAATTGCATCTCCCCTTAAAAAAATTTCACCACATAAACTTCGTAGTACATATGGTACAAATTTATATAGAGAAACTGGAGATATTTATGTTGTTGCAGAAGTGCTTGGTCATAAAGATGTTAACACAACCAAAAAGCATTATGCAGCAATGAGTGAAGATATAAGACGAAGTGTTGCAAATAAAGTTAAATTAAGAGATTAAAAAAATAGAACAAATGTTTGCTTTTTTTAATCTTTTTTTATATAATAGAATTACAAAGGAATAAAATTATGAAAAAATCAGAACAAAAACTAAAAGAAATTTTAGAATATCTTATTGATTATACAAAAGAAAACAGTTACTCACCTTCTTATAGAGAAATTGCTTCTGCTGTTGGCTTAAAGTCAACAAATTCAGTTAAAGAGTATTTGGATATTTTGGAAAACAATGGTTCAATTATAAGACAAAATTTAAAAAGTAGAACAATAGAAGTTGTCGATAATCGTGCTGGAAAAATTGTTTCATTGCCTATTGTTGGGCAAGTTGCAGCAGGTACACCAATTTTGGCTGAACAAAATATTGAAGACTATATATCAATATCAAATTCTTTTTTTAATATTACTGATACTTCAAAACTGTTTGTTCTTAGAGTTAAGGGAGACAGTATGATTGACATTGGAATTAATAATGGCGATTTTGCTATTGGATATAGTCAAAACACAGCAGAAAATGGAGATATTGTAATTGCCATGATAGATAATTCTGCAACTGTAAAAATATATAAAAAAGAAAATAATGTAATCAAACTTCAACCTGCCAATTCCCTATATCAACCTATTGTGTCAAAAGACATAACTATACTTGGTAAAGTTGTTGGAATAATAAGAAGAATGTAAAATTATATTGTTTTTGCTTTTATTTAATACAAAGTTATGATATATTTATTTTGTTGCTATTGTGGCTCAGCTGGTAGAGCAACGCATTCGTAATGCGTGGGTCGCCGGTTCGAATCCGGCCAGTAGCTCCATAAAAATAAAAAAGGCACAACTTGGTTGTTGTGTCTTTTTTTGTTGTTTATTTTATTTTGCAAATTCACTAAATCTTGCTTCACGAATTACATTTACTTTTATTTGACCTGGATATTCCATTTCTGCTTCAATTCGTTTTGCAATATCTTTTGCAAGGAACATTGCATCAGCATCACTGATTTCTTCTGGTTTAACAATAATTCTAACTTCTCTACCTGCTTGAACTGCAAATGATTTTTCAACACCATTGAATGAATTTGAAATTTCTTCAAGTTTTTCTAATCTCTTTACATAAGCATCAAGAGTTTCACGTCTTGCGCCAGGTCTTGCACTTGATATTGCATCAGCAACTTGAACCAAAACTGCTTCTATGCTATGGAATTCAACATCAAAGTGGTGTGCTTCAATACAATGAATTACTTCTGGTGATTCTTTATATTTCTTTGCCAAGTCAACACCAATTGCAACGTGTGTTCCATCTATTTCATGGTCTAGTGCCTTTCCAATATCATGTAAAAGTCCACCACGTTTTGCTACTTGAACATTTGCTCCCATTTCTGAAGCCAATAAACCAGCAATATAACAAGTCTCAAGGCTGTGCTTTAAAACATTTTGTCCATAACTTGTTCTATATTTAAGTTTTCCCAATATTTTAACTAGTTCTGGATGCATTCCATAAATTCCAGCTTCGTTTACTGCTTGTTCACCTGCTTGTTTGATTGTTTGGTCAACATCTTTTTGTACTTTTTCTACAATTTCTTCAATACGAGTTGGATGAATTCTTCCATCAAGAATAAGTTTTTCAAGTGATAATCTTGCAACTTCTCTTCTTATTGGATCAAAGCAAGATACTGTAATTGTTTCTGGTGTATCATCAATTATAAGGTCAACACCTGTTGCATTTTCAATTGCACGAATATTTCTTCCTTCTCTTCCAATAACTCTACCTTTCATTTCATCATTTGGGATAGAAACGGAAGTTACAGTAATTTCACCTGCAACATCTGTTGCACATTTTTGTATAGCAAGACTTACGATATTTTGAGCTTTTTTTGTTGCTTGTTCATTTGCATCATCTTCAATTGCTTTAACTAGTTTTGCTGCCTCTTTTTTGGCATCTTCAACCATAGAATTGATAAGAATTTGCTTTGCATCTTCTTTTTTTAATGTTGCAACTTTTTCAAGTTGAGAAATCATCTCTTGTTTAATTTGTTCTTGTTTTGCAAGTTCTTCGTTAACTTTAACAAGTTTTTCATCAACTATCTTTTTTTGTGTATCAATTTCTTCTTGTTTTTTGTCTAAGTTTAAATCTTTTTTGTCGATAAACTCTTCTTTTTGAGTGAGTCTATCTTCTGTTTTTTGAAGTTCAATACGTCTGTCTTTTACTTCTTGATCGAACTCCAATCTTTGTTTGTGAATTTCTTCTTTTGCTTCAAGGATTGCTTCTTTTTTTACGGTTTTTGCTTCAGCATAAGCATCTTCCAAAATTTTTACAGCCTTTTGTTTACCTCTGGCCATTTTTTTTGTATTGATTAGATAGGTTAAGCCATATCCCCCTGCTAAGCCTACAATCAAAGCACCTAATCCGATAAAGATAGAAGCAATCGTACCAACTGCACAAAGTGCACTAATAAAATTGCTCATTTTTTACCTCTTTTTTATATATATTTTTTCGCTTAAAATATCGTAAATTAAAAACTTACTAACTTAATATTATTTTTTTTAAAAAATTTTGTCAAGAAAATTTTAGCATTCTATTAGTTCAATCTTACTAATTGCAGTTTGTATTAAATTTTCTATATCTAATTTTGATTCTTCTTTTTGCACTTTCTCTAATTTTGGTTTTATAACAGGATTTTTTGGAAGAAATACAGTACAGCAATCTTCATAAGGCAAGATTGATGTATCATATGTTCCTATTTGCCTTGAAATTTCAATAATTTCCTTTTTATCAAATGCAATTAAAGGTCTAAAAATTGGAACTTCTGTTTGAGAGAAATTAGTTACAGTCATACTTTCAACAGTTTGACTCGCAACTTGACCAAGATTTTCTCCTGTTATAATTGCTTTGCAATTTGCCATAGCGGCAACTTTTGCAGCAATTTTCATCATTATTCTTCTCATTATTGTTATCATAAATTCTGGTGCACAATGTTTGTGTATTTCTTCTTGAATTTCTGTAAACGGACACATATAAAGTCTAATTTTTCCACAATACGGAGAAATTTCTTTTGCAAGCGTAATTACTTTTTGTTTTGCAAGTTCACTTGTATATGGAAAACTATGAAAATGTAATCCAACAATACTCATTCCCCTTTTTGACATCATATAGCCAGCCACAGGACTATCTATCCCACCAGATAAAAGCAAAAGACCTTTGCCGGCAGTTCCAAGTGGCATTCCACCAGCACATTGTATTTTGTCAGTCAAAATATATGTTTTGCCACTTTCTCTTATGTCAACAATAATTTCTGTGTCAAAATTTTTTAAGCTTACTTTTAGTTTTGGATTCTTTGATAAAATTATACCACCAAGTTCTCTTTCAAAAATATTTGATTGAACAGGAAAATTTTTGTCTGCTCTAGTTACAGATACCCTAAAAGTTTCAACATCAAATTTTAATGTTGAAATATATTCACGAATATCATTAATATCAGTTTTAATTTCCACAGCTTTAGACAAAGAAACAAGACCAAATATTTTTGTTAATTTATCAATAATTATGCTCTCATCCATTTCATCATAATCGGTAACAATATATCTGCCTGTTGAACGATAAAAATCGCAGTTAAGTCCTTTTAGATTTAACTTGATATTAGATATTAACACTTTTTCAAAATAATTTCTGTTCTTTCCTTTGAGATATAATTCTCCAAATCTTAGTAAAATTACTCTTTTCATTTTTAACTCAACTTTTTTATCAATTGTTTGTAGCTTTCAGCTAGTTCTTTTGATGCAACTTTAATTTCCTCAAGCGTATTATTTTTCGAAAAACTAATTCTAACACTGCCAATAACATCTTTTGGTGAAATATTCATTGATTCAAGTGTTCTGTTTCCAGTATGTCTGCTTGAACAAGCACTACCAGTGCTAATATATATATCTTTTTGTTCCATCATATGAACAAGTGTTTCACCTTTTACGCCTTTAAAAGTTAAACTTAGTATATATGGCGAACATCTGTTATCACTATTTATTTTGCAAGGCAAATCAATGATATTTTTTATAAATTCATTTTTAAGATTTTGAACATAATCATAATTTTCTTTTATGTTTCCAATGTTTTCTACTGCAGTTTTTAGAGACATAATTGCTCCAACATTTTCTGTTCCTGAGCGAAGATTGCCCTCTTGTCCACCACCATATATTGTAGGTTTTAATATTATATTTCTACTATATAAACAAGCACAACCTTTTAATGAATTCATTTTGTGTCCACTTATTGTGTACAAGTCAACACCAAAATAATCTAAGTTTATTTTTATTTTTCCAAACGCTTGAACTCCATCTGCATGTAATATTGCATTTGGACATTTCTTTATGCGCAATTCGTTTATTCTTTTTAAGTCATTTATTGCACCTGTTTCGTTTGATACATGGATAACAGATATGAAACTTGTTTTATCATCTAAAATTTGCTCAAGTGCATTATAATCTATTTGCCCATCTTGTGTTAATGGACAAAATTCAACATCATAGCCTCTGTTTTTAAGTTCAACTCCAATATTGTATGTTGAAGGATGGTCCGCCATTGTAAAGACAAATTTTTTGAAGTTTGAGCGCATTGAGCCGAATACTGCCAAATTATTTGCTTCAGTTGCAGAAGAAGTGAATATTATATTCCCTGTTGTTGCTCCCAAAGCTTTTTGTATTGTTTGTCTTGCACTTTGAATATCGTTTTTTACTTTAATGCTAGGCATATAAATACCAGAGGGATTATAAAATTCCTCTGTGTATTTGTTATATGTTTCTATGCACTGCTTTGATGGCTTTGTTGTTGCAGCATTATCTAAATAAATCATCTGAGCACTGCACCTGTTTTGTATTGAAGGTCTTTTAATACCTTTTTAACGACTTGATTTATTTCGTCATCTGTTAATGTTTTGTCATAACTTTGGAGTTGGAAATTGAATGCAACACTCTTTTTGTTTTCTCCTAGTTCTGCACTTCTATAAATATCAAATACTTTTGCGCCATAGTATAAGTTGCCACAAGACTTCTTTACGCAACCAATAATAGTATCAACTGTTAAGCTTTCATCACATACAATTGCCAAATCTCTTTCAACAATTGGGAATTTTGAAAGTGCTTTTACACTATGAGTTTTTTCTTTCAATGCTGCTAGTGCATCAAGATTAACTTCACCATAGAAAGTTTTTTCTGGCAAATCAAAATTCTTGCATACTTTTGGATGCACTTGACCGAAACTAGCTACTTTTACATTTGTGTTAATATCAATTACATCAGCACTAATTCCTGGGTGCAAATATGGTAATTTTGAATATTCAAGTTTGTATTCAAATTCAAAATCTCTTAAGAGATTTTCCATTATTCCTTTTAATACAAAGAAATCATCTTTTGGGTCAACACTGCACAAAGAAAGCATATTGATTTCGTCTGGAAGTTCTGTAAGTGGTAATGATTTTGGAATATATACTCTACCAACTTCAAATAACTTAAATCCACTATTTTTTCTTGCTAAGTTTCTGGCAACAGTTAAGAACATTCCATTTGCCATACTTGTTCTAACATATCCCAAATCTTCACTAATTGGGTTTGCTATTTTAATCATGTTATACATTTTATCTTCTGGGTTTATTAGAAGTTTGTCTTTAACATCATCACTGCAAATTGAGAAGTTTACTGCTTCAAAATATCCATAATCACAAAGTTCATATTTTAGATTTCTTGCAAGCAATAATACTTTGTCATGTTTTCCAACTGTAACAGATGCACTGCTAAGTGGTGCTGTTTCTATGCTGTCATAAACACCATAACCATACATTCTTATTATTTCTTCTGCAATATCTGCGTCATTTTCTATATCACTTCTAAATACTGGTACATTGCAGAAAAGTTTGTCGCCGTCAATTTTTGATTTGATACCAAGGTTATTGAGTATGTTTAATACTTTATCGTTTTCTACTCTTATTCCAAGTAATTTAAATATTCTATTCAAACTAAATTCCAAATCTCTATTTTTTGGTTGTTCTTTTACTGTATCAATCACTCCACTAACGATTGTTCCTGCTTTGAGTTCATAAACAAGGTTAAGTGCTCTTTTCATACCATATTCTGGTGAGCCAACATCAACACCTTTTTCAAATCTTGCAGTTGAATCAGTTCTTACACCAATTCTTCTACTTGTTCTTCTTATGCTTGCTCTTTCAAAAGCAGCAGATTCAAATACAACTGTTTTTGTGTCTTCTTGAATTGAGCTGTATGTTCCACCAATAATACCAGCGATAACGCTTGGACCATTGGCATCACAAATGCAAAGCATTTTTTCATCAAGGTCATAAGTATTTTGGTTAAGAACCTTTAAGCTTTCACCTTTCTTTGCATTTCTAACTATAATCTTTTTGCCACCAAGATATTTGTGGTCAAAAGCATGCATTGGTTGACCATATTCCATAAGAACATAGTTTGTTATATCAACAATATTGCATATTGGCTTAATTCCAACTGCAACAAGTCTTGCTCTTAACCATTTTGGTGATTTTTCGAGTTTTACATCTTTGAGTGCTGTTGCCATATATCTTGGACATAACTCTGTGTTTTCTACTTCAACAGAAACATAATCAGAAACATTTTCATTATTTGTTTCATAATATAAATTTTGTTCTTTAAGTGGTTTGCCTGTTAATGCACTAACTTCTCTTGCAATACCAATAATGCTCATGCAGTCTGGTCTGTTTGCTGTTACATTAACATCAAATATAACATCATCCATCATAAGAGCTTTTGCGATTTCTGTTCCAGGAACAAGGTCGTTATCCAAAATCATTATGCCGTCTTTTTCGCCGTCATAGTCTGTTACTCCAAGTTCTTCAATAGAACAGAACATTCCAAAGCTGTCAAGACCTCTTAATTTTGAGTCTTCTATGTGTATTCCGTTAGCAAGGTTTGCACCAGCAAGTGAAACAGGAACAATAGCACCTTCAAAAACATTTTTTGCTGCTGTAATAATTTGAGTAACTTTTGTTCCAATATCAACTTGACAAACAACTAATTTTTCTGCATTTGGATGTTGCTCTATTTTTAATATCTTACCAACGACAACATTTTTTAAATATTTGTCTTGATAAATAATTTCTTCAACTTCGTTTCCAGAATTTGTAAGTAATTCTGCTAATTTTTCTGGTGATACATCAATATCAACAAAATCTTTTAACCAATTTAATGTTACTATCATTATCTTTCTCCTACTTCAATTGTTCCAAAAATTTAATATCATTTTCAAACATCATTCTAAGGTCTGGTATTTTGTTAACTACCATTGCCAATCTGTCTACACCTGGACCAAATGCAAATCCTGTGTACTTTTTGCTATCAATACCACTCATTTCCAAAACTTTTGGATTAACCATACCAGCACCCAAAAGTTCCATAAAACCAGTACCTTTGCAAAGTTTACAACCTTTGCCACCACAAGATGGACAAGTTGCGTCAACTTCAACACTTGGCTCTGTGAATGGGAAGTATGAAGGACGGAATCTAACTTTTGTATTTTCTCCAAATAACATTGAAAGAAGATTTGTAAGCATAGATTTTAGGTCAATCATAGAAATGTTTTCATCAACAACAAGACCTTCAAATTGATGGAATACTGGGCTGTGTGTTGCATCACTATCAGCTCTGTATGTTCTACCTGGACTAACAATTCTAAATGGTGGCTTCATTGTTTCCATAGCATGAACCTGAACAGATGAAGTTTGTGAACGCATTAAGATATTGTCTGAGATAAAGAAAGTATCTTGCATATCTCTTGCTGGATGGTCTTTTGGTACATTAAGAGCTTCAAAGTTATAGTAGTCATACTCGATTTCTGGGCCTGTAACAACTGTAAATCCCATTTCAACACAACAATCAATAAGTTTGTCAAAAACTTTGTGTAGTGGGTGTATTTCGCCTTTTTCTGGCACTTTGCTTGGCTCTGTTATATCCACTTTTTGTCTTGAAAGTTTTTCTTCTAATACTTTTTCTTCAAGTTTGCGTTGTAATTCATTTATTTTTTCTTCAACTTCTTGACGAGCTTTGTTGATTAGTTGTCCAATTTTTGGTTTGTCTTCATTTGGAACATCTTTCATTGAACGCAAAAATGCAGTTAACTCACCTTGTTTACCTAAAAACTTTACTCTTAGGTCATTTAATGGCTTTAGTGCATTACATGTTGCCAATTCTTGTTTTGCTTTTTCTAAAAATTCAGTAATCTTTTTTTCCATTTTCTCTCCTTAAAAAATAAAAAAACTTTGCAAATTTTAGGGTGACTAACTCTTAGCCACGGTACCACCTAAATTCATGCAAAGCATACTCATTTAATCTATAACGGGATTTCCCGACCAATCCTACTACTATTTCAGCTGGTGACTAAAAAGTGAATTCACTATAATTTGTCCAAGAAAACCTTTCAGCCCAGGAGTTTTCATCTCTGTTGGCAATTAGAATAGTTACTAGTCTTTTATCATCGTCTTTTAACAAAAAATAAACTAGCACAATACAAACTAAAAGTCAAATATAATTTACTAACTTTATTAAATATGTTACTATAAAATTATTATGAAAGAAAGTTATGTAGATGTTGTGGTTAAAAATGCTCTCAATAAACAAACAATATACTCATATTTGAAATCTTTGGGGCATAGTGAAAACTATCTAAAAAACTTACGAAAACAAAGTGGTTTCATTAAGCTTAATAATGAAGTTTGTTTTATGGACAAAATTGTTGATAATGGAGATGTTATATCAATTAACAACAATCCAAATTCAAATTCAAAATTGCAACTATGCGACATCAAACTTGATGTTATTTATGAAGACAATGATATTGTGGCAATCAATAAGCCTAGTGGACTTGCAACTATGCCGTCTAGGTCACATTATATGAATAATTTGGCTGGTGCAATACTCAATTATTATGGTGGAGACTTTGTTGTTAGAATTATAAACAGATTAGACAAAGATGCTTGTGGAATTGTTTTGGTTGCAAAAAATAGCCTTGCAAGTAATTTCTTAAATAGAGATGAAAATGTACAAAAAACATATTATGCTATTTGTTCTGGTAATTTGAATGAAGATATAGTTATTGATAAAAACATTGTTACAATGTGTAACAATGGAATAAATCAAAACAAAAGAGAGACTTCTGATACACTTGGAAAACCTGCAAAAACTTATGTTGAAGTTGTTAAAAATTTTGATGGATATTCCCTTGCAAAAATAAAAATTGAACATGGCAGAACTCATCAAATAAGAGTTCATATGTCAAGTATTGGACATTCACTTATTGGTGATGAGTTATATGGGCAAAAAAGCGAGAAAATATCTCATACTGCTCTACTTCTCAAAGAAATATCATTTGTGCAACCAACAACAAAAAAGATAATTAGTTTGTCAGTCGATTTTCCTGATGATTTTTTGAAGTTAATTAATCTGGAACGAGGTTAAGCATATCGTCCAAACTTGTTGAGTTTAGATATGTTTCTGGGATTTCACCCACTATAATACTTTCGGCAATCATTACTTGGGTTGTCGTTTTTATTGTCTGGTTGCCTGTAGGTAAAATTATTGAAACATTTGAAGTAACATTTAAATATATTTTATGATTTGTTTGATTTATGCCTGCATTAACAAATTCTGAACTAAATTTGCATGCAATACTTCCTATAGGAAGTAATTTTATATTTATATTAGGTCCACGACCTACAAAAATTGGCATTCCGGTAAATGTCCCTAGTGGAATATTTATTCCCTTTTCGCCAAGATTTTCAAGGTTTTGTTGTGCTGCTTTAACAAGCTTTCGTGCAAGCAAATTTATTTGCAATGTGTTTGTGCTTATGTATATTACTTTGCCATTTTCATTTCTTGCAATCATAACAAGACTATCATATATTTCTTCACCAGAAATTGTATCAAAAATTGCTTGTTCAACTGCCTTTTGAGATAGTGACCTTGTTTTTGCTCCACTTGATTCAATAATAACAGGATTAACAACATTATTAAGATATGTTAATATGCAAGCAATAACAAGAACAAATATGCAAAAAAATATACCAAGTTTATACTTGAATGGCAAACGAAACTTACTGCATTTCTTATTATTTTTCACATAGTATTATATGCTATGAATTGTTAATTTTTTAATATTTTTACATCTTTTTTGTTTTTGCTTTGAATATAATTCCAAATATAAAAGCAAAAAATATTGCTGCAGCAATACCACCTGCACAAGCAGAAAGTCCACCTGTGAAAATACCCAATATTCCACTTGATTTAACAGCGTTTATTGCACCTTTTGCAAGTGATGCACCAAATCCAATTATTGGAACATTTATTCCTGCTTTGCAAAACTGTGAAATTGCATCAAATAGGCCAACTGCTTGCAAAAATACACCTAATAGGACAAAAGTTACAAGTATTCTTGCTGTTGTCATTTTGGTTTTTATTACAAGTATTTGCCCAATAAAGCAAATTGTACCACCTGTTAAAAATACAATTAAATACACATACCAATCATTCATTTTTCTCTCCTTCAATTACAACTGCGTGTGCAACACCTGGTACACTTTCTCCTTGCTGTGCACTAAGTGTTGAAAGTAATGCACCTGTAGCCATAAACAAAACTCTTTTATATTCACCTGTGATTAGCTTTTTTAATACAATAGAATTCAATACAGTCGCACTGCAACCACAGCCACTGCCACCCATCAAAACATTTTGATTTCGTTTGAAGATTATTTGTCCGCAATCTTTGTAATTAAGTCCAAGTTTATAACCTTTATCTTCCATTAAATCAATTAGAATTTCACTGCCAAGTTTGCCCAAATCTCCACTCAAAATCAAGTCGTAATCTTCTGGCTTTGTCTTTGTGTCTTTAAAGTGTGCAATCAAAGTATACATTGCTGCAGGTGCCATAGCTGCACCCATATTATTTACGTCTGTTATTCCAAAATCTGCAACTTTTCCAAATGTTGCACATGTAATTATTGGACCGCTGCCTTTACTAGAAATTATATCAGCTCCAGAACCTGTAACTGTCCATTGTGATGTTGGTGGTCTTTGGCTACCTAATTCCAAAGGAGTTCGAAACTGTCTTTCTGCTGTGGAAAAATGGCTAGAAGTTGCACAAGCCACAGTTTCAAAATGTCCACCATCAACAAGACAAGCTCCAAGAGCAAGACTTTCTGCCATTGTTGAACAAGCACCAAAAACACCAGCATATGGAATATCATATTTTCTTGCTGCATAACTTGAACTAATTATTTGATTGAGTAAATCCCCAGAAAGAAAAAGCTTTATGTCATCAAAAGACAAATTTGCATCTTTTACAGCACCTTCCAAAGCTCTTTCTATCATTACTCTTTCGCCTTTCTCATATGTTTTTTGCCCAAAAAAGTCATCTTGTTCAATTTCACTGAAGTATTCTCTAAGATTTCCTTTCCCTTCCTTTGGACCGACAATTGAATAATGTCCAATAATTTTAGGTTTGTTTTTAAAAAAAACAGTTTGTTGTCCTAATTCTCTTTTCATATTCACCTACACAAATAAATAAATTATGCCTACAATCATACTTGCAACAGTTCCAGATACTATTACAGGACCAGCAATTATGAACATTTTTGCACACATACCAAAAATAATTCCTTCATTTTTGAAATCAAGCGCTGGACTTGTGATTGAATTGGAAAATCCAGTAATTGGAACTATTGTTCCAGCACCAGCAAATGCTCCAATTTTGTCAAATACACCTAATCCAGTTAAAAGTGCAGCAATAAAAATTATTATAATCAAAGTGTAAGCCCAAGCACTTTGTGTTGAAATGCTTGGAAACCACATTAAAATCAAATCATTACACACTTGTCCAAATACACAAATAAGTCCACCAACCCAAAACGCATTAAAAAGACTTGGCCAAGCGTGGGTTTTTGCAATTTTTGCTTCTACATAAGAATTATATTTTTTATTTCTAACTTCGTCTTGCATAATTCCCCCTACTTCATTTATTGCCAAATAATTTGTTGTTAAACAACATAAAAGAATATAAAAAAACTATTTGCAAATAATATTTATGGAGAAATTATGAAAAAAACAATTGCTTTGTTTTTAATAATGTTATATTTGATAACAATTTGTGGTTGCAACAGAAATGAAAATAAAGTGCTTGTAGAAAAACTTAATAGCACTTTTAATCAAACAGAAAAAGCCATAATAGAATTGGATGAAAAGAAGCCTACATACACTATTGTAGCCACAAAAACAGATGAAGATGATAGCAAAAAAGATATTGCTGAATCTTACTATATTTTAGAGAATCAAAAAGATTATTTACTAACATGTGTTACTGGTGCCATTGACGAGATTGAAACTCTTTGCAAGATAATTGAACTTGAAAAAACAGATATTTCAAAAAGGAAAGAATTGTTAATTGAAGACTTGTGTGATAAGATTACAACAAACAGTGAAAAGTGTATTGAGATAAATAAAAAGGCAGATGAATACTTGCCAAATGAGCAGTATTTGCTTGCCTTAAATGCTTTGGAGATACGTAATACTTACATCTATAACTTGTATAACACTATCAATAACATATACAATATAATGTATAATATAACAGATTTAGAACATGATTTTGATGTCAAGAAAACAGCAAAAAATATTGATACATTTGGCAATAACAAAACCCAAAATGATGAAGAAGTTGTTGTTGAAAATCCCAATGCAAATGGTAATATGATGGGATATAACAATTATTATGGATATGCTGGTAGAGGATACTCTAATCCCTATTATTACGGTGGATATGGCGGCTATGGAATGTATGGTGGAATGATGCCTATGTCCCCTTTTTATCGTAATCCATATATGCCCAATATTGATACTTTTGGAGTATATAAAAATATAGATACATATAAGCCAATAGAAGTGAAAAGAGTAAATGATGAAGAATAAAAAAAGTAGCTACTTGCTACTTTATGTTATTGTTAGTTTATCTCTTAATTTTTCTAGTACTTTGTTTTCTAATCTTGACACTTGAACTTGTGATACACCAAGCATTTTTGCAATTTCACTTTGCGTTTTATCTCTAAAAAATCTTAATAGTATTATCTTTTTGTCCCTATTATCTAATTGTTTTAGTGTTTCCTTTAATAAGAGATTATCTAGCATTGTTTCGTGTGAATTGTCTTGATTTAATCTATCGATTAAAAGCAAACTGTTTGTGCCATCTTCAAATGGTGTATATATTGAAATTGGAAGTGCTGACGAATCTGTGATAAACATTACTTCTGACTCATCTATATCAAATTTTTGTGCTATTTCTTTTATGCTGGGTTTTCTTTGATTTTCCTTATTGAATTCATCAATATATTTTTTTATTTTTAGATTTAGAGTTTTTATGCTTCGTGATACTTTTATTGCTCCATCATCTCGCATAAATCTCTTTATTTCACCTATTACCATTGGCACAACATAAGTTGAAAATTTTACATTGTATTTTATGTCAAAGTTGTTGATTGCTTTAAGCAAACCAATTGTGCCTATTTGATACAAATCATCATATTCTATTCCCTTATGCAAAAATCTTTTTATTAAACTCTTTATTAGTGGTGAGTTTTCTTCAAATAATGTTGCCTTTGCACTCTCATCACCCGCTTTTGCTTTTGTGATTAGTTGTAATGTTTGTTCTTGAGGAAGCATTATTCACCAACTGCTGGCATATTTTGTTTTTTAAAGAATTTTTGCATTTTGACTATTAATCCTTTGTTTTCGTTTTGTTTTAGTTCAAGACTATCCATAAAACTTTCCATAACAGCAAAACCCATTCCACTTCTTTCTTCATCTTTTTTTGTTGTATAAAATGGCTCTTTTGCCTTTTCAAAGTCTTCTATTCCTATTCCATTATCTATAACTTCAATTTCAACTTCATCTTCGTATAGTTTGACTTTTATGCAAACATTTCCAGGCAAACCTGGATATGCATGAACTACACAATTTGTAACAGCTTCACTTACTGCTGTTTTTATGTCTGTTATTTCGTCTAGACTTGGATTTGATTGAACACAAAATGCTGCAACGCAAGATCTTGCAAATCCTTCATTTATTGATAGTGCCTTAAAATTTAATTCCATTTCATTTATTAATTTCATGTTTCCTCCTTATGATATTTTGGGCATTATGTCATATAATCCTGTCATTTTAAAAATTCTTTCCGCATGAGTTGATGGATTACATATAAAGATTGGAATTTCTTTGTCTTTCATTCGTTTATACCTACCAATCAAAACGCCAATTCCTGTGCTATCCATAAAATCAAGCTCAGACAAATCTATAATTACTTGTTTAAATTTGGGACTATCAAAGATTTCATCAAGACTTAATCTTGCATGATAAGCCGAATGTTCATCTAACTCTCCACTAAGTACAACATAAAGTGTGTTTTCGTATATTCTATGTTTAATTTGCATTATTTTCCTCCTGTGATTAGTGTAGCATTTTTGATTTTGAGAAAAATAAATATGATTGTCTTTTTTTGTATAGTAATGTAAATTAAATTTAAAATTTAAATTTGTAAATTTTTTGAAAAATTTTAAAAAAAATACTTGACTTATGAAGCCAAATATAATAGTATAAGAAAGTCCAAGCGACAACGGGGTGTAGCGCAGTTGGTAGCGCACGTGGTTTGGGACCA